>JBCQUV010000011.1:0-45796 GCA_047173765.1 Rikenellaceae bacterium
CAAACTAGTGAAATAAAAATAATATTAACCGACACAAGGAGAGGAATATATCTTATTAATTAAGAGAATGCTGTCTAAAGTAGGGGAAGTATTATAAAGTCGGTAATAAACATATGATTGATCTCCTTTATGCCTATGTCCGATATATTATATCGTTTCTTCATAAAGTCAGTTACACGAGTGCGAGTAACCTTATACTTCTGCACGGTAGCCTTAGTTATACTAATGCCGATTGACTTCTCGCTATCCTCGATGTGTTTATTAAATATGTCGAGCAATGTCTCGCCCTTTGTGGCAAGACCTAGAAAAGCGTTGCGCACCTTCTCGGCTGTTACTACAACCTCTCTATCGGATATTGTACGATAGTGGCTAATAATGGAGCTTTTGATATTGTCTAAGGCTGCATTGACACGTATAGCCTCACTGCTCTTACCGACAACCTTTGTGGTTGCTGTATTCCATAGATGTGGTTCTATGTCAAGTTTGCTGCTAAATTGCAGCATATCGCCACCGATTGTTAGGCGAACCATAATTGATGCTTTGCCCTCTTTGTTTACATAGTTCTTGCGGAGATAAAAAAGAACCCTAAATGTACTGCTCATAACTCAAATTTTTTCTGTAACGATTTGCACTGCAAAGTTACTGTTAAACACTAATTAGTGAGCTATCAAAACACTGTCAAGTTTTGTCATTTTACAGTCAATAAGCAAGTTACGTCGAAAATCGTTACAATTTTGGGCTTCAAAATTTTCTGTAACGAATTTGTAACTCAACTATGACAGAAAAGTGAAAATTGGGCGTAAAAAGATGACAGGTATATACATAAAAAAAGAGCGTAAATCATTGATTTAACGCTCTTTTGCCGCATTTTTGAAACTTTCTGAAAGTTTCTCAGCGGAGAGAGGGGGATTCGAACCCCCGGTACAGTTACCCGTACGTCAGTTTAGCAAACTGGTGGTTTCAGCCACTCACCCATCCCTCCTGACCTTTGCCTTTGTTTCCAAAAGCGAATGCAAATATATATGTTTTTTGTTTAATAACAAAATATTTTGTCGGTTTTTTGCTATTAAAACCGCTCTATTTTTGTGTCGGAACATTATCTGTCTAATATCCAACATGATAATTTTTTGTATGGAGTCTAATTTTTTGAGTTTATCATCTGCTCAGCGGCCTCTAATGCGTGGTAAAACTCCTCTCCGAAGCGGCGAGTGATGGCACCCTCCAAGGATTTATATACTGGAATACCCAATTTTTTGCCATTTGTGCAAGCTGAGTGGCATACTCCCCAGCGATGGTAGTTGAGCCCCGTGCTGCCATTCGAGAGGTTGATTAGACGAATAGGGTAGAGGTGGCACGAGATTGGCTTTTGGAAACCGCACTCCCCTGCTCGCCACGCCTTCTCTATGGCGCAGAGTGTCAAATCGCCTTCGGTGTAGGCGTAGGCGCACTCTGCATCGTTCACAAGTGGGGTGGTGTAGTCACCATCTTCATCTATCACCATAAATCCATTTTGCTCTATAGATGCTATGCCCTCGGGGGTCATGTATGGTTTGTAGCTGTCGTACTCTTGCTCTAGGATGTCGATTTCGTCAAACTCTAGTGGTGCACCTGCATTGCCCTCTACGCAGCAGATTCCTTTGCATTTGGTGATGTCGCATGCGAAGTGCTCTGTGAGTAGGTCGATGCTTACGATTTTATCATCTATCTCAATCATCATAGGGCACACTGCGATTTATAGGTATCCTCTATTACGATGTCGAAGAACTCCCCGATTGTCATTCCTGCGGCACGTATTTGTTGTGGTATGAGGCTTCCTGAGCTCATTCCTGGTATTGAGTTCACCTCTATCATGTAGGGGTCGCCGCCTTGAGTAACTATGAAATCTATGCGCACAACTCCTCGGCATCTGCACGCTTTGTATGCCGCTATGGTCATCTCATTGAGCTTGCGTTTGACGTCGTCTGAGATTGGTGCTGGGGTAATCTCCTCGCATAGTCCAGATGTGTATTTGGCTTCGGTGTCGAAGAAGTCTCGTTTGGTCACCATCTCGGTTATGGGGAGTAGATACTCTCTGTCGGCTGTTATCATGATGCCGCATCCCATTTCGCGTCCGATGATTGCTTCCTCGATTAACACTTCGTCGCTCTCGGTGAATGCCAACTCCACGGCTGCTGCAATCTCCTCCTCGCTCTTGACTTTGCTCACTCCAAATGATGAACCACTAGCGTTGGGTTTCACGAACATTGGAAGTCCAAGTTCCTCGACCAACTTTGTGGTGTCGAACGACTCACCCTTGCGCAAGAATACCTCTTTGGCTAACCCTACGCCACACCCTGCCACAGCACGTTTGGTGGATAGTTTGTCGAATGTTATGACCGATGATGTCATTGAGCACGAAGAGAAGGGTATGCCTATCATCTCTAAGTATCCTTGCAACATACCATCCTCGCCCGGGGTGCCGTGTATGATGATAAGTGCATAATCAAAGGTGCGCTTGTTGCCTGCTACGGTCACCGAAAAATCGTTCTTATCCATCTCGATTTTTTCGCCCTCGGGGGTGGTGTGACTCCAACTTTGGTGGTGAATGTCGATGAGTGTAATGTCGTATTTCGAGTTGTCGAGTGCCGACTCTATTTGTGCTGCACTATTTAGGGCTATCTCCCTTTCGGAGGAGTTTCCTCCTGCAAGGAGTGCTATTTTTAGTTGTTTCATATTATGGATTGTAAATATCTGTGTATCTGAATTTTAGTATCTCTTCTACCATCTTTTTTAGCTCCGTGGACTCTTTGTGCTGAGGCTCTAACTCCAATGCTTTGTTGAAGTCGTTGAGAGCTTTGCCCCACTCGGAGGTGTGGAAATAGTGCGCTCCACGCTCGGCGTATAGTGCTGCTGTGGGGGTGGTGTCTATTTGCTCTGTTAATTTAAGCAGTAGTGATTCGGGAGTCCATAGCCCTTTGTTGTGGATATACTCTGCCACATTGGTCGGCACCATACGCTCTATTGGTTTGGATAGCATAGAGCTTTGGCGCACATCGGTCGATGAGTAGTCGAAGTATGGAGCATCCTCTAATAGGGTTATTTTGTCAAGGTATCTATCCACGACCTCTCCACGCCTGGGATATACATATATAGGATAGCGTTGGAGTATCTCCTCATAATCCCTCCATTTGTCGAATTGTGGGATTATGTCACCACCCATAAGTATCGAAAATGAGCAACCTTCGCCATGGTTTTCACTCAGATAGCGTAGTGTATTTATGGTGTAAGATGGTCTCGGCAACATAAACTCTATCACCGATGGCTTTATCTGCTCGGGGTACTTGCACTCCGCGCAAGCCATCTCTACCATCTCATATCGGTCGGTCTCGGGGGCTAGCTCCGCGCTACTCTTTAGTGGATTGCGAGGTGACACGATAAGTATCAACTCATCGCACACTCCTCTCTCGATGACATACTCCGCCAACGAAATATGCCCATTGTGAATCGGGTTAAACGACCCGAAGTATAGCATCGTTCGCTTCACTCTACTCCTTTAAAAAATTACTTATTACTGCCTCTGTATCTGCCACGGCACGAGCTAGGATATCGTTTACGACAACATTGTCAAACTCCGACGATTTCGAAATCTCCATCTCGGCTCTTGCCACACGTTTTTCGATAACTTCGGGTGCATCCGTAGCTCGTCCCTCCAATCTTTTGCGCAACTCCTCGACCGAAGGTGGCATAATAAATATGGAGCAAGCATCCTCGCCAAATATCTTTTTGAGTCGTATACCTCCCATAACATCCACATCGAAAATAATAGTGTTTCCTTTGCTCCAAATTCTCTCCATCTCACACTTTAGAGTACCATAGCAGGTGCCAGCATATACCTCCTCCCACTCCACAAATTCATCTGCAACGACTCTCTTCTTAAACTCCTCGGAGCTAAGGAAATAGTACTCCTTGCCATCCTGCTCCTCGCCACGTGGGGCACGAGAAGTTGCCGAAATCGAGAACTCCAACTCCGGAAATTTGGTGAGTAGCTGGTTTATGATTGTACTCTTACCACTGCCACTTGGGGCTGAAAATATAATTAATTTCTTTGACATAATATCACCTTATAAAATATTGAGAACTTGCTCTTTGATTTTTTCCAACTCATCTTTCATCTGTACCACCAGGCGTTGGATGTCGGAGTTGTTTGCCTTAGAACCCATAGTGTTAATCTCACGCCCCATCTCTTGGGTTATGAACCCTAGTTTACGACCTGCACCCTCCTCCTCAGCTGCCACTTCACGGAAGTAGTTGCAGTGGTTGTTTAGGCGCACCTTCTCCTCGGTGATATCCAATTTCTCGACATAGAAAATCATCTCTGCCTCGAAACGGTTGTTGTCTACGGCGATGTTGTGCTTCTCGATATTTTCACGTATACGCTCCTTGACCACCTCTATGCGAGCTTGCTCAAATGGCACAACTGCCTCTTTGTACTCCTCGATTAGAGAGACACGGCGCAATAGATCGGCAATGAGTATTGCACCCTCTTGCTCACGAAATTCGTTGAGATGAGCTATTGCACTCTTTACCCCCTCGACAACAGCCGCAAACTCCTCGTCGCTCACATCCTCGCTTTGGGTAGCTATAACCTCGGGCATGCGCAATACAGCGGCGATTGTCGAGCTCTCTACATCGCCTTCAACTCCAGCATCTTTGCAAGCCTCCATAATCTGCTTGTAATACTCCGCAAATATTGGCTTGTTGATTTTGGTTGATGACTCTGCACTATTCTGAGCTACAGATATATAGACATCTGTTTTGCCTCGTTGAACTCCCTTGGTTATGATGTTTCTAACCTCTGCCTCTACGGCTCTATATGCCGATGGCATTTTGAGCGAAAGGTCTATCTGTTTGGAGTTTAGTGTGCGAATCTCGATAGTTATTTTTTTGGTGGCAAGTGTAACCTCGGCTCTGCCGAAGCCTGTCATTGAACGTATCATTATGTTTATAATTTTTTACAAAATTAGTAAAAAAATAGATGTTCCAACATTTTATAGTAAAAAAAGTGCTCATCGGAGAACAATGTTAGAGATATTTCATTACCTTTGCGTTACAAAAATAACACAATATTAATTAGGTGTCTATTTTAGTAAAAACAAATAACTAACTACATTTTTTTGAATATAATCAATTTTTATGAAAAAGCACAATTTTAATGCGGGACCATCGATTCTTCCGCAAGAGGCTATCGAAAATGCTGCAAAGGCAATCCTTGATTTGAACGGAACTGGACTATCTTTGCTGTCGATCTCGCACCGCTCTAAAGATTTTGAGGCTGTGCTCGAAGAGGCAAAGGCAAATCTTGCAGAGTTGCTTAACATTCCTGATAATTACAAAGTATTGTTCCTTGGCGGTGGTGCAAGTACTCAATTCTTCGCTATCCCTGCTAACTTCCTTAACTCTAAGGCTGGTTACATCAACACTGGTGTGTGGTCGAAGAAGGCACTCAAGGAGGCTAAACTTTATGGTGAGGTTGTAGAGTTGGCTACTTCGGCTGACAAGAATTTCTCATATATCCCTAAGGGCATAGAGATTCCTGCGGATTTGGATTATGTTCACATCACATCAAACAACACTATCTATGGTACTGAGTACCACGCAGATTTGGACTCTCCAGTTCCAGTAATCGCAGATATGAGTTCAGATATCCTTAGCCGTGAGATTGACATCACAAAGTATGCTATGATTTATGGTGGTGCTCAAAAGAATATGGGTCCTTCGGGAATCGCATTCATCGTTATCCGCGAGGATTTGTTGGAGAAGGTTACTCGTGAGTTGCCATCTATGGTAAACTACAACACTCACGTGGCAAACAACTCTATGTTCAACACATCACCAGTACTTCCTATCTACGTTGTAAATGAGGTATTGAAGTGGGTGAAGGCTCAAGGTGGAGTTAAGGAGATGAACCGTCGTTGCAAGGAGAAAGCAGCAATGTTGTACTCGGAAATCGAGCGTAACTCAATGTTTATGGGTACAGCAGCAGTAGAGGATCGTTCAAATATGAATATCTGTTTCGTAATGAGCGAGGGTAACGAGGAGAAGGCAGCTGAATTTATGGCATTTGCACAATCTAAGGGTATGGTTGGAATCAAGGGTCACCGTTTGGTAGGTGGTTTCCGTGCATCGTGCTACAACGCTTTGCCAAAGGAGAGCGTCGAGGCTTTGATTGCTTGCATGCAGGAGTTTGAATCAATGAATAAATAATCTATTATACATAGGTATGAAAGTTTTAATCGCAACCGAGAAGCCATTTGCAAAAGAGGCTGTCGAGGGAATCACAGAGATTATCAAAGCAGCAGATTACGAAGTTGCTTTGCTCGAAAAATACGCAGATAAAGCGGAGTTGTTGGCAGCAGTAGCCGACGTAGATGCAATCATCATCCGTTCAGATAAAGTTACGTCGGAGGTAATCGACGCTGCAAAACAACTCAAAATCGTTGTTCGCGCAGGTGCAGGTTACGACAATGTGGATTTGGCAGCTGCTTCGGCTCGTGGCATCGTTGTTATGAACACTCCAGGTCAAAACTCTAACGCGGTGGCTGAGTTGGCTATCTCAATGATGGTATTTATGGCTCGTAACCAATTCACTCCAGGTACAGGTTCGGAGCTTGTAGGCAAGACTTTGGCTATCCACGCTTATGGTAACGTGGGTCGCTTGGTCGCTCTTAAGGGTAAGGCTTTTGGAATGAATGTTATTGCATTCGACCCATTTGTTACCGACCCAGCGGTTTTTGCTAATGATGGCGTAGAGGCAGTATCTTCAATCGAGGAGCTATACTCTCGTGCTAACTACTTGTCGCTTCATATCCCAGCAACTGCTGAGACTAAGGGTTCAATTGGTTACAAACTATTGACATCAATGCCTAAGGGTGCAACGTTGGTTAATACAGCTCGCAAAGAGGTGATTGATGAGGCTGGTATCGTGGAGGCTATGGCAGAGCGCACAGACCTCAAGTATATCTCGGACATAGCACCAGCAAATGCTGAGGAGATGGCAGAGAAGTTCGGCAAGAGATTCTTCGCTACATCAAAGAAGATGGGTGCAGAGACTGCTGAGGCAAATATCAATGCAGGTTTGGCTGCAGCATCACAAATCGTAGGTTTCCTACGTGATGGCGTTACTAAGTTCCAAGTGAACAAGTAGAATTTGGATATATACATATATAAAAAGGTCTTGGATTTTTATAATCCAAGACCTTTTTTGTGTAAGTACTATTTTATTAGTAATGATGCCTAAAATGAATAACAGGGAAACACTCACTTTTGAATGTCTCTAATTCGCTGTTTGATATCGCATTAGGGTATGTCATGATTAGTAGGCTTACCCAATCTGTGCCTCTGTATGGAGGGTGGATATAGGTGTGCCAATTGAGCATAAAACCCTCTCGTTCGTAGAATCCTATGCGTCGTTGAGCGATTGGATATGTGGGGTGCTCGACCTCCAGAAGTATTGTTTTGTCGTTGCGATCCTGTTTTAGGGCGGATAATATTTTGCGTCCATATCCGCAATTGCGCATAGAGGGGAGGGTTGCAAGGTGCTCTACATATATTATATGCTCAAAATTCCACCATCCAATAACTCCAACTAGTTTGTCATTGTCCATGATGGCATCGAAGTGAAACTCTTTGCGAGCCATAGTTTCGATATGATACACCTTTTCACGCCTCTCCTCTGGCGGAAATGCGGATTCGTATAGCTCCCAACACGCATCAAAGTGCTCAGCTTCGGAGCTGGGGATATTTATTCTAGTTATCATATCTATTTGCCTGTTACCTAAGCCTTTAGTAGCATTGTTAGCTTAGCTTCAATCTGCAATTTGTACTCCTCGGGGTTGGTGGTAGCTGTGGCGAATCCATACTCCGTGAGGTTGTCGCAACTAACTGTACCTCCGTACCATTTGTTTATGAAAAGTGTGGTTTTGGTCACCTCATACATATTCGCAATTTTTTCGCCCTCGGTGGTCGAAAAGTCTATGATTGAGAGTTGTAGCTTACCATTATTGAGCTCCTTAGAGAATTTGCTATTTATAACTTCTGTGGTGAGTCGTTCGATTGCCTCGCACGTTTCGCAGCGGTCGTCGTTGTGAAAATACAGCACCTCTACAGCTTCGCTTTTGGGCTCTTTTTTGCAGATTGTCTTCTCCTTGTTCTCCTCTGCCATTGCAGACTCGGGGTTGTCACTATTTGTCATTTTGCTTTTGGGGGTGGATACGCACGATCCTAAAATTAACCCCAATGCTATTGTACTAAAGAATTTTCTTTTCATTAATTATTTTATACACTTTATTCTCGCTATGAGAACGAAGATTTTTTCTAAATATTGTGTGTCCTATTTTTGAGATTTAAGCTCCTTGAGGAACTTTTCGGATACCACAACTCTTATGGCTTTGTGGTGCACCGTGAACTCAAAAGGGGTCTCACCAAGTAGCTCACCATCCACCTCGATTTTAATTTCGGGGGTAGATTCTATTCGGATTTTTTCTCCCCGAGCACTGCTTACATGACCTATACGATGTATACCTCCATTAAACAGAAGTTTAAATCTGAACAGCAAGTGCCAAATACGAATGGGGCGTATCATCGAAATATCCAACAATCCATCATCTGCAATTGCAGTTGGCAGCTGTTGCATACCTCCACCATTAAATTTACATATTCCAATTGCAGCACTAAACATCAAATTGTTGTATATGAGCTTGTCGTCCACCCAAATTTTAACGCCCGTAGATTTGTACGAAAAAAAGGCTTTGAGCATGCTCCAAATATATGACAATTTGTTGGTCTTACCTTTTTTGCGTAGGTGCATAAATGTCTTTTGGACATGGGCATCAAATCCCACACCCGACACATTTGCCATATATCGGCTCTGAGTGAAGTGCGATTCGCAGTAGCTAACCTCACCCACATCTTGCAGGAATGATCGCTCCTCTTTTATAGCCTTTATGGCATCTTGATATCTGCGTGGAGTGCCAAATGTGCGCACCCAGTCATTGCCCGTACCCACAGCTATAACCCCTAGTTTAACCTGCGTGGGCTCTATGGCATCCTGTATAAATAGTCCATTCACAACCTCGTGCACTGTGCCGTCACCTCCCACGACCAACACTTTGCGGAAGCCTCGTTTTACGGCCGACACGGTGAGCTCTACGGCGTGGAATTTGTGTTCTGTGAATACTGGTTCGCACGAAATATCGGCATCTCTCAATAGTTTAGAAATAAGAGGATAATCCTCTAATCCTTTGCCCGAACCCGCCACGGGATTCACTATCATAAACCATCTATTCGTATCTGCTAATGTCATCTTTGCTCTACTTTTTTGTAAGTTTAACTATTGGTGCACTTTCGCCTCGCTCAAATGCCGCAACGATGCTCTTCACTAGAGGGTGGCGCACGATGTCTCGTTTGTCGAACTCCACAATCCCTATACCCTTCACTTCGCGGAGGTTATCCATAGCCTTAAGTAATCCGCTATCTGCTTTGTGGGGCAGGTCTATTTGGGTTACGTCGCCAGTGACTATAAACTTCGCATTGCGACCCATGCGAGTTAGGAACATCTTGATTTGGGATAGGGTAGTGTTCTGCGCCTCATCCAAAATCACCACAGCATTGTCAAGTGTGCGACCACGCATATATGCCAAGGGGGCAATTTGTACGGTACCCTCCTCCATGAATTTTTGGAGCTTAGCAGGGGGTATCATATCGTTGAGTGCATCGTACAGGGGTTGTAAATATGGGTCCAGTTTCTCCTTCATGTCCCCTGGCAAGAACCCCAGCTTTTCGCCCGCTTCGACCGCTGGGCGAGTGAGTATTATGCGCTTTACTTGCCTATCTTTTAGTAGCTTAACAGCCAAGGCTATGGCGGTGTATGTCTTTCCCGAACCTGCAGGTCCAACTCCAAACAGCAGGTCGTTGGAGTCGAATAGAGTGACTAGTTTTTGTTGATTGGGAGTGCGAGCTCTAATTATCGCACCATTATTGCCATACACTATCACATCTTTATCGACACGTGTTTCGCTTTCGATTTTCACGCCCGAAAATGCTTGATTTACAACCTCTTCTGATATGTGTCCATACTTTATGTAGTATGCTACTAATCCCTCTAGGCGTTGTTCAAATTTGCGAGTTGCCTCCTCGTCGCCCAATACTTTGATTGATGCTCCACGTGCAATAATTTTAAGTTCGGGGTTCATTGCCCTTATTTGGTCTAGGTATTGCTCCTTGTGACCATATAGTTCTCGTGGGTCTATGCCCTCCAACTCTATCTCTTTGTGCATATCGCTCATTGGCGTTGTTACTTTGTGATCTGTGTATCTATACATAAACCTTTTATTGCTTATATAATATAGCGTGGTCTACGCCAAAACTCTTCTTCATTTTGGCGTATTCGCTCTTTAGTTGTTCTACGACTTTGGGGTATTCATTAACCACGTTTTTGGTCTCATTGGGGTCGTTGCGCAGGTTGTAGAGTTCGTAGTCGTTGGTTCCGAAATCTGTCAAGAATCTATGCTTTTTGCCATCCTTGCGAGGGTCTCTGCCAGGAATCAACAGCTTCCACTCACTGTTGCGCACACCCACAAAATCCTCCATCAAGTTTTTGCCAGGAATCGCAACTTGCATGTAGCAGTAGCTATCCCGTGCACTTGTGGCACTTTTGGTGAAGAAAAATTTACTTTGGTTCACACCATCTATAGTCACATTGGGCAGTTCAAAACCACACACTGATGCGAATGTCGGCATAAAGTCTATTGTTGCCATCAATCCATCCTTAACCACGCCTTCCGGTGTGTGCCCCTTCCAGCTTATGATACATGGAGTCTTAGCACCGCCCTCGTATGCCGAACCTTTACCATCTCTTAGACCGCCACTATTGCCCCAGAATATCTCTCCTGGTTTGTAGAACTTTGCCACATTTAGGCGATATGTGTATTGGCACCAAGGGCCATTGTCGGTCATATATATAATTACGGTGTTGTCACGTAGACCCAACTCTTCGACTTTAGATATTAGTCGCCCGATTTCGGTGTCCAACTCCTTGAGTGCATCGCCATACAATCCACCATGTGTAGTGCCCACATATTCGGGCGAAACACCCACTCTAGAGTGCAACATTGTATGGGCAACATATAGTAAGAATGGTTTGTCGTCTTTTCGCTCATTCTCCAAATATCCTATAGCTTTATCGGTGTATAACTTAGAAAACATGCTCATATCGGTCACCAATTGGTCTGGGGTTTTGTTGTCATACATTTGAGATTTGCCGCCATCATTAGCACCTAGTGTGCCGTAGTAGTAGTCGAAACCTTGGTCATTGGGCACACGACCCTCGATAGGTTTGCGATTCGACACATCCCACTTACCAATGGCTGCTGTTTGGTAGCCTGCACTCTTCGCTAGCTCTGCAAATGTAACCTCCGAGGCTGGCATATCGAAACCTCCACTGCGCAGCGGATAACGCCCCGTGAGGAGTGCCGAACGAGATGCACCACTCACGTGTTGGGCGTAGCACTCCGTGAATAGTGTGCCTTCGCTTGCCAACTGATCCAACACAGGGGTTGAGTGTTCGGTGTTGCCCATGCACCCTAGGTCGCCGTAGCCTTGGTCGTCGGTGAATATTATTAGTATGTTTGGTCGCTCTGCCTGAGTTGCTGCTGTTACTGCTTGTGGGCTTAGGGGTAGCATGCACGCCAGACCTAGTGCTTTGTATATCTGTTCGTTCTTCATTTTATTTTAAGTTGTTGGGCTAGAATCTCACTCCTATGGTTATGTCGATTGTCGAAATTTTAATTTCGTAGGGGTCATATCCCGAATAAAACTCTTGGTTGCTTTTGGTGAACTGACCTGTGTAGCGACCACTTATGAAGTATTTACTTACGAAATTATAGGATAATCCCACGCCATATCCCACGCTGCTTTTTATGTTGCCAAACTCTGCGCTGTCGCCATCTTGGAGTGTGAGTTCGTCATTGCACATCAAGGATAGGGTTGGCATGATTTCGAATTTTAATCTACGAGTCAAATCCACTCCTATGACTATTGGCATATCCAAACTTTTGTTTTTGAGTTGTGCGCCTTGAAGCCCTGCGCTATCTTTGTCGAAATTGATTTTGAAAGAGCTGTACCACAACTCTGGGGTGATGTTTACTCGCCCAAAATCCACGCCCCACATCATCCCGATTTTTACGCCAGGCGTCGCAGATACGGAGGCGTTATTGCCCTCGATTGAGACACTTGGGATTGTGACTCCTGCCGCGACTCCATACATAACCTCCACGGAGTTTTGCCACGCTATCTTTTGTTGTTCTCCGTGGTGCTCTCTTTTTTGTGCGTAAGAGGTTGTGACCAGTAGTGTCGCAAACAAAAATGTGGATATGTATAGTGCTCTCTTACTCATTAAAATTCTCATTAAATTACCCCAAAGTTACACTTTTTTCTTGAATTATAAACTCTCTGTTCCTCAAAATTTCGATATACGCAAAAATTAGACTATCTTTGTGCCTTGTAAAACATAATTTTAAAATTCAGATATGTCATTAGTTGCGATAGTAGGCCGACCCAATGTCGGTAAGAGCACCCTTTTTAACCGCTTGGTTGGCGAGCGTAAAGCGATTGTAGATTCCACCGCAGGAACTACACGTGACCGTCACTACGGAAAAACAGATTGGTGCGGACGAGAGTTTTCGGTGATTGACACGGGTGGATATGCCGTAAATACAGATGATATTTTCGAGGATGAGATTCGTCGTCAAGTGATGCTCGCAATCGAAGAGGCAGATGTAATATTGTTCCTCGTGGAGGTTATGACGGGCATTACCGACTTGGACGAGATGGTGGCTAATGTTCTTAGACGTACATCTAAGAAGGTGATATTGGTCTGCAACAAGGTAGATAACAACAACCAAGTATATATGTCGCATGAGTTCTATTCGTTGGGCTTGGGCGATGAGATATTCTGCATATCATCTATGAGCGGTTCGGGCACGGGGGACTTGATGGATGAGATTGTGAAGGCATTGCCAGAGGAGGATTTCGCAGAGGAGATTGATCCTACGCTTCCACGTATCACAATCGTGGGTCGCCCAAATGTGGGTAAATCATCTATCACAAATGCATTGCTCGGTGAGGATCGCAATATCGTAACTCCAATTGCAGGTACTACACGTGACTCTATTCACTCTAGATACAATAAATTCGGCATGGATTTCTACTTGGTCGATACGGCAGGTATGCGACGCAAGAATCGTGAGATGGAGGATTTGGAGTTCTATTCGGTTATGCGTTCAATCCGTGCTATCGAGGCAGCAGATGTGTGTGTGTTGATGTTGGATGCGCAACAAGGGCTTGAGCACCAAGATCTTAATATTCACAACCTCATAGTTCGCAATCGCAAGGGTTGTGTTGTGGTTGTAAACAAATGGGACTTGATCGAAAAGAATAGCAACACGATGAAGGAGTGGACGGAGCGTATTGAGCGTAAGCTTGCTCCATTCAACGATATTCCGATTATATTTACCTCGGTAATCAACAAGCAGCGTATTTTGGATGTTTTGCAAACTGCAATTCAAGTATTTGAGAATCGCAAGCGCAGAGTGGCGACACACAAGCTCAACGACTTCTTCTTGCCTATAATAGAGAATTACCCTCCACCATCAATCAAGGGTAAGTACATAAAGATTAAGTATGTGATGCAGCTCCCCACACCAACGCCTCAATTTGCGTTTTTTGTGAATCTGCCTCAATATATCAAGGATCCATATCGTCGATTCTTGGAGAATAAACTCCGCACGGAGTGGGAGTTCTCGGGAGTTCCGATTCAGATATATTTCCGCCAAAAGTAATTTTTTAGGGGGGGGTATTAATACGAATAAAGGTTTGAAATTTCAAACCTTTATTCGTATTAATATATTATAGGGGAGTTCCAAAACTCCTTAAAATCTAAGGGGTTATTAGAACTCCCCTATAGAACTTACATCTTCGATATGTTATTCTCCGAGCCATTGTCTGTGACTTTGCCATTGGTCGAAATTGTGCACTTCTTGCCACGAGCACTGATTTCGATTGGGAGTTTTGAGCTATTTGTTAGTTTTACGTTGGTTGCTCCTGATGCTTTGTTTACGTCGGTTTTGGGGTCTCTGAATAGTGCTGCGTCGCAGCGGAATGATTCGCCAAACACGATTGGGAGGTTGCTCTCAACGCCCGTTGCAATTTTTATTGAGATGTCGTGGTTGCTACCATTTATCTCTGCTGCACGTGCATAAGGGTACTTGCTCTTGTCAGATGTTATGGTTAGATCCACTTTGCTGCCTCGACCACGTGGGTATGGGAATGTGAGGATTGGGCCATACATCAAGTCACCCTTGCAGCCCTCGACCACAGCACCGCTATTTAGGCTATAACCGAATTGGCACTCTATTGCCTCGCAGTTTATGATTCGTAGGTCACCCTCAGGAGAACCCAATGACACATCGAAACCTGTGCGCATTCTGATAGCTTTGCAGTTCACCACGTTGAGTCCCACAGTCTTACGACCATTTATTCCCGAAGCATATATGCGGTAAGCATCTTCCGATAGAGCTTTCATTTCACCCTTCACTATGTATCCAGGGTGGTATATAGTCTTGAACTTGGCATCAAATGCTGGGCCCGATTTCTCTGCTAACATTTCGTCCGTAGAGCGCATTTGCCCCTCGACTACACAGTTCTCAATCCACGTGTTCACGGCTCCTTGTAGATATATTCCGTGACCATAAGCGTGGGTCAGAAACTTGCTGTTTATGACCTTGCAATCCACGCCAGCGATAAGCAATACGCATTGTTTGCGGAGTTTGACCATACTTCCTGCTCCTTTGCCCAGTAGGTGTCCATAGCCGTATGGTGATGATCCTTCGGAGTATGTATCAGCTTTGTCGAGTGTGTTTCTATCGCCCATAAGGTAGATTGTATTCGACCCTTTTCCTGGGGTTTTATTACCAAAGTCTACAATCTTTAATCCTGTGATGTAGTTGTCGTTGCCACTTATGAGAGCCTGAGCTAACTCAACAGCTCCGAATTGTCCAAGTAGTTTAGTGTCAATCTTGATAGTTGAGCCAGATAGGTCTACGGTGTTGTTGTTACCCGAGAAATTTAGGATGGAGTTTACCTTAAACTTTGCGTCTAGGAGTTTGCCGTTTTTGTATGCATCAAACTCTTGGTTCGAAACATAGCTCTTGCTATCAATGGTGTACTCAGCGGGTTTTAGGCGAATATTGCCACCATCTTTGGCTATTGCCTTTTGCAACTCAGCAATAGAGTTTACAGTCACAAAATCGTTAGCTACAACTCCCGAAATGGAGAGTGATAAGAGCAAAAATAGAGATAGAAATTTCATTTCATTTTTAGATTAGTGTTATTTTTCGAATTGTGATTTTTGAGGGTATAGCTTTTGGAGTAGTAGTTTGAGTCGCTCTCTATCTTCATCTGTCGCATCTGGAGTGTCGTTAAAACATATCAAGGCGGGGTTGAACATCTCAATTCTCTGTTTAAGTTTTTTCTTATGTATTGCCAATAGTAGAGCGTTTACACCTTTGCTTAGCCCTAAAGATATTGCAAACCGTGATATGACTTTGTTTATAAAGCGCATCTGTTTTACTATTGCGACACCATCACCCATAGCTACTGCATATAGTGATAATATATGGCGATTTATATTATTTCGTGAACGGAAGCGGCTGTTGATGGTGCTGTTAATCAGGGTGTTATATTTCTTCTCGCATTTTTCGACACTACTTTTTATATATGCATCTATTTGGTGGTGAGGAGTCCAGTTTTCACATCGCAGAGCAAGCTCTTTGCTTATGGTATCATTTACGTTTTTTATGGTGTTGTTATATGTACTTTTTAGAGCTTTTGGTTTAGATAGAGTTTTGCTTTTTTTGAAATAACATTTAACGATACCATTTGTTGTGAAGAATTGCTCTGGGGATATGGTTCTGCCCAACATCATATCATCATTAGCATAAAGATAGTGCTCCGATAGATTTTTGATGCGATGTATGCCGAACTCTATAGCCCTCGAACTATATAGAGGTAAAACCTCTGGAGGGAAGATTTCGCTATGATCAACTACCGAGATTTTAGGATTAGAGGTGTCTAACCACTCGGGGTATTGGTTGTCGGTGATTATGAATATATGATTTATCCACGGAGCATACATCTCCACCGAGCGTAGAGAGTACAACAACTCGTTGCTATTGGCAGTACGACCTGTGCAGAATGTCTCGTTGTCGCTTTGGTCTACACCGTGCAGGTAGGCGTGTCTGCGTCTCTGCCATTCAATGTCCGCACCATCTACCCACAAGTAGACTAAATCAATCTTCATATTAAATTCGTGTTAAAATTTATAGTAGCACAAATATATACATAATATTACATATAGTCAAAAGAGGTGGTAAAATATTCAAATTCTACCACCTCTTTTATTATATTATGTAATTTACACAAGCTTCAACTCCACCTTTATAGCGTTGATTTTGCTATCCAACTCCGCCAAAGTCTTTTCGTACTCAGCAACTGAAGCCAATGGAGCCTTCACGCCGAAGTAGAACTTAATCTTAGGCTCTGTGCCCGAAGGACGTACAGATATGATTGTGCCATCTTCGGTGAACCATTGTAATACGTTGCTTGAATCCTCCTCGATTTTGGTCACTACACCACTCTTAACGTCCAACTCCTCTGAACTCTTGAAATCCTTAATCTTGATGATGTCAGAACCTAGGATAGAGGTTGGAGGTGTAGCACGGAAATCAGCCATCATTTGTTGAATCTCCTCAGCTCCAGATTTGCCCTTGCGAACAACCGAAACCAATCCCTCGCGGAACAAACCATACTTAACATACAGGTCTTGCAACCACTCATATAGTGTAAGTCCCATAGTGTCCTTAGCCCAAGCAGCAGCCTCGGCAGCCAACGAACAAGCCGATACAGCATCCTTGTCACGAACTTGGTCGCCACCTAGGTAACCGAAGCTCTCCTCGCCACCGCCGATGTATTTAGTCTTACCCTCTTCGTTGCGGATGATGCGAGCAATGTATTTGAATCCAGTGAGACAGTCGTAGCACTTCACGCCGAAGTTCTCTGCCACAGCATTTGCCATGAGCGACGACACGATAGTTTTAACGATGAATTGCTTGCCATCAATTTTGCCTAGCTCAGCCCAACGAGTAAGTTGGTATGAAAGGATAAGCACCAAAGTTTGGTTACCATTAAGTAGTACATACTCGCCAGCATTGTTGCGAAGTGCTACTCCCAAGCGGTCACCATCTGGGTCGGTAGCCAAAATCAAATCTGCTCCCTCTTTAGCTGCCAAGTCGATAGCCATAGCCATAGTCTTGCGTTCCTCTGGGTTTGGAGAATCTACGGTTGGGAAGTTTCCATCAACGATAGCTTGCTCAGGAACTAGCATCACGTTTTTGAAACCATACTTCGCCAATGAACGAGGAACCAAATCAACACCCGAACCGTGGATAGGAGTGTAGACAATCTTCATATCCTCGAACTTCTTGATGCTATCCTCCGACATAGACAATGTTTTAATCATATTGAGGTATATCTCATCGAAGTTGGTGTCGAGCATAGTGATGTTCTCTTGGTTCTTGCCAGTTTGAATCATGCTGATGTCGGTGATTTTGTTCACCTCCTCGATGATTCTCTTGTCGTGTGGCTCGGTTACTTGAGCTCCATCATCCCAATAAGCCTTGTATCCGTTGTACTCCTTAGGGTTGTGAGATGCAGTAACCACAACTCCTGATTGGCAGCCAAGCTCACGAATAGCGAAACTAAGCTCTGGGGTAGGGCGCAATGCATCGAAAAGATAGACTGTAAATCCGTTTGAAGCAAAGATGTCAGCTACTCTTTTAGCAAAAAGTTCGGAGTTGTTGCGGCTGTCGTAAGCTACGGCAACTTTAATTTCGCCCGAGAAGTTAATTTTTAGGTAGTTTGATAGACCTTGAGTCGCAGCACCTACTGTGTATATGTTCATGCGGTTTGTACCCACACCCATAATTCCACGAAGTCCACCTGTTCCGAACTCCAAGTCGCGGTAAAAACATTCGATGAGCTCAGCCATGTTGTTTTCCATCAAATCCTTAACGCTCTCTTTTGTTTGTGCATCGTAAGCTCCATCAATCCATTGTTGAGCCTTTGCGATTACCATTTGTTCTAATTCGTTAGCCATAATTTTATTTATAAGTTTAAAAGTTTGTATTTTAATATATATTGTTTTAGTTTGTTTTTGACTTGTGTCTATAAGTTTTTTTTATAACAATTTTTGATTAGCTATCAAAATTACTATTTACAAAAGTAAAAAAAAAATTGAAAATAAACAATATCAGAGAGTTAAAAATTAGACAAAATTTTAAAATATATATCATATTAAAATAAAGTTAAAAATCAATAGAAAAGTGTGTTTTTTTTCAAAAAATTATCACCATCTTTGTAGTGTTAAAAAAGCCCCCTTTTGGTAACCTACGTTTGTAGCTTATGCCTTTTGGAGATGAAGGTGGGTTATATTTTTTTTGCTTGATTATAAAAACTACAGCCGCAATAACCTATGTTACAAGATGTTACATCATATAAGCAAGTTTGGCAGAACTGCCTTGCTTACATAAAAACGCAAACTTCGCAAGCTGAATATGCAAAGTGGTTTGAGCCTATTCAACCATTAGCGTATGATGGCATAAAGTTGCGTTTGGGTGTACCTGACGAGAGTTATGTGGCAGAGATTGAGACGAAGTATATATCGGTTCTGCGCCCTATTATTCTTCAGTTTTTTGGTCAGCAAACAAGCCTATTCTATTCGGTACCTAAGCCAGAGAGAGCGGCAGTTGTGGTATCTAAAGATTCTGATGCAACAACATTGCAACAATTCACAGCGCAGAACTCTACGGCAAACATCAAGAACCCATTTGTAATACCAGGTCTTAAGCGTATAAATATCGATCCGAACCTCAATAGTGGCTACACATTCGCCAATTTTGTGGAGGGAGAGTGTAATCGTCTATCTCGTTCGGCAGGTATGGCCGTGGCGGTGAACCCTGGCAATATGAATAACAATCCATTCAACCCCCTATATATATATGGTGATTCGGGATTGGGTAAGACACACGTTGTGCAGGCTATTGGTCACGAGATTATTCAGCGTCACCCCGAAAAGCAGGTGTTGTATGTCTCGATGAATAAGTTTCAGGCTCAGTTTCAAACAGCATATAAAAATGGTGAGATTCCAGATTTTATCCACTTCTACCAAACTATCGACGTGCTAATCATCGACGATATACAGGAGCTTACGGGTAAAACAGGTACTCAAAACGCATTCTTTAATATATTCAACCACCTTCACTTGTCAGGCAAGCAGATAATCCTTACATCTGATAAATCACCTGCGGAGCTTAAGGATATAGAGCAACGATTATTGACTCGTTTTAAGTGGGGATTTGCAACGCCAGTGAATCTTCCAGATTACGAAACAAAGGTGAAAATTTTGCAATCTAAGGCTCGTAAGCTCAAGACAGAGCTTTCACCCGAGGTTGTGGATTACCTAGCAAACAATATCAAGGCTAATGTTCGCGAAATAGAGGGTGCATTGTCATCACTTATCGCTAACGCGTCGTTCCTTCATCGTAGGATAGATATCGCACTCGCTCGCGAAGTGTTGAAGATATATATCAAGATGAGCCATAAGGAGATAACTATAGATATGATTATTGACGAGGTGTGCGCAAATATGAATATCCCCAAGGATAGACTCATGGCAAAGGAGCGTAAGCGTGAAGTTGTGCAGGCAAGACAGGTGGCTATGTACCTAGCTAAGCAACATACCCAAGCACCATTGGCATCCATAGGTTTGGCAATCGGAGGTCGCAACCACGCAACTGTGCTACACGCTTGTAAAACTGTCACCAATATGATGGAGATGGATAAAAACTTTAGACATGTAGTCGAGGAGCTAGAGAAAATTATACTGAATTAACATACTAATATAGAGAGCGTTTCCGTGTGGGACGCTCTCTTGTCATATATATGGATCAACCCAAAATATCGAGAATACTTCGTTTGATGAAGATGCTCACCGCCAACACCTCCTACTCGGTAGATGATTTGGCGCAGAGACTCTCGATGTCTCGTCGCACCATATATAGATATATCGACACCTTTCGTGAAGCGGGTTTTGTTATCAAAAAGGAGGGGGAGCATATTCGCCTAGATAGGGAGTCGCCACATTTCAAGGATATTTCGCAACTTGTGCACTTCACCGAAGAGGAGGCTGTGATTCTCAAAAAATCCATTGAGGCTATTGATGATAATAATTTGCTGAAGGCAAACCTAAAGCGTAAGCTATACTCGGTCTACGACAACAAAGTCTTGGCAAATACAGTCGTATCGGGAAAGAATGCACCAAATGTACACAATCTAGTCGAAGCTATCACAGAGCATAAGGTTGTGATTCTCAAAGATTATCAATCGGCTCACGGCAGTGTGGTAAGAGACAGAAGGGTAGAACCTATAGCCTTTACCACCAACTATGTGCAGGTGTGGTGTTACGACACCGAGGATAATCAAAATAAAATATTCAAAACCTCACGCATCGGAGAGGTTGAGATATTGGCGGATGCCTGGGCATTCGAGGTGGAGCATAACGAAGGGTTTATGGATCTGTTTAGAATGACTGGCAAGGAGCGTCACCGAGTGGAGTTGGAGTTGGGGATGTTGTCTCACAATCTTTTGATGGAGGAGTATCCTTTGAGCGAGAAATTTATTACGCCACTCGGTAATGGTCGATGGTTGCTTTGCGTTGAAGTTGCAAGTCTTGCGGGTGTTGGTCGGTTTGTTATGGGGTTGTTGGATGATATCATAATCCGCAATACCCCTATTCTAGAGGAGTATATTTCGCTCCAAATCACAAAATTTCAGAAAAAAATGTAAAAAAAATATTGTTGTGTCACAAGTTGTCACACAATAGCTGTTCCTTTGTAGTGTTAAGAGATAATAACCACTAAATAATTAGAACAATGGGAACGTTTTACAAAATCAGCTGCAAACATTGCGGTGCACAATTCGATCACTATGGTGATAATAGTTATGGAGTATTACCACGCTGCGTAGGTTGTGGCGAGGATCACATCGAAACTCAAATGGCAATTCGTTGCCCAGGGTGTATGCGTAGGCTCAACAACACCGAACAGGAGTTCAAAGAGCAGGTTCAAGAGGTTATAGTGTGGGAGTAGGCTACGAAATTTAGTGACCAAACTTATGCTAACTCTCAAAATTTTTTATTATCTTTGAAAAGAGAGTACGCTCTTTAGAAAAACGAGAATTAAGAAAATATATAAAAATATAAATTATGGCAGAAAAAGTGCAAGATAACAGCGAAAAGCTCAAGGTGTTGAGTGCTGTGATGGACAAAATCGAGAAGGACTTCGGTAAGGGTTCGATTATGAGAATGAACTCCAAGGAGGTGGTGAGTGTTCCAGTTATCCCCACAGGTTCGGTTACTTTGGATATGGCACTCGGAGTGGGTGGTTACCCCAAGGGACGTGTGATTGAGATATATGGTCCTGAGTCGTCGGGTAAGACAACACTCGCTATTCACGCAATTGCAGAGGCTCAAAAGTTGGGCGGCATCGCAGCATTTATCGACGCAGAGCACGCATTTGATAGCTTCTATGCCCAAAAATTGGGTGTCGATGTCGATAATCTACTTATTTCGCAACCCGATAATGGTGAGCAAGCTTTGGAGATTGCCGATTCTCTGATTCGTTCAAGTGCAATAGATATTGTTGTAATCGACTCTGTAGCAGCACTTACGCCCAAGGCTGAAATCGAGGGCGAGATGGGTGACTCGAAAATGGGATTGCAAGCGAGGTTGATGTCGCAAGCTCTGCGTAAGCTCACGGCTAGCATCGCAAAGACTAAGACCGTATGTATCTTCATCAATCAGTTGCGTGATAAAATAGGTGTTGTATATGGCAACCCAGAGACTACTACGGGTGGTAATGCACTTAAGTTTTATGCCAGTGTACGTGTCGATATACGCCGTGTTTCAATCATCAAAGATGGTGAAGATCAGTTGGGTACACGTACTAGGGTGAAGGTCGTGAAGAATAAAGTTGCACCTCCATTCAAGCGTGCGGAGTTCGATATTATGTTTGGTGAGGGAATTTCGAAGGTTGGTGAGATTATTGATTTGGGAGTTGATTATGGCGTTATCAAAAAGGCTGGTTCGTGGTTCTCGTATGGCGAGCGTAAGATTGGTCAAGGTCGAGACTCTGTCAAAAATCTCTTGTTGGGTGACGAAGCTTTGCGTGCTGAGGTCGAGGCTAAGGTGCGAGATGCAATGACCAAGAAAGAGTAATAAAATTTATATGGAAAATAACAGTGCTGAGGATGAGCGAATATTAGCCGAGGCCTGGGAAAAACTAAAGCTCTCGTGTGCAAAAGTTTGTAAGAGCGACGACGATTGGGACTTAGTACACAGAGCATATTTTCTGGCAAAGGAGGCACATCAGGGGGTACGACGCCGTTCGGGCGAGCCGTACCTCCTGCATCCTATTGCTGTGGCACACATAGTCTTAGATGAAATTGGGCTGGGTGTGAAATCCGTAGTTGCGTCACTGCTGCACGATGTGGTGGAGGATACCGACTACACTGTTGCCGACATCGAGAGGATATTTGGTGCAAAGATAGCCTATATGGTCGATGGACTCACCAAAATGGCTGGAGTCTTTGCAGCCGACACTTCGGAGCAGGCGGAGTATTTTCGCAAGGTGCTGCTCACATTGTCGGACGATGTGAGGGTTATCCTCATAAAGATAGCCGATAGGTTGCACAATATGCGCACGCTCGGCTATATGCCACTCGATAAGCAGATTAAAAAAACTAGCGAAACAATTTATCTCTTTGCACCCTTGGCTCACCGCCTTGGTCTGCACGCCATAAAAACGGAGTTGGAGAATTTGTGCATGATGTATCGCTTCCCCGACAAGTATGAGGAGATAACCACGAAGTTGGCACGTACTCAATATGCCCGCGAGGAGATGATTAAACGCTTCACGGAGCCGATAATCAAGACCATGGATAGGGACGGCATAAAATATGAGATTGCTGGGAGGGTAAAAACGCCATATTCTATATGGAATAAGATGCAACGCAAGGGCGTTTCGTTTGAGGAGGTATACGATTTATATGCTATTCGTATCATATTTGACCCCGTGCCATTCCCCTCCGAAAAGACTCAATGTTGGCAAATATACTCCTCAATAACAGACTTTTACGCTCCCAATCCCGAGCGACTCAGAGATTGGATTAGCATGCCCAAGGATAATGGCTACGAAGCTCTGCACGTCACAGTGATGGGTCCCGAAGGTGTGTGGGTAGAGGTTCAAATCCGCACCAAAAGAATGGACGAAATAGCGGAACGAGGCTTTGCGGCGCATTGGAAATATAAACAAGGGGCAAATTCGCCCGATGAGGATGAGTTTGACAGGTGGCTCAAAAAGATTCGTGCAGCTCTGAACTCTCCGACCGACAATGCTGTGGAGTTCTTGGACAATTTCAAAATGTCGTTGTACGCATCCGAGATTGTGACGTTTACACCCAAGGGTAAAATTGTGAAGTTGCCAATTAACGCCACGGCAATAGATTTTGCCTATGATATTCATTCTAATATAGGCAACAAAGCCATAGGGGTGAAGATAAACCATAAGATTCAACCCATAACCACACGCATACATAGTGGTGACCAAATCGAAATTATCACAGCCGAGAGTGGGCGACCATCCGCCGAGTGGTTGGAGTATGTCACCACAACCAAGGCTGCGCAGTCAATCAAAGCGTTCCTGAAGAGCGAGACAGAGAATAATATTGAGCGTGGTCGTGAGATATTTGAGAAAGCTATGGAGACTCTGCAAACGCCTATTAGTGGGCGAGTTATACGCAAAGTACTACCTGCTTACGACTCCTCCTCTAAGGATGAATTTTATAGTAAAATTGGAGCTGGGATTATCTCTCTGGATAAACTAGGCGATGTGTTGCGCAGAAATCCGAAGCAGAAAATTAATAGATTTTGGTCGTTATTTGTCAATAGGAGTGGCGCAGATGTGGAGGATGATTCGGATTATGATAGCGAGGAGTTGGAGGATGTTGTCGTGGGAAGTGATGCGACTCCTGCGAGTGATGAGTTTATAATATCGGAGTGTTGCAACCCAATTCCTGGCGACCAAGTGGTAGGGTATCGAAACCCTGCGACGGGGGTTATAGAGGTGCACAAAACCACATGTAATGAACTCTATAGATTAGTTGCACAGAATGGTCAAAATATTGTTAAAGAGGAGATTAAGTGGGCGCATCATAATAGTATGTCTTACCTTTGCAGAGTCGAAATTAGGGGGCTGGATAGGGTAGGATTCCTTCTCGATTTAGCGCAGGTGGTCTCTTTTGATTGCAATGTTAATATTCGAGAGGTGAATATAAATAGCCACGATGGTATCTTTGAGGGACAGTTGAGTTTGTATGTCAAGGATTCTGATAATTTGGGTGCTCTGTTGGATAGAGTGCGTGATATTCGTGGTGTTGATAGTGTTAAGAGAGTTGAAAATTAAATTTTATAATTATGGAATTTGAAGATATAGTAAAGTTTGTCTGGGTGGCAATTATTCTAGTTGTTTTTGTCGTGAATAGATTCATGGGCAATAGAGGAACTGAACGTCAAAATTCGAATGATGAGCAACAGGATGAGGGTAGTCAGATGCCGTTTGATTTGGAGCAACTCTTTGGAACAGGAGCACCACGAGAAGTTGAAGAGCCAAAGGTGAAAGAGGAGCCGACATTCAAATCGCAATATGTAGAGATGAAAACCGACGATCCAATTGTCGAGGGTGAAATCACAGAGAAAAAGGAGTCTAAGAGCGTGGAGTTCGATTTGCGCAAAGCGGTAATTATGACTGAAATTTTGACTCCCAAATTTAAGAATGAATAGTTAAAAAATATAACAATGGCAACAATTTTTTCACGTATTATAGCAGGGGAGATACCCAGCTACAAGGTGGCGGAGAATGACCGCTACTATGCATTTTTGGATATTAATCCACTCACTAAAGGGCACACTTTGGTTGTCCCCAAATGCGAAATAGATTACATTTTCGATTTGGATGATGATACTCTTTCGGGCATGATTTTATTCGCCAAAGAGGTAGCAGCAAAAATCAAGAGCAGTGTGGAGTGTAATAGGGTTGCAGTTATGGTGCTAGGGTTGGAAGTGCCACATGCACATATACATTTGGTGCCTATAAACAACGAAAGTGATGTTGATTTTAGTCGTGAAAGGGTCAAATTTACTCCAGAAGAGTTTTTAGAAATAGCGTCTGAAATAGCATCGAAATAGGGGTAGTTAGTAGTTGTAACTAGCTGAAATATAAAGAGGTAGGGTATTATGGATCCTACCTCTTTTGTATTTATTTAACATAATGAACTTTCCTATATTATCAGATGGTATTTTTGTCGCATAAAGATTAAGTGAAAGCTTTAAATTTGTAAAAATGAGTACCACCACCACTATGGTTACAAATGTAACAAGGCGAAATAATTACCACAATAGCATGCTGTTACAAATGTAAATAACGATGAGCAGATATAATATACAAATGTATCTAAAATAGAGAGGATTAGGTAGAGTCTGGAAACTCTCACTAATAACTAAATATGTCAATGTTCAAATATTTGTATGTTTATAATATATCCTTGAAACCCAGCAGTTTGCACACTTTATATAAATCTATTGTTTATTATTATATTGCATTTGAGAAGCTATATAGCCATTATTGACTATATATATGTTTTGGTGTAGCGTAATACTTATATTACTAGTATTTTAGCTATTATTATATAATCTAGATTATATATGAGGTTGATTATCATATCTACCTATTCCCCTACCCTTCTCACTGGCTTTACATTTGTAATGGTAAAAAGTGCGCATCTGAAAGTTAATTTTGTAAAATAAATTTGCTTTACAAAAATTAAATAGTTAGTTTTGTAAAAAATAGCAGATATGAAAGAGAAAATCGTACAGTTGATGAAAAGCGAGGGTCTCACTCCCTCTCGTTTAGCGGAGATTTTGGAGATTCAACCTTCGGGAGTTTCGCACTTGGTGTCTGGTCGCAACAAGCCTGGTTTTGATTTGTTGCAAAAAATTTTGCGTCGCTTCCCAAATATCAATCCCTATTGGTTGATGTTGGATGATGAAGATATGTATCGCAGGGCGAATGATAAAGAGGTGGCTTTAGACGCCCACAAATCCGCAGAGTCACACCCTGCCTCTACTCCATCAATAGATCTATTCTCGTTTCCCACACCCCCCACTGAAGTGCCGCTGCCTGTGGTCGAAAATAGCTCCAATACTACCACTCAACAAAGTTCAATTACTGAACAAAACTCACCCAAGGTGAAACGTGTAATTCTGCTTTACGATGATGGTAGCTGCGAAAGTTTTGCGGTGAAATAGCAGGTGTAATATTGGGGGTGTATATATACCTAAAAAACGCACAGAACTCTTTTAGTACCTAATTATTTAAGTAACTAAAAGAGTTCTGTGCATTTTGCGTATACACGTTTAACTCCTATGCGGTGCTATTTTGCCGAAATAATTTTAGCTCCGTGGTGAATAGCCTGCTCATTTAGAGGAAGAAGTTTCCAAGCTCTCTCGGGGAGTGATTTCTTGAGTCCCTCCATAACATTTGCGAGCTCCACAACTGGGTTTACGGCTAGGTATCCGCCCAAAATTAGGGTGTTGAATAGCTTGGCATTACCCATTTTGGCACACTCCGAAGTGGCGTCTATGGTGTATATTTTTATATCTGTGCGTGTTGGATGGTTAGTTATGCCATTTGTGTCGTATATGAGTACTCCCCCAGGGCATATTTTATCCTCAAACTTCTCCATAGATTGTTGATTGAGGATGATTGCCGTGTCGAATTCGTGTGATACGGGCGACGATATTCTTCTGTCCGACAGGATCACCGTCACATTGGCTGTGCCGCCACGCATCTCTGGTCCATAGGATGGCATCCAAGTCACCTCGAAACCCTGCATAACGCCCGAATACGCAAGTATTTTACCCATCGAGAGAACACCTTGTCCTCCAAATCCTGCTATTATAAGTCTCTCTTTCATCGTTATTTCTGAGTTTCGTTTTTAATATCTCCAAGTGGATAGTATGGCAACATATTCTCTGCCAACCATCCATTTGCCTGCACGGGCGACATTTTCCATCCGCTACTACAAGTGCTGACAACCTCGACCATGGAGAATCCTCCGCCCGACATGGCGTTTTCGAATGCCGTGCGAATCGCCTTTTTGCACTTGCGCACATTTGCTGCCGTGTGTACGCTCTGGCGTGAAATGAATGTTGCACCATCCAACTGCGAAATCATATCGGCAATTTTGAATGGGTAGCCATTTAGATCTGCTCTACGTCCCTCGGGTGTTGTTGCGGTTTTCATGCCAAGGAGTGTTGTGGGTGCCATCTGACCACCTGTCATGCCATATATAGCATTATTTATATATATAACCGCAATGCTCTCGCCACGTGCCGCAGCGTGCACAGTCTCACCTGTTCCGATAGCAGCCAAATCGCCATCGCCCTGGTATGTGAACACCAAGCGATCGGGGTGCACACGCCTAGCTCCAGTAGCTACTGCACAAGCTCGCCCGTGAGCCGCCTGAATCCAATCGGTGTCGATGTAGTGGTATGCAAACACGGAGCATCCCACAGGTGACACACCTATTGCTTTGCCTGCTGCACCCATCTCCTCTATAACTTCGGCTATGATTTTGTGCACCGTGCCATGGCTACATCCTGGGCAGTAGTGCATCACTCTATCTATAATGAGCTTTGGTGTCGCATAGACCAAATTCTCTGCTTTGATTTCAACCTCTGCCATATTATTGTTTGTTTATTAGGTTATTTTTCATAGCCTCCCACACCTCGTCGGGGCTAAATATCATACCTCCTTGGCGACCATAGTGCACCACTGGAGCTGCGTTGCCAACTGCCAATCTCACATCCTCGACCATCTGCCCTGCATTGAGCTCAGCTGAAAGGAATCCTTTGACTCCACGCTTCGCCAATTTAGCTATAGCTTCATAAGGATAAGGATATACGGTGATAGGGCGCAAAAGTCCAACTTTGTAGCCAGCCTCTCGCGCTATCTCTACGGTTGATGCGCATATACGAGCCGATGAGCCAAATGCAACAATTACATATTCAGCATCTTCACACTCCATCTCCTCCCACTTTACCTCGCTCTGCATAGCCTCGTATTTGGCTATCAATCGTTTGTTTACAGCCTCCATGTTGGGAGCTTCCAATTCGAGTGACGACACCACCGTAGATGCTCTCTCTCCCAAATTTCCGTTGGCTGCCCAAGGTTGCTCGGTGCGCACCTGCTCGGCTACTCGGCGTGGTTGCTGAGGTGAGAGTATCACTTTTTCCATCATCTGACCAATGATTCCATCTGCTAGTATCATTGCTGGATTACGATACTTAAATGCTAAATCCATAGCTTGGTACACGTGGTCGTGCATCTCCTGCACCGAATTAGGCGCAAATACTATAAGGTGAAAATCGCCATGTGCACCACCCTTGCAAGCTTGGAAATAGTCACTCTGCGAGGGTTGTATGGTTCCAAGTCCTGGACCTCCACGCTGACAGTTTACAATCACACAAGGCAACTCGGCACCAGCCAAGTAACTCATGCCCTCGCCCATAAGGCTGATTCCAGGACCCGATGACGATGTTATGATTCTTTTGCCAGTAGCCGCAGCACCATACACCATATTAATAGCGGCAATTTCAGACTCCGCTTGCAACACAACCATGCCAGTTGTCTCCCAAGGTTTCTCCTCCATAAGGGTCTCCATTACCTCTGATTGTGGGGTGATAGGGTATCCGAAGTATGCGTCGCAACCATATCTTATGGCTGCGTGGGCAATCACTTCGTTGCCCTTCATTAGTTTGATATCTTCCATGTGTTACTCTACTTTTTGACGATAAACAGTGATGCAGTTGTCGGGGCAAATTATGGCACACGAAGCACATCCAGTGCAGTTGTCTGCTTGCGCCATCATCGCAAATGAATAACCCTTGCCATTGACCTCGCTCGATAGAGCTAGTACCTGTAATGGGCATGCCGTGACACATACACCACAGCCTTTGCACCTCTCCTTGTCTATAAGGATGGTTCCCTTAATTTTAGCCATTTCTCTTTTTTTAGGTATTAAAGTAACGGCAAATTTAATTAAAAATTACGATTTTTACGCATAATTGACTCTTTTTTCGCAATAGTGCGATTTTTAATAGTGTGGCGTGGTGTTGGCAATTTGAGAAAAAATCACTATTTTTACACCCACAAATATAAGGAAATAAACTATGTCTATAAAAACCCAAATCGAGAGTATTACTTCGTCGCTGCCCGAGGGTGTGTCGCTCGTTGCGGTATCTAAATATCACCCTGTGGAGGCTATAGAGTCAGCCTACGCTGTGGGTCAGCGCAAATTTGGTGAGAGTCGTCCTCAGGAGTTAAAGGTCAAATGGGAGGTGTTGCCTCGTGATATAGAGTGGCACATGATAGGTCATCTCCAAACCAACAAAGTGAAGATGGTTGTGCCATACGTGTCGCTTATAGAGTCGTTGGATTCTGAGCGTCTGGCAGAGGCTATTGAGCGTGGGGCGGCGAAGTGCGACAAGGTTGTGGATTGTCTTTTGGAGATTCATGTGGCACAAGAGCAGAGTAAGACTGGGTGGAACTATGCGGAGCTTAAATCTGCGATTGAGGGCGGTTTGTTTGATTTGATGCCTCATATTCGCATACGTGGAGTTATGGGTATAGCTTCCAATACATATGATATGACGATTGTGCGCCGAGATTTTGAGACATTGAATCAATACAAAGCAGAGTTGTCCGTATACTTCGATGAGTCGTTTGATACCTTGTCTATGGGTATGTCGGATGATTATCCATTGGCGGTGGAGTGTGGTTCTACATCTGTGCGTGTAGGTTCCAAGATATTTGGGGCGAGAGATTATTCAAAATAAAATTAAAAATCGGGAGAAATTATAACTCCTACTTAAGAGATATGGAACAAGAGCAGAGCCAATATTTGGCGCAATATGAAGAGAAATTAACCCTCCACCTCCTACGTCAAGCCACCGATAATGGTTTCTTGGATGGTCAGCTTTTGGAGGTTGCTGAGTTGGATGAGAAGTGGCACTCTTCGGCTCCCGAATATATGGCAGCGGCAGTGCCTCAAATTGCTGAATATCCTGCGGTTGCCGTAGCTTGGGCTGGTTATCTGGGGATTGGTGCTGCGGTGTTGTGGGATACCTCGTGGGAGGAGTATGCTGATATAGAGGATTTTTACACCCTTATATCTAAGCCTCGTGGGTTTGATGAGATGGATGAGTATGTCATGGAGGGGCTGTTGGGTTATGACCTCACGAGCGAGGAGGCTGATAGATTGGAATCTTTGATGCGTGGTATGGCTCACTCTGCACAAGGCATGATACGCAAAGAGAGCATTGAGGCTCAGAGTGTTATGGCATTTCATATTTTTGCACGCACGACAAAGGTGTTCTACAAAATTGGAGTCTCAATATCTCTGAGATTATTGGGCTATCACTACGAAAAAATGTTGGCGGATTAAATCGTGGTGTATTCTCTGCCGATAGAATAAATCATGTTAATTATATAGCCTTTAAAACCTTGAAATTCAAAAAAAATCACTATATTTGTAGGGTTAGAATAGTGAAGTTTTTATGTTGAAATTTAGGAAGAAAAAGGGGGCACTACCTTCGCTTGCAGCATCCTTGACACCTCTTGTGGTGTTGAGTGTATTGTTGTATGTTGTGTTGATACTTTTTGGTAGTGACGCCATAAATGGAGCAAATCAAATAGCTCTACTTACGGCGACCTCGGTGTGTGTGGTAATCTCTATGTTTGTCTATGGGCAAAAGTGGGAGGTTTTGGAGGATGCTATGGTCGATAATATTCGGGCGTCAAGTTCTGCTATAATTATATTGTTGTTGATTGGTGCTTTGTCTGGTGCGTGGATGTTGAGTGGAGTGGTCCCTTCGATGATATACTATGGGCTTCAGATTTTGAATCCTTCGGTGTTCCTGATTACATCGAGCATAGTGTGTGCTGTGGTCTCTATTATCACGGGTAGTTCGTGGACTACGATTGCCACAATCGGTATTGCACTTATGGGAATCGGCACTGCGCAGGGTTTTTCGCAAGGGTGGATTGCAGGAGCTATTATCTCGGGGGCATATTTTGGCGATAAACTATCGGTGTTGTCCGACACCACGGTTTTGGCATCTTCGGCTGTGGGGGTTAATATCTTTGAGCACATAAAGTATATGATGATTACCACTATCCCTTCGTTTATAATTGCACTGATAGTATTTGGTGTTGTGGGGGCTATGGGTGGCGATATGGAGGCTATCCACGTGGAGGAGTATAGCGAAACATTGGCTCAGACATTTCATATATCACCATTCCTGCTTATTATTCCAATAATTACGGGGGTTCTAATCGCTAATAAACTCCCCGCAATGGTAACCCTATTTGCTTCGGCACTTATGGCTGCTGTGGCAATGGCGATTAAGCAACCAGAGATTATGGCGCAAATAGCTCAATGTGATATCTCTTCTTTGGACGCAATGACCAAAACCAAAGCTGTGCTTATGGGGTGTTATGGTTCAACCTCCATTTTGACACCTTCGGCAGAGGTTAATGATTTGATATCTACACGTGGAATGTCGGGTATGCTGACAACTATATGGTTGATTATATGCGCTATGTGTTTTGGTGGCGTTATGACTGGTAGCGGTATGTTGGAGAGGCTAACGACTCTGTTTCTGAAATATGTAAGGCGCACGACCTCCGTTGTGGGCTCTACGCTGTTTGGTGGTATATTCTTCAATTTGACCACTGCTGATCAATACATATCAATAATCTTGACAGGAAAATTGTTTAAGGAGTTGTACGCTAAGCAGGGTCTGGAGGGGCGTCTTTTGAGTCGTTCAGTCGAGGATTCAGCCTCGGTGTGTTCGGTGCTTGTGCCGTGGAATTCGTGTGGTATGACCCAAGCTACGGTGCTGGGGGTCTCGACTTTTGTCTATATTCCATATTGTATTTTCAACCTAGTGAGCCCTGTGATGTCGCTTTTTATAGCCTACATCGGCTACAAGATAGTAAAACCCATAAAACCTAATAAAAAATAACACAATGAAGAAACTTGTAATTTTTGACCTAGATGGCACACTTCTCGACACGGTTGGGGATTTAGCTGCATCGTGTAATGCAGTTCTCGAAAAGCATGAACTTCCAACTCACGATTTGGATGCCTATCGCCAATTTGTTGGCAATGGAATTATGAGATTGGTGGAGAGAATTTTGCCTGAAGAGTTGCGTACACCCGAATTTGTGGCAGAGCTGCGAGCCGAATTCGTGAAGTATTACACCGAGAATATAGATAAATACACCACTCGTTATGAGGGTATTGTGTTGCTCATAGAGGCTCTTCAGAGACGAGATATAGCTCTTGCTGTGGCATCCAACAAATTTGAGGCTGGAACTCGCAAATTGGTTAAAAAGTTCTTCCCCAATGTTTACTTTGCTGCGGTTCTTGGGCAGCGTCCTGATGTACCACTTAAGCCACACCCCGCGATTATTAGAGAGATAATTCAGCGCACATCGTACACGCCCGACAAAATCCTGTTTGTGGGTGATTCGGGTATAGATATGGAGACTGCCAAGGCTGCGGGGGTTGATTCTGTGGGTGTGACTTGGGGGTTTAGGGACGTAGAGGAGTTGAAGGAGAGTGGAGCACGATATATCGTCGATAAACCTATGGATATACTTAAATTGTTGGAGTAAAATCATGCCACTATGGAACTTAAGGATAGATTCTTAAAATATGTTGCTATAAATACCCAAAGTAGGGAGGATAGCCAGACATATCCCTCGACAGAGTGTCAGTGGGTGTTGCTTCGTGAGTTGGCGGATGAAATGCGAATGTTGGGGTTACAGGATGTCGTGACCGATAAGCATGGATACACCATGGGGCGTATACCAGCGACTAAGGGGTGTGAGTTATCTCCCGTGATTGGATTTATAGCACACGTAGATACCTCTCCAGATATGAGTGGTGAGGGTGTAACACCTAGAATTATAGAGTGTTATGATGGTGGAGATATAAGCTTAAATCCCACCACTCGAATGACTGTAGCACAGTTCCCAGAGCTCAAAAAATTGGTGGGGCACACCATTATTCACACCGATGGTAGAACGCTTTTGGGAGCAGATGACAAGGCTGGAGTGGCAGAGATTATGACCGCTGCGGAGTTTCTGATTAACAATAAAGATATTGCTCATGGTGAAATTAGAATTTGCTTTACACCCGATGAGGAGGTGGGTCGAGGTGTTGATTTTTTTGATGTCAGAGCCTTTGGTGCAGATTTCGCCTACACGGTGGATGGTGGCATAGAGGGAGAGTTGGAGTACGAAAACTTTAATGCTGCGAGTGCTAAGGTTGTGGTGTCGGGTCGCAATGTGCACCCTGGTTATGCCAAGGGCAAGATGATAAATGCAATAGAGGTGGCGTGTGAATTTAATGCTCTGCTGCCCAAGGTTGAGCGTCCAGAGTATACGTCTAATTATGAGGGGTTCTACCATCTCACAAACATATCAGGCACAGTCGAAAAAGCGGAGTTGAGTTATATTATTAGAGACCATTCGACCGAGGAGTTCGAGGAGCGCAAGTTGCTGTTGTGGCACTGTGCCGATTTGTTGCAACGTCGTTATGGTAAGGAGTCTATATCATTAACAATCAAGGAGCAATATCGCAATATGAAACAGATGATAACTCCACATCCACAACTTATAGACAAAGCTCGTGAGGCTATGGAGCTGGCTGGAGTAGTGCCAATCATACGCCCAATTAGGGGTGGAACAGATGGCGCAAGATTGTCATTTATGGGTCTGCCTTGCCCTAATTTATTCACTGGAGGCATAAATTTTCACGGCAGATATGAGTGTTGCTCCTTAACCTCTATGCAAAAATCGGTTGAGGTGATTGTAAACATCGCTAAATTATGGAGTATTAAAAGATAAAATTATTATGAGAGAGTTTGGATATTTTCGTGTAGCATCTGCGGTACCCAATCTAAGGGTGGCAGATTGCAAGTATAACACCTCGCAAATAGAGGAGTCTATGCACAAGGCGGTGGCTGAGGGTGCAGAGGTAGTGTTGTTCCCAGAATTGTCAATCACTGGTTATACGTGTGGGGATTTATTCCTACAAGATACTTTAATTAGGGCGGCAGAAGATTCTCTGTATGACCTAGTTGAGTCCACTAAAGAATTGCCTATTGTTGCGATTGTTGGTATGCCGATAGTGGTGAACAACAACCTCTATAACTGCGCTGTGGTGTTTGGTTATGGAGAGGTTTTGGGTGTTGTCCCCAAGATTCATATACCCAACTATTCGGAGTTCTATGAAGCTCGGTGGTTTGCATCGGGAGCAGAGCTAAAGGATGGTGCTGTGGTGTTGGCAGATCAGCAGGTGCTAATCTCTACGAATTTGATTTTCAAGATAAATGGTGTGTCGTGCGGTGTGGAGATATGCGAAGATTTGTGGGTGTCGAACCCTCCATCATCAAAACTTTGTGATGCAGCACGTGTAATCTTTAATCTGTCGGCATCACCCGAAGTGGTTGGTAAGCATGACTATTTATTGAGTCTCATAAAACAACAATCGGCAAGGTGTATGGCAGCTTATGTCTACTCTTCGGCTGGTTTTGGGGAGTCATCTACGGATTTGGTGTTTGGTGGCAATGGAATAATTGCCGAGAATGGGCGACTGTTGGCTAAATCTAAGAGATTCTCGCTAGACGGGCAGGTTGTGGTAGCGGATGTAGATATTGATTTACTGCAAAACTACCGACTTAGAACCACAACATTCTCAACTCGCAAACCCGCAGATTTTGAGGTTCGCGAGATATATATTGAGCAAGATGATGTGGCAGATTTACAACGCTATGTAGACCCTTCGCCATTTGTGCCTTCGGACTTGGCGCAGCGTAACATTAGGTGCGAGGAGATATTTGCAATTCAGACAAGTGGTCTGGTTAAGAGGTTGTTGCACACGACGTGTAAATGTGCTGTGATGGGTATTTCGGGCGGTTTGGACTCTACGCTGGCTCTGTTGGTTGTGGTTAAGGCATTCGATCGTTTGGGGCTCGACCGCAAGGGAATTATAGGTGTCACAATGCCTGGATTTGGAACTTCGGGTCGTACATATAATAACGCTATGAATCTTATGAAAGAGCTAGGCATAACAATTCGTGAAATATCGATAAAGGCTGCATGTTTGCAACATTTCGAGGATATAGGCCTTAGCCCCGAAGATAGATCTGTGAGCTACGAAAATTCGCAAGCTCGAGAGCGTACCCAAATTTTGATGGACATATCGAATATGGAGGGTGGTATAGTTATAGGTACGGGCGACCTTAGTGAGATGGCTTTGGGCTGGGCAACATACAATGGAGACCACATGTCTATGTATGGAGTTAATGCCTCAGTGCCAAAGAGTTTGGTGCGATATTTAGTGAGTTGGATAGCTGATAGCGAAGATAACGCAGTGGTTCAAGCCATATTGTATGATGTGGCATCTACGCCCGTAAGTCCCGAGCTTTTGCCAGCGGATGAGAATGGTGATATAGCCCAAAAAACAGAGGATTTGGTAGGTCCTTATGAGTTGCACGACTTTTTCTTGTATCACTTTATTCGCTCCTCATTCTCGCCATCCAAGATTTTGTATTTGGCTCAAATAGCTTTTGATGGAACTTACAACACGGAGACAATAGAGAAGTGGTTGAAGGTGTTTGTGCGTAGGTTCTTCTCGCAACAATTCAAGCGTTCGGCGACTCCTGATGCTCCTAAGGTAGGTAATGTATCCCTCTCTCCGCGTGGTGACTGGCGCATGCCTAGTGACGCAGTGGCTCGTGTTTGGATGGATGAATTGGAGAGTATATAATAACCTGAGTTTTAGATAAGGAGAAATTATTGTTTTCCTGTCAGTTTTATTAATTCGCCTTATCCAAAACTCATGTTAATAACCTTTTCGCAAAAATATTATATTTTTATTGCCAAAAATTTGGAAGAAATATATTTATATTATAAATTTGCAGTCAAACAAAAAACGATGATAACAAATATTTCAAATAATTTTGGTTGGTGGCAATCTTGCGAAGTTAAACATTCGTAAGACGAACAGCCATATATATTTGAGATGTAATATATAATGAGCCTGTCGCACTTGCGGCAGGTTTTTTTTGTGTAGAAATTTTAAATGTAAAAATATAACAATATGCAAAGTTTTAACGTAAACGAAGAGGGTTACTACGGAGAGTTTGGAGGTGCATTCATTCCCGAAATCTTGTATGCCACAGTCGAGGAGCTCAAAAAATCATACATGCAAATTATTGATAGCGAGGAGTTTCAAAAGGAGTATTATGATTTGTTGAAAGACTATGTAGGTAGACCTTCACCCCTCTACCATGCAAAGCGACTCAGCGAGAGATATGGAGCAAAGATATACCTCAAACGCGAGGATTTGAACCACACGGGGGCACACAAAATCAATAACACCATAGGTCAGATTTTGATAGCTCGCAAAATGGGCAAAAATAAAATCATAGCTGAAACAGGCGCAGGTCAGCACGGAGTGGCTACAGCTACAGTATGTGCACTTTTTGGTATGGAGTGCATTGTGTTTATGGGCAAGACCGATGTCGAGAGACAGATGCCTAACGTAAAGAAGATGGAGATGTTGGGTGCAAAGGTTGTACCTGTAACTTCGGGAAATATGACACTCAAGGATGCCACCAACGATGCTATTAGATATTGGTGCTCACACCCTGCCGACACCTTCTATATCATAGGTTCGGTCGTAGGGCCTCATCCCTATCCAGATATGGTTGCACGCCTGCAATCAGTTATCAGCAAGGAGATTAAGGAACAAATGATGGAGAAGGAGGGTAGAGGTTATCCCGACAGATTGGTAGCTTGCATAGGTGGCGGAAGTAACGCTGCGGGTACAATCTTCCACTATATGGATGATGAGCGAGTGAAGCTAAGTTTGGTTGAGGCGGCAGGACTTGGGGTTGATACCCCCCATTCGGCAGCAACTATGGTGCTCGGAACACGTGGTATAATCCACGGCTCACGTACGATGCTTATGCAGGATGAGGATGGTCAAATCATCGAGCCATACTCTATATCGGCAGGTTTAGACTACCCAGGAGTTGGACCATTGCATGCACATCTTGCTACCACAGGGCGTGCCGAGGTGTTATCTGCTACCGACCAAGAGGCTTTGGATGGAGCATTTGAGCTCACCAGATTGGAGGGTATAATCCCTGCTATGGAGAGTGCTCACGCGCTTGGCGCACTCCACAAAATGAGCTTTAAAAAGGATGAGGTAGTCGTTGTAACTCTTTCGGGTAGAGGTGATAAGGATATGGATACTTATGTCAAAGAGTTTGAATCTCAAAGAAAATAGAGCGCAATGGAACAGATAAAATACACAATTTCAACCCAAGAGTTCGCTGGCGATTTGCACACTCCCGTGAGCTTGTACCTAAAGCTCCGTGATCTATACGAGCAATCGGCACTCTTGGAGGCGTCGAACTACAACTCTTCAGAGAATGCGAGGTCAATAATCACCTTTGCACCTATCGCCTCAATCTCGATTTGCAATGGTGTGGTGAATACCGCATTGCCAAATGGCGAGAAAATCAAGGAGGATATCACGGAGGAGTTTGGAGTGGCGCAAGCGGTGGCTGAGTTTATGACAAGGTTCGACATCGCAGGTGACTATGGAGTATATGGCTACACAGCTTATGATTCGGTGAAATATCTCGAAAATATTGCAGTTAATCCATTGACACCCAAGGATAACGATGCGCCAGATGTGCACTACGTACTCTTTAGATACGCACTCATTTTCGATCACTTCCACAACACCTTAACCCTAAAAGAGTTGGTTGGCGAAGGCGAGACGGCGGATAACACAAAGGTGATTGCGGCTATCAACAATCGCAACTTCTCGGCGTATGGATTCACTCGCAAAGGGGCGGTAACCTCTCCAATTTCGGATGATGATTACAAAGATATGGTGCGCCAAGGTGTGAAGCATTGCTTGCGTGGCGATGTGTTTCAAATTGTGCTAAGTCGCAGATTTATACAGAAATACACAGGTGATGATTTTGCTGTGTACCGCAAACTTAGAGCTATCAACCCATCGCCATATTTGTTCTATTTCGATATGGGAGGAGTGCGAATTTTTGGTTCATCGCCCGAGACCCACTGCAAAGTTGTTGGTCGCAGGGCTACGATTGACCCCATAGCAGGCACGGCATTTAGAACCGATGACATCGAGGAGGATAATCGTCGTGCGGAGGCTCTGCGCCAAGACCCTAAGGAGAATGCAGAGCACGTGATGTTGGTCGATTTGGCACGTAATGATTTGAGTCGTAATGCACGCAATGTGGGATTGGAATTTTATAAGCAGACTCAATTCTATTCGCATGTAATACACTTAGTATCACGTGTTTCGGGCGACATAAAAGAGGGCGTTTCGTCTCTCAAAACATTTATGGATACATTCCCAGCAGGTACGCTAAGCGGTTCGCCCAAGGTGCGAGCTATGCAGCTAATAAACGATATTGAGCCTCACAATCGTGGAATTTATGGCGGTGCAATTGGCTCTATCGGCTTTGATGGTTCGATAAATCACGCTATCACAATCCGTACCTTCGTGAGCCGTAATGGTCAGTTGGAGTTCCAAGCAGGTGCAGGAATTGTGGCATTGAGCAACCCAGAAAGAGAGTTGCAGGAGACTAATAGCAAGTTGGGAGCATTATCCAAAGCAATCTGCGAAGATATTAAATACTAAGTAGTTAAGAAGATGAAAAAGATACTATTACTTGATAATTACGACTCATTTGTCTACAATATTGTTCATGCCGTAGAGGCTTTGGGTTACGAAGTCGATGTCTTTCGTAACGATAAAATTTCGTTGGAGGATGTTGGTAAATATGACAAAATAATCCTCTCGCCAGGGCCTGGAATTCCCTCGGAGGCTGGCATCTTGTGTGATGTAATTCGAACTTATGGAGCAACTAAGAGCCTACTAGGAGTCTGCCTAGGCGAGCAAGCTATTGGAGAGGTGTATGGTGCTGAGCTTACCAACCTTAGCAATGTATTTCATGGCGTGGCAACCGACATAAATATTACAGTTCGAGAGCCTCTTTTTGAGGGTATTAGCGACACCTTCGAGGCTGCTCGTTATCACTCATGGTGCGTATCTTCACAGGGGTTGCCCGATTGTTTGGAGGTGACTGCCGTGGATGGTGTCGAGGGTCGAATTATGGCACTTCGTCACAAAGAACATAATGTTCGAGGTGTGCAGTTTCACCCCGAGTCGATACTTACACCCGTAGGTTCGCAAATTATTGCTAACTGGTTAAAAATGTAGATGTTATGAAGAGTATATTAAACAAGTTATTTAACTACGAAACTCTCTCTGCGTCGGAGGCAGGCGAGTTGTTCAGAGGCATTGCCCAAGGCAAATATAACGATGCGCAGATTGCATCGCTCATAACAGTATACCTGATGCGCAACATCACATTGGAGGAACTAAGTGGCTTTCGTTCAGCACTTTTGGAGTTTAGTCTGCCTATGGATTTCGGTACTCGTGACTATATCGACATCGTTGGTACGGGAGGCGATGGCAAGGATACTTTCAACATTAGTAGCTGCTCGTCAATTGTGGTGGCAGCGGCTGGTTACAAGGTGGTTAAGCATGGTAACTATGGTGCATCGTCTATCAGCGGTGCGAGTAATGTTATGGAGCAGCATGGCGTGAAGTTTTCGAACAATCCAGATGTGCTTAAGAAATCATTTGATGAGTGCAACTTTGCATATCTCCACGCACCGATGTTCAACTCGGCAATGAAGGCTGTGGCTGTGGTGCGTAAGAATTTGGGTGTGAGGTCATTTTTCAATATGTTGGGTCCGCTTATTAACCCTGCAAAGCCTAATAATCAACTACTTGGAGTATACAACTTGGCTATGCAACGCATGTATTGCTATATGTTGCAACACGACCGAACTAATTTTGCGGTGGTTCACTCACTCGATGGATATGATGAAATTTCGCTTACCTCGCAGTTTAAGGTCTGCACATCGGAGGGTGAAAAACTATATAACCCAGAGGATTTGGGATTTGCACGTGCTGAGCAATCCGACCTCTTTTCGGGCGAGACAGTTGAGCAGGCGGCCGAGATATTTGATAGTGTGCTAGGTGGCACGGCGACGCAACCGCAGCGAGATTGCGTGGTGGTGAATGCGGCCTATGCCATAAATGTCATGGAGTCTACCAAGAGCATAGAGGAGTGTATCGCAATTGCACGTGAGGCAATAGATAGTGGGCGAGCGGTGGAGACCCTAAAACGTTTTGTTGAGATAAATTCGTAAGTAGCTATGGTAGATGTTTTAGAAAAAATTGTAGCACACAAACGTGCTGAATTAGAAGGATATAACTTCACCGACATAGAGCAAAAGGCGAAAGCGGAGACACGCCCTGTAATCTCGATGTCGGAGTCAATTAAAAATAGCACCAAGGGCGGAATTATTGCTGAACTGAAGCGCAGGAGCCCATCCAAGGGTTGGATAAAGGAGGCGGCAGATGTTGAGCAAATTGTTGCAGGATATCATGCGAGTGGTGCGGCAGCTTGTTCGGTGCTCACCAATGAGGAGTTCTTTGGTGGGTCGTTGGAGTTCTTGATAAGAGCTCGTGTTGTGGCTGGAGATATGCCACTTTTGCGCAAGGAGTTTATTATTGACCCTCGCCAAATATATGAGGCTCGTGTGGCAGGTGCTGATGCGGTGTTGCTCATAGCGTCGTGTCTTTCGGTGGAGAAGTGCGCAGAACTTGCGAAGGTGGCGCATAGCGTTGGTTTAGAGGTGCTTTTGGAGATTCATTCGGAGGCGGAGTTGTCTCATTTGAACGAAAATATTGATATGCTGGGAGTTAATAATCGCAACCTTGGAAGCTTTGTGACTGACATAAATAACTCGTTCAATTTGGCGGAGGTTATGCGCCAAAGAGGTGGTGATATAGTGTTGGTGTCGGAGAGTGGAATTGATGCAAGTGAGACTATTAAGTCTCTGCAAGGGGTTGGTTTTGGTGGTTTCCTAATTGGTGAGACTTTTATGAAAACTGACGATCCTGCGGCAACACTCGCAAATTTAATAGCGGAAATATGTTAATCAAGGTGTGCGGAATGCGTGAGGTGGAGAATGCAAATAGGGTAGCCGAACTTGGGATAAATATGATGGGTTTCATATTTTTCGACCGCTCCGCAAGATTTGTTGCCGACTTTGCACCGCCGACTCCAGAGGGGATCAAAAGGGTAGGTGTGTTTGTAAATGCCTCAGAAGATTATATTTTAGATGCAGCTAAAAAGCACGGACTCAATTATATACAGCTTCACGGAGCAGAGAGCATTGAGCTTTGTCGAGAGCTAAAATCTAGTGGATTTGGAGTGATAAAGGCTATTTCGGTGGCATCACCTGCGGATATTGAGCGTGCGGCAATTTATGATGGCGAGGTTGATTACCTACTTTTCGATACCAAATGTGCGGAGCATGGTGGTTCGGGCAGGCGATTTGATTGGTCTGTACTCGATAACTACACGGGCTCGACTCTGTTTTTGTTGAGCGGAGGGATAGATGAGACTATGGCTTTGGAGATTCAGCAAATTGCTCATCCTAAGTTTGTTGGCGTAGATCTAAATAGTCGTTTTGAAGATGCCCCAGCACTCAAAAACGTGAATAAATTGAAAACTTTTATTGGACAATTAAAAAACTAAAGATATGAATAGAATTGATAAATTGTTTGCCGAAAAGGGCAAAAATATCCTTTCGGTATATTATCCTGCTGGATTTCCAAACATTGATGATACGTCGTTGATACTAGGTGAGTTGCAAGCGCAAGGTGTAGATATGGTTGAGTTGGGAGTGCCATTTTCGGATCCTATGGCAGATGGTGTCGTGATTCAGCAAGCATCGACACGAGCTCTCGAAAATGGAATGTCGCTCAAAAAACTATTCTCGCAGATTGAGAATATGCGCTCAGAGATTACAATTCCAGTGCTACTAATGGGTTACTTAAATCCAATTATGCACTACGGATTCGAGGCTTTTTGTGCAGATTGCAAGCGTGTGGGAGTCGATGGAATGATTATCCCCGACCTGCCATTTAAGGAGTATATGGCTGAATATAAAGAGATTGCAGAGCAGTATGAGTTAAAGGTCGTTATGTTTATATCGCCCGAAACATCCGTAGAGCGTATTCACCTTATAGATACTCACGCTTCGGGATTTATATATATGGTGTCGTGTGCAGGAACTACGGGTGCACGTGGCTCGCTCGTAGGTTCTGCTGATGGATATTTCGAGCGTGTAGGTGCTCTAAATCTGCAACATCCACGCCTCATAGGCTTTGGTGTGTCGAACAAAGAGACATTTGATGCAGCATCTGCGGCGTCGAGTGGTGCAATCATTGGTAGCCATTTTGTGAAGCTTCTAGATAGCTGCGACTCTCCAAAATCTGCTGTATCTCAACTGCTTGCGGATATTGGTAGATAACGAGGGTGTGATAAAATATAAAATGGTTGGTTCCCGTACCTAGGAAACCAACCATGAATTTATAAAGACTATGCTTAAGCCTATCTACCCCAAGCTATATTACGAATAATAATAGGATTTGCAGGGTTGAGTTTCATGCGCCCAGAGGATGAGGCTCCAACTTCAATAACTCGAAAATGGGTGGCATTGCTCGCTATGTCGTTTATCATAATAGTAACCGACACAGGGACTTTCTGCGGAAATATAGCAGTTGCAGAACCGCCCTGTTTGTCGCCTCCTATTCCGATGGTTATGTTGGAGTTTCGGCTGTCATATATGTAGCCTACGTTGTCATATAGCTTGACATTCCCTCTTCCGATAGATATTTTCTCGTCGAAATTTGAGTGGTTGGTAATCTCAAAAGTTATTGTTGCTGTATGACCGACTTTACTACATCCTATTAATTTTGTAGTGATATTTGTAGTGGTAAAATCTGCTAACGTAGGCAAAGGCTGCAACAGCAAATCTAATGCTGTCGAGCAAGATGTCATCGCGATAGCCCCAATTACGGTCATTGTAATAATTAATCGTTTCATGGTCGTTAGGTTTTTATTGTGGAGAATTTGTCCCCGTCCTTATCTTATGAATCTCTCCCACGCCTCATCTTTGGCGAGATCTTCGAGCTCCTCAACCTTTTTGCGAAGCTCCTCAACATCGGCAAACGGTACCTCTGGGTGTGCCTCTTTTATCTTGAGCATTCTTTTATGGCACGTCAGGGATCTATCATAATACACATAACTATCACGGACATTAGCATAAAGTTCACGCGTGACAGCTCTGATCAAAGCTGGTTCGTTACTCGTCTCACCATATACTTTAATATAAATATCTGTGATTCGATGACTTGTATCCATTGCCGTGTATTTATCAATAGTGGCACGCTGCTGCTCATATAGAAGTTCGTATGCTTGAGCTCCTTCCACGCTATCTTCTCCATACTCTTGCAACGTTCGCTTCACAACAGCCTTGACATCATAATCGGGGTTACACCAACTCATTTGGTTTGTAACTTGGTTTGAGTAGCCCCAATGTTCATAATATACATAGGCAAGTTCTCCGTTTTCGACATCTATGGCAAATGTAGCTACGATCTTGGCTCCAGAGTCTGACTTTGTTGCTTTGGGTAGCTCTTCGCAACTATCTGGTAGTGGTGGATATGTTACATCGGTGTCAATAACACTTATTTGAATCTTTTTGCACGCCCTGGAATTATAGTTCATTAAACTATGCGAAAAGCTGCAGTATGTGTATCTAACTTTCGTTGATTCAGGGTATTTGAGCTCCAAAAATCCCTGTTCGTTACGAATGATATAGGTGCATTGACATGCATTAGCACTGCAAGATTCGCTGCCGATATTGCCTTTGACATAGCACATCGGGTATTCGTCGTCGTTGCCTAGGCAAAATCCGTTACCTACACGTCTTACCACGGAGCTAAAGTTTCCGTAATATTTATTGTCGATGTCGTGTTTATCTAATTGCTCTTTAATCTGGCTGCAATGTTGTGCTACTATATCAACAATTGTCTCTGCTTCTGATGTTTGTTTCTCGTTCATAATGGTTTGTAATTTTAAGGGTAAATTATTAGAATTTGTTTAGGTTTTATCGCTAAAATTGCTAAGATAAAGAAGCGAAGTGACAGATCCTTAGCAAAATAGATGAGAGAAATTTTAAACTGATTCTTAGCGTCCAATATCACTTAGTGCTGACATATAGCCACAATACCCAGCCATGTCTCCGTTTGCTTGGCATCGCATTGCTAAGTCATATAGTTCGGCCTTCATTCGATCATTTCTCTCTTTGGGCGTTTCGGACTCTCTTTTTTTGATAGTCTCCATCATATTTTCGTGATGCTTGTTCTTTTCGCCTAATACCTTGTATGCTTTATCTATGTCTTTGTGGATAGCAAAAACAACATCTTCAAAATTGGATATTTCAAGAGCTGTGTAATTATATACCCTCTTGTTATAAGTCTTTATAAACCATGTTCCATAATCTGCCGCAAATATATAATTGTTTATATCTATGTATTTATTAATCACACATTTAAAATAGCGGATTATGTTGTACAGTTTCCTTTCGTTGTATTTAACAGATACGACACTCTGTATAAATCTGTGCACATAATCATGGGGTAGATAACCGATTATGGCCTCTGTGATACAATATATGTGATCTAGGTTATTTATGCACAAAATATCTAGATAGATACTATGAAAGCCATCGTTATTGGCTGCAACATGCTCAATATCACTTATGACTGCCGATAAATAACCAGCAAGTTCTTTGTAGTCTATTTTTTGTTTCGCCTCTAATTGTTTGAAGATAGCTTTTAAATAGGTGTAACAAAGTTTAACTTTAAGATAGGACTGCTCCTCGGGAAAACGATCTTCAATTGTTTTAAGAGACTCCTCAAACTTTGCAATGCGTTTAGTTGATGTGTTTTTTATATTATCAAACATTGAGCCTTTGATTTTATCATCCTCCTCCTTTCTTGCCTCAGCAGCCTCTTTTTTTCTGATTTCAGCCATCATATTTTCGTGATGCTCGTCGTTTATGTCTAGTGCCTTGAATGCTTCGTCTAGCTCATGGTGAATAGATTCAACTGCAGATTGAAAGCTTCGTGTGTAGACTCCAGATTTATCGTAATTTTTTTTGTTGAAAAGATGGAAAAACCATCTTCCAAAATCTACCATTGAAGGATAATCCTTTTTTATGAAATACTCATGAATTACACATTTAAAATAGTTAGTTATTCTCTCTGGAGAAAATCTATTTTCGAAAATATTTACAACATTATACATATACGTTTATAATACTTCCCCTACTTTAGACAGCATTCTCTTAATTAATAAGATATATTCCTCTCCTTGTGTCGGTTAATATTATTTTTATTTCACTAGTTTGTTACT
>JBCQUV010000012.1:0-45613 GCA_047173765.1 Rikenellaceae bacterium
AACAAGCTAAATAATCGCCCTCGTAAAAGGCTCGGCTACCTCACACCAAATGAAAAATTTAAACAAATATTAACTATGAATTCAGTTGCATTTGCAGGTTGAATTCAGCAATCACCACTCCTACGAATAATGGTATCCGATACAGGTACTGCAACATCTATCGCCTCATACTTCTCTAACGACTCTATTACATCGTCAATAATCCTAGAGTTTACTAATGGGCGAACCGAATCGTGAAATATCAAATTACACTCCTCATCACAAGCATCTATCGCTGCTAAACTTGAATAGTAGCGTTCGGAACCTCCATATAATATTTTCGAAACTTTATTCCAGCCATTTTTCACACACATATTTGCCACCTTATCCTCGTATTGAGGCTGTATGACAACCCACACTTCGTCTATTAAAGTATGTTTGTGAAATACTATAATAGTATGCTCTATAACGCTCTTGCCTGCAATTTTTATATATTGTTTGGGTATAGATAGTCGTGAACGGCTACCAATTCCCGCAGCCAAAATAACAGCAATATTCTTCATATTTTTTAATATAATTAGAGCGCAATTCATTTTACATTAGCCACGCTCTATTCATCCTACTTTTTACCCTGCACCTCATCCTCCTCGTGCTTCACACCGCCTTTATATAGGTAGCGTTTAATCTTTTGAGTTGGAGTTTTCACGAAATCCTCTTTCTCCTCTACAACCTCCGATATTTTTGAGAAACGATTAACTTTCGCATTCACGTAATCTTGTATCTCCTTGAGCACTTCGTCTTTGCGACGCTCCCAAGCTACCATCTTCTCTTCCCACTCTTCGCGGAATTCCTCCATTTTTGCCTCTATAGCATCGGTGTCGAAATTCACAAGAGCCACCAAGCGACCCTCTTTTTCGGTGACAATACTCTCGGCTATGTAACGGTGTGAATTCAAAACATTCTCAATCTCCTCGGGATAGATATTCTCACCACTAGGACCCAAAATCATATTCTTCAAACGCCCCATAAGGAATAATCTACCATCCTCGGCAAATGCGCCCAAGTCACCAGTTCGGAACCAGCCATCCTCGGTAAACGCATCACGTGTAGCCTCCTCATTTTTGTAGTATCCACGCATCACACATGGTGACTTAGCTACAATTTCGCCCTGCTTAGTCACAGGATCAATGTTGTCAAGACGCAATGTCACACCCTTTGCAGCATAACCTGCCGAACCTACGAGCGTATTTGCTGGCACTGCACCTGCCAAAAGTGGAGCAGTCTCGGTGAGTCCGTAGCCAATACCATAAGGGATTTTTCCAGTCTTTAGGAATTTCTCAGCCTCGGTGTCTAACTTCGCACCACCAATAGCGAGGAACCTTAGGCGACCACCAAAGACCTTCATGAGTTTCTTTCCAGCAATTTTGTATAGGTAGTTTTTTATGAATCCGACCTTGCATATCGTACGCCAAAATGCTGTGGATGAGAATTTTGCTTGCACCTGTGAGCGGAAAATCTTCTCTATGAGTAGCGGTACGATAAGAAACAATGTTGGACGCACCTTTTTAAGTGCTGGCATAAGTGTTGTTGCGGTAGGTGGACGATCGAGGTATGTCACCATTGCACCCGCCGAAAATGGGAAGATTAGACCTAGTGAGCTCTCATATGTGTGCGACAATGGCAACACAGACAAGAATAAATCCGCCTCGGTGATTGGGAACATATCCTCCAAAAGGATTATCTGCGACACCAAATTATGGTGCGTTAGCATAACGCCCTTAGGCTTTGAAGTTGTGCCCGACGTGTATAGAATCACCGCCAAATCATCAGGCTTAGGAACTGCGATGCTACCTCGCTCCACAGCGTCACGCTTAGATATAACGCCCAAATTCTTGGTACGCACAACCACATTAAGACTATTAACGACACTCTTAGAAATACGTGTGTACAACTTATCCGACACCAACAGAGCCTTTGCGCCCGAGTGCTCAATAAGCATATCTAAGTCATCATTTGTGAAATCTGGAAGAAGCGGCACAGCGACCATTGCTGCAGTTGTAACCGCAAAGTAGCATACTCCCCAGTTGGGCATATTGCTACTCAAAATTACAACTTTATCACCTGCACTAAGTCCCGAGCTAACAAGAATCTCTTGCACCTCGGCAATCTTGCGACCAACCTCTTCGTAGGTAATGTCCTCCCTTTCGAACATCGAATAAGCTATGTTTTGAGGATAGCGCGAAAGGCTGCCCTGAACTAACTCGTGTAGTGTTGTTTTTGTCATATATACTTTTTAATAATTTATTTAAACTATTACACCTCAATACATTAACTAAGTAAATAGTTTAAGGCAAAAAACATTTATTGCAAATATACTCTATTCTTTTATATTTTTCACTACTTTTGAACAAAAAAATTGCACAAAAGAACAAAATGATTACTCGCTCACTTATAAAACAGCTCGCCAAAGAGCTAGATTTTGACATCTGCGGAGTGACTCAAACGACCCCTCTACTCCAAAACAGGGCATATTTTGATGAGTGGGCAGGTAGTGGTTATGCTGAGCCACTAGAGTATATGAGTCGATACCAAGATGTTCGATTTGACCCCTCCAAACTCATAGATAATGGCAGGTCAATAATCGTGTGCGGAGTAAATTACAAGAATAAATATAGCCTCACACAGGGCGACTCCACATCACCACGCATAGCATCATACGCCCTAAATCGGGATTACCACAAAACTCTGCGCAATCGGCTCAAAACTCTACTCAAAGCTCTGCAATCTCACCACCCTACTCTCAATGGTAGATGTTTTACGGATTCGGCACCTCTGCTCGAAAAACAACTTGCCGTGAATTGTGGATTGGGGTGGATTGGGCGACAGTCGCTGCTCATAACCCCAGAATTTGGGTCGTTCGTGCTACTTGGCGAGATTGTCATAAATCACGAGGTGGATAGTTATGACTCTCCATTAAAGGAGGATAGGTGTGGAGAGTGTCGTGCGTGCGTAAATAGTTGCCCTGTGGGGGCGATAAACAATAATCGCACCATTGACACACGACGCTGCATATCGTGTCGCACAGTCGAAGTGGAGGACTCTTCGGATTTAACCCTCAATGGATGGATATTTGGATGTGACGAGTGCCAAAGTTGCTGCCCACACAACCAACGAACGCCAATGAGCAAAAATTCGGACTTCACGCCAATAGTCACACCCCCGAATAGTCAGGAATGGAGAGTGATAAATGAGGATGAATTTATGTTAGAATTTGGAACAACACCCCTAAAAAGAGCTGGCATAGAGCGAATTAAACAATCTCTAGAGAAGATTTGAACCCCTAAAGCTATAATCTCCTGTGCGACCTACGATGATGTGGTCTAAGAGTTTTATGTCGAACAGCTCTGCTGCCAAACGCACCCTCTCGGTGAGTTCTACATCTTCGGGGCTTGGCTCTATTGAGCCTGAGGGGTGATTGTGCACCATAATTATCTGAGGTGCAAGGAGCTCCAAGGCTCTCTTTATCACAAGCCTATGGTCTACAACAGTTGTCGTAACACCTCCAACACTCATTCGCTGACTCTCTATAATACTATTGGAAGCTGTGAGATACAAAATCCAACACTCCTCATGATTTAAGGATTCGAGTTTGGAGCGAAAGAAATCTGCAACATCTCGATTCGAGCTTATGACCGTCAATTCCGCAGCATGGTCACACGCTGCACGTCGCCCCAATTCCATTGCAACGACTATGCGTTGAGCTCGTTTTAGTCCAATACCTGCCACCATACGTAGACGTGCAATATCCTCACTTCCAATCTTTTGTAGAGAACCACCGCACTTATTATACAACTCCTCCACACACATTGCGGCCTTTGGCATATCCTCCAACAACAGCTCCAAGAGCTCCTTGTCGGTTAGTGAGGATGCACCACCTCGCATCATGAGTTTATCGGCAATATCAGACATAATAAGTTTTATTCGCCACTTTCGTAACTATCCAACCTATCCAACAGCTCGTCACTAGCTCGATCTGGAACACCCTCCGACACCGATTGCGCAGCACGCTGCTCTGCCTCCTTCTTGGATTCAGCAACTCCGTGACCCACTTCGACTCCAGCAATCATAACCTTGGAGTAGAATAGTGGACGACGAGAGGTTGAGTCAGAATCGTGAGAGGTGATGAACTCTATGGTGTGGTGCTCCTTCTGTGCCCACTCTATGAGACGACTCTTGAAATCTGTCTCCGAGAGCATTAAATCCTCTAGGTTGATATATTCTGGATAAATTCTGTTTATGAGAAGTCGATTTACGAAATCGTAGCCCATATCTAGGTATATAGCACCTATTGCAGCCTCAAAAGCATCTCCCAAAAGATGTTTCTGCACAAAGTTGCCATTACCATTGCTAATCACATAGCCATCCAAACCCATAGCTTTGGCAATGCGATTGAGTGATTGTCGAGATACTATTTTGGAACGTAGTTGAGTAAGAGAACCCTCGTTGTGGGCAGGAAGCTCAATATATAGAAAATCGGAGGTTACAGCCTCGATGATTGCATCACCCAAGTACTCCAATCTTTCGTTGTTTATATGAGTTCCATCCTCTAACACTAAAGAAGCTGACTTGTGAATCAAAGCCAGCTTGTAAAGTTCGATATTATAGGGGATGAACCCCCATATATCATCAACCATAGTGTAATACACTCTATCCTCTCCGTAGTTTCGTCTGATGTAACGCCTTAAAAAATTGAACATAACGGACAGTCGTATTGAGAGATAGATGTTAGATTTTACGGAAAATAACCGTAGCATTATGACCACCAAAGCCGAAAGTATTGCTCAAAGCACACTTAACTTCGCGGTACTGTGCCACATCCAAAGTGAGATTCAACTTAGAATCAATCTCAGGGTCAAGATCCTTGCAGTTGATTGTCGGAGGAATAAATCCGCGAGTGATAGCTGCAACACAAGCCAACGCCTCGACTGCACCTGCAGCACCCAACAAGTGTCCTGTCATAGATTTTGTAGACGATATGTTGATGTTGTAAGCGTGCTCGCCAAATAGACCTTGCACAGCCTTCAACTCAGCTTTGTCTCCAAGTGGTGTAGATGTTCCGTGAACGTTGATATAATCAACATCCTCGGGCGAGATACCTGCATTTTTCAAAGCATCACGCATAGATTTGATTGCACCCTTACCCTCTGGGTGTGGTGCAGTAAAGTGGTGTGCATCAGCAGAGCAACCACCACCGATAACTTCGCAATATATCTTTGCACCACGAGCCACAGCGTGCTCATACTCCTCAAAGATAAGTGCTCCAGCACCCTCACCAATTACGAAACCATCACGATTAACGTCAAATGGACGAGATGCGGTAGATGGGTCGTCGTTACGAGTCGAAAGTGCTTGCATAGAGTTGAATCCACCAACCGCAGGCTCATTAACTGGAGCCTCAGAGCCACCCACAACTATTACATCTGCTTTGCCCAAACGAATGGTATCCAAAGCATTAATCATACCGTGGTTAGATGAAGCACAAGCCGAAACAGTACAGTAGTTAGGACCCATGAACCCATACTTAATAGAGATATAACCAGCAGCTATATCTGCAATCATACGAGGAATGAAGAATGGGCTAAACCGAGGGGTATTATTGCCCTCGGAATAACCTACACATTCATCAAAGAAGGTCTTAAGACCTCCGATTCCAGAACACCAGATTACTCCAATTTGCTCTTTGTCAGCTGTTTCCAAGTCAATTGCAGAATCTACAACTGCTTGGTCTGCTGCGATAAGTGCATATTGCGTATATTGGTCGTATTTACGAACCTCCTTACGATCGAAGTACTGTGCCCAGTCGTAATTTTTTATCTCGCAAGCAAACTTTGTTTTAAACTTCTCTACGTCGAACTGAGTAATTGTAGCGCAACCGCTAACTCCTTTCTCCAAATTTGTGAAATACTCCTCAACATTGTGTCCAAGTGCGTTTATCGTACCGATACCTGTGACAACTACTCTTCTTTCTGCCATAATGTAAATTTAAAGACTCACCTTCCATCATTACTTAAAATATAAATAGCCATGAAAGGAAGCCCCTGCGTGATAATAAATCTTTAGTTAATTCTTTTCTTATTTGTGAGACTCGATGTATGAAACAGCGTCACCTACAGTAGTGATTTTCTCTGCCTCCTCATCTGGAATTTGGATATCAAATGCTTTCTCAAACTCCATAATCAACTCAACTGTGTCGAGTGAATCTGCACCAAGGTGGTTAGTAAAACTTGCCTCTGCTACTACTGCAGACTCCTTAACACCCAATTTGTCAACGATAATCTCGACAACTTTTGATTGAACTTCAGACATAACTTTTCTTTTTATTAGTTAATAAATTATAAATTTTTAGGGTAAAACTGAATTTTCCTCCATAATTTTAGGCAAATATAACACTTTTTTTGTTACTTTTGACACATCGAAGTGTTTTTTTATCATCTTTTTTATCATTTATTTTCTAAACGCTCTAATTTACAAAGAGTTAAAAGATATGGCAAAAAATGGATATTCTACGCATTTGAGACTTTACAACAAAACAAGAACTTTTTAACACAAAACTCGCAAATGACTACATATATTATAGGTATAGGTCTTATCGGAGGCTCATTCGCCCTTTCGCTCAAGGATAACAATCTAACAGACAAAGTTTTAGGGTATGACGCATCACCCTCAAACCTATCTCAAGCTATCGACTTAGGACTCATAGACGAAGCCGCAGAGTTTGACCAGGGAATTGCACAAGCCGACCTTATCGTCCTATCGGTTCCAGTCGATATTATGCCAACTCTCGCAATCAAGGTGCTCAACAAAGTAAAACCGCACCAAGTGGTAATAGATATGGGATCCATCAAAGAGGAGCTTTGCGAAGTGATTTCGATGCATGCTAATCGCCAGAACTTTGTAGCCACGCACCCTATGTGGGGTACAGAGCACAGTGGTCCTACGGCAGCTCAAAAAGGCGCATTCAAAGGTCGCACATGCGTGATTTGCGAAAAGGATAAGAGCTTTGATTCGGCAGTGGAGTTAATCAAAAATATATACACAACTATTGGAATGCCAGTGATTTATATGGAAGCTGACGAGCACGACCTACACGTTGCATACATATCGCACATATCACACATCACCTCATTTGCATTGGCACTAACGGTGTTGGAAAAGGAGCGCGAGGAGCAACACATATTTGACCTTGCGGGTGGTGGTTTCGAATCTACGGTTCGACTTGCCAACTCATCGGCATCTACGTGGGTTCCGATTCTCACACGCAACAAATACAACGTGTTGGATGTTTTGCGTGAGCATATTCACCAGCTACAAATCATGCGCAAAGCCCTCGAAACTGATGACAGAGAGCTACTCACCAAGATGATGCGCAAAGCCAATACTATCCAAAAAATCATACATTAGAATGGCAAGTGCAACCTCCGTAGTAGGCAATCGTGGTGAGGATATTGCCACCGAGTGGCTACGCAAAAATGGATATATGATTGTGGCACGCAATTGGCGAGATGGGCACTACGAGTTAGATATAATTGCTCAACGTGGCTTTTCGCTCCACATCATAGAGGTCAAGAGCAGAGCTAAGAGTAGCTGGGAGAGACCCGAAGAGGCTATGAACAGAGACAAAATGCGCTCCATAATGAGAGGGGCTAGTAGATATCTGGCGTCACACCCTACCGAACTAGAGGTGCAATTTGATCTCATAGCTATAGATTTTGACACAGATGGTCAAGCGGAGGTGAGGTATATTCCAGATGCTATACAGAGGGGTTGGTAAGCAAAAACTTGGCGTTATTTTTTACTTTCCCACTTTTTTATTGTACCTTTGCGCTGCCCAAAATTTAAAACTAAATGATGTTTCTATACTCTATTGCAATTTCATTATATGGCATTATAGCTCACGTTGTTGCCCTATGGTCGCCCAAAGCTCGACTTTGGTGCGAAGGACGCAAAGGGTTATTAAAGCGCATGGCTCAAACCATACCATCTTCACAGCGCATAATTTGGGTGCATGTATCTTCTCTTGGGGAGTTTGAGCAAGGTCGCCCTATAATCGAAAAATTGCGCCATGAACAGCCTGAATACAAGATACTTGTAACATTCTTCTCACCCTCGGGATACGAAATTAGACACAACTACGAAGGGGCAGATTACATATTCTACCTACCAAATGATACGCCTCACAATGTCAAACAATTTCTCGATATTGTAAACCCAGAGATTGCAATATTTGTGAAGTATGAATTTTGGCTCAATTACCTATCAGAGCTGCGTGCTCGCAAGATTCGCAGCTTTATTGTATCGGCTATATTTAGAGAGAACTCTATATTTTTCAAACCTTGGGGCTTTGCATGGCGCAACGCTTTGGAGGCGTATGAAACACTATTTGTTCAGGACGAGAACTCCAAGACTCTACTCGCAAAGTGGGGCTTCGACAATGTTGTGGTAGCTGGAGACACCCGATTTGATAGGGTTTGGGATATAACTAGGGGATGTGTGGAGCTGCCAATAATCGAGAAATTCAAGGGTGACAAAAATCTTTTTATAGCTGGATCAACATGGAAAGCAGACGAAGATATTTTGATTCCACTCATCAAATCAAACCCCAATATAAAGTTCATCGTAGCACCGCACGAAATTGATAGCGAGAGGATTGACACCCTAATGAAACGAGTTGCGAATTATGGCATAAAATATTCGGAGTGCTCCGCAGATAGCGACCTTTCGGCGGTTCAACTTCTGATTCTCGACACAATGGGTATGCTCTCTTCCACATACAAATATGCCTCGTGGGGATATATTGGTGGCGGTTTTGGCAAGGGAATACACAACACACTCGAAGCTGCAACATTTGGGCTACCTATATCATTCGGGACAAACTACCTAAGATTCAAAGAGGCATGCGATTTAATATCGTTAGATGTGGCAACATCCGTCAATTCGGCAGAAGAACTCAAAGAGTGGTTTACACCCCTCAAAGACGAGAACCACCGAGATGAGATTAGCACAAAGTGTCTAGATTTTATGGCTCGCAAACGTGGTGCTACGGAATTAATTGTAACCTCTATACTTTAACGTGAGTTCAAAAATAAGAAAAACCACCTGATTATCTTTCTATGATTATTGCTTTTGATATGGTTTTCTTATTTCCTTCCCTCGTTACCCTACTCCCCTCCCTTGGGGATGGGGTTTAGTCGCTGACGCTCCATAAGAGGTGTGAGGTTCGAAAATTCGAACTCACGTTATTTAGCCACATAAGACTCTAGAACGGATATCCAACTCCAAAGTTCAGAGCCGTAGAGGAGAAGTCAAATCCACTAATCCATCTACTACCAGCATCCAGATTAGGATTGTGAAGTTGAATACCCCAATCGAGGCGCAACACCGCAAATTGAATATCTAGACGCAAACCCAACCCCGTGTTAAATCCAAGCTGCTTGTAGAATGTATTGAGGTGGAAAACAGCATCTTCGTCATACGATGATTTATCATTAGGCAGATACCAGATATTACCCAAATCAAAGAATGTTGCTCCGTGAATCATTCCCCACAACGGAAAACGATACTCCAAATTTGCCTCCAACTTCATGTCGCCAAGTTGCGAAGGGTATACCATATCTTCGGGCAACGAAGATGAACCTGGTCCCAAAGTTCGAGGAGTCCAACCACGCATACTATTACTTCCACCCGAATAAAACAACCTATCAAATGGCAGAGATGACGAATTACCATAAGGCAAACCTGCTCCTGCGAACAATCGCCCAGCAATAGCACTATTGCTTCCCACTGCAATTTTGCGACTCACACTAATATCACTACGCAGATATTGAGCATAGGGTATTCCAAATAATTCATACTGACCTGCATCGCTTTTTGTCGCTCCAGCAACCTTCATTATTCCATTTATTAGGTTGCCTGCAACTTCGACATTAAATCGCACGGAGGTGCTATTTCCACCTGGATTACGCCCCTGATTGTTATATATGTATCCTGCATTAAGACCTGCAACAAGTTGAGTTTCGTAACTATTCTTAAGGTACTCATTCTCCAACTGGTCATAGTAATCGGAGTCGATATATTTCATATCTATGAGGTTGATATCTATAGGGCGCACAGTGAAACTCGAATAGTTCTTGGTGAGCCACGAATAGCTTAGTCCAATGCTCGAAAGTATGCGGCTGTAGTAGGGTCTATCTTGATAATTTACAGATGCCTCAATTTTAGTTCTCGGGCGCAGAGTCATCGGAAAGCTTGTACTCAATCCAGGTATAATAAATCTAGGTATTGACAAACCCACACTCACTCCCACCTCCGTAGCTTTGGTTTTGATAGCATCGGGAGCCTTCATGTGCTCATAACCAACCACGAAATCGACATCTAAGGATTCTGAGCCCTTAAATATATTGCGATTTTGGTATCCAGCTGTTGCTGTCAATCCATAGAAACTAGATGTTGTGCTACCCTCCAACTCTATATTAAAACTCTGCTTTAGGGCTGGAGTACACAAAATATAGCTCGACAAATACCCCATAGGTGATTTGTTATCACCCTCAACAGAGGCTTCTCGACGCTTAAGAGAGAGTGTATCTTGCAAAACAAGAGGCTCCGAAATCTCCGAAAAACTAATTCTCGCACTCTTGAAATAACCAAACGACATCAAATTAAGGTATGTCTGATTCACCAACTGATAGTTGAACATACGCCCTGGGTATATCGGCACCGCTTGGCGCAACACCGTAGCCTTCACATTTGGTTTCTCCTCCTTGTAGTGAATAATATTCAACCCTCGCCACTTCAGCGTATCTATTTTATTGAGAAATGATGTATCATTCACCACCACCGTAGGGTCAAAATCGGGGAATATATTTATCTCCTCCACTTTGTAGCGAGTGTTGTCCGTCATTATGGCATTACCTCGTTCATCATAGCCCGACAGATACTTCTTGATAATCATTGTCACGCCCACTCTGTTGTCGCCCATTAGGGTATCAGCTTGATACTCTATGTTATTTACCGTGAAGTTGTAGTAGCCATTCTCCCTTAGACGTGATGCCACTCGCTCTCGCTCCTTGTCGAGCAGTGCGACACTGAATATATCGCCCTTGTGCAACAATGATTTCGATGCACTACTCATCACCAATTGCCTCAACATTGTATCTCGGAATTGATATGCTACACTATCTATAATATATGGTCGCCCTTGGTGAGTGTTGTAGGTCACCTTTGCACGTTTCTCTTTGTAGGTAGTGTCCAACACGAAATTGGCATGCGACGAGTAGAACCCCTGGGAGTTCATATATATCTTAAGATTCTCTACGCTCTTTTCGGTGAGTGATTCATTGTAATATACAGGCTCTTCACCAATTTTGCGCTTAAGTCTATTCCACCAATTATCCTTTGCGGGGTTGGCGGAGTTGTATACCCAGATGTAGAAATTCGAACCAAACAATCTCCTATTTGGCGACTGCCTCACATATCGCTCCATTTCGTAGGATGGAATCACTTCGTCTTTGGGCGACGAACCATCCTCGTGAATCGCAACCTTGCGAAGTAGATACTCCCCCTCGGGTATATGGCGTGTAACTCCACACGACAACATACCTAGCGCAGTTATCATGGCAAACACCCCCCTAAGGAGTCCTCTCTTGGTTGAAATCTTCACCTACGATTGTTTATTGATTCAAAAAGCCCTGCTTCTTAAGTAACTCCATATATTTATTCGAAAAAGTTACATTGTCGCTACCCTTATATCTGTTCTTGGTGAATATTTGAGCCAAATTTGGAAGTGCATTCTCTTTTAGTAGAGCCAACGTATCTGCCGAACTCTCACGCTCTGCCCACAACTCTTCGATTTTTGCAGGTGTATAAGCGGTGTACTTCTCTTGGTGCACAATAGCCTCCACGGGCAAACGGTCGGTGAGGGGTGGCTGCTCGTCGGGGTAACCCATAACGATAGCTGTCACGGGGATAACTCCCTCGGGCAACTCCAGACGTTCGCACATAGCATCGGCAGTGTAGAGCGTAGTACCCAACACACATACGCCCACACCATGAGCCTCAGCCTCCAAAATCAAATTTTGCGCCGCCATTAATCCATCAATAGCACCATTCAAAAACCACAACAAATTATCATACTGCGGCTCCGCATCCCGAAGTTTACACCACTCACTAAAGCGGTTCATGTCGGCACACACCGTCACCACACATTGACCATTCATGCGCTCCACCTGCCCAAAGTGCAATGGAGAAAGTGCCGCAAGCATATCCTTACTACGGCTAACTATGAGGCTATAACACTGCATATTACCACAAGTCGAAGCTCTCGATGCAGCCTCCAACATCTTTTCAAAAACCTCCTCAGCTATTGGCTCACTCTTGAATTTACGTATCGAACGGTGATTAAATATCTCTTTTACCATAAATTTTATTTTATTAAATTAGCCCAAGCATTTTTCTCTGCATCAAATTCCTCATCTACGATTATACCCATCTCTGGAGTTATGCGACCCACATATTCGTAAGTTGCATTACCGATTAGCTCCGTGACGAGTTGTTCACGACGATGCGTGCGACACTTCACATATCCGCCTCTGTTGCGCACATCTATATCCGAATCCCAGTCACACAATCCCAAAAGTGATGCCGTAGTCGAAGATGCAGTCATAGCCGTGCCGCACGAAGCTGTGAGCCCTACCCCACGCTCAAAAGTCGCCACAAATATTTTGTTACCACCTAAGTGCTGCATCATACTCACATTCACACCCTTAGGAAATAGATTTTTAATTTGCTTCACCCTCTCGCCCAAGCGCACCAAGTGGTCGTAGTCTACACTTTTGACTTGGGTTACAATGTGTGGATTACCTAGGTTAAGATATGTAAAGGTTAAACCTGCGTCTAACTCCTCGATTTTTTGAGCTATAAATTCACCATCCGAGAGTGTGAAATCTGCGGAGGCCATACGTATCGAAATCTCGACCCCATAAGCTGGCACACCTACGGCAAACTCTGCATGGCGAGTTATAGGATATTTTTGCCCCCCAGAGTATAGGGTGTAGCTATCCGTGTGTAGATACTCCTCGTCCGCCAACCTTGCGATACATCTCATTCCATTGCCACACATCTCCGCCTCCGAGCCATCGGTATTGAACATTCGCATAGCCATGTCACTTTCGCCCCACTTCACCAAAAACAACACACCATCGCTTTGGCACTCAGCGCACACTTTTCTCACAAATTCATCGACCCCCTCGAAGTCAAAGCTCTGAGCCACAGCATCAATCATCACAAAGCGATTTGCAGAGCCGTGGCACATTATAAATTTCAGTTCATTCATACCTTATAAATATCTACATTCAATCCCCAAATTTAAAAATAAAAGCTTGGTTCTGCAAATTTATTCTACGAAATTCGTAACTTTGCGCTCATGACGGAAAAATTTGTAATGGCAGGGGATAAACCTCTGCATATATGCGACTCCGAAAAAGGGGAGCGTTGTGTGGTGCTTTTGCACGGATATTTGGAATCTATGATGGTGTGGGAAGATTTTGTGCCACTCCTATACAAGAGTGTGCGTGTGGTTACGCTCGACATCCCAGGTCATGGAATCTCGATTGTCGAGGGCGAGGAGCACTCCATGGATTTTTTGGCTACGACGATTCACGATGGGCTCAAAGCAATTGGCGTGGAGCGTTGCACGATTGTTGGTCACTCTATGGGTGGATATGTGGCACTTGCCATGTGTGAATTGTTTCCCGACATGGTCGAGGGTCTTGTTTTGCTAAGCTCGACACCCAACGCTGACACACCCGAGAAGAAGGAGAATCGACTTCGAGAAGTAGCACTCGTAAAGGCTGGCAAAAAGGAGGCTCTTGCAAATGTAGCCCCCGAAGCTGGGTTTGCTGTGGCTAACAGAGGTCGCATGAAAGATTATATACTCGACCTAGTGGAGCAGGTATACATCACCGAAGATGAGGGCGTTGTGGCTCTACTCAATGGCATGATGAACCGCCGAGACCAAAATGAGATGATGCGCAAATCCGCTACCAAACAGATGTTTATACTTGGCAAGTATGACAACTACATACCCCACGATGCGGCTCAACAAATCGTAGCGTCACACCCACAAGCGGAGTGCACTTGGTTAGAAAAGTCGGGGCACATGGGATTTTTGGAGGAGCCAAAGGCTACTGCCGAGGCAATATTATCGTTCGTAAATAAATTGTAATGCTTAATAGTTTAGCTCTTATACTCGTTGTGGGTTTGGCTCTTGGTTTTGTGTTTACCAAGTTGCGATTGCCTGCGCTGCTAGGCATGTTGCTCACGGGTATTTTGTTGGGGTCGTCGGGGTTTAATCTGCTCGATGAGTCGATACTTAGTATATCTGTGGAGCTTAGGCAGATAGCTCTTGTTATTATATTGCTTAGGGCTGGGTTGGCTCTTAATTTAGGGGAGCTTAGGCGTGTGGGGCGACCTGCGGTGCTAATGTGTTTTGTGCCAGCTTGTTTCGAAATTTTGGGTGTTATGTTAATTGCTCCTCCCCTGCTCGGGGTATCACTACTCGATGCTGCGATTATTGGCACTGTGGTGGCTGCGGTATCTCCTGCGGTGATTGTGCCCAAGATGCTGAACCTCATGGAGCAAGGAATTGGCACAAATAAGAGCATTCCGCAGATGATTATGGCTGGCGGTTCGGTGGATGATGTGTTTGTGATAGTGTTGTTTACGGCCGCTACGACTCTTGGTCTGGGTGGCGAAGTTTCGGCACTAAGCTTTGCACAGATTCCACTATCTATCATCACTGGATTGACCCTTGGGTTGAGTGTGGGATATGCGTTAGTACGCTTTTTCAAGAGGTTTCACATGCGTGATTCTATAAAGTTGCTTTTGATGTTGAGCACCGCATTTTCGTTCCTCGGATTAGAGGCGTGGGCAAAGGGTGTAGTTCCAATTTCGGGATTGTTGGCTGTTATGGCTATGGGTGTGGCTACGCTCAAATGGTACGAGGTGTTGGCTAAGCGCATATCTCCCAAATTCAATAAGTTGTGGGTCGGTGCAGAGATTCTGCTGTTTGTATTGGTGGGTGCTACTGTAAATATCGAATACGCCTACTCGGCAGGTTTTGCTACTGTGGGGGTTATTTTCTTTGCCCTCATGTTCCGCATGTTGGGTGTCTTTGTCTCGATGATAAAAACTCCGCTGACACTTGGCGAGAGGGTGTTTTGCATGATTGCCTACATGCCCAAAGCCACAGTGCAAGCGGCGATTGGTTCTCTGCCCCTAGCGTGGGGGTTGTCGTGCGGTAATATTGTGCTGACTATTGCCGTGTTATCCATAATTATCACCGCTCCACTTGGTGCTTTTGGCATAGATATGACATACAAAAAACTCCTCTCTAAGTAATGAAAATCGCAATTATAGGTGGTGGAGCCGCAGGTTTTTTTGCTGCAATAAATATCAAAAAGGTTAATCCCTTATTCGAAGTCACTATCTTTGAGGCGGCAGCCGATGTACTCTCCAAAGTGAGAGTTTCGGGCGGTGGCAGGTGCAACCTCACCAACTCATTTGCCGAAGTGGATAACCTTGCAAAAGTCTATCCCAGAGGCGAAAAGATTATGCGCCACGCACTAAAAGTTTTCTCGCACACGGATGCCTACGAGTGGTTCGAATCACATGGCGTGGAGCTCACAACCCAAGAGGATTGTTGTGTGTTTCCACGCTCGCAAAGCTCCGAGGAAATTATAAGTTGTTTCCTTAGGCTCGCCAAGGAGTTGGGCATAAATATCAAATGTAATCACCGAGTCTCTCGAATCGAAAAGGGTGAAGATTTTGTGGTCACCATAAACGACACGCCCCTAAATTTCGACAAGGTAGTGGTAACGAGCGGAGGTGCTCCGACCCTTAAAAATATATCGTTTTTGGAGGGATTGCCTCTCAAATTCATAGAGCCCTGTCCATCACTGTTTAGTCTGAAAATCAATAATCCTATAACTGAACTTATGGGAGTTGTAATGGAGAATACAACCGTAACACTCAAAGGTACAAAGATAAAGAGTTCGGGAGCACTGCTCATAACCCACTGGGGAGTGAGCGCCCCAGCAATCCTAAAGCTATCATCATACGCAGCACGCATATTAAAGGATAAAAACTACTGCGGCGAGATACTCATAAATTGGACGAGTGCCCCCAGCGAAGGGGTGATTCTAAGCGAGATAAATCGAGTGATAACATACAACAGCCGCAAGTTGGTGAGCTCCATAGCCCCATTTGGCATAACCAATAGATTGTGGCTACACCTAATGTCACGTGCCGATATTTCGACCCAGAGACGCTGGGCGGAGCTAGGCACAAAGGGGATAAATAGAATCGTGGCGACACTCATGGCAGATGAATACACCATAGCAGGCAAAAGCACTCACACCGAGGAGTTTGTGACCTGCGGAGGTGTGGATTTAAAAAGCATAAACCCCACAACCCTAGAGGCTCGCAAATGCCAAGGTTTGTACTTCGCTGGCGAGGTCACAGATGTAGATGCCATAACTGGAGGGTTCAACTTGCAGGCGGCTTGGAGTATGGGGTACGTGGTGGCTAAGAGTATATCTGAATAAGGCTAGACTGCCTCACGCCGGCGGGCGGTGCTTGCAGCACGGGCAGTTTTTGTAGCGGATGGGGCATAGAGCTTTTAGCTCTATGATTATAATATGCTCAAAAGGTGGTTCAAATGAATTTGACCACCTTTTGAGCATATTATAATTTACCGAACACCTTACAGGTGCTCGAACCCCACCGAGGTTACACGTTTTGTTGTCTCCAAATTAGAAAGGAATCGTCACCTTTGAACTGGTCACCTTTGGGCTCGTAACCCAATACGCTACAAAACTCCTTCCAAGCCCCGAAGGCGGAGCTTTAGCGACTAAGCCCCTGCCCTAAGGGCGGGGGTTTGGGGGTGGGGTAAAATATAATTATAAAAAAATAAGTCGGCATCAAGCAACATTCAACCTCGGGTGGTCACGCAAAACCCTAGGTTTTGCGTGTAAAGTTTAAGCTATCATATCAAACTGAAAGTTCACTTTCTAAGTTTGATATGATAGCTTAAACTTTTATGCAATTACAACAGTAATTGCGTAACCACACCGCCAGTAAAAACTACCCAGACAGCCAACCTACATCTTACAACTCAACTTCGCCAAATAATCATAATGCGAACCTTGGCGCAAAACCTCGCATTCAAAACCATTTGCTTCGGCATAAAATGCTAGGGTTTGAGGGTCGATATAGAGCCAATCGAATGTGTCACCCTTGATGGCTTTGTACTGCATCTGAAAATCAACCTCACCATAATACGCACCTGCCAAATCTATGGCGTAGCTACCATCCTCATCTTCGAATAGATATTTCAAATCCGAAGAGTCCATAAGCACAAACCCACCAGGGTTTAGGAGCTGCTTTATGCGACTAAAAAATTGAGCCATACGCTCAACCTTACCAATGATGCCCGAACCATTCATTAGCATAAGAATAGTGTCAAACTTCTCATCAAAAGACTCATCAAACAAATCCACTTGACGTGCATCCTTCACACCCCTAAGTGTCATAACCTCAACCGAGAGTGGAGATATATCCACAGCGCAGACCTCATGCTTAAACTCCTGCAAAGCTAGCGAGTGACACCCAGCTCCTGCCCCCACATCCAACACTCGCCCAGTAGCTAATTTGAGTGCCAACTTTTCGAGCGTCGGCATCTGCTTTTCGCCACGAAATAGTTGTCCTACGGGAATTTCATCTTCGTCGAATTGAGATGAAAAAACACGCAGGCGAGAGGCTTTACCTTTGGTGTGAAAATCTGCTATTGCTGTGCCCATAGGGTCTTTGGTCGGGGTAAGAAGTGTAGGTTTCAATGTTTATTGCTTTTTTGTGTGCCACAAAGGTAAAAAAGGGTTTCAATATACCCTAATTTAAAACAAAAATATTATCTTTGTTTTGTTAAATATAAACTAAAACCTACTATAACCATGAAACTAAAACTACGTGCTATCCTTGCACTACTTATGGCGTGCACCACCCTATCAGCATTTTGTGCCGATGTGAAAACCGTGAACTCTTTGGAGGAGCTTATGCCATACCTCACCCAAGATAACGTAAACGTCAAAATGACACCTGGAACATACAAGTTCACCGTAAAGGATGCTAAGAACAAAAACTTCAAAAACACTATAGATGTAGTGGAGGGTAAATTCACCCACGCATTAGTTATGATTAAGGGTAACAACTGCACATACGACTTCACAGATGTTACAATTGAGGTCGAAACCAAAGTGTTTAATGCCTATGGAACGGAGTTCAATGAGTTGCACGTTGTCGGAAGCAACAACCACGTCAAGAATCTAACAATGGTGGATGTGGGCGATGTGCTTGACTTCCCAAAGTTCGGATGTGTGAATACTATTGTCGATGGCGAGAGCAACTGCATTGAGGGTATCACAATCCGCTCTACTGGTTCATTCCCTTATGGCTATGGAGAGCTGTTTGGCAAGGGTGGACCTACGACTATCAAACACAAAAAGCATAGTGCGCTACTTGTTCGTGGACTCAAAAACCACATCAAGAATTGCAACATATATCACAGAGCCTATGGTCACTGCCTGTTTATGCAAGCTGCCGACCTTCCTTTAATCGAGGGTTGCTACATCGAGGGTGCACTCACCACCACTGACGAGGTACTCAAAGAGGCAGGTTCGGGTTCGAGAGCCGACCTCATAAACTTCAAAACCGTATGGGGATACAAAGTACCCAAAGGACACACCATAGCACTCACCGAGGCTGGAATCCGTGCATACAACACAGGTAACACAATCATCAATGGCGAGAGATTCACAAAGCGTTCGACATCTAACGCTACGGTGAGAGACTGCACAGTCAAAAATGCTCGTGTGGGAGTTGTTATTGCACACTCTAAGGGCAAGAACCTCATCGAGAACTGTACCGCTATTGGAGTAAGTAGCACAGGATACTCAACCAGCAATGGAGGTAAAATCATCAACTGCAAGGCAGATGTAACGTTCGGACCTGCGTTTGTAATCCCCTATGAGCAAAACCGTAACATCACGGCCGACATCATACTTACAGGCTATCCCGAAAAAGAGAGATACGTGGGCAATGGTAGCAAGCAAGTGGCAGTGATTAAAGGTTCGGGGCACAACATCACATTCCGTCTAGACCCATCGCTTACCAAGAAGGACATGAAGGATTATGTAATCAAAGTTGGAGGTGATGACGCTCTCATTGGCAACCTCGATAAGATTGATGACTTCAAAGCATCGAAGAACAAAATCACCAACGAGACAGCGTTTGCTATGGAATTAGGTAAACAAACTTCCGACAATACAATCGTTTCAGCTGGTAAAGTCACAGATCTAGGAACAAACAACACAGTAACTAAAAAATAATCTACTTTCAAAAATGAAAAGAATCCTAACCCTACTAACCATTGCGATAATACAAATCGGATGTGTAGCTCAACCCTACACCCTATCAAGCAAGAAAAGCAACTTGACTGCATCATTGGACGACACCGATGGCAAGCTTACAATCGAAATCAATGAGGGCAAAAAAGCTGTTCTCTCAAAATCGCCAATCTCACTAAAACTCAACGACGAAGAGGTGAAGTGGGAACTTGTGAGCAGCAAAAACTCTAGCACCGACAAAACCCTCGATATGGCGTATGGCGAATTTAGCCAAGTGGCGGCATCATACACCGATATGACATGCCAAGTGACGCTATCGACATCTACTCAAAACATCAATGGTGAGCTAACAGTTCGCTTGTTCGAAAACGCTGTAGCATACCAACTCTCACTTGATGGCATAGCTAAGGGTACAAACCTCCAGGAGGTGAGCAGCTACATCCCAGCCGACCTCACGGGCGGTTACTACTCATCAAATGGTGAGCACGAACCACGTGGACCACTAGCTATTAGTGAGCTCAAAAAGGGAATAGCTCCAATCATATATAAAAGCGGTGACAAAATCATCGCTCTGAATGAGTGTGGACTCAAAAACTACCCTCAAATCTCATTTAAGGGTGCCGAGGATGGTAGCTCTATAGATATGACAATGCACAAAGTGAAAGTTTCTGGAGAGTTCCTTTCACCTTGGCGTGTGGTTATGGTGGGCAACGATTGGGTAGACCTACACAACCAAAAGCCAATTTACCAAGCTATGAACGATGAGCCAACGGGTGATTTCAGCTGGGTGAAACCAGGACTTTGCATGTGGGATTGGCGTGTGAAGGGTACAACCTTCAATGGCTTCACATACAAGATGGATACCGAGAGTCTAAAGAGATATATCGACTTCTGTAGCAAATCCAACATCGCATACTTCCTAATCGACGACGAGTGGTTCGAGAAACACGATCCACTTACTCCAGTCAAGACTCTTGATCTTAAGGCTGTGATTGATTATGGTAAAACCAAAAATGTAGGTATTATTTTGTACTACGACATGACCTACGTGAAGGATGGAGTAGAGCCAATACCATTTGACAAGGTAGCTCAAGTATATGCTGACTTAGGTGTTGCAGGTATGAAGTATGGATTCCTCAAAGCTAAGAACGCTCAAACCAAAACCAACATGACATACAACATCATCGAAACAGCAGCTAAGCACAAGATGATTTTGGATTTCCACGATAGCCCAATTCCATTTAGCGGACTAGAGCGTACACTTCCCAACTACATGAACCGTGAGTATTGCCACGCACAGTTGGATAGACGTGCTGCGTTCAACCCTCGTCAATTCGTCAAGATGGCTTGTATCAACCACCTCGCAGGACACATGGATCAAACAAATGGTACCTATGCACTCAACGAGATGGCTACACGCTCTAAGGGTCCTCGCAACGAATATTTGTCTACGGTGTCGGCTGAGACTGCACGCTTTGTAATCACCCACACAGGTAGTTTTTCGGTGTTGATTGATGCTCCAGAGGCTTATGAGGAGAAGGCAGACTTGTTTAAGGTTATATCTACAATCCCTGCATCTTGGGATGAAACTAAGTACCTCGAAATGGATTTCGATTCTCACGTAGCAGTAGCTAAGCGCAAGGCAGACAGGTGGTTCACAGCAGTTGTGTACAACGAGAATGGCGGTGAGCACACCCTCTCGCTCGACTTCCTAGAGCCAAAAGCTAAATACACCGCAACAATATATCGTGATGCAGACGATGCAGATTACAAAACCAACAAGGAGGCTTACACTATAGAGTCTAAGAGCGTAACCGCTAAGGATGCAATCACAGTCAAAGTACCAGCAGGTGGCGGTTATAGTGTAATTTTCGACAAACAATAATCCGACCATGACAACAAAACAAATTCTTAATACTACAGCGTTGTCGCTAGGGGTGCTCACTTGTGGAGCATCCTTGGCTGCGCCCAAGCAACCAAATGTACTATTTATATTGGTAGATGATTTGGGATGGAATGACCTAGGATTTATGGGCAGTGAGTATTACGAAACACCCAATATCGACAAGCTCGCCACGCAAGGCGTGCAGTTCTCGAATGCCTACGCATCGTGCCAAGTTTCGAGCCCATCGAGAGCCTCAATCCTTACGGGTAAGTACACCACCAACCACGGAGTGACAAACTTCCTCGGAGCACCAACAGGCGAGAGGTGGCGCAGCAAGAAACGCTACACCAAGATGATTCCACCACAATACGCCTCGCAACTTCCTCTGGACGATGTGACACTCCCAGAGTACTTGCGTGAGAATGGCTACAAAACCTTCATGGCTGGAAAATGGCACTTAGGTGGCGAGGGTTCACTCCCCGAAGATCACGGATTTGAAATCAACGTAGGCGGCTGGGAGAATGGCTCACCAATCGGAGGATTCTTCTCTCCATGGGAGAACCCAGCACTTCCCAACACCACCAAGGGCGAGAACCTATCTATGCGCCTAAGTCAAGAGACTATCAACTTCATAGCTGACCACACCAAGAAGAATAAGAAACAACCATTCTTCGCATATCTATCATTCTACGCCGTGCATAGCCCTAACCAAACCACCGAGGCTAAGTGGCGACACTTCCGCGACAAGGCAGAGAATATGGGTATCAAAAAAGAGGGTTTTGTTGTGGATGGAGCTATGCCAGTTCGTCAAAATCAAGACAACCCAGTATACGCAGGACTCGTGCAGCAGATGGACGATGCCGTGGGTTTGGTGCTCGACGCATTGGCTGAGATGGGAGTAGACAAAAACACACTTGTGGTATTCACCAGCGACAATGGTGGCGTGGTGTCGGGCGACAACTTCTCCACTTCGCTAAAGCCTCTTCGTGGAGGTAAAGGTATGCAATGGGAGGGAGGAATACGTGTGCCTATGATTATCCGCACACCCGACCAACTCAACGCAGGAGTAGTTTGCGACATCCCAGTTTCGGGAATCGACTGCTACCCCACTATCGTAGATTATATCGGACTTCCACAAAGCACAAAGCAAGCTGTGGATGGAGTATCTATCACCCCACTCGTAAAGGGCGAGAAGATTGCTGAGCGTCCACTGTTTTGGCACTATCCACACTATGGCAACCAAGGTGGAGAGCCTTCGGGTGTAATTCGTGATGGTGATTGGAAATTGATTCGCTACTACGAGGATAATCGTGTGGCACTATACAACCTGTCGATGGACCTTAGCGAGCTCGAAACTCTCAACCATCTATACCCCAAAAAGGTAGCGGAACTTGATGCTAAACTCCTAGCGTGGCTCAAAGAGACCAAAGCTATAATGCCAACTGGTGACCCCGAGTACTCACCTCAAAAAGAAGCTGCACTAAAGGAGAGCTGGCGCACAAAGATGCTCCAATCTAAGGAGCGTGAGAGACTAAATATGCTCAAACCCACATGGCAACCCAATGCCGACTGGTGGGGAAGTAATGTTACGGTGGATTAATTCACATTCATTTCAAGTAATTAGGGTGACCAACTTTCATGTTAGTCACCCTATTGTTTTATTACCTCACAATCACACTATTCACAAACTTCACTCCGCTGCGTTTATTTAGCTCCGCTTTGAGAGCTTCACGCTGGTGAAATAGCTCGTGACGCAGAAGGCTCGACTCCATTTTCACATGTAATATATGATTCTCCATGCGCAGGGAGGTTGTGAGATTGGCAACGTGGTCACCCACAATTGCTCGCCATGTTTCGGGAAGTTTGCTCTCGGCGATGCGTGCTGCGATATATGGGCGTTCAAAAAAATCATTAAGAATAGTCCCTATACTCATTGTCTGTCTACGTCTCATAATTGGGGCTCTTGTTGTGTTTCTTGTTGTGTTATACCCTCTGCTACCTCGAACAATCTATATGGTGTATTCATCTGATTCAAAATACGTTGCAGCCGTGTGCGATTACAATCCGTGATAAATATCTGACCAAATTTTTCGCCCGACACCAAATGTATCAACTGCTCTACTCGCCCTGCATCCAATTTATCGAAGAGGTCATCAAGGAGCAATATGGGAGTCTGCGAAACAATATCCCCAAGGAGAATATATTGAGCCAACTTCAGAGCTATGAGAAACGATTTCTGCTGCCCCTGCGAACCATATTTGCGCAGCGGATAGCCGCCAATGGTGAATACCAAATCGTCTCGATGAATACCCACGGTGGTGTGTTCATTCACTATGTCTCGCTGGCGCGCAGCAGCCATAAGTTCGAGGTACGATGCCTCTGACATCTTAGAGTTGTACTCCAAGCACACCTTCTCTCTGTCGCCACTCAGCGTGCTATAAAACCAATCAACCAAGGGTGCTAACTTCTCAATCATACCCTGGCGACAATTATATATGTACTCCGCATGCGGTGCTAACTGCTCATCATATATGGCGAGCATAACCTCATCTCCGCCTTGCTTTAGAATCTTGTTGCGCTGAATAATGAGGGCGTTATATTTGATTAAAGAGCTAAGATAGTTAGAATCGACTTGAGATATAAAACCATTTAAGAATTTGCGGCGTTCGTCTGCAGCCTGAGATATGAGTGCCGAATCTTGGGGAGTGACCACCACCACGGGGATTAGCCCCACATGATCTGACAATCGCTCATACTCCTTGCCATTGCGTTTGAGAGTTTTGGTGTGAGTTCGCTGCTTCGAAAATGAACAGACCACGCTCTCGCTACGCCCCCTGGGAGTGGAGTACGCCCCATCCAACATAAAAAAATCGGTGCCATGCTTGACATTTTGACCGTCGGAGAGCGAAAGCATAGATTTACACATTGACAGGTAGTAAACCCCATCCAAGATGTTTGTCTTTCCAGTACCATTGTCACCCACAAATGCATTGATACCATCAGCAAAATCAAGTGTTACAGAGTCGATATTTTTAAAATTTATGAGGGATAGTCTCTTTAAAATCATGCGATAAATGGTGTTCGTCTTTGGCAAAGTTACAAAAGATAGTAGAATGTACAACTATGAAACTCTTTTTTTTTCGCAGATACTCTTGTTTTCTCCAAAAAAATTGTACTTTTGTGTGATATATATGTGCAATTAATAAATTAACAACAGATAAATTTTACTATGTCAACAAATCACAATGCAGAGACTCCAGAGATGATGGAGTCAATCGGCGAAGCGATGAGCAAAACAGAGCTCTTTTTTGAGGAGAACGGAAAGAAAATTTCTTACGGAATCTTTGCACTCCTAATTGTAGCTGCAGTTATTTTCGGATACAAAACACTCGTTATCGAACCTAAAGCACAAAAAGGAGCAGAGGCTATCTCGAATGCTCAAAACATCTTCGAGCAGGAGACTCCCGACTATCAAGCAGCATTGAACGGCAATGACCTTGGTGCTGGATTTTTGGAGGTTATTGAGGCGTATGGCTCGACACCTGCTGGAAACCTTGCGTCGCACTACGCTGGTATTTGCTACCTTCAACTTGGCGACTTTGATAATGCCGCTAAATATTTGGCTAAATACAAAGCAGTAGATGGCATACCTGCCTCTATCATAAATGCTCAAAACATTGGTTTACAGGGCGATATAGCAGTCGAGATGGGCGAGTTTGCTAAAGCGGAGGCTCTATACGCTAAGGCTATCAAAGCTTCGGACAACATTATTTCTGCACCGATGTACATGCAAAAAGCAGCACTTGTAGCTATTGCAAATGGCAACACAGAAAAGGCTAAAGAACTTTTGGAGGCTATATCTGCAAACTACGCAAACTCTACAGAGGCTCGCAGTGCTGAGAAATATTTGGGAACAATCAAATAATCGAACAAGTTTAGATGGCTACAAAAAATCATAATCTCTCACTTATCGACACCCCACTTCCTTCAGCTGCTGATATGCGCTTTGGTATAGTTGTGGCAGAGTGGAATCGTGAGATTACAAACGCATTGGCTGAGGGTGCAATTAACACCCTAAAAGCTGCTGGTGCATTAGATCAAAACATAGAGGTGCGCTACGTACCTGGAACTTTTGAGCTCGCTCTCGGAGCACAATTCTTTGCTCAATACACCGAGGTAGACGCAGTAATAGTTCTTGGATGCGTAATACAAGGAGATACTCGCCACTTCGACTATGTGTGCGATGGTGTGACACAGGGAATCACACAACTACAACTACAATGGAATATGCCGATAGGATTTGGCGTACTCACAGTAAATGACGAGCAACAAGCTCTTGACCGTTGCGGAGGCAAGCATGGCAACAAAGGTGACGAAACTGCTGCCACTGTTATTAGAATGGTCGCTATGCAACACGAAATGGTCGAGAAATCTACAGCATCGAGCGACAATAACGTAGATATTAAGGCTTTAAACTAAGCTATCAACTGCGCCTTTTTGGTGTAAGAGTATAAAAATATCCGCCTAAGAATATATTTTCTCAGGCGGATATTTTTTTGTGTGTATAACGTCGTATCTATTTCACTGTACGCTTAGCGAACATATTGATGAGGACAACACCCAACAATGCTGATGCAAGCGAACCAAACAAGATGGCGATTTTACCCTGATCAACAAACTCCGCACTTACAGCTCCAAATGCGAGGGTATCGACAAATATAGACATTGTAAATCCAATACCACCTAAACAAGCCACCGCAAACAACATGCGCCATGACGCATCCTTGGGCATCTCTGCGAGTTTGAGCTTTATGGCAATATAACTTGCGATGAATATTCCAACAGGCTTACCCAACACAAGACCGAAGAATATACCCATACCTATCGAACCACCATGAGCCTCACGAGCAAAGATATTCAAATCATCGAGATTGATTATCACTCCAGCATTTGCCAAAGCAAATATTGGTAGAATCAAGAATGTGATATATGGAGAGAGGAGGTGCTCCAAGATATGGCTCATACTCACAGCTCCATATGATAGGTGCCCCATCTCGACCAATTTCTCTTGATATTGCTCATCGTCTCGAATTTCTGACGCCTCGATTATATTTGCCTCTATACGCTCCGATTGTCGCAACAGTGACAGCTGCGAATATCGTGGTTTGGATGGAACAAGTACCGCCATGAGCACACCTGCCAATGTGGCGTGAATACCCGAATAATAGAATAGACTCCACACCACTATTGCGGGAAGCAAATAGTAGACAACACGACTCTCACCCAAGCGATTCAAGAAGTAGAGCACCACCATAATTGCAATAGCAGCAATCAAACACGCCCAATTTATCGCTCCACCATAGAACACAGCTATGACAATGATAGCACCCAAATCGTCGGCAATAGCTAGTGCGGTGAGGAAAATTTTGAGCGACAGTGGTACTTTATCTCCCAAAATCGACATTATACCAATGGCAAATGCGATATCCGTAGCGGTAGGAATACCCCATCCACCAGCAGTAGGCGTTCCGTTGTTAAACAATGCGTATATCAACGCTGGGATTACCATACCTCCAATAGCGGCAATCACAGGAAGTATCGCACGCCTAAACGATGATAACTGCCCCGACACGACCTCTCGCTTGATTTCGAGACCCACGCCAAAGAAGAATATCACCATGAGTCCATCGTTTATGAACTTCTCGACACTCAATTTTTCGGGGAATGTGACATGGAACCCATTGGTTGCCGATTTAATATCGAATGACAACTCTGCCGATAGGATTGCGTGATACCACTCACGTGTAGATTCCAAATTAGCCAACAATAGTGCGATGATTACGCACAACACTAAAACAACACCTCCTGCCCAAGGTTCACGCAGAAGATGACGGCTACGCTCACCGAATTCATAACGGTAACGCACCCAACTGTACTTAGAAATATATCTCATTTTTTTATTAAATATAAACGATTCTGGTTCGCTTACACGAAAGAGAAATAATTTGTTGTACAAATGTAATAAAAAAATGATAATATTATCCTTGGCAAGGATATTTTTTAAAAAAAATTAGCAATTATAATATAATTCTACTTTGGATATACCATATTTGCCTCGGTCATTTGGCTCAACACCTCATCCACATATTTGCGAGATTCGTAGCGAGCCATAGGCAAATTGTGGAGCAGGTAGTTACCACAATCACGTGCTGCCATACCAGGAACTTCGCCCTCGAAAGTGGCAATAAACTCAAATGTTTCACGCATAAGTTCCACGATGTCCGATGCCTCCAAGTCACCCTTCATAAGAAAGTAATTGCCCGTACAACACCCCATAGGTCCCCAAAATACGATTTTGTCGCCCCACACTGGGTGGTTACGCAGAAATGTTGCTGCTAGATGCTCAATGGTGTGCAACTCACCATATCCGATTGCAGGCTCACGATTAGGCTCTTTCATACGCACATCAAATGTGGTCACCACCTCACTACCCATATAATCTTTGCGTGACACATATACACCCCTAAGTAGGTCGTCGTGATTTATCGCAAAACTTGGAATCTTCTTCATATATACTATTTTACCTTATATTTTATCAACTATGTGTTTTAACACCTCAAATGATTTTTGGGGTGCTTCTAACCAGAAATTCTCATACTGAGTAGCGTGAGAATCGGTGTAACCTGGCGTGTCGCTAATTATGCGCACCGAAACAAAAAGTGTTTTATAGATGTGGCACACTTGAGCTATAGAGTTTGACTCCATATCAACTGATAGAACCTCAGGGATTTGAGCTTTAATAGCATCCAGCTCCTCACGTGAGGTGATAAATTTGTCACCACTACACACAACTCCTCCATGGATTGTAACACCCTCAACCTTAGACGACATAGCAACTTTGTATAGTCTATCACTACTCCTAAATCGAGCTGGCAATCCTTGAACTTGACCCCACTCGTTGCCATCTCCGCACCAAGTGTCGTTATACAAAGATTCTCGACCCACGACAATATCCATAACCTTGAGCGACGAGTCTAATCCTCCAGCCACTCCTGTATTAATAATACAAGCAGGTGAGAATTTTGATATCATCTCGACACAACAAATCGCCGAACAGACTTTGCCTATGCCGCTTTGAGCCACGACAACATCTCGCCCTGCTAGTTTGCCCGTAGTAAACTCCCCACTCGCCATTTTATAGTTTTGAGCTTGTGTCATCTGCGATAACACAAGCTCAAGTTCTCTGCCCATTGCGACAATTACTCCAATCATCTCTGTTATGAATTCAACTTTGTTAATAGAGTTGTATCGTACAAATAACGCTTAATACTCTTCTTAGGGGTCTTTTCAAACTCCTCTTCAAAAAGTGTTATAGAGGCAACCTTCTCGTAGTTTGCTACTTGAGAGTTTAGCTCCTTAAGATTTCTCTCCATTACAGCATTCAACTCCTCGGCTGTAACCCCATTGTTTTGCAACAATTCGTAATCTGGAACTACCAAAGCATCCAATCGACCATTATTGTCGATAATGAGCGACTCTCCAACCAAATACATATTATTGAGTCTATCCTCAATCTGCTCAGGATATATATTTTGACCACTTGCACTAAGAATCATAGTTTTGCAACGACCTCTGATATACAACGTATCATCATCATCCATAACTCCCATATCGCCCGTGTGCAACCAACCTTCCTTGTCAAGCACAGCAGCTGTAGCCTCATCGTTTTTGTAGTATCCTATCATCACATGCTCACCACGCACAAGAATCTCGCCAGGGACATTCTGAGGGTCAGACGACATAATCTTCACCTCCAAGTGACTAGAGAGCACTTTTCCGCATGACGAAGCCTTGAATTGGTCGTGTGGAGTGAAACTGATAAGTGGAGCACACTCCGTCATTCCGTAACCAATGGTGATAGGGAATCCAATCGTCATAAGGAACGCCTCTGTCTCCTGATTCATTGGTGCACCACCAACAACAAACAGTCCAACCTCGCCTCCAAATGCGTCGAGCAACTTGCTCTTAATAACCGAATATATTGCGCTATTAAGCAACGGAATCTTCATCGCAATACTCATCGCACTCTTCTCCAAAAGCGGCATAATTTGTTTGCGATAGACCTTCTCTAGAATCAAAGGCACGCAACATACAATCGTAGGTTTAACCTTCGCCATAGCCTCCAACAAAATCTTGGGAGTAGGGATACGACCCAAAAGTGTAATGCTTGCACCCACAGCCAACTGCGCCAAGAAATCAAACGCACAACCATAAGCGTGAGCTAGTGGCAAGAACGACAATGTACGACCTCCACGTCTAAAGTATAAATCACCAGTGTCTACATTCACAAAGTTGCGCACCGCAATAACATTACCCGTGAGGTTATTCACCGTAAGGATTACGCCCTTGCTCGAACCTGTTGTTCCAGATGTGTAGTTCAGTAGCGCAGGTGCATCGTTGGGCACTTCGGGGAATTTAATATCCTCCGACTTATATCCATTAGGATAATTCTGAGCTAGCAGAGCATCTACATTTTTTTGGAACTTTTTATAATCGGTCTCACCACTCTCGTATATCACACTAAAGTCTGTGAGCGAAATTGCGACCTCAATCATCGGGATTCTATCCTCCTCCATCACATCCCAGAAGTTGTCACCTAGAAATATCATACGGCTCTCGGAGTGGTTGATGATATTAATTACGTCGTTGGGGTTAAAATCCTGAAGTATAGGAACTATGATTGCTCCATAAGTTATAGTTGCGAGGTATGAAATACACCAGCGCGGATTATTTCTACCGATAAGTGCAATTTTATCACCTGGTTTAACCTCCATTTTGTCGAACAGAAGGTGTAATTTTGCAATCTCACGAGACAACTCAAGATATGTAAAACTATCTGATTTAAAATAATCCTTTAGTGCTGGGAGCTCACTATTCTCACGAAATTTCTCTTCGTAGATTTTTATTAAATTTTCCTTTAACATAATAATTTTATTTTAAGGTTTAAGGTTTCTATCTCTTTACTCCTTGGGAGTTATATTCTTCTTCTTTAATATGTATATCTTTGATTCACTACCATCTCTAAGTCGCTCGATGTTTTTGCGATGAGTCCATATAAGCAATACAGCAATCACTATAGTAAAGATAACAAAAGGCATTGATTCACGTGCTGTGGGCGAAATAAGTGTAAATATTGGCAAGCACACACCTGCAATCATAGATGAAAGCGACACATAGTGCGACAACACAAACACCACGAACCACACACCAAGGCACAACAAAACTATCGGAGGATTGATTCCAATCACAGCTCCCACCAATGTAGCAACACCCTTGCCACCCTTGAAATCTGCAAATATAGGGAATATGTGACCTAGTATCACAACAAATACCGCAACGATACTTAAACTATCAATCCAAGCAATAGAGACATCAGGCAAATAACCCAATAGGCGAATGAGTGTAACCGCCACAAATCCCTTGAAAATATCGAGCGCAAAAACAGGTAATGCAGCCCTGCGCCCAAGCACCCTAAGTACATTTGTCGAACCTGCGTTTTTGCTACCATGTTCGCGAACATCAACCCCATAATACTTCTTACCAATCCACACAGCATTTGGAATTGAACCAAGCAAATAAGCGATGATTAAGAGCAATATAGAGCACAAATATGTTACAATCATATCAAAAATTAAGTTGTTTAGATATACAAATATAGTGTTTTTTTTCTAAATACAGCAATTTCGCCCTATCAATTTTAAAAATGGGACGACAACAAAGAGATAATATATAGTAATATCGGTTGTTTCTTAACCATAAAATAACTACCTTTGCCAAAGAGAAATACCCATATATGATTTTAAATAATTTACGCCCCACGATGGGCAATGGCAAACGCATATTCATAGAGACTTACGGTTGCCAAATGAACTCTGGAGATAGCGAAATCGTTGTCTCAATTCTCCAAAAAGAGGGATATGTGTACAGCACCAAAATCGAGGAGGCTGATGTAATACTTATTAACACTTGCTCTATTCGCGACAATGCAGAACAGAGAATTTGGGGTCGCTTGGTGGAGATGCGCCGCCTGCGTCGTGCCAAAAAATCACTCATTATAGGCATCATCGGTTGCATGGCCGAGAGACTCAAAGAGAAACTCTTCGAGGGTCAAGACGCGGTAGATATCGTGGCGGGTCCCGACTCATATAGAGATTTACCCACACTACTTCGTGCTGCCGAGGGTGGCGACAAGGGGGTGAATGTGATGTTGTCGGCAGAGGAGACTTATGCAGAAATTTCGCCCGTTCGTCTCGACAAAAATGGAGTGAGTGCCTATGTGGCAATTATGAGAGGATGCAACAATTTCTGCTCATATTGCGTTGTACCATACACTCGTGGTCGTGAGAGGAGCCGTGATGCACAAAGTATCGTTGCGGAGGTGAGAGAACTATTTAATAATGGATACCGTGAAGTTACACTTTTGGGTCAGAACGTAAACTCATACAAAAGCGAAGAGGTCGGATTCCCCGAACTTATGGCTTTGGTGGCGGAGGTGTCACCACTCCTAAGAGTTAGATTCGCCACTTCACACCCCAAAGATATGAGCGATTCTCTGCTCGCAACAATGGCTAAGTATCCCAATATTTGCCGTGCCATACACCTCCCAGCGCAATCGGGAGCAACTTCGATGTTGGATAGGATGAAACGCAAATATTCGAGAGAGTGGTATTTGGGCAGAGTCGAGGCTATTAGACGACACATGCCAGAGTGCGCAATATCTACCGATATTATCGCTGGATTTTCGGGCGAAACAATAGAGGAGCATGAGCAAACTTTGTCTCTGATGCGAGAGGTGGGTTACGAATACGCCTTTATGTTCAAATACTCGGAGCGACCAGGAACTTTCGCATCGGAGAATTTGCCAGACGACATCTCGGAGGAGGCAAAGACAGTTCGCCTCACAGAGATTATAAATCTCCAAACTCAGCTTTCGGCTGAGAGTAACGCTCGCAATGTGGGCAAGGAGTTCGAAGTGTTGGTCGAGGGCGAATCAAAAAGAAGTGCCGAGCAGATGTTTGGTCGCACTTCGCAAAACAAAGTGGTGGTGTTTGACCGCCACGACATTAAAGTAGGTGACTACGTTACAGTAAAAATCACCTCTTGCTCTTCGGCTACGCTCATGGGCGAAGTCGTAGGGAAATAGTAAAGAAGAAGAAGATGTATTTTGATGAATTAGATTTAGACTATGACGTATTGGACGCCATAGATGAGATGGGATTTGGTGAGATGACACCCGTGCAGGAGGCAACAATCCCAGTTATACTTTCGGGTGACGACCTTATTGGTTGTGCCCAAACAGGTACAGGTAAAACTGCAGCCTATGCCCTACCGCTGCTTAGCATGTTGATGGATGGTCGTGCGGATGGCACATACGAGGAGTCGAAGATTAAGGCTATAATCATGGTTCCTACGCGTGAGTTGGCCATGCAGATTGATACGCAGTTGCAGGGTTTTTCCTACTACTTGCCAATATCAACTACGGTTGTGTATGGTGGTGGCGACGGCAAAACATGGGATGTGCAGCGCAAGGGAATGAATAGCGGTGCGGATATTGTGGTGGCTACTCCAGGGCGATTATTGGCTCATTTGGAGGGTGGAGTAGATTTTTCGGGTGTGAAACACTTTATACTCGACGAGGCGGATAGAATGTTGGATATGGGATTCTTTGACGACATAATGAGGGTGGTGCAAAAACTATCCACCGAGCGTCAAACAATACTATTCTCAGCTACCCTACCTCCCAAAATTCGCCAACTCTCTAAACAAATTTTGCGCTCGCCACAAGAGATAAACATCGCAATTTCGAAACCTAATGAGTCTATTGACCAAGGTATATATGTATGCTACGAGTCACAGAAGTTGGGCATCATAAGCAAATTGTTTGAGACGCCAACCGAGGCTAAAACCATAATCTTCTCATCATCGAAACTAAAGGTGAAGGATTTGGCATATCAATTCAAGCGCGTGAAGCTCAACGTGGGCGCCATGCACTCCGACCTAGACCAAGCCAAGCGTGAAGAGGTGATGTTGGCGTTCAAGAACAATAAGATTAATATATTGGTGGCTACCGATATCGTGGCTCGAGGAATCGACATTACAGACATCGGTATGGTGATAAACTACGACGTGCCCCACGACCCCGAGGATTACATACACCGCATAGGTCGCACTGGTCGTGCAAGTGCCACAGGAGTAGCCATAACATTCGTAAGCGAGAAGGAGCAGGGCAAATTTCACCGCATAGAGGAGTTTATCGAGAAGTCCATAAAACAACTCGAACTACCCGAAGAGGTGGGAGCACCTCCAGTGTACAACCCCAAAGCTCCCGTAGCAAGAGATAGCAGAGGAGGCAGCAGAAATAACAATAAGCGAAAGCCCAAAAGCACCACCCCAAAACCTGCGGATGGCAGCGAGTCAAAAGCCGAGACCACAGAGCAAAAACCCAAGAAACGCAGGTTCAATAAAAAGCGCAAATCAAAGAGTGGGGAGGGTCAATCAACGCCCAAGCAAGAGGCTACACCCACAAAAGAGTAACAATTTGTAGGTAAAAAATTGAGAGTTTATAACAATTTTTATTAACTTTGCGAAATAAACAGATTTTAGAATATATTTTATGAAAAGTCCAAGAATAGCAGAGGTGCTCAAAATGGAGGCTACCAATGCAGATATAACCGTCAAAGGTTGGGTTAGAACTAAGCGAGGAAACAAAAATGTAGCATTTATAGCACTAAACGATGGTTCATGTGCGTCTAATATCCAGGTCGTTGTAGACCTCGCAAATTTCGATGAGGCTCTGCTCAAAAGTATCACTACAGGTGCTTGCGTTAGGGTAGATGGCACATTGGTAGCATCTATGGGTGCTGGTCAAGGTGTCGAGATTCAAGCTAAAGGCATGGAGTTGTATGGCGCAGCAGACCCAGAGTCGTACCCTCTACAAAAGAAGGGTCACTCATTGGAGTTCCTGCGTGATATAGCATATTTGCGCCCTCGCACCAACACATTTGGAGCGGTGTTGCGTATTCGTCACGCTATGGCTTTTGCTATTCATCAATATTTCAATGCTAAGGGATTTTACTATCTCCACACACCTATCATCACAGCTTCGGATTGTGAGGGTGCAGGGCAGATGTTCAACGTATCGACACTCGACATGAGCAACCCACCTCGCACAGAGGATGGAGCAGTAGATTACTCTCAAGACTTTTTTGGCAAGGCTTGTAACCTCACGGTGTCGGGTCAGTTGGAGGGTGAGCTTGGTGCATTGTCATTGGGGCAAATCTACACCTTTGGTCCTACATTCCGTGCCGAGAACTCAAACACACCTCGTCACTTGGCAGAGTTTTGGATGATTGAGCCCGAGATGGCGTTCTACGAATTGGAGGACAATATGGAGTTGGCGGAGGATTTCTTGAAATACCTTATTAAATATGCACTCGACAACTGCCGTGAGGATTTGGAGTTCATGAACAAGATGTGGGACAAGGAGCTTATCGAGCGTTTGGAGTTTGTAGTGAGCAACGAGTTTGTACGCTTGCCATACACCGAGGGAGTCGAGATATTGAAGGCTTCGGGCAAGAAGTTTGAGTTCCCAGTGGATTGGGGCTGCGATTTGCAGTCGGAGCACGAGAGGTATTTGGTGGAGGAGCACTTCAAAAAGCCAGTTATCTTGATTAACTACCCAAAGGAGATTAAGTCGTTCTATATGAAGCAAAACGAGGATGGCAAGACCGTGAGAGCGATGGATGTGTTGTTCCCAAAAATCGGCGAGATAATAGGCGGTTCGGAGCGTGAGGCTGATTTTGGCAAACTTTCTGCAAGAGTTAGGGAGTTAGGAATGAAAGAGGAGGATGTATGGTGGTACTTGGATACTCGCCGTTGGGGTTCGGCTCCTCACTCAGGATTTGGTTTGGGATTTGAGAGATTGCTGTTGTTTGTCACAGGTATGGCAAACATACGTGATGTGATACCATTCCCTCGTACACCAAAGAATGCAGAGTTTTAATTAACCTCTGCCATTTACAAGAGTGGGTTGGAATCGAAGGGTTCATTTTTACACATTTTTTTCATAAGCTCACTTTCGATATGTCAATAAGTCAAAGACAGATGTTGAGCCTTAGTCAAAGGCTCTCACCACAACAAATACAGATGATTAAGCTGCTTGAGTTGCCTACGTTGCAACTTGAGCAGCGAATCAAGCAGGAGGTAGAGAATAATATCGTACTCGAGGAGCAACAGCCCACGAGTGACGAAAACGACGAACCTCAACAAATATCCGTAGAGGAATATCTCCGTGAGGATGACACTCCATCCTACAAAAGCAGAATAAATAACTACTCCAAAGATGAAAAGCAGAGACCTGTTTTTTTGTCGGGCGGGCGTACATTGCAAGAGTTTTTACTAGAGCAGCTAGGTTATAGAAATCTCTCGGAGAGGGAGTTTACTATAGCCCAATTTTTGGTAGGCAGCCTCGATGAAGATGGTTACTTGCGCAGGGATTTAGTCTCGCTGAGTGATGATATTGCATTTATGTTGAGCATGGATGTATCCACCGACGAATTGGAGAGTGTGCTCAAAATTGTGCAGCAAATGGAGCCTACGGGGGTGGGAGCACGCAATTTGCAGGAGTGTTTGGTACTGCAATTTGACCAGATGCCTCACCTCAATCGCTCGCAACGCATAGCTCGCAAACTACTCTTTTCGCACTTCGACGAATTTGCCAAAAAGCACTACGAAAAGCTAATGCAACGCCTACAAATCACGGAGGATGAGTTCCGTGAGGTGATAGCAGAGATTAGGCACCTCACTCCAAAGCCAAGCAATATGTATGCAGAAGGGGGTACGGACACTACACCATATATAATTCCCGATTTCATATTGAGCTACCAAGAGGGACAATTTGACCTGTCGCTAAATTCATCGAACATACCCGATGTGAAAATTAGTCGCAAATATATCGAGATGATACGTAGCATGGTGGGGCATGATGGCAAAATCAAGGAAGAGTCCGATAAGGAGGCATTGCAATTCGTAAAGAGCAAAATAGACTCTGCAAAGTGGTTTATATCGGCAATCAAACAGAGGCAAGATACACTAATGCGCACGATGCAAGAGATTTTGAATTACCAAATAGAGTACTTCAAGGATGGCGATGAGTGCAAGCTTAGACCCATGATTCTAAAGGATATAGCCGACCGCACAGGGTTAGATGTATCGACTATTTCGCGTGTGGTAAATAGTAAATACGTGCAGACTCAGTTTGGGATAATCCTACTAAAATCGCTGTTCTCGGAGGCTATGCAGACCGATTCGGGCGAAGAGGTGTCGAGCTACGAAATTAAAAAGATATTGCAAAAGTGCATTGACGAGGAGAATAAGCGCAAGCCTCTCACCGACGAAACACTAATGGATATACTCAATTCCAAGGGTTATCACATAGCTCGTCGCACGGTAGCCAAATATAGAGAGATGCTATCTATCCCCGTCGCTCGACTTCGCAAGCAGATATAAGTAGTGTAAAACAATTATTGTCATATTTTTAATAGCACTCTTGGAGCGATATTTTTCACTATTAAATTTCTGTATAGAACCACTATATTTTCAATTCAATAGCAAAAAATCTCATCTCCAATAGCACTCTTAAAAACACACCAATAATTATTTTACCCTACTTAAAGCGGTAAAAATCTTTGTTTTATTGAAAAAAATTCATATTTTTGTAGGAGAAACTAATCAAACTTAAAAAATATGAACTACTTACCAAGACCACTCCTTGTTGGTATGCTCGGTATCGGATTCTTCGTGTCGGGCAAAAAGAATGATGCACCAAAAAAGGGCAAGCGACCAAACATCTTGTTTGTACTCGTGGATGATCAATCTCCATTTGATTTGCAGATGTACAACCCCAACTCAATTCTTGAGACTCCAAACCTAGACCGCCTAGCTAAGGAGGGTATGGTGTTGGATGCTGCTCGCCACATGGGTTCTATGAATGGAGCTGTTAGTACACCTTCTCGCCACCAAATCATGAGTGGTCGAACAGTATGGCACTTGCCTGCGAGTGCTGGTTCACCATCGACTAATACGGTGGCCGACACTTGCATAGATACTATGACAATCGGTGCAACGTTCAACCGTGCAGGATACAAAACCATGCGTACATGCAAAAAGGGCAACTCTTATGCTGCTGCAAATAAACAATTCTCGATTGTTCACGAGGCAGTGAAGCGCATGGGCACCGAAGAGGGAGGAAGTGCTTGGCATGCAAAACATGTGTTGGAGTATCTGGAGAGTCGCGAGGCTAGTAAAGAGAAAGATCCATTTATGATCTATTTCGGATTCTCTCACCCTCACGACATTCGTAATGGTACACCCGAACTATTAGAAAAGTATGGTGCAGTAAACCACACTGACAAATCGACTTTACCAGCGTCTACACCAAAAGTAGCACTACCTGACAACTACCTGTTAGCACATCCATTCCATCATGGGCATCCTGACCTTCGTGATGAGGTAAATGTTAGTGGAGTGTGGAAAAATCGTGACGAGCAAACAATCAAAAATGAGGTTGGTCGTGAATATGCTTGTTCGGAAAACATCGATATTCAACTAGGTAAGGTACTCGCTAAGTTGGAGGCTATGGGCGAATTGGACAACACCTATATTATATATACTGCCGACCACGGAATATCAATTGGTCGCCACGGACTCATGGGTAAGCAAAACTTGTATGAGCACACTTGGAGAGTTCCGATGATTATCAAGGGCCCAGGCATCAAGGCTGGCTCTCGTGCAGATGGCGATGTTTACTTGCTAGATATATTCCCAACGATTTGTGATTTGGCTGGTATTCCAATCCCCGAGACTGTCGAGGGTATGAGTTTCCGCCCAGTGTTGGAGGGTAAGCAAGAGAGTATGCGTGATGTGATGTATGGTGTATATTGCGGAGGAACTAAACCCGGTATGCGTAGTGTAGTAGAGGGCGACTGGAAACTTATCAAGTATGATTTGTTGGATGGATACATTCGCGAAACTCAACTATTCAACCTTAAAGAGAATCCACACGAGTACCTCGCAGAGCACGGAAAATCGGGTGCTATGGAGCGCAACTTGGCTGACGACCCCAAATACGCAGATATTCGCAAACATATGGAGGATTTGCTTCTGGCACAGATGAAAGCATACGAAGACCCATTCCGCATGTGGGATCAACCACAGCTTCCTATTGTAGAAAAGAAAAAAAAGTAAAAATATAATGAACTCAAAACTATTTTATCCATTAACAGCAGCTGTATTGTTACCCTCTACAGCTGCTATTGCAGCACCCAAAAAGAGTGCCGCCAAAGATGGTGAGAAACAGAAACCTAACATCGTCTTTATCATCACCGACGACCAAGGCAAGGGTGATTTGGGATGTATTGGTAATCCATACATCAAAACTCCCAATATTGATAAGTTCCATGACGATGCTATTCGCTTAGACAACTACCACGTTTCTACGACATCTGCGCCTACTCGCTCTTCGATTATGACTGGTCGCCACTGTAATCGTGTAAATGTATTCCACACTATTGCGGGTCGCTCTATTGTGTTCAATGATGAGGTTCTACTACCACAAGTGTTGGCTCAAAATGGATATACCAACGCCATGTATGGCAAATGGCACTTGGGTGACAACTACCCTAACCGCCCAGAGGATAGAGGATTTAGCGAAGTTATATGCCACGGAGGTGGTGGCGTGGGTCAAGCTCCTGATTATTGGATGAATGATTACTTTGACGACACATATATGCACAATGGCGTACCTCAAAAGTATGAGGGATATTGCACAGATGTGTTCTTCGACAACGCTATGGATTTCATCACCAAAAACCAAGATAGACCATTCTTTGTATATCTATCGACTAACGCTCCTCACGGTCCATACAATGTGCCAGAGAGCTACTACAACATCTACAAAGATACGCAAATCAATGGAGAGCCAATCAACGATGGTCTGCGCAGATTCTATGGTATGATTTCGAACATCGACGACAACTTCAATCGCATGGAGGATCACCTCAAAAAGCTAGGAATCGCCGACAACACAATCCTAATCTTCACCACCGACAATGGTACTTCGGCTGGAGCAAAGGCATTTAACGATGGTATGAGCGGAGGTAAAGGTAGTATCACTGAGGGTGGACACTGTGTACCATTCATTATGCGCTGGAAAGATGGCAATCTCACGGGTGGAAAGGATATAGATAACTTGGTTGCTCACTACGACTTGTTGCCTACATTCGTAGACCTTTTGGATTTGGATTTCTCGCCTGTTAAACCGTTGGATGGCAAGAGCTTGAAACCTCTTTTGACGGAGGAGAATCCTAAGTGGGAAAACCGCATACTATATATGGATACTCAACGCCAACAAAACTTGATTAAGTACAGAAGCTACGCTGTGATGGATGACAACTGGCGTCTATTGAACGGAACAAAACTATACGACATCAAAAAAGATAAGGCTCAAAAGAACAACGTTGCGGATCAACACCCCGAAGTTGTGGCTCGCCTAATGGAGGGTTACGAGAGATGGTGGGACTCATTCTTCAATGACAGAGTTGATGAGAGATATGGTTACATCCATGTTGGCTCACCCAAGGAGAACCCAGTGAAGATCTGCTCTCACGACCTGCATATCGGAAACTACAAGGGCGTGTGGGATCAATCAAATGTCCTTACTGCTAATGAGGCTACTGGTTACTGGAAAGTTCAAATCCTCGAAACGGCTGAGTACAAAATCTCTCTATGCCGCTTCCCTCGCGAGAGTGGACTTGCTATCAACGACAAGGTGGATGCTTTGCCAAAGCCTATTGAGCTTGCGAGATCGGCTCCAGCTGCGACTAAGGATGATTTCGTGACGGCACAAATGTATATCGCTGGAATCGCTAAGAAGGAGGATATAAAGGCTGGCGACAAGGAGATTTCATTCACATGCAAACTACCCGAGGGCAAGTTCGATTTCCAAGCGGAGTTGCTCGACAGCAAGGGAGCTATTCACCCTGCATACTACGTATATATTGAGAAATTATAATATATAGTTTCGTTTTCATACACAAAAAGGCTCGGCATAATGTCGAGCCTTTTTATATTAAAAATATATTGTGTTAAACATTTCACACATTTTAGCTATGTAAATATTAATAATTAAAACCAAATTGAGGGTTTTACTTACAGATTGATATTAAAAAAATTGAATAAAAATCTCGTGACTTTCATTATATATATTTCTTGCGTCATGGTTGTATTTTTGTGGATGAAATATAGGTTTATACCCGAAGTGTATGAAATTTTAATTTTTTAATATTATAGTTTATGAAACGTTTAATTGAGAGCAAAGAGACGGTAAACAAGTGGATGGAGAGATTTGGAGTAAAATTTGGAGTCTACAAAAATGGAGTATTCAACGAGCAGTTATTCCCATTCGATTCCATCGCTCGTGTGATTACCAAAGCGGATTGGGATATGTTGGAGGCTGGACTCGTTCAGCGTGTGAATGCTCTCAATATGTTTTTGTATGATATATATCACGACAAAAACATCATTAAAGATGGAGTAATACCCAAAGAGTTTATATACTCATCGAAGGATTACTTGCCACAATGCGAGGGCATAGACCCATCGCAAAATGTATATTCGCACATTTCGGGTATTGACTTGGTGCAGGCCAAAACTGGCGAGTGGTATGTATTGGAGGATAACCTCCGCATACCTTCAGGTGCATCATACCCTATGATTGCACGCATCATAACCCGCAAAGTATCGCCCGAGACATTCAAAAAGAATGCAGTGGCAGACAACCGCAACTACAGCACACTGCTCAAAGAGATGATGGATAGTGTGAATGTTGGAGGTGGACTAAATGTTATCCTCACCCCAGGTCGCTACAACTCGGCTTTCTTCGAACACTCATACTTAGCAGAAAAGACGGGCTCTGTGTTGGCATTCCCAGGCGACTTGGTGGTGGAGGATGACAAATTGTACTACTATGGTCTGCACAACAAGCGTCAGCCCGTGGGTGCTCTATACCGCCGTGTGTCTGACGAATACCTAGACCCTCTGTGTTTCGAGCCGTCGTCTATGTTGGGCATACCTAACTTGATGCGAGCTTATGCCAAAGGCAATGTTGCGATTATCAACACCCCAGGAAACGGCGTGGCAGATGATAAGGGTACATACTATTTTGTGCCAATGATGGTGAAATACTACCTGAACGAAGACCCAATATTGCAAAATGCACCCACATACCTACCCTACTACAAGGATGATTACAACTACATACTCTCGAACATCGAGAAGCTAGTAATCAAAGATGTGAGCGAGGCAGGTGGTTATGGAGTTGTGTTTGGTAGAGATTTAACCCCCGAAAAATTGACAGAGCTAAAGGATTTAATCGTGGAGCAACCTCGCAGATGGATAGCTCAAGAGGTCATAGACTTCAAAGATATGGAGATACTCACCGAGGATGGCACTGGCACAATCGAGCGCAAGGCAGACCTTCGAGTATTTGTAATCTCGGGCAAGGAGACAAAGGTGTGGAAAAGTGGACTCACACGATTCTCACGCATAGAGGGTTCATTTATCGTGAACTCATCACAAGGCGGTGGATTCAAAGACACATGGATACTTAGCGAATAATAATAACACAATATAACACACTTTTTTACAATGGTTTGCACTGTAATCACTGCCGACAAGGCAAATAGACTTTACTGGTTGGGTCGCTACGCTGAGCGAGTATACATCAGCCTTCACCTTTTGCGTCGCTACTACGACAAGGTTCTCGATGGCGACACCACAGATTTGCACGAATACTACACATGCTTGGGTGTGGGTGGTGATACTACGCCCGATTTTCAGCTATCACAACTATACGACCCCGAGAATATTTGTTCAATTGCCACAAGCCTTTCATTGGCTGGCGACAATGCAATATTTTTGCGCCACGACATCACAAGTGAGTCGTTGTCATATATCCAAATGTCACAAGCACTGCTCAACGAGTGCGCTGCTACAAACGAGAAAAACATCACTCAACTTCAACCTGTTACCGACCATATGTTGGCATTCTTCGGTTCAGTGGACGAGCGAGTTTTCGACAAGCGCATACGCACGATGTTGAAAATAGGCAAAATAGTAGAGAATCTAGACCTGCACATACGTTTCAACTACCCATTCTTCCGCATAGAGGAGGCATACCTCAAACTCCGAGAGTATATCTCACGAATGGAGTTAGTGGCAGATGAAAAGACACTAGAGCGTTTGGATGAGCTCATCACAGAGGATAAATATTCAGACCCTACTGTTGGGTATAAGGATACTTTGCTAGGATATATCAACACACTAATTCTACTCTAGTGTGTTATGGGCAGGTATCGTTATAGCTACAAAACCGTTGTGCGCTACGAGGATTTAATCTTCGACCACCACTTCCTTTTGAGGTGCCAACCTCGTGAGGATTGCGGCACAACTATTCTAGAACAACATATAGATCTGCTCACCTCTACGACAACCAATAGTGGAGTCGATGTATTTGGCAACAAAATTTTGTATGGCTCTATGATTTCGCCTCACGATATATTTGTGGTGGCTACCAATGGTGTGGTGGAGTGCGAAGAGTACCGAATTGCAGACTCTGCTCCAAAACCTATATATCGTGCATTCACCTCCAAGACTCAGCCTAGTGCCGAGATTTCGGAGTTTGGTGCAACAACGCCCAAATCGGGGAGCCCATTAGAACAAGCTCTTGAGCTATCCCAAAGACTACACTCCAATATGAGCTACATACCTGGAGTGACCTCTGCGGAGAGCTCTGCGGCAGAGAGTTTTTCGATTAAAAGCGGAGTGTGTCAAGATTTTGCCCATCTTTTAATATCTTTACTACGTGATAGAGGCATAAAATCGAGATACGTTGCTGGATTGGTTATTGGCACAGGCGAAACTCACGCTTGGTGCGAAGTGTATAGTGAGGGGGTGTGGTATGGTGTAGATCCTACGCACAACAACAGAGTGGAGAGTGGATATATAAAGCTTGCTCACGGACGTGATGCAGGGGATTGCTCCGTATCGCGAGGTATCCATCGTGGTGGAGCGGTGTTTCACACGACCGAGGTGAAGGTTGTTGTGACAGAGATTTTTTAGGTAAATTTTTGAAGGTAATAATATATGATTAAAGAGGTGGTATCAGTCGCTCTACCCATTGATGAGCAGATACTTATAAGGAAAAATTCAATAAGCTCGGGCGTATCGTCCAAGCGAGTTTGTATCGTTACAGGTACGCACGGCGACGAGCTGGAGGGGCAATACGTATGTTTCAAATTGGGACAACTCCTGCAAGCGAACTTAGATAAATTGGATGGCACGGTTGAGATATACCCTGCCCTGAATCCACTCGGAATAGATACTATTTCGCGTGGAATACCAGGTTTCGATCTCGACATGAATCGTATATTCCCTGGCGACAAGGAGGGTGTGATGGCAGAGAGTGTGGCACACCATATCCTCGAAGATTTGAAGGGTGCCGATATGGTTATTGATATTCACTCCAGCAATATCTTCCTGCGTGAGATGCCACAGGTGAGAATCAATATCTCCGCAGCCGAGACTCTCGTTCCCAAATCGCAGCTCTTGGGTGTAGATTTTATATGGGTACACGATGCCGCTACGGTGTTGGAAGCTACTCTTGCCCACTCACTAAACTCCACTGGCACACCATGTTTGGTGGTCGAGATGGGTGTGGGCATGCGCATAAATCACTCTATGGGCAACAACTTAGTCGAGGGAATCCTAAATCTATTACATGATATGGATATGTGGCGTGGCGATGTAGACCGCTCTGTTTTGGCAGAGGGCATATTGTCGGTTGGCGACAAGGTGGAGTTCGTAAACGCTGAGGCTTCGGGAATATTCCTCACCGAGCTAAAGACATCGGCTATGGTAGCTAAGAATGAATCTCTTGGAACAATTGTCAATCCACTTTCGGGCGAGGTGTTGCACAATGTGCTCTCTCCTGCTGATGGTTATCTATTCACAATTCGTGCCTATCCCGTGGTGTATGATGGGTCGTTGCTTGCACGTGTACATAAATTTGAGTAAATGAAAAAAGACCTACTTTTTAAGATGTCCTCACCATATCGTGATGACTTTAAAATATATGGATATCGCTTTGGCGAGGGAGAGAAATGTTTGGCTGTTGTGGGTGCTATTCGTGGTGACGAAATTGAGCAGTTGTACACCTGTGCATCATTGGTCAAGAGACTCACGGCGTTGGAGGCTGAGGGTGCTTTGGTTTCGGGCTACGAAATTTTGGTTATACCTTCGGCAAACCACTTTTCGATGAACCTTGGCAAACGCTTTTGGACAATGGACAACACCGATATCAATCGTATGTTCCCAGGATATGACAAGGGTGAAACCACACAGCGCATAGCTGCTGCGATATTCGAGAGTGTCAAGGATTATGAGTATGGAATACAATTGGCGAGCTACTACATTCCTGGAGGTTTTATTCCGCACGTGAGGATGCTCAAAACTGGATTTCAGCCAGAGCACGAGGCAAACTACTTCGGTCTGCCATACGTATATTTGAAGGATGTAGTCCCATACGAGACTACCCTACTGAACTACAATTGGCAAATATGGGAGACCAAGGCGTTTTCGTTGTACACGGGTCACACCGCCAAATTGGATGACACGAGCGTGGATAATGCCATAGATGCACTACTAAGATTTATGGTGAGCATCGGTGCGCTGAATATATCTGTACGCCCAGGATTCTTGGCTCAAACTATCGAAGATGCCGATATTGTCACAGTTCGCACCACAACATCGGGCATACTCCACAAACTCAAACGTGCGCAGCAGAGTGTCAAGGCGGGCGACCTGTTGGCTGAGGTTGTCGATCCATACGACGCATCGCTACGTGAGCAGATATTGGCACCCGTAAATGGCGTGATATTCTTCCACCAAGACAACCCACTAATTATCGAGGGGGCACGTGCATTTCAGATTATTGAGGAGCGAATAATATAGAGTTAATTACGGTAACCGTCTCCACGAAAACGCATTGACTTGCACACCCAATAGCCATAATTTTGCACAGGATTAAAAAGTGTAAATTATGGCTATTGTTTTTAACCTC
>JBCQUV010000013.1:0-43802 GCA_047173765.1 Rikenellaceae bacterium
TCCTCGTAAAAGACTCGGATACCTCACACCAAATGAAAAATTTAAACAAATTATTAATATGAATTCAGTTGCATTTGCAGGTTGAATTCAGCTTATATTTGTGGCACTAAGTAGTGTAAAACAACCTAACTTTAATACTATGAAGATTAAAATCATGAAATTAGTGGTGCTGGCAATCCTATGTGCAGTCACCACAATCTGCCCTGCAATGGCGGCAAATCTAGATATCAAAGCATATCTAAGCAAAGCTACTAGTGGCGAGGTATACCCCTCGGCTGCGCAGCTCGAAATGCTCGACAAGGTGGTGGGCAAAGACCCCTACACTCCATTCCCACAATTCACAAACCGCAAGTATTGGGGTGGCATAGCAGCTAGCGCAGATGGCAAGGCTCTGCTCAAAGAGGTCGCGGAATTTGCTAATGCACAACCCGAAGTACCAATCTCGGATGAGATATATCGCCGTGCCAACAAGGAGGGTAATCGTGCCATATACAAACCTAGGTACTATCGCACTATGGATAAGCTGGAGAAGTTCCTATTGGCAGAGTATCTGCTAGCGGACAGCCGCTATATACCTCAAATTGAGTTGTATTGCCGTGCGATACTCGACATGAAATCGTGGGTACACCCCAACCACGACGACAAAGATAATGGCGTATTGGAGGGTCGTAGAGTGACCGTAGATTTGGGAGCTCGCAAATTTGGATTGATATTATCGTTGGTGATTAACGATGCCAACATCCGCAAGAAACTCAACCCTGCATTGGTTAGCGAAATCGAGGCAAAGCTTCGCCACAGAGTCATAGAGTCATACCTCAACAGCTGCTCGGGCAAAACCCCAAAGGACAACACCTGGATTCGTGGAACAAGTAACTGGAACTCAGTCTGCACAAGTGGTTCGGTGCTCACAACCATCACCACATCTAAGAGCCGTGACGAGATTTTGGGTGCAATAGGTTCGTCGATAAATAGCATGAAGTACTACATTTCGGGATTTGGCGAGGATGGATATTGCTCGGAGGGTCTAGGGTACTGGAACTATGGCTTTGGTCACTACCTATACCTAGCGGAAATTTTGTATGACTACACCGATGGCAAAATCGACCTCTTCAAATTCGACAATCCCAAGAAGATGGAGGCAATCGGAAACTTCCCTGCGGCATACGAGATTCACAAAAAGTGGTACGCACCATTCTCGGATGGAGTGACCAAGGTGGCGGAAGGCAACGATAACTTCGCATATCTACTCTCTGCGAAGCACTATGGAGCTCGCAAGCCCACATATTTCAAGCCCGATGAGTCGGTATTCACCGTCATAGGATGGCGTGATGCTAAGGAGTATACACAAGCCTCAGCCGAGGCCAAGCTCCCTTCGTACACATATTTTGATGATTGCGGAATCGTAATCTCACGCGGAGCACAAGCTAAGCAATTCTCCATAGCTATAAAGGGTGGTCACAACGCCGAGAATCACAACCACAACGATGTGGGTAGCTACTTCATCCTCTTGGACGAAGATATCGTGGCGGGCGACATCGGAGCACCATCATACACCGCAGGAGCATTTTCGCCTAAGAATCCAGCTCGTAGTTCGTGGGGTCACCCCGTACCACGCATCAACAACACCTTGCAATCTTCGGGTGCGGAGTTCAAGGGTTCGATAACCAAAACCAAATTCGAAAGCGGTAAGGATATGGCTAAGCTCAACCTAATAGAGGCCTACGAAATCCCCGAGCTTAAGAGCCTAGAGCGCACAATGATTAACGACAAGAGCGGCAAGGGTACAATCACCGTAATTGATGAATTTGTGGCATCTAAGCCCGTGACATTTGGCACATCTATAATGGTGAATGTGGCATACGAAATCAAGGGTAATACCGTGATTTTGAACACTGGCAACAATAAAGTGAAGGTTGAGGTGACCTCTAAGGATGGTAAGCTTACACTCAAGGATGAGCCTGTGGAGGTGAAATCTCTGCGCAGCGGTCGCAAATCATATCGTATAGGTGTCGATTTCGTCGATAAACTATCTAAGGGTAGTATAGAGGTGGTCTACTCGCCTATGTAGGTCGATTCCCTAATATTTAAACAATTATCCCGACTAACTTTCACTAAAGGTTAGTCGGGATAATTTATTGTTGGTTGTATGTGAAATTACGCTTTACTTTTGCATAATATACTCATCTATAGCCGTAGCCGCCTTGCGACCTGCACCCATAGCGAGGATTACTGTTGCAGCACCTGTCACCACGTCGCCTCCTGCGAATACTCCTTGGCGTGATGTTGCACCTGCATCATCTGCCACTACACACCCCCAACGATTGGTGTCGAGACCCTCGGTGGTGGTGGGGATAAGTGGATTGGGTGATGTACCGAGAGCCATGATTACTACGTCACACTCTATATCAAACTCCGAACCTGCCTTTTCGATAGGTGAGCGGCGACCACTTGCATCGGGCTCTCCAAGCTCCATCTCCACGCAGCTGATATTTTTGACCCATCCCTCGGGCGTGCCGACAATCTCTTTGGGGTTTGTGAGCATAGCAAACTGGATTCCCTCCTGCTTAGCGTGGTGCACCTCCTCCAATCGAGCTGGTAACTCCGCCTCGCCACGGCGATATACAATCGTAGACTCTGCACCCAAACGCTTTGCGGTGCGCACAGCATCCATAGCGACGTTTCCGCCACCCACGACAACTACTCGCTTACCTACATATATAGGTGTGTCGTGCTCCGCATCATATGCCTTCATAAGGTTAGCACGTGTGAGGAACTCATTTGCCGAGACCACACCATTGAGATTCTCACCAGGGATACCCATAAAGCGTGGAAGTCCAGCTCCCGAACCGATGAAAACAGCCTCGTAACCCTCATCATCCATCAGAGAGTCGATAGTCACCGTGCGACCCACAATTACGTTGGTCTCAATCTCCACACCAAGTGCTTTGACCGCCTCAATCTCCTTAGCCACAATAGCATCCTTAGGCAGGCGGAACTCAGGGATTCCATACACAAGTACTCCACCCACTTTGTGTAGAGCCTCAAATATCTTCACCTCATATCCCATCTTCGCCAAGTCGCTAGCACAAGCCAAACCTGCTGGGCCCGAACCTACGACTGCCACCTTGTGACCATTGCGTGTAATCTCGACATTCGAACGATCTACGTTCTCAATTTGCCAATCGCCAATGAATCTCTCCAACTGACCAATCGACACGCTCTCGCCCTTAATGCCCAATATGCACTTTCCTTCGCATTGCGACTCTTGTGGGCACACACGACCGCAGATACTTGGTAGCGAACTATCCTCGCCAATAATGCGAGCAGCCTCCGCAAGTTCTCCTCTCTCGATAGCCTTTACGAAACCGGGGATATTGATATTTACGGGGCATGCCCCTACGCAGCGTGGATTCTTGCACCCAATGCAGCGTGAAGCCTCTAGTTGTGCCTCTTCGAGGTTATAGCCGAAGCACACCTCCTTGAAATTTGTTGCACGCAGTTGTGGATCTTGCTCACGAGCTGCTGTGCGTGGTATTTTATTTGCCATTTTTTTGAAATCTTAGTTTGGGGAGTGTGAAAAATTACTTGTCTAGACCTATGCGGCATACGTGCCCCTCCTCTCTCTCTCTCGCAATCTCTGCTGCACGATGCTCCTCGGAGCGATACATTCCTAGGCGGCGCATAGCCTCGTCATAATCTACTTGGTGACCATCGAACTCGGGACCATCCACGCATGTGAATCTAGTCTTGCCACCCACACTCACACGGCACGCTCCGCACATTCCTGTGCCATCGACCATAAGTGTGTTGAGCGACACAATCGTGGGCAACTCATACGCTTTGGTGGTGAGCGACACGAACTTCATCATAATCATTGGGCCAATAGCCACGCACATGTCATACTTCACGCCATCCTCCTCGATGAGTCGCTTGATTTTCTCGGTCACCAAACCCTTGTCGCCTGCGCTACCATCGTCGGTGGTGATGTATAGGTTTGATGCCACCTTCTCCATCTCGTCGGTGTAGATTAGCAGCTCCTTATTTTTAGCTCCGATGATAACATCTGCCTCGACACCATGCTCATGCAACCACTTAACTTGTGGGTATACGGGTGCTGCACCCACTCCACCAGCTACGAAGAGTATGCGTTTTTGGCGCAACTCATCCAGAGGCTCGCTCACAAACTCCGAGGGTACTCCAAGTGGACCCGCAAAGTCCGACAGCATTTCGCCCTCGCCTTTAGAACAGATTTTTTTGGTCGAGACACCAAGAGTCTGAATCACGATTGTCACCCATCCTTGGACAGCATCATAATCGGCAATGGTGAGTGGAATACGCTCGCCGCTCTCGTCCGAGCGCACAATCACAAATTGACCTGGCTTGGCAGATTTTGCAACACGAGGTGCCTCTACTCGCATGAGGTAGATATTTTGCGCTATCTCCCTTCTCTCTAAAATTTTAAACATTGTATTTGTAGTTTTTATAATTGGTAAAATTTAATTATTCACTCACCTCGCCCACAACTTTCACTCTCACCACAGGTTGATCGGGGTCGTTGAGTATAAAAGTTATATACTTCACCATCGAACCAAGCTCTATGCCTTCTCGCAAAAGATTGACGCTCAAATTAAGTTTACCCTTTGGAGTAATCTCCATGCCCTGTTTGGATACCACTTCAACCCCTTCGGGGCACTCAATAGCTCGTATATGAATACTCTCTGTCCCTCTGTTTTCGATAGTTAATCTTTTGGATAAATTATCTTTACGGCGACTAAACGCGCCAAAGTTAATAAAATTTTCACTAAAAAGAGCTCTCGATACCCCTTTTTTTGATGACGGGTCGAAATTATCTACCGCATAACCTCGTACTCGAATTTGCATCCTCGATTTTTTACCATCCACATATCCATCCACGTAGTCGTTCAGTTCGCCATAAACTCCCCCTTGCGCAGGTAGCTCATAGCGGATATTCACCACGGCACTCTCCCCAGCTTCGAGTGAAGAGGGAGCTTCGATTTTGAGGTGCGACAACGCTGCGTTTTTGACCCTAAAATCTATCGAGTGTCGCTCTTTGGATATGTTGATAACCTCCCACTGCCCCTGCTGGGGTGAGTCGGGCGACACATTGCCTAGGGGGGAGTATAGCGAACTTATGCGCACGCCATCCAACAATATGTAGGGGTATTGCCTCTCGACACTCAATTTGCGAGGTGTGGCATCTCCCGATATTTTGATTGTCATGGGGTCGTTGCTCGCTGAGGTGTATATCGTGATGTCGCGCGAAAATACTCCTGGACGATACATTGGGTCGTAGGTTATCTCGATGGTGGATTGTGCCCCTGCAGCGATTGGTTGCTTGGAGTATTGGGGGGTTGTGCATCCGCATGTGGTCTTGATATCTGTTATGACAATTGGTTTGTCGGTGGCGTTTGTGAATTCGAATGTGTGGCTCACATCACCTCCATCCTCGGCAATTGTTCCGAAATTCCACTGGGAGGCAGAAAATTTTAGAGGTTGTGCCCAAACGGCACTTTGGATAAATAAAAGGCTTATGACCAACAAAATAGCTTTCATATGGCGATGTTTTAAAAATTATAGTGACACAAAAATACAACTTTTTCTCAAAAAAAGTGCTAAATAATTTTGCAGATTAAATTTTTCGCCATATATTTGCACCACCAAACGAGAGAAACACCTCTCAAAGGTTCTGCCTGAATAGCTCAGTTGGTTAGAGCACATGACTGTTAATCATGGGGTCCTAGGTTCAAGTCCTTGTTCAGGCGCAAGTGGTCGAAGTTTTTCGATACACAAAGTGGGTTGGGTTTTTCCTAACACACGAAGGTTACAAAATGCGGGAGTTTAGCTCAGCTGGTTCAGAGCATCTGCCTTACAAGCAGAGGGTCGGGGGTTCGAATCCCTCAACTCCCACACAATTTACCACTCTACTGGGTGGTTTTTTTGTCGGAGATTCCGCATTACATATTGGGAGTTTAGCTCAGCTGGTTCAGAGCATCTGCCTTACAAGCAGAGGGTCGGGGGTTCGAATCCCTCAACTCCCACTCCAAAACAAAAGTCACCTTTTTTAGGGTGACTTTTTTGTTGTGTGTATGTGTGGCTATCTACCAAACTTCACCAACAGCACATTGACATCCGCAGGCGATACTCCAGGTATGCGAGACGCTTGACCAATAGTCATAGGGCGTATGCGAGTGAGCTTTTGGCGAGCCTCTATGGTGAGGGCTTGGGTCGAAAGGTAATCAAAATCACGAGGTATCGAGATATTCTCTAGGCGTTGTAGCTTGTCGGCTATGGCACGCTCACGCTCTATGTATCCTCTGTATTTCACCTGAACTTCGGCCTGCTCTATAATCTCTGCCGAGGGCTCCTCGTCGTTTATAAATCTTTTGAGCTTAGGCACATACGCCGACAGGTCTGCTATTGATACTCCATTGCGAATGAGTATATCCGATATCTTCTTGCCTTGGGTTAGGGGGTATTGCCCTATCCCCACCAAGTACTCCTCGACTTGCGCTGGTTTTACGCTTGTGTTGTTGAGTATATCCATTAGTGCCGTGAGCCTGTCACGCTTAGTGTGAAACTCCTCAATACGTTTGGGGGATAGCATACCTATGCGCTCGGCTATGGGCGAGAGTCGCATATCGGCGTTGTCTTGGCGAAGAAGTATGCGATACTCCGCACGTGAGGTGAACATTCTATATGGCTCATCAACCCCCTTGGTCACAAGGTCGTCAATCAAAACTCCGATATATGCCTCGTCGCGTGAAAGGATTATGGGCTCCTCGCCACGCAGCGCAAGTGCAGCATTTATACCTGCCATGAGACCCTGTGCTCCAGCCTCCTCATACCCCGTGGTTCCATTTATTTGACCTGCGAAGTATAGTCCCTCGATGAGTTTTGTTTCGAGCGAGTGGCTTAGTTGTGTGGGTGGAAAGTAGTCATACTCAATGGCGTAGCCTGGGCGGTAGATGTGTAGATTTTCGAACCCTTCGATTTTGTGCAACGCCTCCCACTGCACCTCCCATGGCAGCGACGACGAGAACCCATTTAGGTAATATTCGTGTGTATTGCGACCCTCGGGCTCTAGGAATAGCTGGTGTTGGTTCTTGTCGGCAAAGGTGCGGAGTTTATCCTCGATGCTGGGGCAGTAGCGTGGTCCAATACCGTGGATTGTGCCGTTGAAAAGTGGTGAGCGAGAGAATCCCCCTTTGAGTGTGTCGTGCACATCCTCGGAGGTGTATACCAAGTAACATGGCATCTGTTCACTGACTGGCGAGGTCTCGGACGAGTATGAGAATTTCGATGGATTCTCATCGCCATATTGAGGCTCTATCTTGTCGAAATTTATGGTGCGAGCATCCAACCTTGCAGGCGTTCCAGTTTTCATGCGCCCCACCTCAAAGCCCACATCTGTGAGTGATTTGGTCACCCCCACAGAGTTGGCATCTCCAGCACGACCACCCAATGCTTGCGCTTCGCCGCAGTGCATAAGTCCGCTGAGGAATGTGCCATTGGTGAGTATGAGTTTGCTACATGCGAACTCCACCCCCATTTGTGTCTTTACGCCTCGCACTTTGCCATTATCGAAGAGTATCTCCACCACGCTATCTTGCCAGATGTATAGGTTCTCTTGATTCTCCAATCGGCGTCGCCACTCTTGGGAAAAATGCTCTTTGTCGCACTGCGCACGTGGGCTCCACATGGCAGCTCCTTTACTGAGGTTGAGCATGCGAAATTGTATGGTGCTCAGGTCGGTAACTATGCCCATCTCGCCACCCAGAGCATCTATTTCGCGCACAATTTGCCCCTTGGCAACACCACCCACAGCAGGGTTGCACGACATGTTGGCAAACTTGGTCATATCCATAGTCAGCAGCAGGGTTTTAGCCCCCAACTTCGCCGCTGCCGAGGCCGCTTCGCACCCTGCGTGACCTGCGCCCACAACTATTATTTCGTAGCTTAATACCATAACAAACTCTTAATTTTGTGCAAAGATAACATTTTTTTATATCTTTGTTGAAAATTACGACTATGAAAGAGTTGATAGCAAATATTGTGTTGAGTTATTATAGCCGCTACCCTGAGCGAATGCGAGAAGATACCTTGCATACACACGAAGTAGTAATATATACTTATTTGATTGCCACAGGCGAGAAAATCCCCGAAATGGAGATTGATCTATTGGTGGCCGCAGCGTGGCTGCACGACATCGGCTGCCCTCGTTCAACAGAGATATATGGCAACTCACTGCCCGAAAATCAACAGAGCATAGGACGACAGATTGCGTCCGATTTATTGGCACCACTCGACTGTCTAAGCCCACTCGAAAAGCAGTGGTTGGTGGATGTTGTGGGTACGCATCACCAATTCTCCAAGGCTAAGGAGTTGGGATTTATGCCACTTTTTGAGGCAGATTTGATTGTGAATGTGTTGTCGGGCTACCACGCAAAGGAGAAGGCGCAGCTGCTCTACGACACAATGATGGTGAGCCAAACTGGGCGCAAGCTATTTAAAACCTTAATCGGATAATGTACAGAGATTTAATATCGCAACTCGCACAAAGCGTACTCATTTTGTGCGCCGACTCTGCCGAGGTGGAGCGTGACACCATGCGCCTGATAATCGAGGAGGAGGGGGAGTGCCCCAATGGGTCGTATGAGCAGGTGGTGGAGATTGTGGAGGAGTGTTCGATGGTCTCTAAATTAGATGTGCTTACACTCTGGGAGCAGATAGCTTTTGGATGGGTCGTAGGTTTGCAAATGGGCTATGATGACTTTGCACTCTATGCTCCGCACAAGGGGCTGTATAACCTCTCTCCCATATATTCGTTTGACGTGGATATGGATTGCGAGGAGTTGCCTTTGACCCTCAATCGTAAATGTAAAGGGCTCACACGTAGCGATTTTGAATCAGCGATGAAACGCTCTGGGTTAAGAGCCAAAATCATAAATGGCGTATTTAGCCGATTTGCAGATGCTCTGCCCAAGTGGCACGACACAATAGACACCTCGGAGTTTGCGGAGGAGTTTAAGACCAAATATAAGGAGTTCTTATCCGCAAGGGTTAGGGCTGTCTCTCCGCTGGAATCTTGATGCTATATAGAATATGCTCCAAGCTGCGCAAGAAATTTCGCTTGCCGAGCTTTGGTGAGTATACATAGCAGTCGAGCGTGAGAACACGATTCGTGCGCACATCTATTGTCGAGTAGCTGACATAAGGTCCACCCATAAAATCACCCGTGACATTCCACAATCCACGCATCTCTGCCCACAAGCGACCATCTAGGCGGAATAGCCTGTAATCGGGCTCAACCTCCATATATGTAGACATATACGAACCCTCCGAAGGTCCAGGTATGAGTGCCGCATATTTGTTGCGAGCTTTGAGCAGAGCCTCCATTTTGAGTGATGAATTGCCATCGGAGGGGTAGCTATATATAAACAATCCCTGACTGGCAGTGGGAAATTCGTAGGATAGCCACACGAAATCCTCTGCGTCGTTGCGCAGAGTGTATCCTTGGGGGATGTTTATATCTATATCGAATTTTTTGTATATGAGTTTGTCGAGCATCTCGACGCTGAATTTCTCGCCGTAGGCTATATTCCTATCGCGCTCCGCCTTTTCGAGTACCTGCATCACCATATCTCGGTTCTCTGTCACGTATGCGGTGAGTGACTCCTCCGAAGGTCCTTGCATAGTCATAACTATTTGTGGTGTAGCGTGTTGGTTGTACTGCACTATGATTGCAGGCTCTTGGATTGTGGGGTTTACATTCACCACAAATATGTTGCGGTGTTTGAGTATGAGGTTGTCGTAGCTCTGCGTGGTGACACGGAACACCGAAAAATATTGCTCCGTTTGCACCAAGTATGGGATATTGGCACTAAACATAGCTCTGAGCGTATCGCCAAGTGCCCCCTCCCATTCGCGTTGGTCGCACACCACAATTAGTTCGTATGGTGAACCTTGCGACGTCACACTGTTGGAAGTCACCGTGTGCAACGCATCGCACGACACAGAGAGCATAGTTGCTATGGCTACAAATAGAGTTATGATTTGTTTCATACAAATTTGATTTAAGTAGTGTAAAACAATTATTGTCATATTTTTAAAAGCACTCTTGAAGCGATATTTTTCACTATTAAATTTCAGTATAGAACCACTATATTTTCAATTCAATAGCAAAAAATCTCATCTCCAATAGTACTCTTAAAAACACACCAATAATTATTTTACCCTACTAATGTTCAACAAATTTAGCGATTTTATTTTAATTTTGCTAATTTTGCAGGTGTAAATGACTTTTTATGAGACTAAAACCTCCACGCATAATACGACGCATATACCCCGACTTGGTGTGGGAAATTGAGGATTCATCATCAATATTTTTGACCTTTGATGATGGGCCAACGCCTGGTATCACGGAGTGGATTCTTTCGACTCTGCGCAAGTATAATGCCAAGGCTACATTTTTTGTGTTGGGCAAAAATGTGGAGATGTATCCCGACCTATATGAGCTGATTTTGGCCGAAGGGCACAAGATTGGCAACCACACATATTCGCATCAAAAGGGGTGGGGTATGAGTCTGGAGAGGTATGTGGAGGATGTAGACTTTGCCAACGACACCCTCAACACAGATCTATTTCGCCCACCATACGGGCAGATTACCCCTTCGCAATCACGACTCCTAGGGCAGCGGTTCAAGCTCATAATGTGGAGCATAATATCCAGGGATTACAACCCTCGACTCTCCCCCAAAAGGTGCTATAATAATGTAGCCAAATATCTGGAGGCAGGCTCTATTGTGGTGTTTCACGATAGCGAAAAGTCGTTCAAGAATATGAGCTATGCACTCCCTCGGGTTTTGAAGTTAGCCAAGGAGAAGGGTCTAGAGTGTAGGGTAATAGATATATAAATTAACGTGAGGGCGAAAATAAGAAAACCCCACCTGATTTTCTTTGTATATTATTGCGATTGAAGGGTTTTTCTTATTTTCGCCCTTCGTTAATTATATTTTTACCCCAAACCCCCTCCCTTTGGGATGGGGCTTAGTCGCTGACGCTCCATAAACAACGTGAGGGTGAATTTCCGAGCTCACGTTTATTATAAGTAGTGTAAAACAATTATTGCCATATTTTTAAAAGCACTCTTGAAGCGATATTTTTCACTATTAAATTTCAGTATAGAACCACTATATTTTCAATTCAATAGCAAAAAATCTCATCTCCAATAGTACTCTTAAAAACACACCAATAATTATTTTACCCTACTTAATATATATAATTACCCCTTGCGCTTGAATCTAGATGGCGACATTCCAGTGTGTTGCTTGAAATATTTGCCGAAGAACGACTGCGTAGAGAAGTTGAGCTTGTTGGCAATCTCCTGGATACTGAGCCCCGAATATACCAATAGGGTCTTAGCTTCCAAAATCACCGACTCATCAATCCATTTTGCTGCGGTTTTGCCGCTCACATCCTTCACCACTGCCGACAGATATTTTGTCGATATATTGAGTTTGTCGGCATAGAATTTCACATTGCGCTCCGTGCGGCTATGGATTTGGAGAAGCGATAGAAATTCGTCGAAAATCACTTCGCAACGACCTTTTTTGCTTTGGTGGTCTATGGTGTCACGGTTGTTTAGCTCCGTGAGTATGTAGAACATTGTGGTGAATAGGGTTGTGATAATCTCGGTGCGATACTTCTCCTTGTCGCTTTTGAGCATTATCTTTATGAGGCGGAAGAGTTGTCTGATTTCATCCACATCGTCCTGCGAAAGGTGCAGCACGGGGTTCTTGCCAAAGCGCATGTATAGAGGCAGAGTTGTCGAGAGATCAATCTGTAAATTATCTATGAATGAGCGAGAAAACGATATGAGGTATGCCGCTGCATTGGTTGTACACTTTGTGGTTTTTATGGTTGTCTTGGGCGAAAATACCACAATGTCCCTGGGTTTTACGTCATACTCCTCCAAGTCGATAGATACTCTCACCTCGCCACACATCATTATGATTGCGGAGAATCCATCAAACGCCACAGGTTGAGTGAGGGTGTAGTTTGTCTCTGCTGTGATGTTGGTTATGACCATATCGTTGGATAGGAACGACACATCGCTCATCTCCTTCTTGATTTTGAGGATTGAGATTTTGCGTAGGGCTGTGGTGGGTGAAACTATCTTTTGGGGTTGCATAATGTATAGTTTTTAGGTTGTGTGGTTTGGGATTATAACTTTTAGTTCTCGTGCCAAGCACTCGATATTGAGAGGGAAATCGACCCCTTGTTGCCCGTCGGCATCGGTGGGTTCATTCTCGGGAGATAAAATCTGTATGTTTTGTGTTCGTATATGTTTTATAGCATCGGGCTTGCCTCCTAGCAGATACCAAAACGCTGAGAGTATCGATATTATGAAGCTTCGGTTTTCGAGTATCAAGCAATCAAACTTGCCATCCGTGACACTTGCCGTGCGAGCCAAACGCCATCCTCCTGCTGTGCGGCCATTGAGCACTAGGGTCATTAGGGCATTGATGCGCATGGTGTCGTTGTCGGTATTGACTTGCAGTTCCATGTTGTGCATGCGCTCCAACTCTTTGACCCCCTCGATTATGTATGCAAAGCGACCAATCATTCGCTTGAGTTTGTCGGGGGTGCGCTGCGATGTGGTGGTGAATAGCCCAAAGCTAAATATATTGACAAAATATAGACCATTCACATATCCGCAATCCACGTGGTCTACCACGCCATGTGCAATTTGGCGAGCCGCTTTTATGGAGTTGCTGCTCATTCCAAGCGTGTGTGCAAAGTCATTTGCCGTGCCTGCGGGGATTATGCCTATTGCCGCCTTTGAGCCGCACTGTTTCATTAGGTTCACAATATAGTTCACCGAGCCGTCGCCTCCAGCTATAACCACCAAATCTAAATCCTCACGCCCCTCGATTTGGTCGCCTTTGAAATCTATGGTGCATCTCTGGGTGTCGTACCCTCCCTCACGCAGAATCGCCTCTATGGACTCTGCTTGTCTCTCTATTTTTGCCTTTTCGTCGGCGTTGTTATATAAAAATAGTGCCTTTTTCATTGTCACTTTATTTGCTTAACATAGACTCCAGCCCTGGTGTCATATACTCTCTGTACTCCACATTCTCGTTGCCCGAAAATATAAAATATACCTCAATACCCTCTATCTCCTTGCACAAAATCATGGCATTGAAACCTCCCGCTGCCATAAACATTGTGGCGTAGGCATCAGCCAAAGCGCACGACGAGGCAAGCACTGTGGCAGAAAGCAGCGTCGATGTTTGGCTACGACCCGTTGAGGGGTTTATGGTATGGGCAATTTTTTGACCATCCTCCGACAGGTAAAACCGCCTGTAATTGCCCGACGTAGCAACTCCTCTGAGTGGGCTCTCGGGCGCAATATCTATTCGCTTTTGGAGGTACTCTCCGTCGCTCATATTACCATCTATGGGGCTCTCGACACCCACTCGCCACGCTTTGCCTCGGGGGTTTACGCCTTGGCAATTTATCTCGCCGCCAATATCCACAAGGTAGTTCGTGGCTCCCATATCGGCAACTCTCTGGGCTAGGCAATCCACCGTGTAGCCTTTGGCTATGGAGTTGAAGTCTAGCTTTATGCGAGGGTCTTTTTTGACCAATCGCCCATCTTTGATAGATATTTTGGTGTGACCCACAAACTCCAGCAGAGAATCTATATTTGGTTCTGCTTCAGCCTCCTTGCGGGCAAATCCCCACGCTTCTACGAGTGGCATAACTGTTATGTCGTAGAACCCTTCCGACACTCTACTAACGGAGTCGGCGAGGCGTATATTGTAGATCATATCCGCAGTGAGCGAATCTGTCTCTCCTCTGTTTATGCGACTCACCAGCGAGTTGGGGTCGAATATTGACATCTGCGCCTTCATGTGGGTATCCACCTCCTCGATAGCCTCTAGCAGTGAGGGTATGGAGTCGGCGTGTATGTCGGCTATGATGGAGAGCGTGGTGCCCAGCATCGGGATGTTTTGAACCCTCTGATAATCATCGCCTACCATCGAGCAGCTCGTAAGTAGTGCGACAGAGAGGATGTGTAAAAAAAATGTGACAGTACGTTTGACCATAAAATTCAACTATTTGGCTACAAATTTACATAAAAAAATCTACTTTTATAACTCTTTGCCACAAATAATAACTTTTTAATAACAATATTTTTTAGTTTCTTGCTTGTTTACTACGGTTTTATGTTGTACCTTTGCAGGACGCTCTGGCGTTATTACTCAGTAAGGTAATGCGTCGTAGAGTGGAATTTAAAAATTTATATATCAATGGCTTATTTAACAGCAGAAAAAAAGCAAGAGATTTTTGGTAAGTACGGAAAGTCTACAACTGACACAGGTTCTCCAGAGAGCCAAATCGCATTGTTCACTTATCGTATCAGCCACCTTACTGGTCACCTCAAGAAGAACCGTCACGACTACGGAACTCAACGTGCACTTTTGACACTCGTAGGAAAGCGTCGTAGCATGTTGGAGTACTTGAAGGTAAATGAGATTGAGCGTTACCGCGCAATCCTCAAAGAGTTGGGCTTGCGTAAGTAATCCCTTTCGAACAGAGACATAGGGTTTGGAGGTTTTTGCCTTCGACCCTATTTTTCTGTTTATTATTTTGGATGACAAAAGAAACGAATTATAAAAAAGTTTATGGAAGAAATGACGTTATTTAACCCCGTTCAGAAGTACATTACACTATCTGACGGTCGTGAGATTATGATCGAGACAGGAAAATTGGCTAAACAAGCTGATGGCTCGGTTGTAGTAAAGCAGGGCGACACGATGTTGCTCGCTACTGTAGTTGCCGCAAAGGATGCAAAACCAGATGTAGATTTTATGCCGCTATCGGTGGAGTACAAAGAGAAGTACGCATCGTGTGGTAGATTCCCAGGTGGATTTATGAAGCGTGAGGGTCGCGCAGGAGATGCAGAGATTTTGGTCTCTCGACTTATCGACCGCGCTTTGCGTCCACTATTCCCAGCAGATTATCACGCTGAGGTGTTCGTTACGGTGAACCTTATCTCGGCAGACAAAGATATTCAGCCCGACGCATTGGCTGGACTTGCAGCATCGGCTGCATTGGCTGTGTCGGATATCCCATTCAATGGCCCAATTTCGGAGGTTCGTGTAGCTCGCATTGGCGGTGAGTACGTAATCAACCCTACATTCTCGCAAATGGAGTCTGTGGATTTGGATATCATGGTGGGTGGTACTATCGACAATATCCTCATGGTTGAGGGTGAGATGTCGGAGGTTAGCGAGGAGGTAATGCTCGGAGCTATCAAATTCGCACACGACGAAATCAAGAAACACTGCGAGGTTCAAATCGAGCTATCAAAAGAGTTGGGTAAGGATGTGAAGCGCACATATTGCCACGAGACAAACGACGAGGAGCTTCGTCAAGCAGTAATTTCGGCACTATACGAGAAGGCTTACGCCATAGCTACCAGCGGCACCAAAAAGCACGAGCGTGCAGAGGCATTCGAGGCTTTGGAGGCTGAGTACATCGCATCATACTCTGAGGAGGAATTGACTTCAGAGAAATTGACACTTATCAAGAAATACTTCCACGACGATGTGTTGAAGATGGCTATGCGCAACATGATTCTCGACCTAGGACAACGCCTCGACGGTCGTAAGACTGACGAGATTCGCCCAATCTGCTGCGAGGTAGGCTACTTGCCAGCTGCGCACGGTTCGGCTGTGTTTACTCGTGGTGAGACTCAATCTTTAACAACTGTAACTTTGGGTACTAAGTTGGACGAAAAGATGAAGGATGAGGTTTTGGTTCAAGGTACAGAGAAGTTCGTTCTTCACTACAACTTCCCTCCATTCTCTACGGGAGATGCTCGTGCAGCACGTGGTCTTAGCCGTCGTGAGGTTGGTCACGGTCACTTGGCTTGGAGAGGTCTTAAATCTATGATTCCTGCTGAGAATCCTTACGCTATACGTGTTGTGTCGGATATCTTGGAGTCTAACGGTTCGTCATCTATGGCAACTGTGTGTGCTGGAACTTTGGCATTGATGGATGCTGGTGTTCAAATCAAGCGTCCAGTGTCGGGTATCGCTATGGGTCTTATCTCGGACTCGAAGAGTGGTAAGTGGGCAGTGTTGTCTGATATCTTGGGTGACGAGGATCACTTGGGTGATATGGACTTTAAGGTTACAGGTACTACTGAGGGTATCACAGCTACTCAAATGGATATCAAGGTTGATGGTTTGTCGTACGAGGTGTTGGCTGCTGCATTGGAGCAAGCTCGCAAGGGTCGCCTTCACATCCTAAGCAAAATCACAGGTTGCATAGCTCAACCAAATGAGGATTACAAGCCATTCGTTCCACGTTTGGTACAGATGACAATCCCTCAAGAGATGATTGGCGCGGTAATCGGCCCTGGTGGAAAGATTATCCAAGATATCCAAAAGACTACAACCACAACAATCACAATCACCGAGGCAGACAGCAAGGGTATCATCGACATCTTTGGCGTGAACAAGGATGCTATCGACGCTGCAATCGCACGCATCAAGGCTATCGTTGCAATCCCAGAGGTTGGCGAGGTGTATAACGGAACAGTGCGTTCAATCGTAGCATTCGGTGCATTCATCGAGATTATGCCAGGTAAGGATGCGTTGTTGCACATCTCCGAAATTGACTACAAGAGATTCGAGACAATGGATGAGACAGGGCTTAAGGAGGGCGACAAAATCGAGGTTAAGCTTATCGGTTTTGATGCTAAGACAAGCAAATTGAAGTTGTCTCGCAAGGCGTTGTTGCAAAAACCCGAAGGTTGGGTAGAGCGTGAGCGCAAACCACGTGAGGATCGTGGAGAGCGCAGAGAGCGTCGCCACAAGGAGTAGTGATTTAATACCAAATCATATAAAATACCACCTATACCTATTTGTATAATAGGTTAGGTGGTATTTATTGAGATAAATTATATCTCTATTCTACATGTTTTTCAAATAAAATGTCTATATTTGCGAAAAGCAATTTTTTAATATAATAACTATAATACCCATGAAAAATTTAGTAAAGTTGAGCTTTACACTCTTGATGGCAGCTTTGATGTTCACAGGATGTAATTGCTTCAAGAAAATGGCTAAGAACCTTGACTCGGTAGAGGTGAAATGCACACCAGAGGTTTTGGTGCTTAACAATGGTAAGGTTGCAGCGACAGTTGCTGTATCTTTCCCAGATGGTTACTTCGATGAGGATGCAATCGTTAAGATTACTCCTGTATTGATGTATGATGGTGGCGAGGCTGCTGCTACTCCTTATTTCTATCAAGGAACTAAGGTAGAGGATAACTACAAAGTTGTTACTACTGGTGCTACTGAGGATATTGAGTTTGCATACACTTCAGAGATGCGCAAGAGCACTCTTCAACTTCGTGTAGAGGTTAAGTGTAAGGATGAGTTCACAGTTATCAACCTTAACACAGGTGCAGAGCTTAAGAGCAATGAGTCAGCTGCTGATGGTGGCTATAACTTGGCTCTAGGTATCAACACCCTACAACAAGATTTCAGACCAATCGATCTTATGACTAAGATGCCTAGCGGATACCAACGTGTGACAAACACTGTTGAGGAGTCAAACGTTATGTATGCAATCAACAGCTCTGCAGTGTCATCTAAGGCTCTTAAGAGTGAGTGTGTAGCTGCATTCAAGGCTCTTATCGAGGAGAACAGCAAGAACGACCGTGCAACACAAAAGCTTTCGGCTCAAGGTTATGCTTCTCCAGATGGTCCAGAGAAACTTAACGACAAGCTCTCTAAGGCTCGTTCTGAGTCAGCTAAGGCAGCTATTGCTAAGTTCGCTAAGGAGTATGGTCTTACTATCGATGTATCTTCTTATGGTGAGGATTGGGATGGTTTCAAGGCTTTGGTTGAGGCTTCAAACATCCAAGACAAGAACTTGATTCTTCAAGTGTTGAGCTTGTACGATTCATCTGTTAAGCGTGAGGAGGAGATCAAGAACCTTTCAGCTGTATTCTCGGCTCTAGAGACTGAGGTATTGCCACAACTTCGTCGCACTAAGATGGTGAACGACGTGGAGCTTGTAGGCAAGAGCGATGAGGAGATTATGGAGTGTTTCGCAAACAGAAACGAGCGTCGTGAGGAGCTTACTCTTCTAGAGATTCTTCACATCACAGACTCTAAGTCTATGAGAAACGCTAAGCACCAAGTAGGTCAATTGGAGTATGCTGCTAAGAAGTTCAACGACGGTGTAGCTTACAACAACTTGGGTGTTACATACGCAAGACTTGCTAGATATGACGATGCTGTAGGTGCATTCAACAAAGCTGCTGAGCTTGGTGTAGAGCCTGCTATCACAAACAAGAACTTGACACTTACATACTTGGCTATGTACAACGTAGCAGCTGCTGGCAAGCACGCTGGTAAGGTTGATAAAAAGACTAAGAGTTTGTACCAAGCATACACTGGTAACTACACTCCAGCATCTAAGCAACTTGGTGGCTACAACAAGGCTATCGCTTTGACAATGCTTAACCAATACGATGCTGCAGATAAGGCAATCGGTAAGGATAAGTCTGCTGAGGCTCTTTACCTTCACGCTGTAATCGCATCTTTGAAGGGTGACACCAAAACTGCTGAGACTCAACTGAAGGAGGCTATCAAGAAGAATGGTCAAATGGCTAACAAAGCAGTGAGCGATGTAAATCTTGACAACCTATTCAACTCTGGATTCACATTGTAAGAGTAATATTATAATAGTAAAAACGCTACCCGATTGCTCGGGTAGCGTTTTTTGGTATATAGGTCGTGCTAAAATTAAGTAGTGTAAAACAATTATTGTCATATTTTTAAAAGCACTCTTGGAGCGATATTTTTCACTATTAAATTTCAGTATAGAACCACTATATTTTCAATTCAATAGCAAAAAATCTCATCTCCAATAGCACTCTTAAAAACACACCAATAATTATTTTACCCTACTTATATCCTGTGTGCGCGACTTATCTTTTCTATCTATTTCATCCAACTCTCATCAGATGGGTTGTTCCTGAAGCGAATAAGTCTATCTTTATCCTCCGCTTGGATATACCCCTCGGCAGCTGCAACCTCCACCAATGCGTCGAGGTTCGAGAGTGAGTAGTTCACGACATTTGCGGCAGCCAATCTATCAACTCCCTTCTGCATGCCATAGGTGAAGATACTTGCGATACCCAACACCTCTGCTCCAGCCTCACGAAGAGCCGTAACAACGTCAATGCACGAGCCACCCGTAGATATCAAATCCTCGATAACCACGACCTTCTGTCCTGGCAAAAGCTTACCCTCGATTTGGTTGCCACGTCCGTGATCTTTCGATCCGCTGCGTACATATCCCATTGGTAGGTCAAGGATTGTAGCGGTGATTGCTGCGTGGGCGATTCCCGCTGTTGAAGTACCCATAAGTATCTCAGCCTCGGGGAATTGCTCCTTTACGATTTTTGCTAACCCTGCCTCCACGTGGTCTCTCACCTCGGGTGCCGATAGTGTTAGGCGATTGTCGCAGTAGATAGGGCTTTTGATGCCACTTGCCCATGTAAATGGCTCTTGTGGGCGAAGAAATACTGCTCCGATTGAGAGCAGGTCTTTTGCTATAATGTTCTCCATTTTATTGTGTTTTTAGTTATTCTAAAGCTTTGGTAAGTATCTCCTTCACCTCGGGAGGGTAGATGCCACCCTCGTGGATTTTCTCACGTCCGAAGTAGAATGTGGGTACGTAGTAATAGTCGTAGGTATCCGCCAACTCGGGCTCTTTACCTTCGTCTATAATTTTGATTTCGATAGCCTCAAATTGTGGATTTTCAGCTTTTGCCTCCTCTATGTAGCGTAGTGCTTTTTTGCAAAATGGGCAATTTTCGAGGATGAATAGGGTGATTTTTTTCATTTTTATAATATTAACCTCTTACTTGGAGAGTTTGATTAACAAGGATGAGTTTTGGGGCTTCGTGAAGTCTCTCAAACCGCAGCGTACTCTAGTACGTGAGGATTTGAGGGGCGAGGGAAGTGCCAAAAATCGCCTTGTTAATCGAACTCGCTATATTTTAACAGAATTCTTCAACACAACGCAAATATGCTGCCACAGCATCCTCTGCCGCAGTAATTGGACGACCCACAACAATATAATTCGAACCAATCTCCTTAGCCTTAGCAGGTGTAGTAACACGCACTTGGTCGGCAACCTCACCATCCGCAAAGCGCACTCCAGGGGTCACAGTCAAGAACTCATCGCCACAAGCCGCATGTACCATTCCCGACTCCAATGGCGAGCACACCACACCATCCAAACCTGCCTCCTTGGCGTTTTGAGCGTAGTGCACAATAGTATCCGAAATCGTAGCGTTAATCAACAAATCCTTCTGCATACGCTCCTCGCTAGTGGATGTGAGTTGTGTCACAGCCAACAGCAATGGACGTGTGCCATCGGGGCGTGTGAGACCATCCACAGCATATTTCATCATCTCGATAGTTCCAGCGGCGTGTAGGTTGCACATATCCACATCCAAGCGCGAAAGTACGCTCATCGCCTTTTTCACGGTGTTTGGAATGTCGTGCAACTTCAAATCCAAAAATATTTGGTGTCCACGTGCCTTAATCTCCTTTACGATTGCAGGTCCCTCGGCATAGAATAGCTCCATACCAATCTTCACGAATGGCTTGCGAGGTTGCTCTTTGAATTTGTCGAGGAACTTGAATGTCTCCTCTGCGCTTGCGAAATCGCATGCTATAATTACATCTCTCTTTGTCATAACTATTTAAGTTTTAGGTGGTTTACTTTACTATGCCGATAATATCACGCAGATTACTGATTCCCAGTCTCTCCATCTCGGCAGGCAACGCCTCGATAATCTCCTTACAAGCGTAGGGATTACGCAAATTCTCAGCTCCGACCTGCACAGCTGTAGCTCCTGCCATCATCATCTCTATAACGTCTGCCGCCGTAGCTACTCCTCCGCAACCCATAACTGGAATTTTGCACGCCTTGCTCACCTGATAAACCATGCGCAAAGCCAATGGGAATATTGCAGAACCCGAAAATCCACCCATCGTATTAGCAATCACAGGGCGACGGCGCAGAGTGTCTATACGCATGCCTAACAAAGTGTTTACTAAGCAGATACCATCCGCTCCAGCATCCTCACATGCCTTAGCAATCTCTACGATGTCCGTGACATTTGGGCTTAACTTTATAAATACTGGCTTGGTAGTCACCGCCTTCACCGCACGAGTAACCTCCGCAGCGTGCTCGGGCGAAGTGCCAAAGCTCATGCCTCCGTGCCTTACATTAGGGCAGCTGACATTTACCTCTATGATGCCCACCTGCTCCTGCTTGTCGATTCTCTCGCAGCAATATACATACTCCTCGACCGAGAAGCCGCTGATATTTGCGATTACGGGCTTGCGGAAATATTTGCGCATATCGGGCAAAATATCCTGAATAACAGTGTCGATACCTGGATTTTGCAGACCCACAGAGTTAATCATACCACCCTTGCACTCCGCAATTCGGGGCGTGGGGTTACCAAATCTTGGCTCACGGGTTGTACCCTTGAACGAGAATGAACCGAGGATATTGATGTCGTAGAAATCCTTGAAATCCTCACCAAAACCAAATGTTCCACTTGCAGGAACAATCGGGTTGTCGAGCTTTACTCCGCATAGCTCAACGCTCAAATCTTTATCTTTTACTACCATATAATCTCCTCCCTATCAAGTACGGGCCCATCCTTGCAGATGCGCTTATTACCATATTTTGTTTTGCAGGTGCAACCTACGCAACCTCCAAATCCACATCCCATGCGCTCCTCGAAGCTATACTCACCACGCACGTTGGGTGTAGCGTCCCACAGAGCCTTCAGCATCGGAAGTGGCCCGCAGGTGTATATGAAGTTGAACTCCAACGTAGGCAGTGCCGCAGTTACAAACCCCTTAGTTCCGAACGAGCCATCGGCCGTGGTGACTATCACATCGACCCCCAAAGCCTTGAATTCATCATACATAAACACCTCACTTGCAGTGTTGAATCCCAACACTACAGAAGGCTGTTTACCTTGGCTGAGGAGCACCTTGCAGAGGTTGTAGAGCGGTGGAACACCTACACCTCCACCCACCAAAAGTGGCTTTTGGAAGTGGTTCTTGGTCGAGAATCCATTGCCCAAACCTGTGAGGATATCGAGCTTTGTGCCCTCTTTCATCTTGCTCATATCGGCAGTTCCCTCACCCACAACTTTGTAGATGATGGTGAAACTCTTGTCGTCGTAGTCGCATACCGAAATGGGGCGGCGCAAAAAACGACCCTCCAAAGCGATATTCACAAACTGCCCTGGTGAGGTGATATATTGAACATCACCCTCCAAAACCATCCTAAAGACATTGGATGTCAATGCCTTATTCGATTTTACAGTATATATGTTTTTTTTGTACATAAGTTTTTTGTTTTTGTCTGGGTATTTGTCATTGGCTGGACATTTGGCTGGACTGCCTCACGCCGGCGGGCGGTGCGAAGCCGCACGGGCGGTTTTTTACTTGCGTATTTGGGGCTTAGAACTTTTTAAGTTCTAAGATTTTAAGAATAAGTAAGTTTACAAAATTCATTTTGTAAACTTACTTCCTCTTAAAATTTGCCAAATGCCTTATGGCATTTGACCCCAAATCCGAGGTTAAAAGCATATTCAGTTGTTATCCAAATATTGCCCCAAATTACCCAGAAGTTACCCCAACGTTACTAGCGGTCAAATGTCGCATATTGGGTGCAGATTTGGGGCTTCGTGAGCATTTTTAACCGCAGCGTACTAAAAGTACGTGAGGATTAAAAAGCGCAGGGAAGTGCCAAAGGTGCGCCCAAGAGGCGGCATTTGAAGAAATTTATTCGGCATCGATAGTGGAAACCCCAAAGGTAATTTCTTCTAGGACGTCAAGCACTACTTTCACTGTCTCTAGGGCAGTAAACACCGTAACATTATTCTCCACCGCAGCACGACGAATATCATAACCCTCCAATCGTGAAGAGTGCTGATTAATGTCGTTGGTGTTGATAATATAGTTCACATGACCTTGACGCAATGACTCGATAATCTCGTTGCTGCCCGACGTAATCTTCTGGCGCACACGTGTTCTGATGCCATTTTGGCGAAGGAACTCCGCAGTACCTGGAGTAGCCTCGATGTTGAATCCAAGGTTGTAGAAACGTTTCACAAGCGGTAGAGCACGCTCCTTGTCATCGTCGGCAATAGTCACCAAAATCGTACCATAGTTCGCAACTGCCATACCCGACGATTGCAACGCCTTGTACAACGCACGTGTGAGTCGCTTGTCATAACCAATAGCCTCACCCGTAGATTTCATCTCTGGCGACAAGTATGACTCCATGCCTCTAATTTTAGCGAACGAGAATGCTGGAGCCTTCACATACCATCTATCCTTGAGAGGTGCTGTGGTGTGGATTATACCTTGGTCTTTGAGCGATGCGCCCAAAATCACCTTTGTAGCTATGTCTGCCATAGGTACTCCCGTAGCCTTAGACAAGAATGGTACAGTGCGTGATGAGCGTGGGTTCACCTCAATCACATATACATCATCATTGTCATCCACAATGAACTGGATGTTGTATAGACCGATGATGCCGATGCGCAGACCCAACTTCTTGGTGTACTCTATGATTTTCTCTTTGACACCCTCGCTCACCGAGAATGTAGGATATACACTGATTGAGTCTCCAGAGTGGATACCCGTGCGCTCCACGTGTTCCATGATTCCTGGGATAAATACATCCTTGCCATCGCAAATTGCATCTACCTCCAACTCCTTACCCATGATGTAGCGGTCTACCAACACTGGAGAGTCCACATTCACCTCCACAGCGGTGTGCAAGTAGTGGCGCAAACGCTCCTCGCACGACACGATTTGCATAGCACGACCACCCAACACGTAGCTTGGGCGCACCAACACTGGGTAGCCAATGCGCTCAGCAGCAGCAACTCCAGCCTCGATTTCGGTAACTGCCTCAGCCATAGGTTGTGGGATTTGGAGCTCCTCCATAATTCGCTCGAAGTAACCTCTATCCTCGGCGTTGCGGATTCCCTCCACATCTGTGCCGATGATTGGCACTCCCAACTTCGCCAATGGCTCCGCTAGGTTGATTGCGGTTTGACCGCCCAAGGTTACGATTACTCCCTTTGGTTTCTCGTAATCCAATATGTTCATCACATCCTCCACCGTGAGTGGCTCGAAGTAGAGTTTGTCCGAAGTGGTGTAGTCCGTAGATACTGTCTCGGGGTTGTTGTTGATGATAATCGCCTCATATCCAGCATCTTGAATTGACCAAATAGCGTGTACCGTAGAGTAGTCAAACTCCACACCCTGACCAATACGTATTGGGCCCGAACCCAACACTACAATCTTCTCACGAGTAGAGACAATTGACTCATTCTCAGTCTCGTAAGTAGAGTAGAAGTATGGCACATAAGAGCTAAACTCGCTAGCGCAGGTGTCAATCATCTTATATACTGGGTATATGTTGTTCTCCTTGCGAAGCTCATACATATCGTGTTGTGTTTTGCCCCACAATTCGCCGATGTATTTATCCGAGAAGCCCATCTTCTTAGCATCCTTTAGGGTCTCTATGTCGCCCACGTTCGATGCTACAACACTCTCAAACTCAACGATATTCTTGAACTTTTCGAGGAAGAACATATCAATCTTTGAGGCATTATATATGAGTGTCAAATCAATTCCATTGCGTATGAGTTGAGCCACAGCAAACAATCTATCATCTGTACCCTCCTTGATGTAGCGCAACATCTCCTTGTCCGACATGCGGTCAAATTTCTTGTGGTACAAGTGGCACACGCCAGTCTCCAACGAGCGGATAGCCTTAAGTAGCGACTCCTCCATTGTGCGACCTATTGACATCACCTCACCCGTAGCCTTCATCTGCGTGCCCAAGCTGTTCGACACATCGGTGAACTTATCGAATGGGAAGCGTGCAATCTTAGTTACCACGTAGTCCAACGCAGGCTCGAATGATGCAGGTGTATTAGCAATTTGAATCTCGTCGAGGTGCATACCCACAGCAATCTTTGCACTCACACGTGCGATAGGGTACCCCGTAGCCTTAGATGCCAACGCCGACGAACGTGACACACGAGGGTTCACCTCGATTAGGAAATATTGGAACGATAGGGGGTCTAGCGCAAATTGCACATTACAACCTCCCTCTATTTTGAGCTCACGGATGATTTTGAGTGACGAATCACGTAGCATTTGATACTCACGATTGGTCAAAGTTTGCGATGGAGCAACCACCACAGAGTCGCCCGTGTGAACACCCACAGGGTCGATATTCTCCATGTTACAGATTGCGATTGCGGTGTCGTTAGCGTCACGCATCACCTCATACTCAATCTCCTTGTATCCCTTGATACTCTTCTCGACTAGTACTTGGTGCACAGGCGACAATGCCAACGCGGTACGCATCATATCGCGCAACTGTGGCTCGTCGTCCGCAAATCCACCACCTGTACCACCCAACGTAAATGCAGGGCGCAACACCACTGGGAATCCAATCTCCTTGGCAGCATCTACCGCCTCCTCGATTGTGGTTGTGATAACTGATGGTAACACTGGCTCACCCAATCTCTCGCACAACTCCTTGAACAACTCTCTATCCTCAGCCTCCTCAATACTCTCGAACGAAGTACCCAGAATCTCTACCTGACACTCTTTGAGTACACCTTTCTTAGCTAATTGAACAGCCAAGTTAAGACCTGTTTGACCTCCCAAACCTGGGATGATAGCGTCTGGACGCTCAAAACGAATAATCTTTGCCACATACTCCAAGTTGAGTGGCTCCATATATACCTTATCGGCAATATTGGTGTCGGTCATGATAGTTGCAGGGTTGGAGTTCACCAACACTACTTCATAACCCTCCTCCTTGAGTGCCAAACATGCTTGAGTTCCAGAGTAGTCGAACTCTGCTGCTTGACCAATAACAATCGGACCCGAGCCGATTACCATTACTTTCTTTATATCTGTACGCTTAGGCATTTCTATTATCCTCCATTATTTTAATGAATTTATCAAAAAGGTATGCGCTATCTTGTGGTCCTGGTGCGCTCTCAGGGTGGTATTGAACCGAGAAGATTTTATCTTCGACGCACTCGACGCCCTCGGCTGTGTTATCCAAAATATTTACGTGTGTAAGCTCCAGCTTGGTGCGTTTGAGCGAATCTGCCTCCACAGCGTAGCTATGGTTTTGGCTGGTGATTTCGACCTTGCCGCTCTCTAGGCACTTCACGGGGTGGTTTCCTCCACGGTGACCAAACTTCATCTTGAATGTCGATGCTCCATACGCCAAGCATACCATTTGGTGACCCATACATATTCCAAATATTGGGAGCTTGCCTTTGATTTGTTTCACCAACTCGATTACTGGAGTCACGTTCTCGGGGTCGCCTGGGCCATTCGACAAGAATACACCATCGGGGTTGAGTGCCAAAATTTCCTCCATAGAGGTGTTGTAAGGCACTACCGTAACGTTACATCCCTTCTCGTTGAATTTGCGGATGATGTTGTATTTGATTCCGCAGTCGATAGCCACCACATCGTATTGGTGGTTGGGAGTGCGTGAAAACCATCTCTTCTTGCAGCTCACGCGCGACACCATATCAGTTGGTATGGGTGTCGATGCCATGCGCTCCAAAGCCTCCTCTAGTGGAGTATCGGCATTGGTAATCATAACTCTTTGAGAACCTTCGTCACGTATGATGCGAGTGAGTAGGCGTGTGTCTACGCCCTCAATAGCTGGGATATTGTGCTCCTCAAACACCTCGTTTAGAGTCTTGGTGTAGCGGAAGTTACTTGGCATATCGTTATACTCTCTAACGATCATACCTCCAATCGAGGGGAACTTCGTTTCGTAATCCTCCTCAGCGGTACCATAATTACCAATTAGGGGATAGGTCATAACAACCATCTGGTCGGTGTACGAAGGATCCGAAAGAATCTCTTGGTAACCCACCATCGAGGTGTTAAATACGATTTCGTTAATCGCTTCACGGTCTGCTCCAAAGCCGTAGCCGTAGAACTCACGTCCGTTTTCCAGAACGATTTTTTTCGTGTAGGGTCTCATCTTTTAGTTATCTATTATATTGTTATTTATTTTCCTTATGATTAGTTGTTGTACACCACTTCGCCTGCAACTATTGTGAGCATCGTGCGTCCGCATACTCTCCACCCCTCAAATGGGGTCGCTTTGCCCATCGACACAAACTCCTCGGGGTCTATGGTGTACTCTGCATCCAAATCAAATGCTGCGAGGTCTGCTGGTGCACCCACCTCTATTGACACAGGTTCGAGCGAAAATATCTTGCGTGGGCTCACTGCCATCAGCTCCACCAACTTCTCTAGCGATATAACGCCTCTGCGCACCAAGTAAGTATAGCAAAGCGCAAAAGAGCACTCAATTCCCACAATTCCAAAGGCACTCTTCGCTAGTCCACGACTCTTTTCGTCGGCTGTGTGTGGCGCATGGTCAGTAGCTATAATCTCCACCGTGCCATCCACTATTCCATTGAGAAGTGCTAGCTGGTCTGCTGCCGAGCGGATTGGTGGGTTCATTTTGAATCTGCCCTCCTCCTGCAAATCGTCGTCTGTGAGCAACAGGTAGTGAGGTGCTGTCTCGCAACTTACTCTGAGCCCCTTGGCTTTGGCTTGGCGCACAGCCTCAACACTCTCCTTGGTCGATAGGTGGCATGCGTGGTATTGGCAGCTGACCTCCTCGAGTAGAGCCATATCTCTCACCACTTGACCCCACTCACTCTCCGAGCAGTTGGGTTTGTGACCATGTGCTTTGCAATACTCTCCGTCGTGTATGTATCCGCCATTGAGCAACTCATTCACCTCGCAGTGCGACACTATTGGTCTATCTACCTTTTGAGCCTGCTCAAATGCTGCGAGCATAAGCTCTGCGCTTTGAACACCTACGCCATCATCTGAGAATCCACCCACCATTGGAGCCAAAGCCTCGAAATCGACCAACTCACCTCTGCCCTTTTGACCCTTGGTGATTGATGCGTATGGCACGACATTTATCACAGCATCACGCTCAATGATGTCGCTTTGAGCCTTGAGGTTCTCCACCGAATCGGGAGCGGGGGATAGGTTTGGCATAGAGAACACAGTGGTGAATCCACCTCTGGCAGCTGCCGCTGTACCCGAGCTAATGGTCTCCTTTTTGGAGAATCCTGGCTCACGCAGGTGAACGTGTACATCGACCAATCCGGGCAACAAGTAGCCACCCTCCAAATCAATGATAAGGTCACCCTCCTCGGGTGTGATATTACTCTCCACAGCGACTATGCGACCACCGTGAATCGCTACATCGCCATGCTTACTCCCCTCTGGGGTGTAGTATTGTGCACCTTTAATTATCGTTCTCATATCCGTAAATTACTCTGAAAATGTGTAGGCAAAAAAAAGGTAACCAAATGGTTACCCTAAGTATAATAAACAATTACTCCAATAAACAGAAATACCACCTCCGAAAGGAGAGCAACCTTGCTGCCAGTTATTCACTGATATGTGAGTAATATTATTCATTGTCTCTATGTGTATGTCGCTATTATTTGCGTCACAAAGGTAGTGATTATTTTTTATTTTTCAAACTTTTTGAGGTAAGTTTTTTCATGTTGAAGAAGAGGGTTTTGAGTCACTCGACGCAAAACCCTCACATCACTCTATTTCTTATCGAACCTCTTAGTCGAAACATCAATTAGGCAACTATTTTGCACATCTGCGGCAAGTCTTGCTGCGTAGTTTTCGAGCTGTTTGCGTTGTTGCTCACACACCACTAGCTGGCTCTCTATGTCGCCACGTGGTGTAGCTTTGAGTCTCTTGTTACCCTCGGCGATGATTGCCACCGCCTCGTTGAACTTATCTTTGTCCGAACGGATTGCATCTAAGCAAGGGCTCTGCTCTGGACGCTCAAACGAAATTTGTGCATACAACTTACGCTTGTGAGTGCTAAGTCCCGAGACCTTCACGCCTGTGAGTGCATCCAACTTCTTGAGCTCTGCGTTGGTGAGTGGCGAGCGACCGCCAGGGTTGTCACCAAATGCAGTCTCGTATGTCGGGTAGTATACTCCGTTGATATCCATCCACTCATATAGGGTCTTAACATCCTCCTCAGCCAACTTTAGTTTGGGGTGGTTGCCTCTCTTATTCTCCAATATCTTCGAGAGCAAACTTGCGTGAGAACCCCAACTGTAAGCTTGCTGAATCTCTGCTGGACCTCCCCCCACTAACGACACATACTTGCCCACGTATAGGTTGATATATGCAGCGTTGAAGAATGGGTTTTTGTCGCCCGAAAGCACCAACAAGTTGCGATTCTTCTGGTCGAAATCGTGACACTTCACGCAGCTCTTATCCAAGATTGGTTGCACCTTCTCTGCGAATGAGTAGTTCTTACGATCTTTCTTCACCCAATTTGTGACCTTGATAGCTGGCTTTTTGAGTGCCAAAGTTGTAGGTTGTGCTGGTGGGATATTGATTCTATCCTCGTGGCAACCGATACAGCCATTCACCTCGCCTGGCATCAACGACACACCACTTCTCATGGATTGAATCATCTTCATATCCTTATCCAAAACTTGGAAGTATAGGAATTCGCCCGCTGGAGCCTCGAAGTTCACCGAACCATCCTCCTCGATAGGCACTACGCCCAATATGTTCTTAACCTCGAAACTTGTCCAGTTGATACCTGGAGCTTGAGCACCTTGACCTGCCCACTTATCTGTTGTCCACGTGCGCTTAGGTGGTGTTTGTACGATTCTTAACCACTTAGCTGCACCCTTCTCTACACCCTTCATGTGGGTTCCCTCATACACATTTTGCACATAGAATGTACCTGTCTTGCTCTTGAAGTCGCGCATTGTGGGGATTGTGTTGGGCATCTCGCGAGGCTCTATGATCATAGGGTCGAAAAGCGATAGCTCACCCTCCAACAACTTCTCCTCCACACCATCAGTTGTGAGGTAGTAGAGTGCAGTTTTGAAGTGAGGCACAACGACAGGAGCTTTGGTGTTCGCACCTTTCACAGTGTTTTGTAGTGTGTCAATCTTGCGAGCTACGAGGAACTCCTTTTCGTTTAATGGAAATGGATCTTCGTATGTTTTGTTTACGGAGCGGAACGCATCCCAGTTGCCCTTCTTTTGCATGATTTCACGACCATTTTTGGGGAATATATCCACCACAGCATCTACGCCATCTACGCCCAATTTGCGGTCTATAATAGCGAGTGCACCCCAAGGCAAATCGTGGCACGAGCCAAAGATTGCAGCCACCTTGTCGGTGCCAGGAATCGCGCGTGCGTCGATTACTCCTCCAGGGCGAGCAGTGTTGTTACCATAATATATAGCGTGCTTAGTACCGTCAGGGTTCACAGTCCACAATCCTTGAGCATCGCCAAAGTTGCGGTCTACATACTCCCATCTGTCATACAACACACGACCATCGGGAAGCAATGTTGCGTGACCTTCAAATAGTGTGCTCACTCCAAGCTGCGTGATATTGCTACCATCTGCACCCATGCGATACAAATTGGCCATGATGTGGCGGTTACACATACAATACTTAGGCTCGCGAGTAGACGAGAATATGATGTCGCCATCTGGCAAATATATAGGGTCTATATCCGAAACTCCCTTAGCAAATGTGATTTGGCGAAGTCCTGAACCATCGACATTGATTTCGTATATGTGATAGCCATCCTCAATGTTGTTACGCATAGAGAATATAATCTTCTTGCCATCAAATGACAATTCGGGGTCGCGAACAACTCCTGTTTTACTCTCTATGACAGTAGTGATTTTTTTGGTATCTACATCATAAATTCGCATTGCCGACCCTGGGTGAAATTTCTTGTAGTTGATCTCACCCCACTGAAATAGAGTCTCGGTGTTGTGGTGGTCGCGCTGGTATTGATTGCGCTCGATGTAGAGAATTTTTTTGCCTGCCAATTTTTTGTGGGCAATAGTACCTTCGGCGCAAACTACGCTAAGCGAAGTAACCATAAGCACCATGAACAAAAGTGGGAATTTGAGGTTTGGTTTCATTGTGGTATATATTAGGTAACTACAAAACTATATAAAATTTTATATTATTCCAAATCCCTCCAACAAAACTGCAAGAATCATTATAGGACATAGGTATTTAAGTAGGAAAATTAGCATATTTACCACCACGCTGCGCTTTTCGCCCTCACGAAGTAGCTGCCCCTCAGTGAATCTGCGCTCCAGACGCCAACCCACAAATATGCAGGTGAACAGACCACCCACAGGCAACATAACCTTAGCGGTGAGTGAGTCGAGCAAATCAAAGAGCGTCATATCAAAGAGCGTGTATCCAGAGAACACACCCAACGACAAGCAAGCAGCAGTTGCCAATACGCATACTGTGATAGTGGTTACATAGGTCGCTTTGCGGCGACTCATTTTATGTTGCTCGTGCAGATACATAGTCACAACTTCGTGCAACGAAATCGTAGAGGTCAATGCTGCCACAACCAACAACATAAAGAATATAGATGACCACAAAGCACTGAATGGCAAAGTGTTAAATATTCCAGGTAGAGTGACAAATACCAACTCTGGACCTCCCTCCATAGTCTCTATACCGACACTTGCCGCAGCTGGGAATATCATGATTCCAGCCAATAGAGCCACCACTGTGTCGAGGATTGTAACCTGCACTGCTGTTTCGCGCAGGTCGGTTTTGTCGTCAAAATATGATGAGTATGCAACCAAGCAACCCAGACCAATAGACAACGAGAAGAATGCTTGACCAATAGCCGCAAGGAACAAATCGGGAGAGAGTTTCGAGAAGTCGGGAGCAAACAACTGCTTGAGACCCACCATGCCACCAGGCATCATCAATGAATTGACAGCCAGTACTATAAGTATCAAAAACAACAGCGGCATAAGCACCTTGGTGAATCTCTCGATACCTTTGGTCACACCCTTAGATATAATGAAGTGAGTACCCCAAATAAATATCCAAGTGTATATTACGGGTCTAATAGGGTGGCTCATAAATGTCGAGAAGAAACTCTTATATTCGTCTGGAGTCGATAGATGACTTAGCTCACCAGTGAGTGAATGTACGAAATACTCTGCCGTCCATCCCGACACCACAAAGTACGATCCCATGATTAGGAATGCCGCCAATACACCATTGTAACCTATTCCGCTCCATCGTTTGTCCAACTTTTTGTATGCTCCCACAGCATTGAGGTGAGTACCACGACCCACGACAAACTCTGCCAACATCACAGGGATACCTATTAATATAACACATGCCAAATATATGAGCAGAAACGCTCCACCACCATTTTCGGCCGCTACAAATGGAAATCGCCATATATTACCCAACCCGACTGAACATCCAGCAGCCACCAATACGGCACTTAGCTTACTACTAAATTGATCTCTTTTACCTCCTCCAGGAACTTTCATATTAATTAGTTTTTGTGTGGACGATCATCTCGCAGCGTACTTCTCGCTCTGTTTACATCTCGATTACAACCGTAGCACGAGCCACCTTGCCCCCTAAGGGTGGTGCTAGCTTGCTCACGGCGCATTTCACGCTTGCAACTTGCGGAAAATCATCCTTTATTTGTGAAATTATATTTACTGCTACCGCCTCTATGGTGCACTGCGTCCGCTTCATCTGCGCCTCGACAATTTCGTAGAGTGTGAGGTAGCTAACAGCCTGGGTAACATCGTCATCCGTGGCGACATTACCCAGTGCAGTTGTGACTGTTAAATTTACCGCAAAGCGGTTTCCAACCCTGCGCTCGAGTTCGTAGCAACCGTGAAAGGCTCTGAACTCCATCTCCTCGAGGGTTATTTCGTAATTCATACTACTCGAAAATAACTAAATAGTAATTCTTCTTTCCTTTTTGTACCAACAAGTACTTCTCAGCAATCAAATCCTCCGCTACGATAGCTCGCATTGGATCTGCCACCTTCTCCTTGTTGAGCGATACACCACCGCCCTGCACCATTTTGCGACACTCGCCCTTAGATGCAAAGATTTTAGCCTTCTCGCCACACATATCCACAAACGAGCAACCCAACTCCTCTTTCGAGAATTTGAATTGTGGAACACCCTCAAACACCTGAAGTAGAGTCTGCTCATCCAAGTTTTTGAGAGCCTCGGAAGTTGCTCCACCAAACAAAATTGCCGATGCCTCCACAGCACGTTCCCACTCCTCTGAGGAGTGAATCATTGTGGTAATCTCCTGAGCCAAACGTTTTTGTAACACTCTAAGGTGAGGTGCTGCATAGTGCTCCTCGGTGAGGGTCTCTACTGTATCTTTATCCAACATTGTGAATATGCGGATGTAACGCTTAGCATCCTCGTCGCTCACGTTCAACCAGAATTGGTAGAATTTGTATGGCGATGTGTAGCGTGGGTCCAACCACACATTTCCGCTCTCGGTCTTGCCGAATTTGGTGCCATCAGCTTTGGTGATTAGTGGACATGTTATAGCCCATGCCTCGCCGCCCGATTTGCGGCGTATGAGCTCTGTTCCAGTGGTGATATTGCCCCATTGGTCTGAACCTCCGAGCTGGAATTTGCAACCCATATTTTCGTACAAGTACAAGAAGTCATAGCCCTGCACCAGCTGGTATGTAAACTCTGTGAATGACATTCCGTCACCCTCGCCTGTGAATCTCTTTTTTACGGAATCCTTAGCCATCATGTAGTTCACCGTGATGCACTTACCGATGTCACGTATGAAGTCTAGGAACGAAAAACTCTTCATCCAGTCGTAGTTATTAACCATAACTGCTGCATTGGGAGCGTCCGAATCGAAGTCCAACAACTTCGAGAGTTGCGCCTTGATACCATCTTGGTTCTTTTGGAGTGTCTCCTCGTTTAGCAGGTTACGCTCTTGTGATTTGCCACTTGGGTCACCAATCATACCTGTTGCACCACCTACGAGTGCCAGGGGGCGGTGCCCACACTCTTGGAAGTGTTTGAGTATCATCACTCCCACCAAGTGCCCAATATGTAATGAGTCAGCTGTGGGGTCAATTCCAAGGTAGGCTGTGCCCATCTCCTTCTCCAATTGCTCCTTTGCTCCAGGCATGATTGTGTGAATCATACCTCTCCACTCCAACTCCTCTACAAAATTCTTTGTTGCCATTTTTCTTAATCTATATTTATTTACGTTTCTAATCATTTTTTATCTGCCCGTGCGGCTTCGCACCGCCCGCCTGGCGTAAAGGCAGTCCAGCCTCTACCGCCCTCCACTCCTAAAAAGCACTTTTTGCAAAAAAAGTGCTCAGGAGGGCGTTGGTTCTTAAGTACCAAAATCTACCCCTCAACATCCAAATCCAAAGCCTCCTTTAGCTCCGCAATCAGAGGGTTAAGCTCCATAATATGAGCAATCCTATCTTCAAGCTTTATCGGCTTTATACTCTTCTCCGCCTCATTGACCTCTATTGCAAGCTCCACAGCACCCTTTACACTCGCTATCTCCACCACTTTGGTAAGCAGCTCCGTGCGATTGCGCAAAATCTCATCCTTGAGCTCCGACGTGGATACCACAATCGAAATCGTGTTGCCACTAATTGTCATCGACTCAAAGAATGGCAAAAAGCGTGGTCGCCACTGTGCAATGTGACTCAACACATTACCCTTTGCTGCGAGTAACTTCTGCTCACTTTGAGGGTCTACGTTCGACTCCACCACCTCTGTTGTGCCGCTCTGCACACTCTCTGCTACCTTGTTGCCCCCTCCCGATAATAACTCTCCAAGGTTGAGAATCGAAGGTCGCTTTGTTGCTATTTTTTTGGGCGGCTCTTCTGCCTTTTGGGGTTGTGCCTCCACTTTGGGGGCAGCTATTGGTGTGGTTGCAGGTTCTGCTGTCGAAGTGCGCTTTATGAGTGTGGGTAGCTCTGCTTTGGTATCTACAAAACTCTCTACCTCTGGGTTACTTTTTTTTTTGACCGAGACCTGCAATTTTCATGAGTCCCAGTTCGACCAACAAACGTTGGGCTGAAGATTGTTTGATTTTAGAGTCAATATCGGTGAGCACCGAGATTGCTCCAAACAACAATCCTATATCACACACGGCCGCTTGTGAGCGATATCTCTCTTGGAGCGACCCCGTAAGTTCTATCAAATTTATGGATGCTGCATCACGTGCCACCAACAAATCCCTAAAGTGCTTGTTGAGCCCCACCATAAAGTTCTGCACTCCAAAGCCCTGTTCCAAAACTCTGTCGAGGGTGAGTAGCGCATTCACATAGTCGCCCTGCAAAAGCAAGTCCGTGAGCGAGAAGTATGTGTCGTAATCCAACACATTGAGCGTCTGCGCCACTTTGCGGAAATTGAGCTCCTTGCCCCCAAACGACACCGCCTTGTCGAACATCGATAGTGCATCACGCATACCTCCATCTGCTTTTTGAGCAATGAGGTTGAGTGACTCATCGTCGGCCGAGATACCTTCGTTTTGGGCTATGTAGCGCAGGTACTGCACCGAGTCCTCCACCTTTATGCGCCTGAAATCGTATATTTGGCAGCGTGATAGGATTGTGGGCAGAATCTTATGCTTCTCGGTTGTGGCGAGTATAAATATGGCGTGTGCTGGTGGCTCCTCCAATGTTTTGAGGAATGCGTTAAATGCTGCCGTCGAGAGCATGTGAACCTCATCTATAATAAACACCGAGTATTTGCCGATTTGCGGAATTATACGCACCTGCTCTATGAGCGAGCGAATATCCTCCACGGAGTTGTTCGACGCTGCATCCAACTCATGAATATTGAGAGAGGCATTGGCATTGAAACTCTTGCACGATTCGCATTCGTTGCACGCCTCCGCAGAGCCTTGATTCATGCAGTTTATAGCCTTAGCAAATATTCTCGCACATGTGGTTTTGCCCACTCCACGAGGTCCGCAGAATAGGTATGCGTGCGCCAACTGCCCACGCTCAATAGCATTTTTGAGAGTAGAGGTGATGTGGCTCTGACCCACAACCGTAGCAAAGGTTGCAGGACGATATTTGCGAGCACTTACGACAAAATTATCCATAACTGCAAAGATAGTTATTTTTTTGGACTTATTGAGATAAACGTGCGAAAAAAAGAGGTATGTTTGCGTATCTAGTTTTAATTTGCTATCTTTGTCATATAACACAATACCACAATTTATTATGCGTCATCTTATAGACCCAACTTGCCTCACGGTAGATGAAACTCAAGAGATTATCTCTTTAGCGGAGGATATCATAGCCTCGCGCGAAAAGTACAGCCAAGTGTGTCGTGGTAAAAAATTAGCGACACTATTTTATGAGCCCAGCACTCGCACACGACTGAGTTTCTCGTCGGCAATGATAGAGTTGGGAGGTAGTGTTATCGGATTCTCGGATGCGTCGTCGTCGTCGGCATCCAAGGGCGAGACGGTGGCCGACACGGTGAGGGTTATAAGTTGCTTTGCCGACATCATCGCTATGCGCCACTTCAAGGAGGGGGCACCAATGGTGGCATCGCAATATGGCTCTATACCAGTAATTAACGCTGGCGATGGTAGCCATGCACATCCCACGCAAACGCTCACTGACCTGCTCACCATAAAGCGTGAGAAGGGTCGCTTGGACAACTACACCATAGGATTTTGTGGCGACCTAAAGTTTGGTCGCACGGTACACTCACTAATCAAAGCACTCGCCAGGTATGAGGGTGTGAAGGTGGTACTCATAGCTCCCAAGGAGTTGCAGCTGCCCGACTATATGTTGGAGGAGTTGAGCGGAGACTACCCAATTGAGTTCCGTGAAGTGGCAACTATGGAGGAGGTGATGAGTGAGTTGGATGTGCTTTATATGACTCGTGTGCAGAAGGAGCGATTCTTCGACGAGGATGAGTTCGATAGAGTGAAGGATAGCTTTGTGCTCACCGCCGCAAAGCTCACCGCCGCAAAGCCCGATATGACAATTTTGCATCCACTGCCACGTGTGAACGAAATCACCCGCGATGTGGATAATGACCCACGTGCAGCATATTTCCGCCAAGTGGAGAATGGTAAATTTGTGCGTATGGCTCTTATTTGCAAGCTCCTGGAGTGGAGCGGCAAGCCTACGGGTGTGACTCCTAGGCTAGAGGAGGGATTGTCGGTGAATGAATATGTGTGCGCAAATCGCAGGTGCATAACCGCCACAGAGGATGTGGATCAGCTATTTAGAGTGCGCAAAGATGGTAAGTGTCGTTGCGCCTATTGTGATGGTAAACCCAAGAAATAGTGAGTTTGAGTAACAAGGCGTAACAGCCTATCGCTGTCATCCTGAATCAAGTTCAGGATGACAATATAGATAATAAATGACTTAATTAGTCACTTTAAGAAATACCCTACCTCCACTCCACCATGCACTTCACAGCAGACTCTGTGTCGTTGCGCACAATCTCCACCGAGGAGGTGTCGCTGTCGTGGGTGTGGTTTATGGTTAAGTTGTCGCCGTGGTAACATTCATGGATATATTGCAAATCGACTCTTAGGGGTCGATTTTGCTTTAGTAGCTCTATGGGCATGGCGTTCAGCATCAAATCTATGTAGCGTAGCGAATTTACGTGCCCATTGAAATCTATGTCGGAGTATGCAGCACGGTGTGTGTAGCTTAGCGACGATGCGGAGGTGACAATTCTGCGAGGTCTGGCGATTGGCTCTGCGTATTCGGGGAGTATATAGTCTGAGTAATCTTTGTGTAGTTGATTGAGGTCTATGGCTTTGCGTGCTTTCAAATCCAACATGCACCACTGCGACACAGCACCACCTAGCTCTTCGCCGCTGGGGGTCGAGATACTAAAACAGCGTGTAGTGACCAATCGGCTATAGTTGCTAATCCATGTCATAATCTCAATCTTTTCGCCTGCTTGGGGCAAGCGGCTAAGCTCCACAGCGAAGCGTGAGAGTACCCACGTGTGGTTCTCTTCATTGAGCTCACCGACTCCAAAACCTTTGGCATCGGCGTCCCACCCTGCCACGCGGAGTATGTAGTTTATCATGGTCGATATGGATGCTCGCTGGGTCATATCTGTGCCGTAGCGGTCGATTGTTATGGGGTATATAGTTGGAGTTGCCATATTTAAAAGGGTTTTTATTGTGAGCAAATATATAAAATTATCCCCATGCAGATTGCTTTTTGACCAAAAATTTATACCTTTGTTACTATACTGAACTAAAAAAGAACAAAATGGCAGATATTTTAATCCACACCCTTTCGGCTGGAGATGTCGAGATGGTGGTTACAAACTATGGTGGTCGTGTGATGAAAATCTTTACCCCCGACCGCAATGGCTCAAAGGCAGATATTGCTCTGGGATACAACACAATAGAGGAGTATTTGGATAACAAGGGCGAGAGATACCTGGGCGCAATGTGTGGCAGATACGCCAATCGCATAGCCAAAGGAAAATTCACGATTGATGGCACAGAGTACACCCTACCCATAAACAACAATGGTCAGTCGCTGCACGGAGGAGTAAACGGCATGGATAGCGTGGTGTGGGATGTTGTGGAGGCGACACCTTCATGTATTCTATTTAGATATGTGTCGCCCGATGGCGAAGAGGGTTACCCTGGTACGTTGAGTGTGGATATGAGCTATGAGCTAACTCCCGACAATGAATTTGTGATTAAATACTCCGCTACCACAGACAAAGATACAGTCGTGAACCTCACACACCACTCATATTTCAATCTGCGTGGCGAGGGCGATGGAGACATTCTAGGGCATGAACTCCAAATCAACTCCGAGCTATTTATCCCCATAGATGAGGTCTCGATTCCCACAGGCGAAATCCTCAAAGTGGAGTCTACGCCATTTGATTTCCGTGCTCCCAAAACCATAGGTCAAGATATCGAGGTGGAGAATCTTCAACTGCGCATGGGTGCAGGTTACGACCACTGCTGGGTGTTAAACAATGGTGGCGAGGTGGCTTTGGCAGCTACTGTCGTGGAGCCCATAAGCGGGCGACGTATGGATGTATACACCGACCAAGTGGGAATTCAGTTCTACGCTGGTAATTGGTTCGATGGCAAGAGTGTGTCTAAGTCGGGCACAGGACATTACGTTAGGCGTGGAGGCTTGGCATTGGAGACGCAGTTGTTCCCCGATGCTCCAAATCAACCACAATTTGCGTCGTCAAGGTTGAATGTGGGCGACAAATATACGCATATATGCGTATACAAATTTTCGGTCGAGAAATAGTGATAGTAAAAAATAATAATTAACTTTGTTTGTTAATTATAAACACATACACAAAATTATGGTAGATATTTTTGAACGCCTCGAAAAGAACGTAGGTGGCCCAATCGGGCAATATATGAATGCAGCTCACGGATATTTCGCATTCCCAAAGTTGGAGGGTGAGCTAGGTCCTCACATGATGTTTAGGGGTAAGATGATGCTTAACTGGTCACTCAACAATTACCTCGGACTAGCAAACCATCCCGAAGTACGTGAGGCAGATGCTAAGGGTGCTGCGGATTTCGGTATGGCAGCTCCTATGGGTGCACGTATGATGAGTGGTCAAACCAAGTATCACGAGCAGTTGGAGCGTGAGCTTTGCGATTTCGTGGGCAAGGATGATGCATTCCTTTTGAACTTCGGTTATCAAGGTATGATTTCGATTATTGACTGCTTGCTTACGCACCGTGATGTTGTGGTGTATGATGCTGAGTGTCACGCTTGTATCATCGACGGATTGCGCATGCACAAGGGCAAAAGATTTGTCTATGGTCACAACGACGAGGAGTCTTTGCACCTGCAACTTCAACACGCTACCGACCTTGCAGAGTCGCAACGTGGAGGAGTACTCGTAATCACTGAGGGTGTGTTTGGAATGAAGGGAGACCTTGGTTTCTTGGATAAGGTGGTTGCTGCTAAGTCTAAGTTTAACTTCCGTCTACTTGTTGATGATGCTCACGGATTTGGTACTATGGGTGCTAATGGTCGTGGTACGGCAGAGCACTTTGGTGTGATTGATCAGGTGGATGTTTTGTTCAACACCTTCGCTAAGTCTATGGCTGGAATCGGTGCTTTTGTGGCGGGTCCAAAGTGGTTGATTAACTTCTTCCGCTACAATATGCGTTCGCAGTTGTACGCTAAGTCATTGCCTATGCCTATGGTTATGGGTGCGCTCAAGCGTTTGGAACTTATCAAGGCTCACCCAGAGTACCTCGCTAAGTTGTGGGAGATAACTAATGCTTTGCAATCGGGGCTTAAAGATAATGGATTCGAGATTGGCGTGACACAATCCCCCGTGACACCTATATATATGAAGGGTGGAGTAAATGAGGCGACAAACCTAATTGTGGATCTTCGTGAGAACCATGCTCTATTCTGCTCAATCGTGATATATCCTGTAATCCCTAAGGGTGAGATTATCCTTCGTGTGATTCCTACCGCAGCACACTCTTTGGAGGATGTGGATTATGCTCTAAATGCTCTGCTCGCTGTGCGTGAGAAGTTGCAGTCGGGAGTGTATGCGGCTATGGATATTCCTGTTATGGCGGAGCTATAGGCTTAATAATAACTGGACTGCCTCACGCCGGCGGGCGGTGCTTGCAGCACGGGCAGCCTGTATTGCGCTTTGGGGCACGAGCTTGCAGCTCTAAAATTTTATTAGCCAATATTTAGTTCAAATAAATCTGACTAAATATTGGCTAATAAAATTTATTAAACACACTTGTTAAGTAGGGTAAAATAATTATTGGTGTGTTTTTAAGAGTACTATTGGAGATGAGATTTTTTGCTATTGAATTGAAAATATAGTGGATCTACATTGAAATTTAATAGTGAAAAATATCGCTTCAAGAGTGCTTTTAAAAATATGGCAATAATTGTTTTACACTACTTAAGTGTGTTTAACCCCAAATCGAAGTTGTAATGCCCCATCGTGTAACCTCGATTTGGGTTCGGACGACTGAAAGGAGTACGAAAAGTTTTGATGTATAATATATTGGTCAAATTTATTTGTACCAATATATTATACATCAAAACCTAAGAGCTGCAAGCTCTGTAGCCCAAAGCGCAATACAGGCTGCCCGTGCTGCAAGCACCGCCCGCCGGCGTGAGGCAGTCCAGCCAAAATAAATTAAAAACCAATTAACCCAAAAATGAAAAAACTACTTTTACTTCTAACATTGTTCTGCTGTGCAGCAACTTTTGCGGCACCAAAAAAAGCCCCTGTTGTGGTATATAGCGAGGCTCAAATCAATAAGCTCAAGGCTATTATCGCTAAGGCGGATAAAAAGAGTGTGGCTTATAACTCATATAAGGATTTAGTAAACTACCCCTTTGCTAAATCGTCGTGGAGAGATTATGAGGGTAAAATCCCTCACTATATAGCACGTGACAAGGGCGAAAAGGGTGCGTTGGATAGAGGAGGCAATCCATATCCTTTTCCCTTCGTGAAGAATGCCACTACGGTAACTCGCCACTTCGATGCTGCATACATGAGTGCTCTGCTATTCGCCTTGGACGAGAAGGATGGTGAGGCACACGCTGCCAAATCACTCGCTATACTCAAAGGATATGCCGATAACGTGAAGATGGTGTGCAATACCCCCAATGCGCCACTTATGTGCGGTCAGGCGTACCATGCAGCCTCAGCTTTGGCTCTACTTAGGCAGTATGGCTGCAAGGGTCTCACCGACGAAATTTATGATTCGATAGTCAATAACTTGTTGCTTGGATGCTTTATTCCAGTGCTAGACTACTTCTTCGCTGCACCTCCCTACACCAACGGAAACTGGGGCATGTGTGCTATATTATCATATATGAGCGTGGCTATAGTTGCGGAGAATAAGGAGATGTATGACTTCGCAATCAAACAATACAAGAGCGGCCACGATAACGGTACAATCTACAACTATATAGACCCAGAAACTGGTCAGTGTCAAGAGACGGGGCGTGACCAAGCACACGTGCAATTTGGATTTAGCTGCGCTGCGCTAATCTGCGAGGTGGCATACAACCAGGGCGACAAGGATTTGTATTTGGAAAATAGCACCGCTCTGCTCACAGGTTTGGAGTATACCGCACGCCTTCTGCTAGGCGACGAAGTGCCGTATAAGGTGTGGAAAGATATCACGGGTAAATATTGCAGATGGAATCGTATCGGTACCAAAGACCCAGAGGATGGTGCGAAATATAATAAGTGTTGGAGTGTGGCGTATAACCACTACGTGAATCGCCTAGGCAAGCAGATGCCTCACACGCTTCGACTACTTGAGGCTAAGGGTTATCCTTCGACTTACTCGTCTGAGGGGTATTGGTTTGATATGTTTACATTCGCTCCACATGCACGTGATAATTAAACCATTAAGATAATCAAACTGTTAATATTAAAAATATTTAAAATAAAAGAATCTATTTAGATTTCTATAAATTACCTATAACCTACTGATTTACCCTCTTTTGCAAACGTTTGCATAGCTATTTTTGTATAAATAATAAATATTTTTAGCAAAATATTTGCACAGTCGATATTTTCGCCTTATCTTTGCAGTGAAGTTTTAAGGTTCATTTTTAGGTTAGTAGTTTTAGGTTGGTTGAGGAGATCGGCGGTTGTAACTAATTTGATTAGTTACTAAGACCAAGAGAGTGGGTGGTTCCCTTTCTTGAGTTGAATACCCCCGATTTACCTCACTTTTTTTTTGAGCTTAAATAGGGTGGTATTTTTTGCACTTCCCTTGCCCTTCAAATCCTCACGTACTTCAGTATGTGAGCATTTATTTAGTTTACAGCGTATAGCTTTGTAAGTTGTTTTATAGTATGGTGTTAGAATGAATTATGTTGATGGGGCTTTATCTATATTAAATCTTTTCTGGCTGTAAATAACTATCTTGTGTAGTCTAATATGTGGGGCGATTAGCTACTTCCCGAAATTAGTGCGTTTAAGTTTCAAAATTTTTAGAGCGATTTTTACACGGTAATTATATGATTTTTTATATATTTGCATATAGCGACATAATATATAGCAAAAACTATGGCAAAGACAAAAAGCATAACAGTACAAACGCAAACTATTAAGACAATTACTCTTGATGGTGTTGATTATATATCCATTACCGATATTGCAAGGCAAAAGAATCCTATTGAGCCGAAAGATGTTGTTAAAAATTGGTTTAGAGTTAAAAATACCTTAGAATATTTGGGTATGTGGGAGAAACTCAACAATCCATCGTTTAAAGGGGTCGAATTCGACCCCCTTTTGTTAGAAGCAGGTAGTAACGCTTTTACAATGAGTCCATCGAGATGGATAGAGCTAACAAATGCGAAAGGTGTTATAGTTAAGAATGGCTCTGGCGGAGGTACTTATGCACAGCGAGATATAGCTTTTAAGTTTGCAAGCTGGGTATCTGTTGAGTTTGAATTGTACTTAATAAAGGAATTTCAACGTCTCAAAGAGGAGGAGCAAAAGTTGATTGGCTGGTCAGCAAAACGAGAACTTGCAAAAATCAACTACCATATACATACCGATGCAATCAAAGCAAATCTTATCCCAGAGAGGCTTACTCCAAAGCAGACATCATTTGTGTATGCGTCAGAGGCTGATGTTTTGAATGTTGCACTTTATGGTATTACTGCCTCGCAGTGGCGTGAGGCGAACCTTGATTTAAAGGGTAATATTCGAGACTACTCAACTATTAATGAATTG
>JBCQUV010000013.1:43812-44850 GCA_047173765.1 Rikenellaceae bacterium
TTCAGCAATTGATATGTTTGAGTAATATGGAAAATATTAATGCTGTATTGATTAACGAAGGTGTAAGTCAAAGTGATAGACTAATTAAACTCAATGGTATAGCTATCCAACAGATGAGAGTTCTCACAGAGGTGGAAGGACGAAAGTTATTAAAATAAATTGCTATGAAGTATAGATCTCGAATTAGTATATTACTCTCTATAATTATACTTAGTATCTTTGTGCCGATTGCACAAGAACCTATAGCAAAGGGTTATTATCTGCCCATAATACTTGCTTTGGGAATACCATTTCTTTTTGTGGTATTAATTTTCACCTCTATAAACTATACTTTAACGGGGAGTCAACTCATCATAAGAGCTATGGGTTGCAAAATGGCAACTATTGATATTGCGAGAATCAAGACAATAAAACGATCGTATAACCCCCTTTCATCGCCAGCAGGTTCTTTGAAGCGGTTGGAAATAAAATTCTATCATAAAGGACGAGTCCAATCAGGTTTGATTTCACCCGTTCGTGAAGAGGAATTTATCAATAAACTGAAAGAGATTAATCCGCATATTCAAGTTACGATTAATCAAAAGCGAAATAGTATTTTGCGCTTTTGGGATTGGGATATTTAAAGAGATTTATCCCAATAGATACAGCGGAAATTATCTCGATGTAGTGTATTGTGTAGGTTGCATATATCTGAAAAACTCTGTAAACACATTTTGTAAAAATTGATGCTTAAAAGCCACTGTTTTTTTCAAATCAATTGTATATACTTGCAGAGTTATAGATGGATGTTAAATCAAACCCTATGTAGTCTCCTATGTAGACTTCGGTCTTTACAGTCAAAAACTACATTGATAATAAGATAGTTATGGAGGATTGGGAGTTTACCTTTAGTACGTTGCGGTTTGAAGGACTTCACGAAGCCCAAAAACTACTCACCCTATTTAGTCGACCCTTAAAAACCACAATATCTGATTTCAGTAAATTTCTGAGGTCGGATATTTTTTCTGATATATTCACAGATATATGCCCACAAGAAAG
>JBCQUV010000060.1:0-5784 GCA_047173765.1 Rikenellaceae bacterium
CCCTACAAATGGAAATTTTCCAAACTGTAGCCGAAAACCGCCGAGCATCATAGATGAATCGGCGGTTTCTTTACTTCATTGCGGAGACGGGTACCGTGAAAATAGAGATAAAGTTTTTTTTAGTTTTTAGGTTAGTTTATTAGTTGGTAAGTGCGGTCTCTCTACTCTTTAGGAGTAGGGAGACCGCCGTTTTTGTATAGGACAAAAAAAGAGGATGCCAAAGCACCCTCTTTTTGTCGCAGAGTTTGATTAACAAGGAAGTGCCAAAAATCACCTTGTTTATCGAACTCACTATCTTATTATCCTAGGAACGATAGCAAGATACCAGCTGCCACAGCCGAACCCACAACACCTGCGACGTTTGGTCCCATAGCGTGCATTAGCAAGTAGTTTGATTTATCATACTTAAGACCCATATCTTGGCTCACACGAGATGCTGCGGGCACTGCCGAGACTCCTGCGTTACCAATGAGTGGATTGATTTTATTACCCTCCTTGAGGAACAAGTTCATGAATTTCACAAACAATACACCTCCCGAAGTGGCAATGATAAACGACACCGCACCCAATATAAAGATATAGATAGTCTTAGGAGTAAGGAATATATCTGCCTGAGTCGAAGCTCCCACAGTCACACCAATCAAAATCGTAACAATATCAACAAGTTGATTACCAGCTGTCTTAGTCAAGCGATTTACCACTCCAGACTCCTTCATCAAGTTACCAAGGAACAACATTCCCAAAAGTGGAATAGCATCTGGCACAATAAAAGTTGTGAGGACAAATGCAATAATTGGAAACAAAATCTTCTCCGTGTGTGACACCGCACGCGTTGGGCGCATACGGATATGACGCTCTTTGTCTGTTGTGAGTAGGCGCATCACAGGTGGCTGAATCACAGGCACTAGAGCCATATATGAGTATGCGCAAATTGCTATTGCACCCAAATATTCGGGAGCCAAAATACCTGTAAGGAAGATAGCTGTTGGACCATCTGCACCACCAATAATAGCAATCGAACCCGCCTCATTAGCAGGGAATCCTAACGCCAAAGCTCCCATATAAGCTGCGAAGATACCAATTTGTGCTGCTGCACCAATCAATATTAACTTAGGGTTAGACAGCAATGCCGAGAAATCTGTGAGCGCACCTACACCCAAGAATATGAGAGGAGGATATACACCATATCTCACACCAAAGTACAAAAAGTTCAGAACCGAACCTTCGCTATATATACCAATCTCATTACCAGGCATCAACGGGATATTACCCAAGATGATACCAAAGCCAATAGGCACGAGCAACATTGGCTCAAATTTATGCCTAATAGCGAGATACAAAAAGAAGCAACCTACGGCAATCATTACCAAGTACTTCCATCCTCCCTCCTGTGTGCACAACGCCATAAAGCCTGTGCTGCTCAAAAACTTGTTTAAACTCTCGCTCAAAAACGATGAAGACAAAAAGGTAATCATAGCTTTATCCGATAGTTATAAGGATATCACCCTCCAACACAGAGTCAGAGCATTTAACCTTGATTGATTTTACTACACCTGCGGCAGTAGAGTCGATATTGTTCTCCATCTTCATAGCCTCCAACACCATAAGTGTTTGACCAACAGCTACTGTGTCACCCTCCTTGACCTTAATGTCGAGGATTACACCAGGAAGTGGACTCACAACTGGAGCCTCACCTGCACCTACTGACACTGCTGGCTTAGTCGCTGGAGCTGCTGCATTTGCCACGGGGTGTGATGCTGGAGCTGCTGCCACTTGTGGTTTTATTGCAACTGCCTTCTTTACTGTGCCATCTCCCTCAATCTCCACGTTGTAGCGTGTACCATTGACGATAACCTCGGCACTCTTCTCATCTTTAAGTTCAATACCAACCACGTATGGGTTACCATTGATTTTGAAATTATAATCTTTCATATCTTAATTTTCTTTTGTTGTTGATTACTCTAGTAGCGCGGATTGTTTGTCAAACCGTGGATTTTTGAACTCCATGGTGAGTATACACGTGCCACGGTATTTAGTGTGATTACCTCACTTTCGTGGTCATGCAACGCCTCTTTGTTGAGTTTTAGTGCCACAGCAATTGCTGCCAACACCTCGCCACTAACCTCTCCAGGTTTAGTTGGAGCCTGTGCGATAGCCTTCTCAGATGATTGCTCGATAGTCTCTATGGCAGTCTGCTTGCGTACCGCCACAACAGCCTTTGAGAATCCGAAGATTAGAAGTGCCAAGACAATTAGAGCAGTCAAAACCACACCAATTGAGATAAGCGCAACAGTCACTCCGTGAGGGTCATTCTCCAAAATAGTATCTGCACCCTTCACCTTGCCTCCAATCGAGGCAAAGGTTACAAGGGGATTTATTATAAGTTGGCTAATCATACTACAACGGAATATTAGAGTGTTTCTTAGGAGGATTTTGTAGACGCTTAGTAGCCAACGATTGCAAAGCACGAATTACGCGGAAACGTGTGTTGCGAGGCTCGATAACGTCGTCGATGTATCCATAACGAGCTGCGTTGTAGGGATTTGAAAATTTGTCGTTGTACTCCTTAATCTTCTCATCCACAAACTTAGCCTTCTCCTCAGCATTGTCGAATGCAGCGAGAGCCTTAGCTTGCAACACCTCCACAGCACCACTTGCACCCATAACAGCAATCTCTGCCATTGGCCAAGCGTAGTTTATATCGCCACGGATGTGCTTGCTCGACATCACGATGTATGCACCACCATAAGCCTTACGCAAAGTCACTGTCACCTTAGGCACTGTAGCCTCGCAGTAAGCAAACAACAACTTAGCACCGTGAGTGATAACACCACCATACTCTTGAGTTGTTCCAGGCAAGAATCCAGGAACATCTACCAAAGTAACGATAGGAATATTGAACGCATCGCAGAAACGGATAAAACGTGCAGCCTTGCGACTAGCATTGCTATCCAAAACTCCAGCCATAAACTTAGGTTGATTAGCCACGATACCCACACTTTGACCATTGAAACGAGCAAAGCAAGTGAGGATGTTCTTAGCAAAACCTGCCGCAGACTCCAAATACTCACCATTATCAACGATAGCCTTGATTACCTCAGTCATATCGTAAGGTTTGTTTGGATTGTCTGGGATAATCTCGTTGAGTGAATCCTCCAAGCGAGTGATTTTATCCTCACACGCTGCGAGTGGAGCATCCTCCATATTGTTTTGTGGAATGTATGACAACAAGTTGCGGATAAGCAAAAGACCCTCATCCTCAGTATCTACTGCAAATTGAGCAACTCCCGAACGAGTAGTGTGCATCTGTGCACCTCCCAACTGCTCTTGAGTCACATCCTCGCCAGTCACGGTCTTCACAACTTTAGGACCTGTGAGGAACATATTTGAAGTGAGCTTCTTCATGATGATAAAGTCCGTAAGAGCTGGTGAATATACCGCACCACCTGCACAAGGACCAAAGATAGCCGAGATTTGTGGAATCACACCCGACGACATCACATTGCGTTGGAAGATATTAGCATATCCAGCAAGTGCATTCACACCCTCTTGGATACGAGCACCTCCCGAGTCATTGATACCGATACATGGAGCACCATTGCGAAGTGCCATATCTTGCACCTTGCAAATCTTCTCAGCCATAGATATAGACAGAGAACCAGCTGTAACGGTGAAGTCTTGTGCAAAGACATATACCAAACGACCCTCGATAGTTCCATATCCAGTAACTACACCATCACCAAATGTGTGGCTCTTCTCCATTCCGAAGTCTGTACAGCGGTGTGTAACAAACATATCGAACTCCTCGAATGAACCCTCGTCGAGTAGCATATCAATTCTCTCACGTGCGGTGTACTTGCCCTTGGCATGCTGTGCGTCAATACGTTTTTGACCACCACCCATACGTGCTGTTTCGCGGTTCTCAACGAGTACCTTGATTTTCTTTTGAATTTCGCTCATAGCTATTTTAATGTAAAATAATTCTTACTTTTTCTCGCACAACTCTGTTAGAATACCTTGCGTCGATTTTGGGTGCAAGAATGCAATAGTCATACCCTCAGCTCCCTTGCGTGGAGTTTTGTCGATAAGACGGATTCCTTGAGCCTCGGCATCAGCCATTTGCTCCTCGATACCCTCACAAGCGAGTGCCATGTGGTGAATACCGATACCTTTGTTTGCGATGTACTTCGCGATTGTTGAATCCTCTGAGGTTGGCTCCAAAAGCTCAATCTTGGTTTGACCCAACATAAAAAATGCTGTACGTACCTTTTGGTCTGCTACCTCCTCTACGGCATAGCACTTTAGACCCAATACATTCTCCCAATATGGGACTGACTCCTCTAGGCTGTTTACTGCGATACCGAGGTGTTCAATGTGAGATACTTTCATAGTTCTGTTTATTTATTTAAAAAATAGTTAATTAAGTCATTTTATACAAACACTTAAGACGAGCAAAGGTATATATTAATTATAAATAACCAAAATTTATTTGGATTATTTAACCTATTTTTTCACATTTTTTGCTACCTTCGCCTTTGTAATATTAAACCATTGATTATATATGGCATTTTCAAAAATAGAACACTTTGAGCGTGACTATGTTGATACACACCACGAGTCTGCATTAAAAGTCGCCGAAGGGGTGAGCGACCAACCCATTGTGAACCCATATTTCGTTAAGAAACAGCGCAAACGTCGTACCACTCGTGAGTATATAGAAGGTATTCTTGCGGGAAATATCACCATCCTTTCTCAAGCTATTACCCTTATCGAGAGTGCCAATGTCGAGCACTATGCCCAAGCGCAGGAGATTATCGAGGGGTGCTTGCCATATTCGGGTAACTCCGTCAGGATAGGAATCACAGGTGTGCCAGGTGCAGGTAAGTCATCTTTCATTGAGGCTATTGGAGGTATGGTCACTTCACTGCGACATCGCCTTGCTGTACTTGCCATCGACCCTTCGTCGGAGCGTAGCGGAGGTTCGATTCTTGGCGATAAAACTCGTATGGAGTCCATTTCGGCGAGCGAAGATGTATTTATTCGCCCTTCACCCTCGGCAGGTTCTTTGGGTGGCGTGGCACGCAAGAGTCGCGAAACGATTGTGCTGTGCGAAGCGGCTGGGTTTGATGTGATACTTATCGAAACCGTGGGTGTGGGGCAATCCGAAACCACCGTGCACTCTATGGTCGATATGTTTATGATGCTCCAAATATCGGGCGCAGGCGACGAGTTGCAAGGCATAAAGCGTGGAATTATGGAGATGGCCGACATGATGGTCATAACAAAGGCAGATGGCGAAAACGTAATGAAGGCGAACCTCGCAAAGACCCAATATCAAGGAGCTCTGCATCTATTTCCAATGCCCGAATCCGACCATCGTCCAGAGGTCTACACCTGCTCCTCACTCGAAAAAACGGGTCTCGAAGAGGTGTGGAAGGGTGTCGAGGAGTATATCAACCACACCAAGGCAAATGGATACTTCCTCCACAACCGCCAACGACAACTTAAATATTGGATGTACGAAAGCATAAATGAAACCCTCCGTAATAGTTTCTATAACAACGAGGCGGTAGAGTCCGCAATCGCCGATTACGAAACACGAGTTCTGGATTCCAAAATTAGCTCATTCGTGGCGGCTAAGGAGTTGCTTGATCTCTATTTTTCGTACCCGTCTCCGCAATGAAGTAAAGAAACCGCCGATTCATCTATGATGCTCGGCGGTTTTCGGCTACAGTTTGGAAAATTTCCATTTGTCAGGCAGTAGTTCACGCAATTTTTCTTGTG
>JBCQUV010000014.1:0-40449 GCA_047173765.1 Rikenellaceae bacterium
GAGCGAAGGAGAGTTTTACCTCTCTTTCCTCTCTGAAAAAATATTTTATCTCATTCTCTGCAACTTCCCAATTCCTCAGTTGCATTTACAAGTTGAATTCAGGAATCAAAAAATATCTTTGCGCATTTACTTTTACTGCATAATTCTCTTTTTACATACTTTTTTGGCTCGATTTATGCAATTTGATTATCATATCATTGCAATATTATATTTTATGTTATATCTTTGCACAATAAAATATTTAAATTAAAAGCCAAAAACAACTAAATTCTAAAACAATTATGGAAGAGAATCATTCAAAACAGATTAATCAACCCTCTGTTGTCCGCTACACATCGACACAAAATACAGGGATTGAAGCTACTATTTTAACTCGTCACGCTATTGGATTCGTGGTTAAAGGGGAAAAATTCATATATGACGCAGATAGGTGTATTCATGTTCACAAAGGAGATATATTCTATTTGGGGATTGGAACACACCACGTAGAAAATATTGTACAAGATGGCAATTCATTCGAACAAATCATATTCTATTATAGCGCAGAGGAGCTAAAAAGAGTGATTACAAACTTTGCATCTATGGATAATATTGCAATCACCAATAGCCACACCTGCCCCACATGCAGACTCAGCAACCGCATTGCTCTACACGCCCCAAAACTGATGGCAAACTTCTTCACATCGCTAAGTACCAACATTAGCAACGGATACTTCTCGCACAACACCCTAGCCGAAGGTATCAAACTCGCAGAGCTACTATACCTGATAATTTCGCACGACGACAACTGCCTAACAAACAAAGTTTTCAGCTCTATCGACATAGACAAAAACTCATTCGAGCAGATTATATACTCCAATATATTCAACGATGTTTCGGTCGAAGAGCTTGCATCCAGATGCCACCGCTCTCTCACATCATTCAAAAAAGAGTTTAAGAGATTGTTTGACACCCCACCTCACCAATGGTTCCTAAAGCAGAGGCTCAACTATTCGCGCCTGCTGCTGATATCGACCAGAAAATCAATATCAGAGATTGGTATGGAGTGCACATTCCCTAATACATCGCACTACATAAAACTATTCAAGAAATTCTATGGACACACGCCTGCGTCGTATCGCAGCGTGCAAGTAAAACAATCGAATGAGAATATTGCGTAGATATTATCAAAAGCCTTCAAAATTTATTTGAAGGCTTTTGATTTTTTATGAATAAAAAATTATCTTTGTAATAGTAAGGGTGGTTATAACACGGGTTTTGCCTCCCTTTTATTTTTTTTGAGAAAGATGAGAAAATTAGTTATAATCCCAACATACAACGAAATTAGCAATATAGCGGCAATGATTGATAAGGTCATGTCGCTAAATGGCGATTTCGACCTACTAATCATAGATGACGGCTCACCCGACGGCACAGCAGCTGTGGTGAAGTCCAAAATGGTTGAATACGCAAGCAGGTTATTTATCATAGAGAGAGAGGGCAAACTAGGTCTTGGTTCAGCCTACATCACAGGATTTAAGTGGGGACTGGGATATGACTATGAGTTATTCTTCGAGATGGATTGTGATTTTTCGCACGACCCCGATGATTTGATTAGACTCAACGACGCTATCGTAAATGGCGCGGATGTCGCTGTGGGGTCTCGATACATACAGGGGGTGAATGTGGTGAATTGGCCGATGTCCAGATTGTTGATGTCGTACTGTGCATCTAAGTATGTACAGATAGTAACCCGCATGAAGGTGCGTGATGCTACAGCTGGGTTCGTATGTTATTCACGCAAGGTACTCGAAAAAATTGAGCTAGACAAGGTAAAGATGAAAGGTTATGGATTCCAAGTAGAGATGAAGTATACATCGTGGAAACTTGGGTTCAAAATCGAAGAGGTATCAATAATATTTACAGAGCGCAGAGAGGGTATATCTAAGATGAGTGGTGGAATATTTGGCGAGGCACTATTTGGAGTCTTTGCACTACCATTCCGCCGTATTAGGAGTAAGGAGAAATAAAAAAAGGAGTGATAAAAATCACTCCTTCAAAGTCGGGGTACCAGGATTCGAACCTGGGACCCTCTGCTCCCAAAGCAGATACGCTAACCGGACTGCGCTACACCCCGTTTTTGTGATTGCAAATATAGAGAGAAAAATCTAAACTACCAAATTTATTTAACTAATAAAACCATAAATTAAATGAACAAAATCCTAACTACGTGTGTAGGAGCATGCTTAGCGTGTGCACCAACTGCCCTCATGGCAAAGAAAACTACACCCGAAAAACCCAATGTCATCATAATTTTGGTCGATGACCTCGGATATGGAGACCTTGGATGCTATGGAGCAACCCAAATTGAGACCCCAAATATGGATAAATTGGCTAAGGAGGGGCGACGATTCACAGATGCTCACTCATCATCGTCGGTATCCAACGCCTCGAGATACGGTCTGCTCACGGGAGAGTATCCCTCACGAGCTAATATTTGGAAGCCATCGCCCGCAACCCAAACATCGCAAATTCACCCCGACAAAACAACCATTGCCGATGTGATGAAGGCGAGCGGTTACTCAACAGCTGCCATAGGTAAGTGGCACTTAGGATTCCAACTGGGCAAGAAACTAGACTACAACAAGGCTCTAAAGCCTGGCCCCCTAGAGCTTGGATTTGATTACTATTTTGGTGTGCCACTCGTAAATAGTGGACCTCCATTTGTGTATGTCGAGAACCATGGCGTGGTGGGATACACCCCCGACGACCCATTTGTCTATGGTGACAAAACATTGAAATCTAAGACCCAAGAGTTCCCCGACAAAACCATGGGTTTCATTGGAGGTGCCGATGCTGCACACATGTTGTATCGTGACCGTGAAGTGGGCACGACACTAAAGGAGAAAGCCGTAGATTGGATTAAGGAGCATAAGGATAATCCATTTTTCATGTACTACGCCACAACCAACATACACCACCCCTTCACCCCAGCCGAGAGATTTGTGGGCAAGAGTAAGATTGGCATGTATGGCGATTTCATATTGGAGTTGGATTGGATTGTGGGCGAGGTGATGCAGACCCTAGAGGATTGTGGCGTTGCCGACAACACCATGGTGATTCTCACCTCCGACAATGGAGGTATGTTCAACAAAGGTGGACAGGAGGCTTGCAAGGCTGGGCACTTCATCAATGGTGATCTTTGGGGATTTAAGTTCGATGTGTGGGAAGGTGGACACCGAGTGCCATTTATCGTGCGATACCCCAAGAAGGTGAAGGCTGGAACGATATCAAATACTCTAACTAGCAATGTTGATTTCTTCGCAATGCTCTCTTCTCTGACAGGTTACACAATGGCAGAGAACGATGCACCAGATAGTTTCGATTTACTTCCAGCAATTTTCGGCAAAGAGAATGTAGTGATTCGTGACCACATACTTATGAGTCCTCGCCAGCCCAAGCACCTATCAATCCGCAAAGATGAGTGGGTATATATCCCTACACAAGGTGGTGGTGGCTTTGGTGGCAAGAGCGTTGGGCAACACGGACTTGGTGGCTATGCCACAACCAAACTCACCAAGCGCGACCATAGCGACATGAAGAACAACGCCCAAGACCCGGCTGCTCCCGTAGCACAGCTCTACAACCTAAAGAGTGACCCTTACCAGCGCAAAAACGTATATAATGACTATCCAGAGGTGGTGGCGAAGATGCAAAAACTGCTCGAAGAGACTCAAGGTGCTGGCAAATTTAGCCGCAAAAAATAACGAAAAGAGATAACAAAAAAAGCCCCACATCGCATTGATGTGGGGCTTTTAATTTGCGTGAGATGAGCGCAGTGCCCATCAGATCTATGCTGGGAAAAGATTATCCTATTACCTTAACATTGATCGCTTGTTCGCCTTTGTTGCCATTAGCGAGCTCGAACTCAACTTCTTGTTTCTCTGTCAATGATTTGAAACCCTCTGTTTGAACTCCTGAGAAGTGTACAAAATACTCCTTTCCGTTCTCGCAAGCAATGAATCCGTAGCCTTTTTTGCTATCGAACCATTTTACTGTACCTGTCATAAAATTAAATATTAGTGTGTTAATGAGTCGGCAAGGTATGAAAAAACTATTGATATGCAAAACTTTTAACCTTTTTTTTGTAATTTTTATTAGAAACTTTACATAAAACCCCTAAATATCGAAAAATCAACCGATTCTTAGGGCTATTTGGAGGTGTTGGCAAAGTTATTGAGCGACGCAGATTATATATAATATTTAAACTATAAGATTATGAAATTTATCGAATCGCTACAAAATAGATACGCAACAAAATTGTATGACGCCACAAAGAAAATAGATGATGCGACAATAGGCGAAATTGCCGAAATACTTAGACTCTCACCATCGTCGATAAACTCTCAACCATGGCAATTCACAATAGTCACAAATCCTCAACTAAAGACTAAATTGGCGGAGCACTCACTATTCAATCGCCACAAAATCGAGGATGCTCCACTACTCGTGGTATTTAGCGTATATAGCAACCTTGCGAAGTTCGAGGAGCAAATCACTCATGAGCTACCTCAACCAAACGTAGATTACTACAACAACGTCGTAAAACCTCAAGGCGAGGAGGCTATCAGTTGCTGGCTCAAAAATCAACTATACATATCTATGGGGGTATTACTAAGCGGATGTGCCGCAATGGGGTTAGACTCCACACCCATGGAGGGGATAGAACAAGGTATGTATGACTCGATTTTGGCAAACACAGATTATAGTGCCACAGTAGCCGTAGCCATAGGATATCGCTCGATAGAGGATACAAACCAACCCGAAATACACCCTAAGCAGAGGTTAAAGATGGATGATGTTGTGGTTATGAAAAAGTAGCGATGTGGGAGTGATTGCTACTTAACTTCACCGATAGAGATTGACAACTTTGCATCCACAATCTTAAGACTCTCAACAAGATGCTCTGCAGATTTGAGTGTATCGAAGAGACCCACGACAAAATTTGTGGCACCCACTTTTGAGAGCTCTCTACCTGCACCCTGAGTCTCGATTGTACTACGATGCTGAGCCGTAAGTTCCGACAATCCATCTATCTCGACCCTATATTTGACACCAGAAGTTGCTGCCTTAGATGAGTGATTAGGAGCTACACCATCTCGCCACTCCACAACTTCGGGGCGACGAAATCCTCTCTTTAGGAGCATCTCTTTAGCTATCTGAGCCTCGGCTTTGGTTTCGTAACCACCTAGGTAATAACTTAGTAGACCAGCATCATTTTTGATGATATATATGGGGTATGCTCCTCTAAACAGAGTTGCTGCTTGACGACTTTTGAATGACCCCACGAGCAGACGATATATCACACCCGACTCATATATTTTGCCATCAGGAATTGGATTCGAGCCACTATACACCGCCTTGGATGAAAATTTAATTGGCTCATAATCAATGAATAACCTTGTAGCAATATTAACTTTCGGGTAATTAAACTCCACAATGCGCAAAGAATCTCTCACCACACGCAATGAATCTACAGCATGCGGAAGTTTAAGATCTAACGCCAACGAATACTCCAGCTCAACCATAGATAGTCGTGAAGCGTAGTAGTTCAACAACTCCTCGCTAATGGTTTGTGAGCGCAGACTATCAACCAACTTTGCTGACTTTATTTTTAGGCTCTCATCCTTAGCAAATAGCGATGCACTACCCGATTTTTCGATTAGCATTGCGTACGCAAAACTCTTATTATCAACGACTTCACTCCACACTCTTGATATATCATTAGCCACAATTCTGTTTAGTGAGTCTATGTAGTTGTAGCGCACAACGATAGAGTCTGCGGCAGCCTTCGTCAATGCAGCGTCATACTCCACACTCAACAATGCAAGTGTATCGTAATTCGACACATAGTCACCAACCATGGCAGCAACTCGCTTATCAGAGGACTCCGCAGAGATAAAATTCTTGTAATCCATCGATGACAGGGTCTCCCTAGCGTATCGGCTCTGCACTATGCGCACTGCATCTTCGGACTTTGAGGCAATATCTGCAATGGTATCCAAAACATTTTTATTTGCGATTTGGTCAATACTCCACACCTGCTCTATGGTGTTTATTTTACTATTTACAGCACTTTTTTGGACACTTATATCTATTAATGATTGCTCAATATCTGCTATTTTTTGGCGAACAGATGCGGCATCGGCACTATCGGCATCATATATTTTGCGGTTCGCAGCTAACTCCTCCGATAGTGTTTTCTCGGCAACCGACATAACACTATCTTGTTTAATAAGCTCCACATACTCACTATTGCTCATCAGCCCCTCAATTCGACTCCTCGACTGAGCCGACACCAAGAGTGTGCAAAACAGTACGATATATGTAATCCACCACCTCATTATCGCCACCACTTTATTAGGAATAGTTGCATAAGCCCGAATATTTCGAGACGCCCCAACAACATCAAAAATGTCAATACACATTTGTATGCAGGTGCTATCGCCGAGTAATTCTCCATAGAGCCAACCGCCCCAAAACCAGGGCCTACATTACCCAGACACGCTATAGATGCCGTAAACGAGGTCGTTGTATCGAGCCCAAAGATAGTGCCCGTAAGTGCCCCTAGGAATATTATGGATAGGTATAAGATTATAAACGTTGCCACTCCATGCAGCACATCTCGCTCTTGGGTGACACCATCAATTCTAATTCTAAACACAGCGTTTGGATGCTGCTGCTGCTGCACCTGATTCTTGAACATCTTGGCAGCAACCAACACACGATTAACCTTCACACCACCCGTAGTCGAACCTGCACAAGCACATGATATGGAGGCAAAAATCAACAACACAACGGCAAAAGATGACCATGTGTTAGAGTCTGCCGTAGCAAATCCCGTGGTTGTGAAAAACGACACAAATTGAAACATAGCCGTACGCAGAGCCTCCCCAAAGGAGTCATACCCACCCACAAAGAATAGATTTAGAGCTATCGCCAAACCACACACCACTATAATTCCGATGTAGACCCTCATAACCTCCGAGCGGAAGATATTGTTTTGCTTACCCATAACCGTGGCAAAAATCAAACCGAAGTGAGTACCTGCAAATATCATTGCTACGGTGATAATCCACTCTATTGCTGGGGAGTTAAAGTATGCGATACTACTATTCTTGGTTCCAAAACCACTCGTCGCACTAGTAGACAGGGCGTGAGCTATGGAGTCAAACCAATTCATGCCTGCAGCTTTTAGAGCAAACATCGTGACGGCCGTAAGACCCACATACACAACCAAAATTATGCGCACAATCATCTGCGTGCGATATTTATAGTTATCCTTTGCCATCTGCGACAACTCCACATTCGAAAGCGTCATCTTGCTGCGACCTATCGACGGCAAAATAACCAGAGCAAACATAATAACTCCAATACCACCTATCCACGTAGATGCCATGCGCCAAAACAACAGACCACGAGGCAGACCCTCAACATTTGTCAAAATTGATGCTCCAGTGGTCGTAAGCCCCGAAACAGATTCAAACCAAGCATTCACCAACGTAAATTCACCACCCCAAATAAGATACGGGAACATAGTCACCACGCATGCCAACAGCCACGAACCCACAACGATACTATACCCCTCCTTGGATGAAATCTGGGTAGTCTTACCCACAAAAATCATAGGAAATGCCCCCATCAAAGCGGTGAGCAACGACGACAGTAGCAACGAATAAAACGAAGTGTCACGATAACTAACATAGGCAACAACAGCCGAAGCTGCCATTGCTAGCGCAAGGAACAGCATCACCACACCTATGTATCTAAATACTACACTCAGTCTCATAGTTACTTCAGTTTCTTGGAGAGTTTTATCATAGTCTCTATATTCTCTCGCAGCGAAAGCATCTCATCTCGACACTCTCCCTTGGGGGCAAACGGAACCTTGAAAGATATGTAGTCCGCCAATGATTTATTCATCGACACAACGGGTTCCACACACAACAACAACATAAAGTAGTACAACATTAGCACAATGACAATCATCACCACCAACGATATAAATACTGGAGTCACAGCCCTATAGGCGTTGTTGTGTAGACTCTCGGCACTCGGAGCTAATATATCTTGCGACATATTGAGGTATTTATCTATTGCGCTCAGCAGCGAATTGTATATTGGTTGATAGTCACGATACAGCTCCCTATCTTCGCTAATATCCATAGATGAGGTAATCTTCGCCATATGGGTAGAGTCTATCGTTTGAGGCTCCTCAGGTTCGGCTGGGGTGGCTATCAATCGCTCTGTGATGGCGTGCAGCTGGCGAGTGGTGACCATCATCGAATCCAACATTCCCCTCATTTCGCTCTCGGACTTTGCCTCCTTGATTGTCTGCTCCAACTCCACAACGCTCCCCAAACACAAAGAGTCCAAAGAGCGATCGCCAAAAGCGACAATTTGAACAAATGCGTAGTTTTGAGATTGTAGTGAGTTTAGCATTTTGCGAGAGAGCTCCATATTACGCTTATTGGCACGCAAAATCAGGTCGGTATCTTCGCTGAGGGTGTTGAGCTCCAAAAACGATAGCATACCCGATATGCAGAGCAGAGTGATGATTCCCATGAATCCAACCGTCACTCGACGCTTGAGTCCTTTTATTTCCATAATAGTTTACCCTAAAAATAACCATACAAAGATATAAATAAATTCGGAAATTTTATGTAATTTTGCACTCAAATTAAATTATAAGTTAAAGTCATGTGTAAAGCCTTGATTATTGGTGCTGGAGGTGTCGGCACCGTTGTAGCTCACAAAGTAGCTGCAAACCCTATCTTCACCGACGTTATGTTAGCTAGTCGAACCAAATCAAAATGCGACACTATTGCCGCTGCGATTGGAGGCGACAGAGTAAAAACGGCACAGGTAGATGCTGATAGCGTACCCGAATTGTGCGAGCTTTTCAGAGCTTTTCAACCCGATATCGTTATCAATGTTGCTCTACCATACCAAGACCTCACCATTATGGATGCTTGCCTGGAGTGCGGATGCAACTATCTCGACACCGCAAACTATGAGCCTAAGGATGAAGCACATTTCGAGTATTCGTGGCAATGGGCTTACCAAGACAGATTCAAAGAGGCTGGACTCACTGCAATCCTAGGTTGCGGATTCGACCCTGGAGTGACATCTATATTCACAGCTCACGCTGCAAAGCACCACTTCGACGAGATTCACTACCTCGACATTGTGGATTGCAACGCTGGAAATCACGGCATGGCATTCGCCACAAACTTCAATCCCGAAATCAATATCCGCGAGGTGACTCAAGAGGGTAAATATTTCGAGAATGGAGAGTGGGTAGTAACTGAGCCGCACCAAATACACATGTCTCTTAACTATCCAAACATCGGAGAGAGAGAGTCTTACCTTATTTATCACGAGGAGCTAGAGTCGTTGGTTAAGAATTTTCCGACGCTCAAGCGTGCACGTTTCTGGATGACATTTGGTCAAGAGTACCTAACCCACCTGCGTGTGATTCAAAATATCGGCATGGCACGTATCGACCCTATTATATATAATGGTGTGGAGATTGTCCCCATTCAATTCCTTAAGGCTGTGCTTCCAGACCCCAAATCCCTAGGCGAGAACTACCACGGTGAGACATCAATTGGTTGCCGCATAAAGGGCATAAAGGATGGCAAAGAGGTGACATACTACATATACAACAACTGCGACCACGAGGCTGCATTCACCGAGACTGGAACTCAGGCGGTGAGCTACACCACAGGAGTACCTGCGGCACTCGGAGCAGAGATGTTTGCTCGTGGAATATGGAAGGGAGCAGGAGTATACAACGTCGAAGAGTTTAACCCCGACCCATTCATGGAGCGTCTCGGCGAGGCTGGATTGCCTTGGGTAGAGGTTTTTGGTGGCGATTTGGAGTTGTAGATAATCATCGACAACGGCTGGACTGTGGGCTGGACTGCCTTAACGCCAGGCGGGCGGTGCGAAGCCGCACGGGCAGTTTGTATTGCGCTTTGGGCTTAGAACTTTGCAAGTTCTAAGATTTATAAAGAGGTTATTTTGGTTCAAATGAATTTGACCAAAATAACCTCTTTATAAATTTATCGGACACACTGCATGTGTCCGAACCCAAATCGAGGATAACCATGATGTAACTGTCATGTTGTTATTTAAATAAATATACAGAATAAGTCCGACAAATTTAACCTCGGTGGGGTTCCAAGCTCTATGCCCCATCCGCTAACGAAAAACTGCCCGTGCAGCGTTAGGGCAGTCCAGAGCCAAACCCACATATATACAAAAAATCCCCTCGTTTGATTCACATCAATCGAGGGGATACCCACTTAAAATATATAAATTCAAACCCTTAAAAAAGGCAATTTAATAGGGAGGGGACTAGTAACTACTCTGCTGCTGGAGCTGTAGTCTCAGCTTGTGGCTGTGGCTTACCTTGAGGGCGACCTTGAGGTTTGCCTTGTTGTCCCTTTCCTTGTTGTTGCTTGCCGCCTTGTTGAGCTTTGCCGCCTTGTTGTCCTTTACCTTGTTGTGGACGTTGAGCTTTGCGCATCTCCTCTCTTGCTAGCATCTTAGCGTACTTAATCTTTTGAGCGTCGTCTAGGATACCCATAATCTCTAGCTCAACAGCCTCCTTCTTAGCTTGCATCTCCTTACGCTTAGCATCCATAGCAGTGCGATCAGGACGCTCACCTTGTTTTTGACCAGCTTGAGGTCTTTGACCTTGTTGTGGTTTTTGGTTAGCTTGTGGCTTTTGACCTTGTTGTGGTTTCTCGCCTTGCTTAGCTTGTGGCTTCTCAGCTTGCTTAGCCTCACGCTCCTTCTTTGCTGCTTCGCGCTCAGCTGCTGCCTCTTTGGCTACCTTCAAGTTTATAGCAAGAATCTTCTTCTCTTGAGCATCTGTAAGATCCAACTCTTGATCCATCTTGTCAGTCTTAATCTCAGCAATCTTCTCTGGAGTTTTTTGCTCGCGTTGCTGACCTTGACCGCCACCTTGACGACCTCCGCCTTGTGGTTGAGCTGATGCACTAAGTGCAAAAACTGATAGCATTAGTGCCAATGCTGATGTTTTAATTAAACTTTTCATAGTTTTTGTTGTTTTATTGGTAAATATTAAATTTCTTTGTGAAACCCTAAAAACCAACCCCTTGTTGGGTGATTTCAACAGTATAGAGAAGCAAAATATCAAAAGGTTAAAACCAAAAGTGATTTTTTTTTATTTTTTTACCGATTTAACCTTTTATTATATAAGTGTTCTATATAAGTGAAAGCATACAAGAGCAACAACCAATAATGACCATAGATAACGAAAAAGAGATATTTAGGCTCCTCGACCAAGAGGCTACCCTTCACGAAGGGTTTATGTTGATTATGGAGTTGTATAGCAAACCTATATATTGGCACATTCGCAGGATGGTTGTTCGACACGAAGATGCGGAGGATGTGATGCAGGAGTGCTTTATTAATGTGTACAAAAGCATCGGAGGGTTTAAACGAGAGTCGTCGCTCAAAACATGGATTTACAAAATAGCGACCAACGAAGCCATTAGGCACTGCAAAAAACAGCGACTCGACACCCAATCCTACGACGACAAAAGCAGATTAGTAAATCTATTTGAGTCAGAAAACGAAATAGACTTCAGCTCGGCAGAGGCTGTGCTCCAAAAAGCGATACTTGCATTGCCCGAGAAACAGAGAGTAGTATTTAGCCTTAGATACTTCGACGAGTTGAGCTACGAGCAGATAGCGGCAGTGACAGGGAGTAGTGTTTCGACACTCAAAACCAACTTCCACTACGCTAACACAAAAGTAAAAGAGTATGTACAAAATAATATTCAGACAGAGTTATGAAAAAGTTTGATATAGCAGATAAGATTGGCAAAAAGATGCCATACAAAGCCCCTTCAGAGGAGTTTTTCGCAACCTTCAAAAGTGAAATGATGGAGAGAGTGGCGCAAGAGGAGAAGAAAACAGCGGGAAGAACAATGTCGCTTAGATTGTTTATTCCGATGTTCGCCGCTGCGGCATCACTTCTAATAGGTCTCTTTGTGGTAGACAAAATCGAGTTCAATCCTTCGCGTGACGACATGAGCTACCTGGTGAGTGACAATTTGGATGCGAGCATAGATTCTTACTTTAATAGCCTCAGCGACGACGAATTGGCATACCTATTGGATAATACCTCTTCGCAAGATGATTTTTATTCGACACTTCCAACAAATGAGTAGTATGAAAAAGTTTGTAGCAATATTCACGGTTATGGTGTGCGCTTTATTTACATTGAGTGCACAACCTCAACAAGCTCGACAACCTCGACCCGAGGCAAATAGAGAGCAAGATGGCAACTTCACCGAGTTCCAAATTCAGGTACTCACCAAGCAGTTGCGCCTAGATGAAAAGAGTGTAGAGCCATTCACGAAGCTATACACCGAATATTCGCAAAAGATGGAGCAGTTGCAGCCCGAACAGCCCGAGCAGCGTCGCAACACACCGCAAAACACGCCACAGAATGCAAAACAGGGTGAGCGACCTGCAAAACCTACGGATGCAGAAGTAGAGGCTAAGATTTTGGAGTCATTCGAAATGGCGGAGAAAAGCACTGCACTAAAACGTGAGTATTACACCAAATTTAAGGAGATACTCAATCCTCACCAAATCCTGAAGATGTATAATATCGAGCGTAGATTGCGCGAAAGGATAGTATCGGAGTCAGATAGGCGAGCTAATCAGAGGGAGTAAAAGATATACATATATATAATCTGACGTGAGTTTGCTTTTTGCAGACTCACGTTTGTTCATATAAGTTTGTATAACTCAAAAAAAACTACTATCTTTCGCTATATTTACACCCTAGCGAACTACAAACCTAAAATAAAATCAATGAAGAAAAAATTCAAATTCCTTTTGGGGGTAATATCGGCGATGATGCTATCGACCAGTTGCCAAGCCCAATTTGCACTCCCCATAGAGCGCAACAAAAATGGAGTAGAGGTGATTAAAGATGATCTGAAAATCAGCGTTTCGGTCATCGACAATGGCATTATTCACATCCAGAAAATCCCTGTGGCGGGGCAAAGCGTTGTCACCCCAGATTTGATTACAGCACTCCAACCTCAAAATGTGAAGTGGTCACTTGCGGAGTCTAAGGACGCAGCAACAATCACCACTGAAGGCGTGAAGGTGATAATCAAGAGCGATGGTACGATAGAGTATACAAAAGCTAACGGCAAGCAATTGGTAGCCGAGACTCTCCAACGCACATATCTCAAGGATGACAAAGCGTCGCAATCGTTCACCGTTGGCGACGAAGCGTTGTATGGACTAGGACAGTTTCAGAGCGGCATATTTGATTGGAAAAACACCCCAATGACTATGCGCCAATACAACCAAGAGGTGGCTGTTCCATTCCTACTTTCGACCAAGAGCTATGGTATTTTGTGGAACAACTACTCGGTGGTAGATTTCAACCCTGCGGAGTTTGAGCTCTCGTTTGACGACAAAAAAGCGGAGATATCGACCCTAAACTACGACGCTACAAACATAGATGTGGAGGATGTGAAAAATGCCAAAAAGGATGAAAATGCAAAGGCTAACATCCGTGAGACAACCTTCACACCCGACCAAAGCGGATTATACACATTCTATGTCGAGAGCGACAAGGGAGGTAGAATGCGTGGTAAAATCACCCTCACAATCGACGATGACGAGGTGGTAAACTACGCCACAATTTGGATTCCATTCTGCTTCTCGGGCAAAAAATACCTGGAGGCTGGCAAGGAGTATAAGGTTGTGTTCCAAAACACTGGAGCTCGCATCCCTGGTCAAGTATTCTACAACAAGCCCGACTACAATAAAACGGTATTTAGCAGCCGTGCAGCAACATCCATAGATTACTACCTGTTGGCTGGCGACACCCCTGCCGAGGTTATCGCACTGAACCACAAACTCACAGGTCAAGCTCCACTCATGAGCAAAAAATCGTATGGATTTTGGCAATGTCGTGAGCGTTACCACGACCAAGCGGAGTTGTTGGAGAATGCCAATGAGATGCGCAAACGCAAAATTCCATTCGATGTCATAGTTCAAGATTGGTTCTACTGGCCTAAAAAGACCAAGGGTCCAGAGTGGGATAGAGCAAAATATCCAGACCCAGGAGCTATGGTCAAGGAGGTGCATGACCTCAATCTAAATATCATGGTGTCGGTGTGGCCATCGGTGACTAACGACCCAATGCTAAGCAAATATGACCTAGTAGACAAGAAATTGGCTAAGACTCAATACCTCGACTTCTGGACTAAGAGCACAGCAGACGGATACTACAAGATGCTAAGCGACAGCATGTTCCACTACGGTGTAAACTCTATATGGTTGGATGGTACAGAGCCCGAGCAAAAACCTGCGGATGATTACGAGACTGGCATGGGTAAGTTCAAATACCTTGCTAATTCATATTCGTTGATGGTAACCAAGACAATGTATGAGGGTCGTCGTGCCGAGATTCCTAGCGAGCGTGTGGTGAACCTTTCACGTTCGGCATTTGTTGGTCAGCAACGTTATAGTGCTATCACTTGGTCGGGCGATGTGCAGGCTACTTGGGAGCAATTCGCAGAGCAGATTTCGGCAGGTCTGAACTTCACTATGTCGGGACTTCCATATTGGTCGCATGACATCGGTGGATTCTTCCGTGACTCAAAATCTATAAACCCAATATACGACAGCCAATACACCAACGAAGAGTATAAAGAGCTGTTGAGCAGATGGTTCCAATTCGGAACTTTCAGCCCCGTGTTCCGTATCCACGGCTATGTGTCGGAGACCGAGATTTGGAGATATGGCGCAGAGTTTGAGGCTATGGCTCGCAAATTCATTGACCTACGCTACCAACTTATGCCATACATATATTCGGAGGCGTGGAAGGTGACAACCAAAGGTCACACCATAATGAGCCCACTAGCGTACTACTACCCCGAGGATAAGAAAACTTGGCACATAGATGACCAAACATTCTTTGGCGAGAATATCATGGCAGCATTTGTGACCGAGTACAAACAACGCGAAAAAGAGGTATACTTACCTAAGGGTGAGTGGTTTGATTTCTGGACAAACAAGAGGTACAAGGGCGAGAAATGTGTGACAGTTGCCGCAGCTCTAGACCAAACACCACTATTTGTGAAGGGAGGTTCGATTCTGCCATTTGGTGCAAAGGTTCAATACGCAACCGAGCCCACAACCGAGCCCACAGAGATTAGAATATACCCTGGAGCTGATGCTCAATACACTCTATATTTCGACGACAACAATAGCTACGACTACGAGAAAGGAGTATATTCGGAGGTTGAATTCTCATACAACGAGCAGGCTAAAACCCTAGAAATCAAGTGCGGAGAGGACAAATTCGTAAACTTCAAAAAGAGTCCTATGACATTCACCGTGATGGTTATAGGAACAGAGAAGAGCCAAACAGTTACATTCGCAGGCAAAGCAATTAAAGTGAAGTTGTAGAGCCATTCACTACTCACAAAAAAAGTAACTTTGACTAGGTAAAAAAAGCCTAATCAAAGTTACTTTTTTTGTGCATTAACCTCGCCACACAGCTATCAATAATACAACTCAATAATCTCACTTAGTGCCTCGACACCCTTAGCATAGTGCTCTTGGTTGTATATATCCTGCCATGAACTGTACCACCCTTCACCATACATGGGATTGCTTTTCTTGGTTATTTTCAACCCCTTAGGATACACAACAGACGTATGCTGACGAAATGCACTGTTATCTTTAGGGATAATTGACAAATAGTAATTCAACCTATCATGTATCCTGCTCGAAGGCTTAAGCCCAGCCTCTGCAATTTGCGCACGCAAACGCTCTGGATTTTGAGGATGAATACCCCAAAAATGGATTAGTGGAGTTATATCTTCACCCGCAGCAATCGACATGCGAAGTATCCGACTATCCACAGGGTCTTGGTTTTGATTTTTGGGATAGTAACTCTTTGCCCCCATATAATCCTCATTTGCGGAGTGCCAAAATCTGTCCAACGCCTCCCAACCATACAACTTTGCAATCTCAACATATTTGGCATAACCACGATGTTGATACTTAAACTCATCCCCAGGTCGATTAGAGTAGTTCATCTCACGCCCCTCACGGAAATTTTCGGTCACCATCCACATCACCGCCACATCATCCAACGACAGTTGGCTCTTACCCTCCACGGAGTCTCCAAACGCTGAATCTATATCCACGCCAAAGGCTCGATTCATAATAGCCACGTGCATAAGATTGACCAGAGCTTCGGTTTCGCCCCTGAATTTGGTGATAAGAATAGAGTGCCCAAGTTCGTGAAATACGCTCCATGGGGCTTTAGCTGGGCTCTCTATCATCCAATAATCCTTATTTCCACTCTCTTTGCGCAGAGGGTTGTAGGGGTAGTTTGCTTGAGGATAGCCTGGGAAGTTTGCCGCACCTCGCATTTGGACATCGACTTGCAGATATAGCAGACTCTTGTTAAATTGGTCGGGGTCTAAACCTCGGAGTTGAAATATCACATCCATCGCCTTATCCCAGTCTGCCATAAGCTGTTCGGGGTTGTCGTAGTTATAAATCCAACTACTTGGCACCTGCATCATAAATTTATCGGACTCGAAATCTGCCCACGCTCCAGGATTCTGACGCTCCGACGCTCTCCACTCCTCGTTTGTCATCCTATCGAAACTTCGAGCCGAGAAGTATGGTGAGCGAACTGCATTTTGAACCTCCACCTCCACAACTCCCAAATCGGCAAGATATGGAACTTCGATATATACACCACCCCCCAGAGGTGACCCTACTAGAGTTTCGGAGGCGGTTATAGGGTACAAAATCGAGACTCTATCCAACCGCTTCATAGTTGGCTTTTTGGCATGATTCCACGAGTGTGCCCCTACCCTAACGGCAAATCCACACCCCACCATAGAGTCTGGAACTCGAACCCGAACTATTGAACCTGGAGCAACATAACACCCCGTAGGTCGTCGTGCCGACTTCGTTTCGTTAGATGTGGGGCTGCCCCAACTCTTAGCGTTCGAGGCGTTAATTTTAGATGTGCAGCACGCCTTATCACCCTTAGGCATAGGTACATAGCCAGGGAATAGAGACGATGTTTCGAACTTTGCGCCACTCAATATTTTGCCATATCGGCTGAGATTATCGGATGTGTAGGCGTAATCCACCAGACCCTGCATTATTGCTGCCACAGCAAAATGAATCTCATTGCCCTCTCTTTTTTTACGGTTTAGACCCTTTACGGTAGCTTCATTCACAAATAGTGCTCCATATCGAGGGCTATGCTCATATGCCGACACTACATCAAACGCCTTGGTTAATAGCTTCTTATCTCCTACAATCTCGGGCATCGAACTCTCTATCTGACTCTCAGCTGCGGATATTTGCACAGCGGACAGAGTCCCCTTATCAATGTGAGTTTTCACATTATCCAGGACATCACCTATCGAGATTGCCAAGGTGACATTCACCCACAAAATAGTGATTAACAGTAGTATATATCGGCAAAGCATAGTCATATATATTGAGGTTGTTATATAATCAAAGTTACAAAAAAAAGTTAATCCTCAATATAAATATGGTATTATTATCTTTTTAAAAGCACTACACCACAAGCTACGGCAACTATATAAACACTATCGGCACAGCTATTCGCACCCTTGCCGCACCATTTTCGTCTGTCCCAGCATACCATTTGGGCGATTTGCTAACTATCCGCTTCACCTCTTGCGCCAGATGCTCATCGTTGCTCCTTACGACCTCCACCTCCGACAGCGAACCATCCCTTTCCACGACAAACGACACAAAAGCCACACCCCTATAATCCGAACTCTTGGCACCACTTGGCATCTTCACACGTGACTTCACCCAATCAATAAACTCCCGTGCATCCTGCCTCCTAAACTCTGGTTTATTGTATCGCTCAACACCCACAATGCCCGTATCGACATACTCACTATACACATCTCCAAAAGATATCGTAACCCCTAGTCGGCAATCCACCGCATTGCCATACACCGTCGCAGGCGTCCACTTATGCGTCATGCTCTTCACGGCATCGACCGCCGCTTGCGTCAAATCTTCATCCATGGCATCCACCACCTCTATGCGTGTCATCCTACCACTCTTGTCTATGATAACATCCAAACGCACATCGTCTTCAATGCCTCCACGAATGTTGTCGGGGATATTGATATAAGCCCTGCGAGTCACCTCACTAAAATATGAATCCATAGCCATATTGCCATACCTGGGCAACACATCCACATCCGTAGTTCCAAACGTCACATCTTCTGCCATAGACCATTTAACCTGCTGAGCAAATGTGAGTTTCGGCCACAGATTAACACGTTTCATCGAGACCAAAAACGACGAACGATATCGCACTGCCTCACCATCCCTTGTGGCAGGTATCAACTTTGGAGATTGCCCTATGCGACTAACTATCGCCCTATTTATTGCACCCTTCGAGGTGAGCATCTGCGATGAGGGGTAGACTGTGCCATCTTTATCTATGAGCAGTTCAAAATTAATACTACTCACACTCACTCGACTATTGTTGTTAGCCCTATTATTTACTCGCTCGATTACGGGATATACCCCCTCCATAATCCAATCCACATACTCCACAAATGATTTATTGTCACCAAACATAGGATAGGAATCTACATCATCGACCTTAAAGTATTCACACTCGGAGCTACTGACCTCCATATTTCGATATACGGATCTATTGGTCACCTTTGTTCTCGAGTAGTACGACACCCCATAATCACGAGTTGGGTCTGGATATGTATCACGCATGTGTCCACTGCGTGTGTAGTGATTTATGCGCTGAAATGTTGTGGGTTCCCTGTAATAGTAGTTATCCCTATAATATGAGGTTGTGGTGTAGACCTGCTCAAATTTCGCACGATAAGATACACTAAACGACGTTCTATATCGAACCGCCTCGCCACCCTTGAGGGCAGGAGCAAATAGAGGAACACGAGGAATATTAGATATAGTCCTCTCAATAGCACGAGCAAATTCACTAGAGCAATTATATACCTCCAACTCCGACACCTCGCCAGTCGTCTCTATCACACACCTCACGTAAGCCTGCTCACGCACTCGATTGCTTAGCGTGTAGTAGCTCGTGTAGTGCTCCAACCACGCCGAAAACTCCGAAAAGTGAGCACCCCTAAATGTTGGAATCCTATCCACCTCTGCCTCTGCATAGGCTTTTTCAGCAGATGCCGTATTTTTATCTTTTGCTTGTGTGGTTGAGAGTGTGCATATAGCCAATGCAACCATGAGTAGTGTTAATAATTTTTTCATATACCCAGACGCTCTTTAATGTGTTTTTACAAAAATAGATAAAAATTATGCTTATTCCTATTTTTGGCATATCATTTCTGCAAAGTATAAATAGCTAAAACAGAGGTGCTTAAAAATTATTATATCATCCTGCCAAATATCACTAACTCAGCACAAGAAACCCACCGATTACTGATGACAATAATCGGTGGGTTTTATCTATTCGCTACTCACATTATTCAGACCATTGCAAAACGTTAGTTTTGCTCCGATTCGGAGAACGTTGATAGGTGTATCTTTGAAATTTCGCCGCCTTGCAACGGTCTCATTAATAATTCTCTCGCATTTGCTCAAAGTACGCCTTGGGGTGTTTGCACGCTGGGCAGGTGTCGGGGGCATCGGTTGTGTGTTCAGTTATATATCCGCAGTTGCGACACTGCCACACAATCTCCTCGTTGCGCTTAAAAAAGTCGCCCATGCCAATACGTGTAAGCAACAAAATATATCTGCGCTCGTGCTCCTTCTCGGCTACACATACACGCCTAAATGTCTCAGCTATTTCGGGGAATCCCTCCTCCTCCGCTATGTCGGCATATTCGGGGTATAACACCTCACCCTCTTCGTGCTCACCCTCGGCAGCGGCCATCAAGTTTTCGGGGGTTGTGCGTATCGCTCCAGCAGGAAATGAAGCTGTGATAGTTAGCTCTTGACCATCTTCGAGGTATTTAAAAAATCGCTCTGCATGCTCCTTCTCTTGGTCGGCAGTCTCTGCAAATATGGCTGCAATCTGCTCATAGCCCTCCTTTTTGGCTACGCTAGCGTAGTAGGTGTAACGATTGCGAGCTTGACCCTCGCCAGCAAATGCTTTGAGCAAATTTTGCTCTGTGGCTGTTCCTTTTATACTTTTCATAGTTATTCGTGTTGTTTATTATGTAGCCTACACAAAAACTACGCCATAACTATTTCGCCACTCTTCACATACCATACATAACCCTCTACTATGGAGTAGCCCATCTGCGACAACAACGCCATATAACCTCGCACTTGACGCTTATGCGACGATGAACTTAACTCTCCAAATTTATAATCCACGACCACAGCCCGACTACCGCAAATCATCACCCTATCGGGGCGACGAATCTCGCTACTTTGAGGGATTATTATATCATTTTCGTTGCGCACATCATCCCACTCACCCGAAAACCACTCTTTGACCAAAGGGTTAGCTAGCGTCGATACAATACCACTCTTAAGCGTTGCATACTCCGCCTCACCTATGTGACCATTGAGTCGCATAAGCTCCAGACGAGCAAAGATATCCTCACTAGAGGTTGCCTCTTCGAATATTTTGTGCATCAACACACCCTCATGGCGAGCATCCACACCCCCATCTTCGGCATATCGCTGATGAGGCAAGCGCAGGCGCAAATCACACTTTGCGGTGGGATACCCTGCCATTATGTAGTGTGATTCATCGTCAGACTCCCTCTGCGGCTCGGGTGAAGAGGGCACGCCAAAGGTTATGGTCACGGTGTCGCCACTATTCACTACCTCACCCCTTAAATCCTTGCCCAAAACTACCTCACTTCCAGGGTCTGACTGCGAAGATAGAATGGAGAGAGTAGAGAGCAACACATCGCCGATATTTGTATATTTCAACTCACGCTTGGTCTTGGTGGGTTTGCGTGGCACAAATATGTGTAGCGACTCCACAGCACGCGTGAGGGCGACATAGAGCAGATTCACATTGTCGATATGCGAATATACCATCTCCCGATAATACTCCTGCGCAAACAGCGACTCACCCATAGCCTTCTTAAATCGCACGGGGAAACGCCCCAACTCCTCAACCTCGGCATCACCTTCGGCCCACACGATATTTGCACTCTCACCCGATGATTTGGGATTGAGCGACCAGTTGCAAAATGGAATTATAACAACCTTTTTTTCGAGTCCCTTAGCTTTGTGGATTGTGGTAATCTCTATTGCCGAATCGCTACGCTCCACGCTCAGTGATTTCTTGTGACCCTGCTTCTCCCACCACTCCACAAACAGAGCTACATCGCCAATGCGTGATATGCTGAAGTTTATGATTTGCTCATGAATAGCTTGCAGGTATGCTATATTTTCAGGGTTTTGGTCTAGCTTGTGATACATCACCACCTGCTCGAAAAGCTCCTCCAGAGATTTTAGGCGTATGGTTCTAAGCATCTCTTTTTCATCGGCAGAGAGTGCATCGTCAAAATTGGGGTGCCCTAGGAATTTGTTGTATATGGCTCTCTGCGTGAGGTCGCCCTCGTTGAGCGAGAGTTTCATATTGGCAATCACAAAGCTGCTCAGCGGAGAGTTACCCACAATCAGAGCCTCCTGAGTCATCACATCAAATTGATACTTCGACTCTTTGTTTGTGTCCTTGAAACTAAGTAGTGTATTTGCCACCTTCACACCATCGGTATTGGAGCGTGTAAGAATCATAATATCGGAGGGTTTGAAACCTCTATCCAAAACCTCGGTTATACGCTCCATGATTGGGGGCTCATCGACATAGGTTGCCACCTCCACAAAACCTCTATTCACGCTCTTTTTGCGTGGTATTTGAGTGTGCCCACAATAGGCGTCTTGGAGCATATTAGTGAGTTCTGACTGCACCCTACTCTGCTCAACCAATCCATTGAGATATCGGTTTTCGCACTCCACAACCTCTTCGATTATGGCGTTATTAAACTCCACAACCATAGGCAAACTGCGGTAGTTATCCTGCATAGTCACCACCTCGGTACTCTCCTCACCCAGAGCAGATAGTGCCCCAGAGTGGAGTATTCGCCAATCGCCACCTCGCCATCTGTATATTGATTGTTTGATGTCACCCACAATCAACACCGTGCTATCTTCACTCTGCGACATGGCGTTTTGAAGCAGAGGCAAGAAATTTTGCCACTCCTTGATTGAGGTGTCTTGGAATTCGTCAATCATAAATCTATCGTAACGATTACCCGTTTTTTCGTATATAAATGGGGTGTCGTTATCCTTTATAAACTCCGACAATATGAGCTTTGTTTCGGACAATAGCATCATCCCTTGCTCGTCGCATATCTGTTTCACACGGGCATAAAGGTCGCTTAACAGCGCGAAGCTACGGTAGTTTTCACGCACCAAATCTGCGGAGTTCCACAACTTTACATCATTTTCGTAGTGGTCACATATATCATCTAGAATTGGCGACAACTCCGCCACCACACACTCGGCAGGCGACCCTTTTTTGCACCAACCATCCATTGTTCCTCTCATGGATATGAATGTTGTGGTTGGAGCTTTCACCTCGCCATCGGCTATGCGTTGAAATATCTTGGCAAAGCTATTGGATGCACCCTTAAAGTCGGAGGTCGAGACCCCTGCACGCGTAATTATATCCATCGCCCGTTGTCCAAGCTCGGCATATCTCTCACGGCTTTTTTTGTTGCTTAAGGCTGCTTGCGACACTATTCGTTTGACATCTGCTTTGGAGAGTGCTTTTTGGAGTGTCTCTCGATTCGACTCCTTTAGTAGCTCTCGACTCAAAGACAAAATTCCATCGTGGATATCCCACCGTTTGCCATCTTCGACTCGCTCCTCGATAAAATCCAACAGCCAACGCCTTAGCTCCTCATCGCTTGTGATTTGCTCTATGAGGTTGTCGGCACTTTGGGTTAGGATTGTTGATGACTCAATCTCGATGTTGTAGTTCAGGTCGAGACCCAACTCCTGGATAAAGGCACGCAGAATACGCTGAAAAAAGGTGTCGATAGTGAGCACCGTAAATCGAGAGTAGTCGTGTAGAATATTGGCACGTGCTTGGTGAGCTCGCCCTCTGATGACCTCTGCCGACAAATTCAACTCCGCCGACAAATCATTCATATATGGACTCTGCGCACCCGAAGCCAAGGTGTCTATCTCGCGCAAAATGCGAGACTTCATCTCCTCGGTTGCTTTGTTGGTGAATGTCACTGCCAATATATGGCGATAGCGGAGAGGTTCTCTAATAACATCTCTGACATATTTGTATGCCAATCGGTAGGTCTTACCCGACCCTGCGCTGGCGTTGAAAATTTGAGCTTTCATGGTAACAAAGATAGTAAAATCTCAAAAAAAAATCACTATCTTGCGCGATGTAATATAAATTTCATGACAACATTTCTAGACGAAGTAGCAGATAGCCTATACTCCAAATATGGGGATAAAATATCGGAACTTAATATAATCTTCCCCTCACGACGTGCGAGGCTTTTTTTTGTGGATGCACTCTCTCGCATCACCCAACGCCCTGTGTGGCAACCCAGGTGGGTGTCGATAGATGAGATGATGTCTCGTGCGGCAGGTGTCGAAATTGCAGATCGGGTGAGATTGATTGCGGAGTTGTATAGGGTATATTCGGAGCACCACACCGAAACATTCGACAAATTCTACTTCTGGGGCGAAATTCTATTGGCTGATTTCGATATGGTGGATAAGTACATGATTGATGCCGACATGTTGTTTTGCAATATTTCCGACATCAAAGAGCTGGAGAGTGACCTTTCGTACCTAACCCCTGAGCAGATGGAGATAGTTAAATCTTTTTGGGGAGCCATAAACGAAACGGGCGATTTGAGCAAGGAGAAGGAGAAGTTCCTGCACATTTGGCGTTCACTAAAACCAATATACCACAAATACCAACAGAGCTTAGAGCGACTCGGAATAGCCTACACGGGCATGGCACACCGCAAAGCAGTGGCTAGACTCTCGACCGAGGAGTACACGTTCGAGGGGTCGGGCACGTATGCTATTGTGGGATTCAACGCCCTTAGCGAGTGCGAAAAGCAGCTCATATCGGAGCTTCAAAAGAGCAACGAAGTAGATATATTTTGGGACTATGACGACTACTACAAACTCCGCGACGAGCAAGAGGCAGGTCTATTCATACGCGACAACACCGCTAGATTCCCCTCCACGGCAGAGATTTTGCACAACAATATGCACTCGCCCAAAAACGTAGAGGTCATAGCTGCGGCGTCCAACATATTGCAGTGCAAATACATATCGAAAATCATAGAGCAGATTACCTCTAGTGGGCAGATGATAGATAAAAACACAGCGATAGTCCTAACCAACGAAAATCTGCTTATTCCACTCCTATACTCACTCCCCGAGAGCGTGGGCAAGGTGAATGTCACGATGGGTTACCCCCTGCGTGAAAGTTTGGCATATTCATTTTTGGAGCGACTCATAGAGTTGCAACACCATAGTCGCAAGAGTGGTACGCAATTTTATCACATAGATGTCGTAGGATTACTATCCCATCCATATATTGCAAGTCACTCTGCGGAGCTGTGCGAAACTCTGCGAGGCATGATTCATAAACAACGCATGATTTCGGTCGATGCTGAGGTTCTGCACAAAAGCGAACTGCTGAGTGTAATATTTTCGGCACAAGATAGTTGGACAAAGATGTCGCAATACTTAACAGACTGTATATCTGCGATTTTGCAACAACCTCATGCCGAAGATAACGGCAACGAAAGAGATGAATTCCTAACCTTTATATCGTCGCACATAACCACTCTGCACAACTCCATAGAGGCGTGCGATATAGAGATGTCGATACCCATATACATATCTCTACTTAGGCGACACATACAGACCCTGCGTGTGCCATTCGAGGGAGAGCCACTAGAGGGTATACAAGTTATGGGAATCCTAGAGACCCGAAATCTCGATTTTCGCAATGTGATAATCGTATCTATGAGCGACGACAACTTCCCAGGCAACCATGTATCGCAACCCTCATTTGTGCCATACAATCTGCGTGCTGCCTATGGTCTACCCACGCCCGAACACCACGAAGGAGTATATGCCTACTATTTTTATAGACTGCTACAAAGAGCCGAAAATGTGTGGATGTTGTATAGTTCCCACGCCGACGAAAAGAGCTCGGGAGAGCCAAGTAGATATATATACCAGCTCGATTATGAATCGCATTTCGACCTCAAAAGATTATCCGTCGGTGTCGATGTCAATATGATTAAACCCGAGACTATAGAGGTGGCTAAGGTGGGGCGTGTGGCGGAGCAATTGGCTCGATTCACCGACCCCGAAAACCCTATATCCATATCGCCCACGGCACTATATCGATATATTGCATGCCCACTGAGGTTCTACTTCTATTCGTTGGCAGGCATCAAACGAGATGACGAACTATCGGAAGATGTAGATGCTCCAATGTTTGGAATAATACTCCACGCAGCAATCGAAAAGCTATACTTCGACAAAGAGAAGAACGCCCCAATCCAAATTGGCAAACTGCGCCAACGATTAAATAATTTGGAACAGATAGTCGAAGAGGCTATAAACAAACACTACCTCCAAAAAGAGAGTGCCAAGAGCAGTGAATACCCAGGCAATATACTACTAATCAAAGAGATTGTATGCAAATACATTCGCGACGGAGTTGTGGCATACGACCTTGCGCACCCCGACTTCATAGTCCAAGGCGTAGAGCAAAAGGTTGAACTTCACTACCCCTTAGAGGATGGCAGACAGATAAAACTAAAGGGTATATTAGACAGAGTAGACCTCATGAAAGATGGTTCGATAAGGATTGTCGATTATAAAACTGGAACAGCACACCTCGAATTCAAGGGCATAGAAAAATTATTCACGGGCAATGGCACAGAGAGAATGTCGAATGTCATACAGACACTACTATACTCCATGATGCTATACAAAAATGGCGAACCCAAAGTCACACCCTCACTATTCTACGTGCGACAGATGGGCGACAAAAACTACTCACCCAACATTGTAGATTGCTCCACTAAAGAGAAGAGAGTGATATCGTCATACGAAGAGTGCAAAGATGAGTTCGAACAGCGAATCCAAGAGACTATAAACGAACTCTTCGACGAGAGTGTACCATTCACACAGTGCGACAAAGATGATGAGATATGCACACACTGCGACTACCGTACAATTTGCAAAAGGTAGGTAGCAGTGGAGGGCGATTATGTAGCACAAACACTCGCAAGATGATGCTGTAGCACGATTTTTGCGCTCCGCTGTTCTACTATGAATATTGCAATTAGCGGAGCCACAGGCTTCATCGGAAGTAGACTATGTCGATACCTCACAGACAAAGGTCACAACATAACACCCCTAGGCAGAGAGCTCTTTGCCCACGCTTCACCACGCCATCTGCGTGAGATAATAGAGCGAGTAGATGTGGTGATAAATCTAGCAGGAGCACCTATAAATCAACGCTGGACACGCAAACACAAAGAGGCGATGTTGGAGAGTCGAGTAATCACAACTCGCAAGATAGTGCAAGCAATAAACCACTGCCAAGGCTCTCGCACACTAATATCGGCATCGGCGGTGGGATACTACCCCTCGGTGGGGTGCTACGACGAAGCTAGCAAGGTCGAAAACTACACATTCCTATCATACATTTGCAGATTGTGGGAGGCAGAAGCTCGCAAACTAAAATGCGATTCACGCCTAGTAATCACCCGCTTTGGCGTCGTGCTTAGCCACACAGCAGGAGTTCTACCTCAAATTGTGGCGACCAAAAGCATTGGATTCATACCTCGCATAGGAGCTGCCGAGCGACCCATAACATGGGTAGACCGCGAAGATTTAATACGAGCCATAGAGTTCATAGCCAAAACCAAAGAGGTGGAGGGGGTGGTAAATATTGTAGCTCCACACTTCACTCTGCAACGTGATTTGCTGAAAGCCGCCAAAAAAAGATACAACACGAGAGTCGTAATACCCATATCGCCCCTGCTCATAAGGATTATATATGGTCACTGCTCCGAGGTCATAACCCAAGGGCAATGCGTGACATCCAGAATACTACACGCCGCAGGATTTCGCTACAACTCCGAGAGCATATTTGACTTCTTCGAGCGACAAGGGCTCTAACCGTGAGACTCTGACTCTTGGCTCATTTTGGTTCATTTTGTATCTAAGTAAATTATTAATAGTTACTCTTCTTCTCCTCGAAGTATGCTTGGCGATGTGCACAAGCTGGGCACATTCCAGGTGCCTCGGTTCCTGTGTGTACATATCCACAGTTGCGGCATTGCCACTCAGTCTCCTCTTCGCGAGAGAATACCGACTCTGCCTCCACTCGCTCGAGTAATTTGCGATATCTATCCTCGTGCATAGCCTCTACCTTTGCTATGGCACGGAACACAGCTGCAATTTCGGTGAACCCTTCAGCCTCGGCTACCTCTGCAAACTCTGGGTACAACTCTGTCCACTCTTCATTTTCGCCATCTGCTGCTGCACGCAAATTCTCGGCTGTAGTCGATATTACACCTGCTGGGAACGTTGCGGTAATTTCGACCATTCCACCCTCCAAATATTTGAAGAAACGCTTTGCGTGCTCCTTCTCTTGCTCTGCTGTTTCGGTGAATATTGCAGCTATTTGCTCATACCCCTCCTTCTTTGCTACACTTGCGTAGTATGTGTAACGATTGCGAGCCTGTGACTCTCCTGCGAATGATTTAAGCAGGTTCTTCTCTGTTTGTGTACCTTTCATAGTTGTATTGTAAATTTTAAGTTTTTCTGTTTCACAAATATAAAAATAATATCTCGAAATAGTACTATATTTACGATACTCATTTTTTATAGCTACATAAGAAAATATTATGACTAATCATGCTATTCTCGCCGAAAAAATTTATAACTTTGCGCCCGAACAGAATGATAATTTAACACAACGATAACATGCGCTCACCAAAAGAGATTGTTGAATATGTAAACAAAAGTGCCCAAGCAAAGGAGGCAACCCCTCTGCGCAAAGTTATGCTGCTTAGTTTCATAGGTGGCGCATATATAGCTATTGGTGCTCTATTTTCGGTGATGATGGGATACGGATTCCCTGGAGTAGCGGAGTCTAACCCTGCCATTATCAAGTTGTTGATGGGTGCAGCATTCCCTATCGGGCTTGTTATGATTGTGTTGGCTGGTGGCGAACTGTTCACTGGGTGCTGTGCTTACTTTGTGCCCAATACGCTTAGTGGCAGACAAAGATGGGGAGTAATGGCAAAATACTGCACCGTGGTGTGGGTCATGAACTTCGTGGGTGCACTATTTTTTGGATACTTTTTGGTACATCTCACACACCTATCGCACTACTCGCCCACACTCGAAGGATTTATGGCGGTGGCTAAGGCTAAAACCTCCAATCCATTCTTTGTCACAATGCTCAAAGGTGTTGGTGCAAATTGGTTGGTATGCCTCGCTGTGTGGTTGGGCATGTCGTCCAAGAGTGTGTCGGGCAAAATCCTCGGAATATGGTTGCCCGTGATGACCTTTGTGGCTATCGGATATGAGCACTCGGTGGCAAATATGTTGTTCCTACCTGTGGCTATGATGGAGGGGTTTGAGTTGTCGGTGGTGGAGCTATTCACCAAAAACTTGATTCCTGCAACTCTGGGTAATATCCTAGGTGGAGTCATTCTAGTTGGAGGCTTTTATTGGTACCTATACGACAGAGATTAGCTTGAGGGGAGTTCTAATTTCTCCCTAAAATACTTTTTAGCTACTAACCACCCCTTTTTGATTTCACAAAAATAAGTGGTAGGAGCCACTACAACCCATCTTTGCGAAATCAAAGATGAGCAATTATTAACTAAAAATTAAAATCAGGGAGAAAATAGAGCTCCCCTTGAAGAAAATACCTACAAATACCTATTGCGTAAACAGATGTTTTCCAATAACTTTGTAGACTACATATAATACATTTTTCATAACCAAAATATTAAAAACAATATGAAATTTAAAAGCGACAACTGGTCACAGTTTAAAGCGGGTGATTGGCAGAACGAAATCAACGTTCGCAACTTCATCCAAAGCAACTACACACCCTACGATGGTGACGATTCATTCCTAGAGGGTGCATCTCCCAAGACTCAAAAGGTGTGGGACAAACTCACGGAGCTCTTCGTTTTGGAGCGCGAAAAAGGAGTTTTGGATGCAGAGACTAAGACTCCTCAAGCTATCGACACCTATGGTGCTGGCTACATCGACAAGGAGAACGAGGTTATCGTAGGTCTACAAACAGACGCTCCACTTAAGCGTGGTATCTTCCCTAAGTGTGGTGTACGTATGGTTGAGAACAGCCTTAACGCTTATGGCTACGAGCTTGACCCTATGACCAAGGAGATTTTCACTAAGTATCGCAAAACTCACAATGAGGGAGTTTTCTCGGCTTACACAGACGAGATGGTTGCGGCACGTCGCTCGGCTATCATCACTGGACTTCCAGATGCTTATGGTCGTGGTCGTATCATTGGTGACTACCGTCGTGTAGCGTTGTATGGTACTACAATCCTTATCCAAGTTAAAAATGAGTTCAAGCAATGCCTAGATATCCAAGAGCTTAACGAGAACACTATCCGTTGTCGTGAGGAGGTTAGCGAGCAAATTCGTGCCCTCAAGACATTCGAGAAGATGTGTGCAAGCTACGGTTTCGATGTCACTCGCCCAGCAACAAATGCTCGTGAGGCGGTACAATTCGTATATTTGGGCTACTTAGCAGCAGTTAAAGACCAAGATGGAGCAGCTATGTCTATCGGTCGTACATCTACATTCCTCGATATCTACATCCAAAAGGATTTGGAGGATGGCAAGCTAACTGAGGCTGAGGCTCAAGAGCTTATCGACCAATTTATCATCAAATTGCGTATCGTGCGTTTCCTACGTACTCCAGAGTACAACGACCTATTCTCGGGCGACCCAGTATGGGTAACTGAGTCTTTGGCAGGTCAAGGTGTTGATGGTCGTTCGATGATTACTAAGACTTCGTATCGTTACCTCCACACACTATACAACTTGGGTCCCGCGCCAGAGCCAAACCTCACAGTACTTTGGTTTAAGAATGCACCTGAGAACTGGAAGCGTTTCTGTGCTAAGGTATCTATCGACACTTCGGCTATCCAGTACGAGAATGACGACCTTATGCGCCAAGATTATGGTGATGATTATGGTATTGCTTGTTGCGTGTCACCAATGAAGATTGGTAAGCAGATGCAATACTTCGGTGCTCGTGCCAACCTTGCTAAGTGTTTGTTGTATGCCATAAATGGTGGTCGTGACGAGAAATCGGGAGCACAAGTTGCACCTAAGTTCGAGGCTATCACTAGCGAGTACCTTGACTACAAGGAGGTTTGCGAGAAGTTTGAGCAAATGATGCGTTGGTTGGCTAAGGTTTATGTCAATGCGCTTAAGATTATTCACTACATGCACGACAAGTATGCTTACGAGGCATTCGAGATGTCATTGCACGATGGATATGTTGAGCGCATCCGTGCTACGGGAATCGCTGGATTGTCAATCGTTGCGGACTCTTTGGCTGCAATTCGTGACACCAAGGTTAAGGTTATCCGTGACGAGAGAGGTCTCGCAGTAGATTTCGAGCGTGAGGGCGACTATGTACCATTTGGTAACAATGACGACAGCACAGACGAAATCGCTGTGAACGTAACAGAGCAATTTATGCACTACTTGCGTCAGCACGAGACTTATCGCAATGCTACCGCTACACAATCTATCCTTACTATCACTTCGAACGTTGTGTATGGTAAAAAGACAGGTGCTACACCAGATGGTCGCCCAGCAGGAACTCCATTCGCTCCAGGTGCAAACCCAATGAATGGTCGTGATATGAAGGGTGCTGTGGCAGCATTGGCATCGGTAGCTAAGCTTCCATTCCAACATGCACACGATGGTATCTCGTTCACATTCGGAGTATCGCCAGCAACTTTGGGTAAGCAACCAGAGGTTCAAATTGCAAATATGGTGTCGCTTTTGGATGGTTACTTCACTCCAGATGGTGGTCAGCACCTCAACGTAAATGTATTTGACAAGGAGCTTTTGTTGGATGCTATGGAGCACCCAGAGAAGTATCCACAGCTCACAATCCGTGTGTCGGGTTATGCTGTGAACTTCGTGAAGCTTACTCGTGAGCAACAGCTTGATGTTATATCTCGTACAATAAACCAGGCTTTGTAATCGTTTGATTTATAACTACATTAAAGGCGGCTCTTACACTGTGTAGGGGTCGCTTTTAACTTAAGAACAAATATTATGACCATAGGAAAAATCCACTCGTTCGAGAGTTTCGGCACAGTCGATGGCCCAGGCATCCGCTTCGTGACCTTTATGCAGGGGTGTCCGCTGAGGTGCCTGTATTGCCACAATCCCGACACATGGGAGATGAACGGAGAGCATAAATATGATATGACCCCCGAGCAACTACTCGCCGAAGTGCTCAAATACAAAAACTTCATTGCGAGCGGAGGAGTCACCGTCACGGGAGGTGAGCCACTTATGCAGCCACAATTTCTGCGTGAGTTCTTCGAACTATGCCGTCGTGAGGGTATTCACACAGCTTTGGACACTTCGGGTTACAACGCTTCGCAAGCAGCATTCGACGTGTTGGATTACACCGACCTAGTGCTACTCGACATCAAGAGCATAAACCCCACCAAACACAAGGAGCTAACGGCTGTTGCCCAAGATAACACCATGCGATTTATGGAGGAGCTCAAACGCCGCAACACCCCCACATGGGTGCGCCACGTCATACTCCCCACGTGGACTGACAACACGGAGGAGCTAACACAACTAGCCGAGTTCGTCAAACAACACCCCAATGTGGAGCGAGTAGAGCTACTACCCTATCACACCATGGGCGAGTATAAATATGAGTCCCTAGGTCTAAATTACAAACTATCCGACATCACCCCTCCCTCAAAGGAGGAGATGGCTAAATATGCTGAGATATTTAAATCTAGAGGGATTATCGTATAATATACTCTTCACCATATTCCACAAAAAAGCCTCACTCCAAAAAGTGAGGCTTTTTTATTAGCTACCGAAGTTATCGTAGAGAATGTTCTCTGGTGGAACGCCTAGGTTATCCAACATCTTTTCTACTGCCGAAATCATCATTGGAGGTCCACACATGAGGTACAAACATCCCTCTGGATCCTCGTGGTTCTTCAGATAATTCTCGAACAACACGTTGTGAACAAATCCTGCTGTGTATGGTACTCCTGCCTCGTCAGCTACTGGATCTGGACGGTCGAGTGCCAAGTTGAATGAGAAGTTAGGGAATTCGTCGATAATCTCTTGGAAATCCTGCATATAAGGAACCTCTTTCAAAGCACGTGCACCATACCAGAACGATACAGGTTTCTTGCTCTTTTGAGTCTTAAACAAGTCCATGATGTGGCTACGCATTGGAGCCATACCTGCACCACCACCGATGAAGATTAACTCTTGCTCATCGGTGATTCCATCTGGCAAGAAGAACTCACCGTAAGGACCCGATACTGTCACCTTATCTCCTGGCTTGCGAGAGTAGATATATGATGAGCAGATACCTGGATTAACCTTCTCGAATGCCTCTAGCGCACCATTGTACGGAGGGGTCGCAATACGGATGTTCAACATCACGATATTACCCTCAGCAGGGTGGTTAGCCATAGAGTATGCACGATATGTAGGCTCTGGATTCTTAGTCTCCAAATCCCACAACTTCATTCTGTCCCAATCCTCACGGAATTGAGGCTCAACCTCCATATCCGAGAATTTGATAGAGTCATACTTAGGAACGTCGATTTGGATATAACCTCCACTACGGAAGTTAAGAGTCTCACCCTCAGGAAGTTTAACGACAAACTCCTTAAGGAATGTAGAGATACTGTTGTTCGAAACAACCTCGCACTCCCACTTCTTGACACCCAAGACCTCCTCAGAGACTTGAATCTTCATATCCTCCTTAACCTTCACTTGACATCCTAGACGCCAGTGATCCTTCTGCATTTTGCGGTTGATAAAGCCAGTCTCCGTAGGTAGGATTTCGCCTCCGCCCTCCATAACTTGGCACTTACACATACCGCATGAACCACCTCCACCACAAGCCGATGGCAAGAAGATTTGGTTCTCTGCCAAGGTGTTGAGAAGTGTTGCTCCACTTTCAGTGGTGATGATTTTCTCACCGCCATTGATGTCGATTGTAACCTCACCCGAAGAGGTTAGCTTTGCCTTTGCAAAGAGTAGGAGGCACACCAATGCAAGTGTGACAACCAAAAAGGCAACAATCGAAACTAAAATTGTTATAGTCATCTTTTCTCTTTTTAAAGGTTACAATTTAATACCTGAGAACATCAAAAATGCCATTCCCATAAGTCCAGTGATGATAAATGCGATACCAGGGCCACGCAACGCAGCTGGGATGTGCGAATACTCACACTTCTCGCGGATAGCCGCCATCATAACAATAGCCAACCACCATCCAATACCCGAACCTAGTGCATAAACCACCGACTCACCAAGCGACGAAATCTCGCCCGCAACAACCTTTTGTTGCATAAATAGCGAACCTCCCATGATAGCACAGTTCACTGCGATAAGTGGCAAGAAGATACCCAACTGATTGTAGAGCGTTGGTGAGAACTTCTCGACAATCATCTCGACCAACTGCACAAAAGATGCAATCACCGCGATGAAGATGATAAATGTCAAAAAGCTGAGGTCTACTCCCTCGACAAGTGCATCGGGAGCCAGAACATACTTATTCAAAAGGTAGTTCAAAGGTACGGTCATACACATTACGAATACCACCGCAGCACCTAGTCCTACCGCTGTCTTTACGCTCTTCGACACGGCGATGTACGAACACATACCGAAGAAGAAGGCAAAGACCATATTGTCGATAAAAATCGACTTTATAAATAGATTTAAAGTTTCCATATCCTACTATTTTTCTTGCAAGTCTGTGTTGCGTGAACGATGCCACCAGATGATACATCCAGTGATGATAAGTGCCATAGGTGGGAACAACATGAGTCCATTGTTGGCGTAGAATCCACCATTCGAAGCGTACCACGCCTCAGGAATGATACGGTAGCCCAAAAGCGAACCCGAACCAAACAACTCCCTAAAGAATGCAATAGCCACCAACACTGCGCCATAACCAAGTCCATTACCGATACCATCGAGGAATGCAGCCCAAGGTTTGTTACCCAAAGCGAACGCCTCCACACGACCCATGATGATACAGTTGGTGATGATAAGACCCACATATACTGATAGCTGTTTAGAGACATCATAGACAAATGCCTTAAGCACTTGGTCTACCAAGATTACCAACGCTGCAATAACCACCAATTGAACGATGATACGAATGCGCGAAGGGATACCATTACGCAAAAGCGACATCACAAGGTTAGCAAATGCCGTAACCACAATCACCGACAGCGACATTACAATCGCTGGCTTGAGCTGTACGGTAACCGCCAAAGCAGAACATATACCCAAAATCTGAACGATTACAGGGTTATTGCCGCTGAGCGGAGCAGTCAAGCTCTTCATATTTTTAGCCGAAAACAAAGGCTCTTTTTCTGTATTACTCATAGCTTTACTACTTAGTTATTAGATTTTGAACTTGCTCGCTTAGCATTAAAGAATGGGACATATTTACCCAAGCTCTCGCTAAACATAGCGTTTACACCATCACCAGTCTTAGTACCACCCGTGATACCATCAACCTCGTGATCTGCATTGGCACTTCCTGGTTTCACACCACCCTTAACCAAGGTGATAGAGACAAATTTGTTGCCCTTGAAGATACTCTTGTTGATATATTGCTCTTGATGTTTTGCTGTTGCAATCTCTGCTCCTAGACCTGGAGTCTCACTCGCGTGGTCCATTACGATACCCGAAATGGTGCTCATGTCACCCTTAAGCGCAACATAACCCCACACAGGACCCCAAAGACCAGTACCAGTCACTGGCAACACCACGCGACCATCCTTAGCCTCAAAAACTGGGTATTTACCAGACTCAAAAGTTGCAGTTAGGTCTGAAAGCATATCAATAACTGCTGCGCCATCAACACCTGCCACCTTCTTGCCCTTAGAGTCTACGGCATAAGCCTCTACGAAATCATCGTAGTTCTCGCCCGCAGCACCTAGAGACACAAGGATTGCTTGCTTTTTCTCATTTAAGATATTTGCTTGTTGCAAATCCTTGAGAGACAACGCTACGAATGCCAATGCCAATGCAACAACAACAACCATAACTGTTGAGTACAACAAGATATAAGCGTTGCTATTCTTATCGCTAAGAAAACCCTTTGGCTTCACCTCCTCGAAAACCGAAGCAGGTTGCTTACACACTGGGCAAATCTCTGGGAGTGAATCCCCCTTGTGGATGTGTCCACAAATACTACATATATACGACTTTGCCATTGCTTACTCAGTTTTAATACGTTTGTTTCTGCGTGCGATATTAGCCTCAACCACATAGTAATCTACGAGTGGAGCCAACGCATTCATAAATAGGATTGAGAGCATCATACCCTCTGGGTAGGCTGGGTTAATCACACGAATCAAAATTGCGATTGCTCCAGTCATAAATCCTACGATATATTTACCAGTGTTAGTCTGCGACGAAGTAACTGGGTCGGTAGCCATAAATACAGCACCAAATGCAAATCCACCAACTACGAAGTGGTCAATCATCGAAAGTTGCATATATACCGAATCACCCACAGCATTGAACAGAAGTGCCATAGCACCACCTCCAACAAATACGCTTAGCATGGTTCTCCACGATGCGATACCTGTGACGAGCAAAATCGCCGCACCTATCAATATAGCTGCTGTTGATGTCTCACCAAACGAACCAGGGATAAATCCAAGGAACGCATCCATAGTTGAGTATGATCTCTCGGCAGCTGGCACATTGTTTACGAGTTGTTCTAGGGCGGTTGCTCCAGTGTATGAATCACACACCTCGCCAGCCTTCACAGCCTTTGACATACCATCGACCCAAACCTCGGCACCCGACATATATGGAGTATATGCGAAGAATGCAAATGCACGAGCCAAGAGTGCAGGGTTAAAAATATTCATACCCGTACCACCAAATACCTCCTTTCCGAAGATTACGGCAAAAGCAGTAGAGAGTGCCAACATCCACAATGGAATATCGGCAGGCATAACCATAGGTATCAAAAGTCCAGAGACTAAGAATCCCTCGCTCACCTCCGAATGGTGGATTTGAGCAAAAAAGACCTCTATTCCAAGACCCACTCCATACGATACGACAATCATAGGGATAAGCACCCATAGTCCAGTGCAAATCTTCTCGAAGAATGTAGTCTCGATACCCAACATCAATGAGTTTTGGAGTCCTGCATTGTATATTCCAAACAATATAGCTGGTATAAGAGCAGTGATTACAACTGTCATAACACGCTTTGTGTCGTTCGTGTCACGAATGTGCGCACCCTTCACTGTTGTGAGGTTAGGTACAAACATCATAGTCTCGATAGAGTCAAATAGCGACTCCAAGAACCATAACTTACCTCCCTTTACAAAGTTTGGCTTAATGTTATCTACAAATTTTCTAAGTCCTTTCATAGCTTAAGCCTCCTTTATCATATAGTTAATACCCTCACGAATAATCTGCTGCATATCGGTTTTCGATGGATCTACGAACTCGCACAATGCGAAATCTTCCTCCACAACCTCATATATACCCAAATTCTCCATCTTGTCAATATCTCTAGCAATGATAGCCTTCAAAAGGTGCATTGGGTAGATATCCATAGGCAAATACTTCTCATAAAGACCCGTAACAACAAATGGACGACGACCGCCATTTACGTTGGTATCCAAGCGATAGCTCTTCTTAGGACACAACCACGAGAAGTAGCTCTTAGATACCGAGAACTTACTAAAGCGAGGCATCAACCAACCGATGAACTCATACTTGTCACCCTCTGGGATAAGGGTCAAAGAGTTGGCATAAAATGCGATATAGCCCTCTGCGTCGCTCTTTACTCCTGTGAGTACATTACCCGATATTGTGCGGATTGAGTCTCCCTCCTCTTGCTCCTTTACGTTGCCAGCGGTGATAGTCGAGATTGGTGCACCACCCACGATTTGGTAGTACCCAGGTACTTTCACCTCGCTACCTGTGAGTGCCACAATCTTTGTCATATCAACCTTGCCAGTAGAGAATAGACGACCCACGATTGCTAGGTCTTGGATGTTGATAGTCCACACTGTGTCACCCTTCGAAATAGGATCTACGTGGTGAATCTGAACTCCGACATTACCTGCTGGGTGCTTGCCACTGAATGATGTGAACTCCACACCCTTCATCTTGCTAAGCGAGCTATCAGCTTTGCCGTCTAGACCAAAGTGAACCTTGCCCGAAGTGAGTGATTTTAGCACCTCGATACCCTTTTGGATATTTGCCCCCTCAGCCGAGAGCACAAAGTTGTAGTCTGGTGCGAGCGGTGCAGAATCAAAGGTCGAGACGAAAATCGACTTTGGCGTGATTGATGGGTCGGCAATAATGCCATAAGGACGTTGAATAAAGAGTGGCCACAAGCCTGAGCTTAGCAACAACTCTACAACCTCCTCACGAGTAGCTTTTGCGGGGTCTACCTTAGTAAACTCCTTGTAGGTGATGGTAGCATCAGCATCGACAATAACGCCAAGAATCTTGCGTTTCTCACCACGATTGATAGCAGAGACTGTGCCGCTTACGGGAGAGGTAAAGACCACACGCTCGTCATACTTGTTGTAGAAGAGTGGAGTTCCTGCCTCAACCTTGTCGCCTACCTTCACCAAAAGCTTGGGGGTCAATCCCTCAAAATCGAGTGGAGAGAGAGCATATTGAGCTGCCAAAGGTAACTTTTGCAACTTTTTTTCTGCTACTCCATCGAGTTTGATGTCGAGACCCTTACGTAATGGAATGTTTTTCGACATAGTTAAATGTAATTATAAATTGTGTTTGAATTTTATTCGGTGTTGTTAATACATTAACAATGTATAACGCCACGAAGTTACAACTTTTTTTCCTATGTCGATTAAAGTTTATGGGATTATTTTTAAAATTTCTTGAAAAATCTTACTTTTGTGGGCAAATATCAAAGTGATGGCAACCAAATTAGTCGATATACACACTCACAACCCCTCCGATGACACCATCACGGTATCATCTTATGGGGTGCATCCGTGGTATGCCGACGAGGGTTTATTACCACTGGACTGTGCTCTTTTTGAAGGGGTAGATGGTGTGGGTGAAATAGGTTTGGATTACGCCTGTGGGGCAGATAAACAGACGCAGCAAAGGTTATTCGAAGCGCAGCTGCAAATAGCTGAGCAGTTAGACAAAATAGTGGTCATACACTGCGTGAGAGCGTATAACGAAGTGTTAGCAACTTTGAGTATGTACACGCTTCAAAGAGTTATTTTCCACGGATTTGTGGGCTCCGAACAACTCGCCTCACAAATCCTTGGGCGAGGCTACTATCTATCATTTGGCGAGCGTACTTTCTCTTCGCCCAAAACAATAGAGGCACTTCGGAAAACTCCTCTTTCGAAATTGTTTGTGGAGAGTGACCAAAGCGAGGTCGGCATACAATATATATATGCTAAAGTGGCAGAGATTTTGGAAATTAGCGAGGGGGAGCTGGCTAAAAAAATATATGAAAATTATAAAGAGATAATAGGATAATGGATAGTTGGTTAGAGCGTACTTCGCTACTATTAGGAGCGGAAAAATTGGAGATATTAAGAGGAGCAAACGTACTAGTCGTAGGGCTCGGAGGTGTGGGTGCTTATGCTGCCGAGATGATAGCTCGTGCGGGTGTGGGTCGCATGACAATAGCCGATGCCGACACTGTGAACACCACCAATATCAATCGACAATTAGTAGCACTCCACTCCACTATTGGGCAGGAGAAATCGGAGGTTTTGGCAGCAAGACTACGCGACATAAACCCCCAAATTGAGCTTGTGGTGGTGAATAAATATATACGCGACGAACTCACAGATGAGCTGCTCGACTCCGCCAAATTTGATTATGTGGTGGATTGCATAGATACCCTATCGCCCAAGTTAGCACTCATAAAAGGGGCACTCGACCGCTCCATACCACTTGTTAGCTCTATGGGCGCAGGGGCAAAAACAGACCCTACACTCATGGAGATAAAGGATATTTCAAAGACTCACCACTGCCCACTAGCGCACATGCTCCGCAAACGACTCCACAAAATCGGCATCCGCAAGGGTTTTCGGGCTGTATTCTCTGCCGAACCTATGCGTGAGGGTGCAATGATACTGTGTGAGGAGCAGAACAAGAAATCCAATGTCGGCACGATATCCTACATCCCTGCGCTATTTGGCATAGGGTGTGCATCGGTGGTGATTCGTGACTTGATAGGTGAAATGTAGTTAGATAGTGCCAACCCTCTATAGCCCTCTAGGGGGGGGTGAATCGTGGGTTTATTTTAGAGGTAGAGAGTCGGCACTAAAAAAGGGATATTCGGGTGGTTGTTAAAACGACACCTTGACATATTGAGCACCACTTTTTTGGGCTGCCTCCAATCCAAAGACAGAATCCTCGAAAATTAGAGTCTCTTCGGGAGTCACACCCTCTCTGTTCATAGCTTTAATGAAACACTCAGGCGAAGGCTTAGCATCCATAACATCGGCACCTGTCATTATGCCATCTACTTTGTCTGTGAGGTTGAAATAATCCATCACATTGCGCACATTCATCGCTTGACCCGTGGATACAATCCACACCTTGCCACCATGCTCACGAAATGCTTGAGCAAATCCCCACAGCCATTCATTTAGAACTATAGTTCCGAAATGCTGAGGGTAGATTTCGATTTTGCGTCGGCGCAATCTGTCAATTTCGTATGAGTCTGTAAATCCCAAACGACGCATAAAATCTCCGCATCGAAGTCCAAAAAATTCTGTGAGATATCTCTCCTCATCGAGCCCAAACTGAACTTCACCTAACACATCTCGATACGCCCTATAATTTGCTTGGCGAGTATCGACGAGTGTCCCATCAAAATCGAGTAGAAGTAGACGTGTTTCCATAAATATTGTAAATATTGTGTTTGTTATAAGTAGGGTAAAATAATTATTGGTGTGTTTTTAAGAGTGCTATTGGAGATGAGATTTTTTGCTATTGAATTGAAAATATAGTGGTTCTATACTGAAATTTAATAGTGAAAAA
>JBCQUV010000061.1:0-5201 GCA_047173765.1 Rikenellaceae bacterium
ATCGCCCTCGTAAAAGGCTCGGCTACCTCACACCAAATGAAAAATTTAAACAAATATTAACTATGAATTCAGTTGCATTTGCAGGTTGAATTCAGCTTTATTTATCAAAATGCAGTTACAAAATAGTCACTCATTCAAAAAGAATGAGTGACTAGGCTAGGGTTTTATACCTTATTTAAATGCGCTATCCAAATCCGCCAAAATATCATCTATGTGCTCTGTGCCGACAGATAGACGTACAGACGCTGGTGTTATACCCTGTGAGAGTAGCTCCTCGGCGGTGAGCTGCGAGTGAGTTGTGGTGTAGGGGTGAATCACCAGAGACTTAACATCGGCAACATTTGCAACTAATGAGAATAGCTCTAATGAATCTATAAATCTCCACGCTGACTCCTCACCGCCCTCAATCTCGAATGTGAATATCGACCCTGCGCCATTGGAGTAATACTTTGCGTATAGCTCCTTTTGTGATAGCGACGGGTGGTAAACACTCTTCACTTTTGGGTGCGATTGCAAGTACTCCACAACTTTTAGTGCGTTGGATATATGTCGCTCAACACGTAGTGAAAGCGTTTCCAAACCCAGCAACAACGAAAATGCGTTGAATGGCGAAATTGCAGCTCCAGTGTCACGCAACAATACTGCTCGGATATGCACCACAAATGCTGCACGACCTGCAACATCCGAAAACACAGCTCCATGATATGATGGCGATGGGGTAGTGAGGCTTGGGAATTTATCACTCTGTGTCCAATCGAAGTTGCCAGAGTCGATGATAACTCCACCTAATGATGTGCCGTGACCTCCGATAAATTTAGTTGCGGAGTGTACCACAATATCAGCTCCGTGCTCAATCGGGCGAATGAGATATGGAGTGCCAAAAGTGTTGTCTACAATGAGCGGAATGCCATTTGCGTGGGCGATATTGGCAATGCTCTCAATGTCGGCAATCTCACTGTTGGGGTTGCCAAGGCTCTCGATGAAGATTAGTTTCGTGGATGGGGTAATAGCGGCTTGGATTGCATCGGCATCGTGTATATTGACAAATGTGCTACTTATTCCATCTTGCTTGAGGGTGTGAGCAATAAGGTTGTAAGAGCCTCCATATAGATTATTTGCCGCTATGATATGGTCGCCCGAACGTGTAATATTCTTTATGGAGTAGGTTATAGCCGCAGCACCACTTGCCACTGCAAGAGCTGCTACACCACTCTCTAAGGCGGCAATTCTCTGCTCGAATACATCCTGCGTGGGGTTGGTGAGTCGTCCATATATATTGCCTGCATCACGCAAAGCAAAGCGGTCGGCGGCGTGCTGGGCATCGTTGAATTTGTAGGATGCAGTTTGATAGATTGGCACTGCCAAAGCTCCTGTTGTGGGGTCTGCACTCTGCCCACCTGCGTGCAACTGAATTGTCTCGAAACGTTGTTTTCTCTGTGTCATAACTTTATGTTTTTTTTAGTTTTAAGTAGGGTAAAATAATTATTGGTGTGTTTTTAAGAGTACTATTGGAGATGAGATTTTTTGCTATTGAATTGAAAATATAGTGGATCTACATTGAAATTTAATAGTGAAAAATATCGCTTCAAGAGTGCTTTTAAAAATATGGCAATAATTGTTTTACACTACTTATTTTCTGCTACAAAGGTATTGTAATAGAATATTGTTCGCAAATAGTTTTGATAATTCAGAAAATAACTCTATACTTGTGGTTATGTTAGAATATTTACACTGTTGCGAACTGAATTGTAACCCTTAAAAAGAATATTATTATGGAGCGATTAGACGACATAGATTTGGCAATCCTAAGAATCTTGCAAGAGGATTCCTCGCTGACTGTAAAAGAGCTTGCCGCAAAGGTCAATCTCAGCACAACACCCACATTCGAGCGGCAAAAACGATTGGAGAGGGAGGGGTATATCAAACGCTATGTGGCGGTGCTGGATGGCGAAAAGTTAGGGCGAGGCTTCGAGGTCTTTTGCAATGTGAAGCTAAAGCATCTCAACACAGCTATTGCCAACGAATTTATCGAGGCGATACAAAAAATCACAGAGGTGATGGATTGCTACAACATCTCTGGGGAATTTGATTATATTCTACATATTTATGTGCCCGATATGAACTACTACCGCAATTTTCTAATTAATGTTCTCGGAAATATTGATTCGCTGGGGTCGTTGCAGAGTACTTTTGTGATGGAGCGAGTGAAGATAAGCACGGGATTCCCGTTGTAAATCCAAACTCAGGTTGATAGTTAAAAGAGCCTGGTTACCACCAAATCTCAAACTGCACACCATAAGTAAACCCTTGTGTTGCATCACCATACGGAGCACCCTTAGGTGTAGTGCCTACGTACCCTTTTAGTCCATCATCCCACAACGCATAGCTTGCGAATGGACGCAATACAGGGCGAGAGTAGTATCCTTTTTTTAGGGATAGTTCGGGAGTGAATGTAAATCTATGAAGTGACCCCTTAGTGTCGAGTTGCTCACTATGTCCATACTCATAACTATACTCAAATGTTGGACGGAAATATTGTGACACATAGTACGAACTACGCACGCCAGTTGAAGCCCAATAGAAGTTCTCTCCTCTCTCTGCTACGTATGTCCTAACCCCGTCATTTACAGAGTATGGTGCAGTTCCGTAGTTACTCGCCACCAACATTGTAACTACGTTTACACAGAAACTATCTTTGTTGTCGTACAGAAAATCGTTGTTGAGCTCTACGGAGTATGATCCGTTTAAGTTGTTAGTGATTAGAGTGTTATTCCCTGGATTCTCACTTATTGATATCCCTGTCCAGTGATGCTTCGTGATATTTGCACCATGGCGGAGCAGCACGGCTGTAGTATTTGTAATGAACTTCTTGGGGTTTGCGTAGTCAATCCACACGAAAGCACCATATCCATCATGTCCTGCGTAGCTCAATTCATCGTTGGCAACACGATAGCTGAAGTTTAGAGCGAAATTAATATTTGCCCTCTCCGTGATAGGCTTATTTACCCAACGAATATCGGCTGTGTAGGTGTATAAATCACCTACGAGACCATTCTCATAAGAGACTACATCCTCGTTTCGGAGTTGCCACGCCGCAAACTTCAAATCCTCATCTGTACCCTTGTTTAAAAGATTCTCAACTCCTGCACCCCATCCATTCTGACCAGGGTTCAACCACATGCGATCTAACATATATATCGACTTGCGATCATAAAAACGCTTGCCAGCCCATATATACTCACCAAATCCAAGAAGATTATTTGCTTTAATATAAAACTGCTCTATCTTATTAAACGACATAGCTCCATCAGAACCAAACGCTTCATACATTGAGACCATCCACATGGCATCTAACGACTTTGACTTGTCACTATTTAGGTAATGGCGATAGTCGAATCCTAGCTCGCCATAAGTGTTGGGTTGATTACCCAATGTGTAGCAATTAAGAGCACCTGGCATGTGAAAATTCGCTTGTGTATCACCATTCTTACTATATCCTAATCCCGTGCGTAGATAACCTGTCACGCTCAATTTGTGATTTGATGTCTCGAAGATAGTTTGTGCTGAAGTAGTGTTTGTTACAAATGCGACGCTTAAAATAGTTGCTGCTAAAGATAATTCTCTCAATTTCATAATGTGGTGGTTTTAAAAGGTTATGGTGCAAAATTACTCCCCTCGCAACCCTATATCAACTAATATGAGAGTAATATAGATTGTAAAAAAGCTAATCAATTAGTTATTAGTTGATTGTAAAATAACATGCCTTAAAAAATATAGATAAAATATTATGGATATTAAATTTATTTTTGTACTTTTACAGCTACAAATGAGAACCTTAGCCCAATATACTATCTTTTGTTTGATGATTATGCTATCTGTGGTTAGTTGCACAGATGAGTATAGTTCACTCAAAGCAACTCTTCGCGAGAGCCTATCACGAAGAGAGGAGAACTTTGCCCATAGACTCCAACAAATAGAGCAAGAGGAGGAGTTGCTTCTAACTACGAACGATTCTCGTCTGCGCTTCGAAATATGCAACAAACTCTTCAATCTAAGCAGAGCATTCAAGTACGACATCGCCTATAAATATGCCAATGAATCACTAATATTGGCGCAGCAAATCGGTGACCCCAATCTCGTAGGACAAGCCCAAGCAAGTATGATTTCGACATTTTCGGCAGGCGGACTCTTTGCCGATGCAGCAGATGTCATAGCGCAGGTCAGAACCGCAGATGTAAGCAGTGAAGTGAGGCGTGAAATATACTACAATATTATTCGATACTACTCCGATGCCCATGACTATAAGGAGCCAACAAAGGAGCGACAATACTCACGAGAGATACAGCCTTATGTAGATTCACTACTGCATATATCCACAACAAATGACTACTACACTACATACGCCAAAGTTTTTGATGGGCTGGTTCGGCAAGACCCACAACAGGTGATAAAGGATATTGAGAGTTTTTATGGTACGACAGATTGCACACCACATCACAATGCCATAATGACTTTTTTTCTCGGTATGACATATTTTGACGCGGGAGATGTTCAGCGAGGTTTCTATTTTCTATCCAAATCTGTGGAGCATGACGTAGAGTCAGCTACACGTGAGAATCTAAGTTTCAAAACAATAGGCGAGGAGCTATACAACAGAGGTGAGGATGCAATTGCCGATGAGCTAATAAATGCTGCATTTGAGGATGCGATATTCTATAATGCACGCCACCGAAATCTTGAGGTTGGCACACTCCTCGAGAGGATGAATCGAGATAAGATTGCGACAATTAGTCGTCAGCGAAATATTTTGTATGGATTGCTGCTGCTCACTACTCTGCTCGGTCTGCTCGCAATTATATTTGGTGTGATGGCACGACAAAGCTCACAAAGGATTCATCAGTCAAAGAGAATCATAGAGCGTCATCTGAAAAATATGTCGCAGATTAACAGGCAGTTAGAAGATACTAATAGAGCCAAGGAGCATTATATCATAGAGTCCCTGCAAAAGAGTAGGAATCATATCAAGAGTCTCGATGCCTTGTTGAAAAAAATTGATGTGAAGGTCAAAAACAGACTATATGACGACCTACGATACCTATATAAAAAGCTGAATTCAACCTGCAAATGCAACTGAATTCATAGTTAATATTTGTTTGAATTTTTCATTTGGCGTGAGGTATCCGAGCCTTTTACGAGGTCGA
>JBCQUV010000062.1:0-5000 GCA_047173765.1 Rikenellaceae bacterium
ATTACCTTAAATGAAACACGTTTCATTTAAGGTAATCAATCTTTTTGTATATCAATGTGTTACAGCGGTTTTACCAACCATTTTTGTCCACATTGCCTTAGTTTAAGAACATAGATTCATAACAAAAAGGAGTAATAGATATTTTTCTATTACTCCTTTTTATTGGGGTGAAAGTTATACTACTACCAAGCAAACAATGGGTAGTTCTCCATCATAGCATTTACGTCTGCACGTACTGCTGCGATATTTGCCTCATCCTCAGGGTTGGTCAATACACGGTCGATAAGCTCGACGATGTATGCCATCTTATCCTCCTTCACACCACGTGTAGTGATTGCTGGAGTACCAAAGCGCAAACCTGAAGTTTGGAATGGTGAGCGGCTATCAAATGGAACCATATTTTTGTTGGTTGTGATATCTGCTGCTACCAAACACTTCTCTGCCAACTTTCCAGTAAGCTCTGGGAACTTAGTGCGAAGATCTACCAACATAAGGTGGTTGTCTGTACCGTTCGACACAATCTTGTAACCCTTCTCCACGAAAGCTGCTGCCATAGCTGCTGCATTCTTTTGAACTTGAGTTTGGTACTCTTTATATGATGGATCTAGTGCCTCGCCAAAAGCTACTGCCTTAGCTGCGATTACGTGCTCAAGTGGACCTCCTTGGATTCCTGGGAATACTGCCGAGTTGAAGATTGTAGACATCATCTTCACTACACCCTTAGGAGTTGTTTGACCCCATGGATTCTCGAAATCTTTGCCCATGATGATGATACCACCACGTGGACCACGAAGAGTTTTGTGAGTTGTAGAAGTTACAACATGTGCATGTGGCACAGGGTTCTCCAACACTCCAGCAGCGATAAGTCCTGCGGTGTGAGCCATATCTACCATAAGTAGTGCTCCTACTTTGTCAGCGATTTCACGCATGCGCTTGTAGTCCCACTCACGAGAGTAAGCCGAAGCACCTGCAACAATCATCTTAGGCTTGCACTCTAGGGCTTGCGCCTCCATAGCGTCATAGTCTAGCTGACCTGTAGTCTCATTGAGTTTGTAACCTACTGCTTTGAAATACTTACCCGACATATTAACTAGCGAACCATGCGAAAGGTGACCACCATGCGACAAATCAAGTCCCATAAACGTATCACCAGGTTGCATGCAAGCGAAGAAAACCGCCATGTTAGCTTGTGCTCCAGAGTGAGGTTGCACGTTAGCATACTCTGCGCCGTAAATTTTGCATAGACGCTCAATAGCCAATGATTCAATCTTATCAACTACCTCGCAACCACCATAGTAACGTGCTCCTGGATATCCTTCGGCATATTTATTTGTAAGCACCGAACCCATAGCTGACATTACATCCTCGCTCACGAAGTTCTCCGATGCGATAAGCTCAATACCGTGCATTTGACGGCGACGCTCATCGGCAATTAAATCAAAAATTTGTGAATCTTTTTTCATCTTTATATTGTAAAGTAAATTTGTTTTATTGTTGCTCGTAGCAGAGTTCAAACCTCCATTAATTCATACATAGCGGTTGATTATTTCTACGCTGTAAAGTTAGCAATTTATTTTAAAATTGCACCTATTTTACCACACAAGAGTTATTATAACACTAAAAAATATGTCATAGAGAACAAAATCCAGAATATTTTTATATCTTTGTGCACCTTACGACCCCACTTTGGGGGATTTTGGAGATGAACTTTTAATATAAAAAATAGAAAAATGAAACTATTAGAGGGTAAAGTTGCTGTCGTTACAGGTGCAGCACGTGGAATCGGAAAGGCTATTGCATTGGAGTTTGCTAAAGCTGGTGCCAATGTCGCATTCACTGATTTGGTAATCGACGAGAATGGCTTGGCTACCGAGGCAGAAATTTGCGCTTTGGGTGTCAAAGGTAAAGGATACGCTTCGAACGCAGCGGATTTCGAGGATACGCACAAAGTTGTGGAGGCTATCAAAGAGGAGTTTGGTCAAATAGATATTTTGGTCAATAACGCAGGTATCACAAAGGATGGTCTCATGATGCGCATGAGCGAGGCTCAATGGGATGCTGTGATTAATGTTAATTTGAAGTCGGCATTCAACTTTATACACGCTGTGACTCCTATCATGGCTCGCCAAAAAAGTGGTTCAATTATCAACATGTCATCAGTTGTGGGCGTGAGCGGAAACGCTGGGCAGTGCAACTACTCGGCATCTAAGGCTGGAATGATTGGTCTAGCGAAATCTATCGCTAAGGAGATGGGTCCACGTGGAATACGTGCCAATGCCATAGCTCCAGGATTTATCATCACCGAGATGACAGATAAATTACCAGAGGAGGTAAAACAAGGTTGGTACAACCAAATTCCACTTCGCCGTGGAGGTACTACAGAGGATGTTGCTAAGGTGTGCTTGTTCCTCGCATCAGATCTTTCATCTTATGTTAGTGGGCAAGTTATCCACTGCTGCGGTGCAATGAATTGCTAGAACGGAGACCATTGCAAGGCGGCGAAATTTCAAAGATACCGCAGAGTTCTGATCGGTCACGTACTTTCGGTACGCTCCCTCACAGACCTCTGCGGTATCTTTGAAATTTCATCCACCTATCAATGTTCTCTGAATCGGAGCAAAACTAAGGTTTTGCAATGGTTTGAAAACTAAGAATCTGTCTAAAATTCGGGAGCTAACTCAAAGGTTAGCTCCTCTTTTTTTGAGGGGTGAAAAAAGGTAATCTTTGAGGCTTGAAGCATAAGCCGACTATCGGGGCGACCGTATAATCTATCCCCAACAATTGGAGTGGCAAGACCCTCTTGATGGGCACAATGCACTCTGAGTTGATGAGTACGACCCGTGTGTGGCATAAGTCGCACACGGGTTTTGTTTTGTTCGCACGAAATAACTTTGTAGTATGTCTGCGCCTCCTTGCCACTAACATGGTCTACTCTTTGGCGAGGTCGCTGCTCAAAATCTGCTGCGAGAGGTAGATTCACCTCGCCCGAATCTGCTGTGAGAGTACCATCTAGCAGAGCCAAATACTCCTTCTTGATGGTTCTTTGGGCAAATTGCTGTTGCAAATCACTATATGTTTGAGAGTCAAAGGCTATTAGCATAATCCCCGAAGTATCCATATCTAGGCGGTGAACAACCTTAGCATCAGCGTGTTGTGGAAATAACTTTGGCAGCAAACCCTCCACCGAGGGGCAATCTACCCTACCCTCGACCGACAACATACCTGCTGGTTTATCAACCACAGCTAGCCATTTATCTTGATATACCACCTCCACATCTCTGGTTGCGGAGTAATCCGTTTCGCTTTTTTCGAGAGGCAGACCATCGAGCATATATCCCAAAATTGGCTCACACTTACTTTGACACGATGGATAAAAGTTACCATGGTGTCGCACCTCACCAATGGGGGATTTACCCCACCAAAACTCACCCATCGCTATGGGGGTCAAATGATTGCCAAAAGCGTAGTGCAATAGTTTGGGTGCTGCACACTCTCCTGCCCCAGCTGGTGGAGGTGAAGAGCGTCGTTGCTCAAAAATTTTGGTCATAGTCTTACGCTCCCCCATGTGGTTTAGCAGAACATAGCTATCGAAAATATCTTGCTGCAACTCTCTAGATAGGCGTTGGCGAGTTGTTTTTAGCTCCGCCACTCTATTTTGCAGAGACGAAAGGTCTAGCTGCTTAAGGTTAATAAGTTCTCTCCATTTAGCCTCTAGGCGTTTGAGTTCTGCCTTTTGATGTTGAGATTCGGCGATTAGTTTTTGAGCCTCCTCTTTTGTAGTGCCATTTTGCCTTTGCTCCTCACGCCTTGATTTGCATAGCTTCATAAAGGATTTATAATCTGATATTTCGAGTGCGGCACGACTCTTCACACCATTCAACTCTGCTACTGTATTGCAGTAAATATCACTAGATTGCAGTTCGCGAACATCTGCATTTATACGAGAAATATCCTCCTCTCTTTGCCTAAAAAAGGATGTGGGGGAGCATAAATCATAAATTGGGGGAACGAAATAATCATGTGTAGTTTGCCCATCTATATTCCCCGAAAAAGCTGCAATATACCCAACATCACCACCTGGGCGACGCACAATCAACACCCCAAACATTTTGCCATTAGACAACTCCTCAGCCCACTCTGCTTTGCTATCAATATAGCGCATGAGTTCCCCTGCCGCCCATTGGACAGCTTCGCAAGGCGTATAATCAAACGGGTTGGTAAAGAGTTCGGGCAGCTCAATATCAGGTGGTATAGTTCGAAATAGATTCATATCACTACAACAAAAAAACTCTCTCTATAATTACAAGAGAGAGTCTATTTATAAATCCTAGGAGGTATTAAATCGAAATATCCAGAATTTCGAATTTTAGCACTCCCGCAGGAACTGTAACCTCTACGCTCTCACCCTTCTTTTTGCCAAGTATAGCTTTCGCAATAGGTGTGCCGATAGCCAATTTACCCTCGCGTAGGTTTGCCTCATTTTCAGACACTATGGTATAAACCACCTGCTTTTTGGCATTGTGATTCATAAGTGTTACTTTGCTGAGAATCTGAACTTTGCTAGTATCAATCTTGGTTTCGTCGATTATGCGTGCTGCGGTAAGCACAGCCTCGGCTTTAGCGATTTTCATCTCCAACATTCCTTGCGCTTCACGCGCTGCATCATACTCTGCATTCTCCGACAAATCACCTTTATCTCTTGCCTCGGCTATTGCTGCTGTGATTGCAGGTCGCTCCACTTTACGCATGTGGGCTAGTTCATCTTTTAGTTTTTTGTATCCCTCAGCTGTGAGGTATATAATCTCTTGTGCCATATAATCTAATATGTTATTATCATTATTCATTTATTAAGCAGTAAAAAAATAGAATCCCAACCTCCCAAAAAAGATTAGAACCCCTATTATAAGTAGGGTAAAATAATTATTGGTGTGTTTTTAAGAGTGCTATTGGAGATGAGATTTTTTGCTATTGAATTGAAAATATAGTGGTTCTATACTGAA
>JBCQUV010000015.1:0-37127 GCA_047173765.1 Rikenellaceae bacterium
ATTGAAAATATAGTGGTTCTATACTGAAATTTAATAGTGAAAAATATCGCTTCAAGAGTGCTTTTAAAAATATGGCAATAATTGTTTTACACTACTTAAGTAGTGTAAAACAACCGCAAGGTAATAAAAAAAGTTACACAAAACCATCGGCAAGTGAATAAATTTCTATAACTTTGCTTAACCAAAAAACCTTAACCCAATAATGAAAAAACTTCTACTATCCTTTGCTCTGCTCGCAACAATATTTTGCGCAGTGAGTGCCGAGAATGACTCCGCCGCTGTCGAAACTCTAAGAGCAGCTTTTAGCTTTAATAAAGCATCATTTGATGTCTCTAAAAAGGAGCTAACGCTCAATTGGGCTACCAAAGCAAAGAAGGGTGCAAATGCCCCAACGAGCATAAAAGTTAGCTACAAACGTTCAGACAAAAGCGAGGCTATAACACGTTCCTATGCCGTAAAAAACGGCAAGGGTTCATTGGTCATAAAAAATCCCGAGATTAAAAGTGTATACTACAAACCATACGTGTATGACGACAAACACATTGGAGCAGGTGGCGAATCGGGGGTTTACAACGACTACAAATCGGGCAATTTAGATGGGATGAGCGTAGATGACTGCATGTCTCAAATTGATATCGAGATTGAAGCTGTATATGGTGATGACAAGAAAAAAACGTCAAACACCCCTGCAAAATACCTCTTCACTTTGAACGTAGACCAAACCACAAGCCGAGAATATTTCATTGCCAACTCAATGGAGGAGCTTATGCCATACCTCAAAATCAACTCAAACGACAAATATGTGAGGATGGCACCTGGAGTATACACAATTGATGCAGCATATATGAAGGCTGGGAAATACACCACAGCCGAGGAGTTGGGAGACAAGAACTGGGTGATAATGCAAATTATGGGTAACGGCAACTACTTTGATTTCACGGGTGTGCGTTTGGATGTATTGCACGAAGCGGTAGTATTGAAAAATGAGGTGGTGAATCTCCAGACTATAGGTAGTAACAATGTGATAAGAGGGTTGGAGATACGAGACTTGGCGAAGGATAATGTGTCGGTTAAGGGATATGTGAATATCAAGATTGATGGTGCCGCCAACCGTCTGGAACGTGTATATGTCTACTCCGTGGGGTCGTACCCTTATGGTTATGGTGCACTCTTTGGTCTGGGTACAAGTAGCCGCACGGCGATTAAAAACATCAGCAAACATAGCTCTCTGCTTATTCGTGGAAAAAGCAACCACATAAAAGATTGCTACCTTCATCACAGAGCATTCGGGCATTTCCTATTCTTCCAAGGAGTAGCAGGCGATACAGTCGTGGAGGGTGTATATATCCTAGGCGAAATAAACACGACGGATAATATCTTGGCGGAGAGGGGCACTGGCTCACCTGCCGATTTGGTTAATTTTGTTATGAATGTCGGAAGAAAGGTACCCCGAGGATACTCTATATCTATTGGTGAGGATGCCGTGCGTACATACGCCAATGGTATGACGACCTATGATAACAAAACCCCATTTGCAAAGATGAACACAGTGGGAACAATTACAGCCAAAAACTGCTATATGCAACACACTAGAAACGCAACACAGCTAAGATTTGGCTCACACAAAGGTTATGTGTATAACTGTAAATCAGTTGGTTGTCAGCAGGGATTTGTTCTTTCGAACGGTGGCGTAGGAAAGCATCTATATGCCGACACGCAATTTGGCCCAGCAGCATACATGTGGTTCCCCGACAAGAATACAGAGTTAGATGTTACACTCATACCCTACGAGGGTGGCAAGAAGGCCTATGGCGGTGGTTTCATTGGATTCAACGCCTATGGCAAGGTTGTGGGTATTCTCGGATCAAATAATAATGTGACCATAAAACAGCACCCAGATTATGTGAACGACCAAAATCTCACGATAGATATTGGCCTGCCAAGAAACTCTGCAGATGGTAAAGATGGAGAGACGGATCCTAAGGCTATTGCAAATAAAATAACAGATTATACCGATGTCCCTATACTCCTTGGCTCACAGTCAAAGAGTAATGTTATCACCAGAACCAATACCACAAAGGGTGTAACTGATAATGGAGCTGAGAATAAGTATTGATGTGTGTGTAATATTTAGTTAGTTTTACATTTTAAGAGCAATAAATAAAACAAATGAGGTGCAGTCACAACGATTACACCTCTTTTTGTTTTATCTAATTTTACGTGATTTATCCCGAAGTAAAATAGGTAATACTATTTAAGAATCAAAAAGTGAGTGTGATTTGAACCTGCGTCAAATCACACTCACGTTAAATACAATTGTGCTGTACTAAAGTTTAACACATATTATTTTATATTATCCTTGATGAAGTCGAAACAACTTTGAGACATCTCATCCATAGATGGTGAAATGTTCTTGCCGCTAAAGCTGTGTCCTGCGCCCTTGATAACTAAAAGCTCGATATCTGCACCACGCTCTTTACCAACGCTATGTAGATATTCAGAGTTGATAACTGGAAGGGTTTTATCCACAGATCCGTGAACCAATAACACAGGGCAACTCTTCTTGTTTATTAACTCCGCAGGGCTCATAACTGTAACCAATTTTTTGCTCGCTTTCTCTAATTCGCAACCCAAGAGTCTCACGAAAAGTGTTTTGTCTGCAAAAATAGAATTAGGGAATAACTCTGGATTTGTACATGATGTGAATGGGAATAGCGAGAGAGCAAACTTGTATGCCACCTTTGTCTTGGGGAGCTCCAACTCCGCAGGGAATGAATCGTCGGGAGCAAGAGCTGCACACAATGATAGGTGACCTCCAGCCGAGCCGCCCCATATTCCGTAGTTTTTGTTGCTCAACTTATATTTTTGGGCGTTGTTGATAAGAAATCGAGTGGCATCTTTAACATCAATCAATGACTCAAAAGAGGTTGTTGGAGCCTTTGCTAAGCGGTAGTCTATGGCTGCACACACATATCCATTTTCGAGCATAAGGCGCAAAGTACCCTTTGTAGCTGGTCTGGCGATGTTAAACTTATTTCCTCCTGCCCAGCCTCCTCCGTGAACATACATCACCCACGGATTGTCAGACGAAGCCATCTTTGACTCTTCTGGATAGAAGAATAGTATATTTAACTTCTTGCCACCAACAGTTTTATAGGTAACAGTCTCTTGTCTAAACTCCTTTAGTTCATCTTGATTCTTTGATGCTTGGGCAAAAGTAACAGCTGAAATCGCAACAAAAGCGATTATTATTAATAATTTTTTCATAATTAAAATAGGTTGTTTTTAGGATATTATCTTAGAGTGTAGTTCAATGGCTTAGTAAGCTTTTGTTGTTGAAGAGCCACATAGTCAAACCATTCATCAGCCGAAGTGAAACCCCAACGATTCCATCCTGCACCCATATAATAAGTAAATGGAGTGTTTGGAGTATATTGTCCCTTTGCAAGTATGTGTCCTTGTGCTATGCCTTTTGGGGTGTCAAACTTCTCTATTCCAGCTTTCATGTCGTCTGGGAAAATCACCGAGCAGTATGTTTGCCAGCCAAAGATGTGAACAGGCTCTGCATAAGACATATAACCCTCTCCGATACTCTTAGATTCTGCTTCGTCATGGATTACGATTCCTGCCACTATGTCACGTGGTGCTGTTAAACCTTGGTACTCAACCTCTATGTAGTTGAAGTGTGAACCAGCATCAAGTGTTATGGTACGCACCTCTGTGACCATGTCGTTACCAATCTTTACGGGGTCAAATTTTATGCGGAATGAGAATCTTAGACCTCCTTGGTCGAGAATCTCATAAGAGTCATAGTATCCAGGATATAGGATGTTGCCATTATCCAAAAGAGCAGCTGTACCGCATCCGAGAGTTGGACCTACAACATAATAATCCATACCTTGACCATGGTCTATGTGGTATGATATTGCGTCATAAAGAGTTTGAGATGCTTTTGGATTGGTTTTGCGCAGCTCAAGAGCTAAGGCTCTGTCGTGAGGGTCGTTCTCTATGGTGTATAGGTGTTCAAGCACAGGAACTTTACCGCGCTTGGTAAATACGTCGTATCCATAGAACAAATCACCATTCTCTCCAGCAATTTTTGAGTATACTCTATACCCTATCTTGTCGCTCTCCCATGCCAAATCATTTTTGCGATTTTCGTAGACTTTGCCTATGGCTAGTGTGTCTATTTCTGGTCGCTCAGCCTTGCGTAATTTGTATGTTACTTTTGACGATGCTGGCACCGTCGCAGGGAATATCAGACTCTTCTTGTTGTACGTGGTTTGCGTTTGAATAGCCTTACCACAAGGTGCTATAACAACATAGTCGTCGGGATTGTTAATCTCAACTTCGATAATCTCCTTTACTCTATCTATAGCCGAAGAATTTTCAACCACGAGAGTACGCTCACCGCCATTCTCACACGATACAAGCGCAAAAAGCGCAAGTAATAAAAAGTAATAATTTTTCATAGTATTTTAGGGATTTATGGTTAGCTAAATAATACAGTTTTATTTCCGTATGTTAGGATTTTGTGGTTAATGTGCTGCTCCACGGCTTGCGACAGAACTATCTTCTCCAAATCCTGACCTTTGTGCACTAGGCTCGATACCGAATCTTTGTGCGAAATGCGAGTGATATTTTGCTCGATAATTGGTCCTGCATCCAGGTCTGAAGTTACGTAGTGACTTGTGGCACCTATAAGTTTCACGCCTCTGGCATGTGCTGCGTGGTATGGCTTAGCACCCACAAATGCAGGGAGGAACGAGTGGTGGATATTGATGATATTGTTGGGGTAGTGCTCAATAAAATCACTCGATATAATCTGCATGTATCGTGCAAGAACAACGAAATCGACTCTGTGTTCTTTGAGTAGAGCTAGGGTTTTTACCTCTTGCTCAGCTTTATTTTCCTTGGTGATTGGAATGTGGTAGTATGGAATGTCGAATCTTTGGGCTGCAATCTCCATATCGGGGTGGTTGCTAATTATTAGGGGTAGCTCCACATCCCATTCGCCTGCTGTGTAGCGAGCCAAAAGGTCATACAAGCAGTGTGACATTTTAGACACAAATATTGCCATACGAGGTGTCTCGTCGCTGAAAAATAGATTAAATGTCACTCCATATTTGGTCGAAAATAATCTGCGCAAAACCTCTCTAAGAGACTCTCTTTTGATTGAAAAGTTGGAAAACTCCCACTCTATGCGCATAAAAAACATCCCTTCGTCACGATCTACGTGCTGGTCTAGATTTACAACATTACCACCGTGGTCTTTGATAAATCGGCTGGCTATAGCAATAATACCCTCTCTGTCGGGGCAGTGCATGAGTAATATTGCTGTTGGATTTTGGTTCTTTTGTTTCATGAATTTAAATACATTTTAAGCGCAAATATAATAAAATTTATCAATTTTACGATAAAAATCGACATGATTTTTGTATGCTCTCAATGTAAATATTATATTTGTAGAATAAATTTATTCTTAATGAAAAAACTTTTAATCTTTGCTATATTGATGCTACTCTGTTCGGAGTCTCCTTTGTGGGCTAGAACCTTTACTATTTCGGGTCGTGTGATTGCTAAGCAGAGCCGCCAACCAGTGTCGTATGCCACAGTTGCGGTTGATGGGCAGCCCAGTCGTGGAGGGGTGACTGATAGCGAAGGATATTTCACCATAACGGAGGTGCAACCTGGAATATTTAAGGTCATAGCCACCTCTTTGGGATATGAGCCTACCCTATCTGCAGAGGTTCAAATATCGGCAAAGACTCCACCTGTCGAGATCGAAATGGAGCTTAGCTCCAAGCAATTAGAGACTGTAGTGATTACAAGATCTGTGTTTTCGAATGTGATTGAGAGTCCCGTGAGTCTTAGGCGTATTGGAGTAGAGGAGATAGAGAAGAGCCCAGGAGCAAATCGTGATGTGTCGAAGATTGTGCAATCATACCCTGGAGTCTCTTTTTCGCCTTCTGCGTATCGTAACGATTTGATAGTTAGGGGTGGGTCGCCTGCCGAAAATAAATTTTATCTGGATGGTATAGAGATACCCAACATCAACCACTTCTCGACTCAAGGTTCGTCGGGAGGACCTGTGGGTATTGTTAATGCAGATCTTATTCGCGAAATAGATTTCTACACAGGGGCTTTCCCAATTGATAAGGGTGGAGCTTTGAGCTCCATACTCGATATTAAACTTCGTGATGGAGATATAGATAATCAGAGTTTCAAAGCTACATTAGGTGCTTCGGAGGTGTCACTTAGTGGTAGTGGTCACTTTTCGGACAAAACAACATATCTCTTCTCTGCACGTCAATCATACTTGCAGCTGTTATTCAAGGTGATAGGTCTACCCTTTCTGCCTAATTTTATAGACACTACGGTCAAGGTGAAACATAAGTTTTCGAAGAACCACGAACTCACGCTATTAGCAATCGCAGGTTTTGACGACATGACACTCAATGAAAATGGCACAACAGCAACTGCCGAGTATCTGCTCGGATACCTGCCCGAAATCACACAACAAACCTACACCGTCGGTGCTACATATCGTCACTACTCAGGGGAACACTCTCAGAGGCTGTCGCTAAGTCACACATATCTGAATACCGAAAATATCAAATACCAAGACAATGATGACTCGTCGAGTGATAATCTAACACTGCAAATTAAATCTAAATCGACAAAAACCACACTCCAAAGCGTAAATCGAAGTTATCTAAATCGCCTAACATTTAGATATGGAGCAGATGTCAGCTACACAAGATACGATATTGGTTCGTACACAAAATTTTCGAGTGGCGAGAATACCTATGATAGTGAGCTAAACTACGTGGATTTTTCGGTGTTCTTGGGCAGTAGCTACAAATCTGAGTCCGAGAGATTTTCGGCATCGCTAGGTGGTAGAATGAATGGAAATAGTTTTTCGGGAGAGACCATGGAACTTTGGCGGCAGATATCACCTCGTGCATCGGCGTCATATAGCCTGACACGTGGTTTTTCGCTCAATGCAAATGTGGGCATATATTACCAGATGCCTCCTCAAACAGCTCTTAGCTACCAAGATAATGGTGAGTACGTAAACTCTGAATTGGGGTATATGAATGTGAAACAAGCAACCATAGGTGTCGATTGGAAAAAGGGCAAGGAGGTATTTGTCTCGGCAGAGTTCTTCTATAAGGGGTACTCTCAATTACCAATATCCGTGGAGGACGACATTCCCCTAGCCGACCAAGGCACAGATTATGGAACCATTGGCAATGAGGAGTTTGTACAGAGTGGAACAGGAAGAGCGTATGGTGCAGAGTTTATGGCGAGGTGGCAAAAGCCAGGCAAGTTGGCTGTGGTTGGCTCTTTGACACTATTCAGCAGCGAATATCGCACATCAAAGAGTGCTGATTATCGCCCTTCGTCGTGGGATTCACGAATTATACTCAATGCTTCGGGTACATACTACTTGCCCCGAGGTTGGAGTATAGGAGCTAAATTGAGTGCTACGGGTGGCTCACCATACACACCCTACGATGCTGATGCTTCGGCATTGATTATAGCGTGGGATATCAGTGGGCAACCAGCCTACAATTACGACCTATACAATGCTAAGCGTCTGGATCCATACGCACAATTAGACCTGCGCGTGGACAAAATGTTCTACTTCGAAAAATGGGTGTTGGGGCTATACCTAGATATTCAAAATGCCTCTATGAGCACATTCACGCAACAAGATATTCCCGTGAGCACGGGCGTTGTAGACCCCGACGATGCCAGTCGCTACATCATGAAATATCTATCAAATGTCAGCGACACAGTATTGCCCACATTTGGTATCACGGCGCAGTTCTAAACTATCGGATTCTATCTATCGACCTAACTTTAATCTCATCCGCCATAACTCCCCTGCCAGCAAGATATATGAAGAATATAGCCACTAGTGGAAACATGAGCGCAGGTTTAAACCCTTGAGTAGATATCTCAAACTCCGCAAACACTCTATAACTCAGAAAGAAATATACACCCATAATGATATTAGCACCAATGAGCAGCACCGCCTCCACGCAGCACAAACGGATTTGGAGCATGCGGTTATTGTACAGAAATATAGTCACAAAAGGGAGTATTGCGCATGCGGTAAGTAATACAAACATATATATTGTGCTCTGCACAACCTCGCCATCAGCACCTTTGAGACCTATAGCATGAAGGTTGAAAAATTGATCCGATGCAGCAAAGAATGCCAAGGGCATAAATAGAGATAGCGCAACAAGTAGTGAGGCTAGAAATAGATAGATAGTTTGAATTCGTTGTATCATGTTGTTATTAGTCGTTTAAAAATATTTTATGGAGAATCTACAACTCCCCATCTATTGCTTTGTCTATTAAATAGTTGTTTCTCTCCCCCGAGCGACGATTTATAAGTTCGCCCAAGAATCCAGCCAAAAATAGTTGCACACCCATGATTATAGCTGCGATAGAGATGTAGAATAGTGGCTGGTCGGTCACAGCACGTGCTATTGCGCCATTCATCTGTTTATAGACCTTGAGTGATATAAGCCACGTAGTTATGCCGCCTCCAGTTAGGAACATTAATGTTCCAAGCGACCCAAAAAAGTACATCGGAGAGCGACCGAAGTTAGACAGGAACGTAACGGTAGTGAGGTCTAAATAACCCTTTATCATTCGCTCCAGACCAAATTTGGACACTCCATATTTGCGTGAGCGATGCTCAACTACCTTCTCGCCAATCCTCTTAAACCCTGCATTTTTTGCCAAAATTGGGATATATCGGTGCATCTCACCATACACCTCGATTGATTTTATAACTTTGCGCCTATAAGCTTTGATTCCGCAGTTGAAATCATTGAGCTTTATGCCCGACACAAAACGTGCCGTGAGGTTGAAAAACCTGCTTGGTAGGCGTTTGCTGATAGGGTCATATCTGCGCTGTTTCCACCCCGACACAAGGTCGTAACCATCTTCTAATACCATGCGGCGCATTTCGGGTATTTCGTCTGGCGAGTCTTGCAAATCGGCATCCATGGTGAATACCACCTCGCCTCGTGCCATGTCGAATCCACAATATAGAGCTGCCGATTTACCATAGTTACGCATAAAACTTTTGGCACGTATAACCTCGCCATATTGCTCCTTGAGACCCTCCACGATGCTCCACGAGCCATCCGAAGATCCATCATCTATCATAATAATTTCGTAGCTAAGCGCAGCCGATTTCGCAACTCTATCCACCCATTCTACCAATTCGGGGAGAGACTCCTCTTCGTTGTATAGAGGAACAACAATCGAAATATCAATAACTTTATTGCTCATTTTGCCCACTATTAAATATCTTTTTGATTTTGCTTTTTACGACCAACGAAACCGCTGCTCCAGCAGCAATGCCTGCTAATATGTATGTCGAAAGGGTTGATAGTAGTGTCGTAAATATTGTGGGTTCCACCACCCCTTCACTATCTATTCTAGTCAATGTGTCGGTGTACATATCCATAATACCACCCTCTACGCCTGTTTCGCTCAACACCTTTATTGCCGACTCTGTGAACGCCCTAATGAATATTGAGTATCCGCCAACCACAGAGTTTATATATACATAAGTCATGGCAGCAACAATAACCGATGCAAACATCGAAACAATCATGGCGTAGTTCAGGCTCTGCCCAAACGAAAACCCAACAGTGTCGTATATCTGCACAGCACGGTTCTTGGCTACTTGATAGAGTAGTATCACATACAAAACCGCTACCACGACCCATTCAATAGTTAGCAACGCAAAGTTGCGCACCTCGCCCGAAAGCATCAACCCATACTCCAAAATTCGAGATGAGCCCATTATAATTCCAATTAGCAAGCCCCATTTGGCTGCATTGTTCCAAAAATTATTCATAACTCTATATTAAACTTCCCTTTATAACAACTCTGCCTCTCCTTCGCGTATAATCTCCACTTCGCCATCGCTCAAATCCACAACTGTGGTTGGCGTTATGTAGCCTATGCCGCCATCTATGACCAAATCCACTTTGTCGCCCCACTTTTCGTTAATCAATTCAGGGTCGGTCAAATATTCATCATAATCATAATCACTTTTGAGCGATGTGGTAAGCATTGGCACACCCAGCGCATCGACCATAGCCCGAACTATCGAATTGTCGGGGATACGTGCACCTATAGTTTTACGCTTGCCGATTATGCGGTCTGGGATACGAGACGATGCCCTTAGTATGAATGTTATCGCACAAGGCATATTGCGCTTTAGAATCTTAAACGTAGCATTATCTATGCGACAATACTCCGCCATGGTGCTTATGTCATTAAATATAATCGAGAACTCTTTAATATCCTTGCCCGTAAGTTTGCGGAGTTTATCAACCCCCTTAGGCGAATTTATGGCACACCCCAATGCGTAGACACTATCCGTAGGATATATCACCACACCATCGGAGTGCAGCACGCTGCACACCTTGTTTAAATCCCTATGGGAGGTTTGTTCTTTGTATAATTTCAAAATCATAAGCAATGCAAATGTAATAAATTTATTTGATATTCCGCCTATTTAACTCCGCAGAGTATGCTCGACTATTTGCATTGTGTTGCACAAGTGTCTGGGCGAAGTTGTGATAGCCATCAAACTCGGGGCGAGCACAAAAGAATAAATATTTATGTTTTTCGTAGTTCAACACAGCATCTATCGCCGCAATGCTTGGCATAGCAATTGGAGTAGGTGGCAGACCTCCATAGCGGTAAGTATTGTATGGAGAGTCATATTTTAGATGTTTATGTAGTATTCGCTTGAGTTCAAAATCGCCCATTGCATACTTCACCGTGGGGTCGGCTTGTAGTTTCATGCCTCGCTTTAGGCGATTTACGTAGACCCCAGCCACACGTGCCATCTCATCCTCTCGGGCAGTCTCTTCGTAGACTATTGACGCCAATGTAGATACCTCTAATTGACTAAGGTTTAATTCTTTGCGCTTTTGCTCTCTTGTCTCATTCCAAAATCTACTGTGCTCTGTTTTCATCCTTTGAATCAAGCTCTCGGGGGTGATATTCCAATATACTTCGTAGCTATTGGGAATAAATATAGCTAGCATCTCCTCTCTATTTTTTACACCTACTTTGTTTAATATTTCGGGTGATTCTAGAGCCTGCATTATGATTGTGGAGTCCGCTTCAATTTGCAAGGATAATCTACTAGCAAGTTGCCCTGGGGTGCGTATGTTATTGAATTTTAGAATTATAGGCTCTTGGATTCCAAGTTTCAATATTCTTACCACATCCATTACACTCTGCCCTTCGCTCAGCTGATATCTACCACTACGAATCTTTTGCGGCAGGTTTAGACGCTTTGCATATATATCAAATGCTTTGTGATGCGACATGTGTGGCAATATTGCACTATCTATCACTTGTTCGTAGCCCTTTGTCTGCAAATCAGTGGTCGATAGATACACAATAGCAGATTCATGAACTGCCGAGCCAAAGAAGTTGCGATATGCAACTCCCACACTCACAATCATTAACACTACAACTGCCGCTAATAGCTTTAAATATTTGCTCAACTTTTTTGGTATTTAATAATTTTTTAATACTTTTGTGCTCGGGTAAGTCTTATACGACCAGCTCCTACTAATCCCCCAGGTGAGGAATCAAGCAAGGGTATGTGGTCGAGCGGTGCGATATAAGTAGCTTACCCATTTTTTGTATCTATATGTGAACTATTTTATAATCTAAAATTGAAACTTCACGCCAGCCATAACATTCACGCCATACTCCCTATATCCTGCCCACGCATATTGTTTGGAATTGGTGAGGTTGTCAGCTTCGGCAAATAATATCATATCGTTTTTGAGTTTATACTCAGCAAATGCGTTGAGGTTTATTGTTGGAGATATTTTCACGTCGCTTGTGATTGTGCTAGCATCGAGCATCGACACGATTTTGGGTGTATATATTGCGCTATTAAAGTCCACTTTGATGCCAAACAATACCCTTTTAATAGCGTATTCGCCCCCTGCATATAATTTAACAGCAGGTTTTGATACCGAAACATCCATCAACGACATGTAGTGTGTAGCGGAACCACCACCCGTAACTGTTAAGTCAGCCAATGGTCGATATTTCAAGTCGAAGTTTATCGACAACTCTTTTAGTTCGCCACAATTTGCGATATAATAATTGTCGAAACACCCAGATGAATACTCCTCCTCGCATAAAGCCCAATATAGAGCGTTGGATGTAGTGGTGTAATCACCAAAAAGGCTATACGACAACTTATCGTTGCCCAATACGCCAGATATACCACCCCTGAAATATAGACTAACGCTATTCACATCCATAGCCTCACCATTTACTATGTATGGATTTGTGGTTGCCAATGTTTCGTAGTTATTGCGACTGAGTGCACCGCCAATCTTTACGAATGGTTGTATTTTTTTATTCGAGGTTCGCTTTATGCAAACATCTGGAACAAGGTAATTCGATGGGTTTTTATCCCCATTCAAGGATACGATATCATTGTAGTACTTCAACCCTAAATCCCAATCCCAGCCATATAAACTAAGTGAATATATAGCACCTATGAATAAGCTGTTATTTAGGTATTTATCACTACCACAAATGTAATCATATCCAGCAGTCGCTACCAGCTCACCTTGTTTCAATTGACGACCCATTTTCAGAGCTCCGCCCACCGTCGTATTGTTGTTATCTTCCCTGTCGAAGAATCTATCTGCATTGATTGATATATTAAAATTTAGTTTAGAGAGGTCAATAAATTCATCTCCATATCTAGCAGCAAGTGATACGGTTTGATATAACGATCGCTCAATCACAGGGTGGGCAGTTGCGCTTCGACTCCACACATCCACATCATAGCTCACCTCACCCTCCAAAGCTCGTTCGGCAACAACCATTCCAGCGGCAGCTCCTACTCTGTTTTGGGTGTTCAGTGCACTAACTTTTTGGTTGTAGTCATTTATGATTTTTCCCCATTTGCCATTATGGTTTGCGTAACCAATGACATAATTGGTGTTGGGGTTGGAGTTCGACACGTAAACATCAGCAACAGAGGCTAATGGGTAGCCTATACCAGCTTTTACGTAGCCTCGTTTCGGGCGATTAAATTCCCAGTATGTGACCGTGGCAGGCTTGTATAGTCGTGGCGAAAGATTAGTCTCAACAGATGTTGGAGTTATAGTGTAATCTATTTCTGGTCTAATCTGCACAGTGTCTACCATATCGGGTTGCAATCGAAGCTTTGTCGCCGACTCAATCTCTGGAATATAGGTCTTTCTAACCTCTACCTCTTTTTCAACTTGGGCTTTAGATGATAAGTATATTGAGCTAAATATCAATACTATACACAATGTTCTTTTATTCATTATCTTTGAGTTTGTCTATTTTTAATTTTGCTTCTTCTACCACGCCATCGCCTGTGTGTGCGTAGCCATCAACAATACTTTGGTATGTAGCACGAGCTTGGAAGTTATCGCCCTTTACAACGTATATATCTCCCAATATTATGAATGCCTTTGCTAGCCAATATGCCTGTGTGGTTTGCGACTCCGAGAATGAGAATATCATCTTTTCCGCTTTGTCTATTTTGCCACTTCTGTGGGCATTGCTTATGAGATAGTATGTAGCCTCAGCACCAATGGCACTTTGGGGGTCTTTATTCAAATCTGCATATAATTTTATTGCCTCACTCCACTCTCCATTCTCTCTGAGTATCGTTGCTTTAGCATGCCTTGCCTTAACCATAGCTTTATCTCCAGATTTGGGTTGTGATATTACATCATCCGCCATCGCTACGATCATTGCTCTGTCGTTTGTTGCAATCATCGATGTCGCATAACCATCCATTGCTGCAGCCTTCTCGGTGTCAGATTTCACAATGTCGTATAACTTTCGGTATGCCGACGCTGATTGAATATACTCCCCTGTCTTGTAGGTCAGCTTAGATAATCTCTCTAATGCCTTCTGTGTGTATTGGTTAGCTCCATTTGCGGATAGCTTAGTTAGGCTATTTATCGCCTCTTTGTCTTTTCCTGCTTTTAAATAACAGTCACTCAACAAAAATAGAGCATCCGTAATGTAATGACCTTTAGAATAGTCATTTATGTATGACTCCAGAGACTTAGTCGTTCTGCTGTTGCTGCTGCCTGCAAAATATAATCTTTGAGCCGAAGCAAACGAAAGAGAATCTTTTTCGATAGAGCCTAAATCGCTCTCTAGACCGATATTTTTGGCATATTCGAAATATCCCTTCGCATCACCTTTATCTATATATATTTCTCTAATTCCTTGAAGCGCATCCTTTGATACTGTGGATTGAGGCGCAGCTTTAATAGCTCTGTCATAGTAACTTATCGACTTTGATTTATCGTTAAGGTTTAGGTATGAAAGCCCCAAGTCAGATAGTGCCTGCGGATATTTTGGCGAGCTGGGATACTTCTCAATAAACTCCTCTAGGCTTACGACTGCATCGCTATACTTCTCTTGGGTCATGTACGTTCGCCCCAATTCGTATGCTGCGTCATCCACATATTGACCTTTGTTGTCACTTATGATACCCTTTAATATTGCGATTTTTTCATCTATCGAACCCGTGATTCCAGCGATTGTTGCATTTTGAAACTTTGCATAATGTTGCTCTTCGCTTGTCGATTTTGATGCGAGGGTGTAGTTTCTCGACGCATCAGCAAATTGACGCTTGCCATAGAGTATATCGCCCATGCGATTGTATGCGTCGGCTCTATGTGGGGTGTCGTGTGGAGCTAATTGCGTAAAACGCTTGAGGTATATTAGCGCAGCATTTTTGTTGTTGTCGTCAATAAGTGCGTAAGCCGTGCTATATTGAGCCATTATGTATGTCTTATCCCCCTTGGGTGCTCGTGACAGGTATGTGCTGAAGTTTTTTAATGCCGATTTATAATCCCCTTCAATGTAGCTAATCTCTCCTTGCCAAAATATAGATAGAGCGGTGTATTTTGGACTCACAGCTAATTTCTCCGACTCCTTCAGTAGCTTCTTTGCTGAGTTAATATCTCCAGCATTCATAAACTCTAAGGCTTTGAAATATGTGATTTTTTGAAGTGCTGATTTTATATCAGCATCGGGATTTTTAATCTCAATTATTGCTTTATATGCAGCATCGTAATCATTTGAATTGTAATATGCTGCTGCCAATAACTTTTTAGCTTCCGTGACGCGTGGTGATGATGGATACCTGTCTATATATCGAGTTAATATATTTATAGCCCCATTGAATACGCCACCACCTAATTCATACTGCAATTTTCCATAGTTGAATAGCGCATCCTCTGCAATCTTACCATCGAAACTATCATTTGATGCCATAGCAAAAGCTTGCATAGCACCGCTCTTGTCACCCGAACGTAGGTAGCAATCGGCGAGATGGTACGACGCATTTTGAGTTAATTCATCATCTGCACCCGAAGCTTTTTTGAGATATTGTTGAGCAGCCTCGTAGCGTGCGATTCGGTGCAGGGAGAATCCGAGGATGTAGTTATCTTCACGGCTCATCTTTACGCCGCTATTTTCATACAGTGTGATATGTTTGATAGCCCCCTCGAAATCACCCTTTCTGAAGTGAGCCTCTGATACGGTGCGTGCAATTTCGTTTTTTTGAGCTGGGCTAGCCCCCTTCATTAGCTCTAAACCATGAGTTGTAACATAGTCATAATTTCCCTGCTGAAACTCTATTTGGAGCAGATAGAATGGAGCTATACTACCGTAAATATCACTTGATGTGAGCTTTATAAACCCCTCTTTAGCAGAGTTTAAGTTGTTGGTAGCGTAGTCTATATATGAGTTGTAATATAGTGCGTGTGGGTAGTACTCGCTGCTTGTGGGTATTTGACCAAGGTGTCGTTTTGACGATGTGTAATCACCATCCAAAAAGGTTATATACCCCATTCTGATATCATACTCCTCTTTCTCCTGGCGGTTTAGTTTACTGTAATCAACTCTCTCCAATTCGACACGTGCGGCCTTATTATCCTCATGAGTTGATAAGATTAACCCCCTATTAAATGTGATTTGGTTTGAGAATATTGACTCGGGATAGAGAGCCGCAAAATAATCTGTACGCTCAAGAACCAAGCTCTCTTCCAGTCCTATGTAACATAACAGAGAGTAGAAATCAACATCCTGATTATAAATATAGTTACCCGTGTTATCTTTAATCTTTGATTTAAGTAACTCGTGGCGAGCATCAATCCATCGCCCTGCCATATACAGCTCCTTTGCACGAGCAAAATGAGAGGTAGCCTCCTTTGCTTGAACAAAACTACTGCTTAGTATTGACAGCAGTAAAATTATTATAAATGAATAAGCTTTTCTGTGCATATTTGTAGTAATTAACCTCCCAAAGATACGAAATAATATTTGAAATTACTACTTTCGTGTGCACTTATGGCTCCATTTCGGCTACAATCTTATTGTATGACGATACCGCAACCAGGTAGTTAAACTCGGCATTTATGGCGTTGGTGTATATTTGAATCCAACTTAGTTGAGCCTGCATTACTTCTAGGATAGTTGTCTGTCCCTCCCCATACGAATATGTGCTAATTTCAAGATTCTCGCTCGCTATGTCTAGTGACTTCGATATGGATAGTAGCTGTGCGTGTGTGTCGATGATGGTTATCCAGCCATTAGCCTCCTCTTTTTCGATTGCATCATAAAGTATCGCCTCATCTAACTGACTATTCGCATAAGATGCACGTGCTGATGATAGGGCTTTTTGCCGCTCTCCAAAATGAAATAAGGTTGCCGAAAGCTGTAAAAAAGCGGAGCCATCAACCCTAGTTTTGCCCGTATAATTGGGTGTATATGGATACCAATCTACCCCAACTCCAGCTTTAAGTGATGGATTGTATGTTGCTTTTGTTGAGCGAATTGATGTTTTGTAAATTTCTGATGTAAGTTGTGTGGCAATATAGTCTGGTCGCTGTTCTAGAATCCGAGACAGCGGAACTCTTTTGGGGTAAGCAAATGACACCGTATCCGCTCTAATTGGTTCGGCTATTTCGCCTGACGCTACGCCTCTTAGTGTGTTAAAATTATGCAGTGCCACAGCGTAGGATTGCTCTGCCGCCACCATGCTATATTCTGCTTCACTCAATCGTGTTGCCATCATTAGCACGTCGCTTTTGGATATATATCCCTCATTAAATCGCCTATCAATCACAGATTTAAGGGATTTGATTGTTTCGACATACTCCCTCATTGCATTTTTGTATCGTCTAGTTGCGACCAGATTCCAATAGGCATAGTTGGCAGCATAGATCACCTCTAAATATGTGAAATTTATATCGCATATAGCCACTTCATGTTTTAGTTTATAACTATCAATTTCGGCCGATACGCCACCTCCTCCATATATGGTTTGGGTGAGCTGTGGTTGCACGCCAAAGTTCCACTGCTTTTGCCCCTCTATTTTACGCATATTGTAGCTGTAGCTACCACTAAGCGACAAGGTTGGCAATCTCAATGTTTTGCTTTTAGACACATCGCTCAATGCTCCATAGATGGTATTCTCCGCTTTTTTGAGGGTTAGGCTATACTCTACAACTTGATTCTGGTAATCAACAAGCGGAAGTTGCGCTGCTACTTTTTGCATGAAAAAAAGAGCACATAATATGTATAAGGATTTAATTTTCATTATTTTACAGAATAAAAAATAGCATAACAAACAGGAAGTACGCAAATAGTAAGAATTGTGGCGACAAACAATCCGCCCATAATAGATGCAGCCATAGCTCCAAACAGCGAATCGAATAGAAGTGGAATCATTCCAAGTATAGTCGTCCCAGAGGCAACAATCACAGGTACAACTCTGCTTCTTGTTGCCTCAATAATAGATTGATACGGCTCCTTACCTAAACTTCTAAGTTCACTTATCTGCGCCACCAAAACTACCCCATTTTTAATATTCATTCCCACCAAACCCAACACTCCAAGCAGCGCAAAAAAGTTAAATAATTTTCCGCTTAGCACCAATCCAGCAACCACACCTATGAATATCAATGGAATCATAAGCAGTACCATGATAGAATCACGATAATTTCCAAATAATAATAGCAATGTTGTGAAAATTAGAAGCATCGTGAGAGGGAAATTCTTGGCCAATGCCTCGTTGGATTCCACTTGACTCTCCTCCTCACCAAATACTTTAAATGAATATCCATTAGGTATTGATAATCTATGTTTTATCGTGTCTAATAACTCTGCGTATAGTTGCTTTGTATTCACATCCCTAGCAGGGTCGCACTGTGCTTTCATCACTCGTTGCCGATTGTATCTCTTGATTACACCTATTCTATTTTCGAACTTAAAATCGGAGACGGTCTGTGCCACCGAAGAGAGTCTCCCTGATGGCGCAAAAAGTGGAAGCGTCTGCATGTTGGTGAGGTTGTAATTATTTATATCGGCATCCTTTAGAAGTATCGGCATGAATTGATCCCCCTCTCTGTAAACGCCTAATCCATAACCACTTGTGGCTATTGTTAATCCATTTGCCAAGTCGCTTCTTGATATGCCGACTCTCTGACCTTGCATTTGCGAATATTGTGGGCTCCATGTCGGTATTCTGTTGCCCCAACTATTGCGTATATTTGTTGCTCCACTATGCTCCCACATAATGTTTTGCACCTGTGCAGTGAGGGAGATTAGCGTGTCGATATTGTCGCCAATAAATCCAAATTCGATAGCTGCATCGGGCACAGGAGACAACTTGAATAGGGATGAGCGCAACCACACATCTGGCATAGAATCAATGACATAGCTACTAAATCTACGTTCAACCTCCTCTGTTTGCTTGCTACTATGCAGCTCCACGAGTATATTTCCAAAACTAGGCGTTAGGGATGTAGAGCCACTTGCAAGGTAGTACCTAGGAGGAGAACCGCCCATTGTGGATGATGTTTTTTTCACCTCTGGTTGTCTAGATAACCACCTCTCCATTTGTGCAATTTGGGACTCTGTCGCTGCTATGTTGTATCCGTCGGGCAGGATTACATCGGCTCTAAAATATGGTTTGTCGAGCGATGGAAAAAAGTTTTGAGGCATAGAGCCCATGATTTTCATAGAGCCTATAAATAGCAAAACAACGCATGCGACAACTGCCCATCTCCATTTCAAAAGAAAAGCAAGAAAAGAGTCAAATTTACGATAAAAAAATGAGCCATATTTATTTGAACTATCACTTGAAGTAATAAGTGTAAAATCACCAAACATAGGTGTTTGAGTTATAGCTAGCACCCAGCTTATGAGTAGTGAAATAGCTAGCACGACAAACAATGGCTTCACGATTTCTGCCACAGCCGAAGGTGCTAAATAGAGTGGTAAAAATGAAAATATAGCTATCAAAGTTGCCCCCAGCAGACTCCATTTTGGTCTATCCGCACCCTCTACAACGGCTCTTCGCCTAGCAACACCACTTCGCATGAGATTTTGTGCATTATCGGTAACCACAATCGCATTATCGACCAACATTCCCATAGCAATAATAAACCCTGCAAGGGATGTTCTGTTTAGCCCTTCGCCTACGAGTTGCATCATAAGTAGCGTTCCGCCAATCGAAAATATTAATGACGAACCTATTAAAAATCCAGCCCTAAGACCCATCGCCACCATTATGATTACGATTACAATAGCTACAGATTCTAGCAGATTTAGTAGAAATGTATTAGTTGCTTCACGTGCTATTTCATTCTCAGGGTATAAAACTTCTAGATTGATACCCAGTGGCATAGATGCTTTTATCTGATTTAATACTTTATCTATATTGCGTCCAGTTTTTACTACATCCGCATTCTCATCTGTGGCAATTCCAATGCCTATTGCACGTCTGCCATCGACATGCATCAGCGCACTTGGAGGATCGATATATCCTCTTTCGACCTGCGCAATATCCCCTAGGCGATATTGTTTACCATCGGCAGATATAAGTAGTTGATTGGCAATATCTTCTAGTGATTGATAGCCTCCGTGTTCGAGAATTTTAATCTCCATAACCCCTGCACTCTTGTCTCCACTGCTCACCACACTATTTTGGCGACTTATGGTCGATACTATGGTTTCGGGGCGAATAGAAAAATTTGCGAGTGTAGATAGTGATATGTACAGGTTTATAACAGGCTGCTGCTCACCCCACAGCGTGATTTTGTGCACTCCATCTACGCCTATTACTCTGGTCTTTATGTGCTGTGCCCAATCTCGTAACTCGCTAAAAGAGTATCCGTTATCTGCTGCGATGGCGTAATAGAGACCATACACATCGCCAAAATCATCGCTCACAATAATGTTTGATGCCCCAGATGGAAGCTGAGGTGTGATATTCATGATTTTTCGACGTAGTTCATCCCACATTTGCGGAATCATGCTTGGCGGAGTTGCAGGGTCTAATTCAATAATCATTTTGGAGAGTCCAAACTGAGAATCGGAGGTGATTTTGTATATATTGCGCATCGACTGCACCTCCCTCTCGATTGGCTCGGTGATAAGCTGCTCCACCTCCAATGGCGTTGCTCCAGGGTATCGACACACCACGGAGGCACTCTTGATAACAAATGTAGAGTCCTCTTTTTTACCTAAATTAACAAATGAGGTAACACCACCTATAATACATATAATCAACAAAAACCACACTAGGTTTTTATTCTCTATGGATAATTCAGAAATCTTTTTCATTGTGCATTTAGGATTTTTACTATATCACTATCTTGAAGCTTATACACCCCAGCAATAACAACTTTACTACCTGCCAAAACACCCCCATTTATTACTATTTTATCTCGTCCAACCAACTCGCCAAGTTCCACTTTTTTGAGTTCTACTCGATTCTCCGAACCAATCACCCACACGTAGCTCCCCCCTTCGGTGGGGGCATAAATAGCGGAAATAGGGACAGTCACTGATGAAGAGTTGGATTGAGCAATCATCATCGTTATGGTGCACGACATGCCCGATTGTATTGCGTAATTTATAGTGTTCGAGATGGTTAGAGATACAGGAAACCCTGAAGCGTCGGATGTTGTACGAGCATACTCTTTGATTTGCGCATCGAAAACGACACCCTCATAGCTATTGAATCTTACTTCGAAAAGTGTGGTTGAGTCACCGAGAGCTGATAGCAACACTTCGGGGAGGGTGAACTCAACGGTCGTGGAGTTGGGGCTAACCAACCTAACAATGGTCTCGCCCGCCTGAACTCGCTGATATGTATCGACATAAACTCGCTCGACTAGCGATTTAAAAGGGGATTTTAATTTTGTATCGTGGAGTATATCCTTGGAGTTTTCATATACAGATTTAGCTCTAACGAATTCGGATTGTGCATTTTCGAACTCCTGTTGAGACACCGCTTCGTGAGCGAGCAGCCTTTTGATACGTTCCAATTTGGATCTGGATTGCTCATAGGATGATTGGTCGGCGGAGAGTTGCAATTCGAAATCCCTAGAGTCTAACTCCGCAAGCAACTCTCCACTACGCACTTCCATTCCCTTGAATACAGGCACGTTGGATATTTGCCCCGAAATTTTAAAAGCTAAATTTACCGATTCATCTGGGGTCGAAAGACCTACGAAATCTTTTAATAGATATTTATTGCTCTGCGCTATGGCAATCTTAACGGATGGTGCTTTGCGTTCGGATGTGACGCTGCCTGCCCCACAAGAGATTAGTGTGCAGGCTATTACGAAGATAGCAAGTTGTTTCATAAATAAAAAAGTTGATTATGCGAATTGCAAAATCAACTTTTATGCCAAATAAGTAGGGTAAAATAATTATTGGTGTGTTTTTAAGAGTGCTATTGGAGATGAGATTTTTTGCTATTGAATTGAAAATATAGTTATTCTATATTGAGATTTAATAGTGAAAAATATCGCTCCAAGAGTGCTTTTAAAAATATAGCAATAATTGTTTTACACTACTTATATCTGCTCAAAGATTACTATACCTCCCTTTCGCTATATATATTTTCATACTCCTGCAACACCTTTACAATTTCGGAGGTTGAGATTCTCTCTCTTACGACTCCCGAATTTACTACCGAAATGCAGCCATCGAAAGCATCTACGGTAATAATCACAGCATCAGATATTTCGCTTAGCCCTAATGCTGCTTTTTGGCGAATGCCATAATTGCATGGTGTTTCACTTTGGGTTATGGGTAGTACACAACCAACCGAAACTATACGGTCAGAATCTATTACTATTGCGCCCTTGCGGAGTTTGGATTCGGGGGATAGAACCGTAAGGAGTAAATCGGTAGATAATCTAGCATCTATATCTCGACCACCCTCTGTAATTAGCGATAAATCACTATGTTGAGCCAATACTATTATTCCACCTGTGCGGTTTTGAGACATTGTGATTATAGCCTCAGCCACATGTTTAATATTTGTATTTTTGGACTCTGAACTCTTGCTGCTGAAGAGTTGTTCTATGAATTTTAGGTGGCGTTTATGAAACCTTAGGAGCTGGAGGAATCGCCTGATTTCGGGCTGAAATATAACAATCAGCGCAAGGACACCCACCGCCATGATTTGCCCAAGAATAGTCGAGAGCAACTCCATATTGAACCCCTTGACTACCACCCACAAAAAGTATAGCACAACGACTCCCGTAAGGATATATGGTGCATTAGTACCCTTGGTGGAGCGATATATCCAATACATCATCGTTGCCACCAAGAGTATATCTATGAAGTCCCTGAGGGTGAATGGTATAAACCACATAAATTATGCGAATTGTGGTGTTGGTTATTTATCTCTTATTATCCTCTGCATAGAGTCTATTTACCACCTCGACCACTCTGCTGGTGATATTGAGAGTCGTGTCGGCATCAATCAAAGATGCAGCATTGATGATGAGTTTATATCGTCTATCTGCATTTATCTCCTCTACTGCACGGCGAACAAGATCACGTGTGCGATTGGTGAATACGGTATTCTCCTCATCTAGTTTTTGGAGCTCTGTTTGTGCTGCGCTTTGGTACTCTGCAGCTCGTTTTTGTAGTTTCTCCTGCTCAAGTTGTGCATTTGATGTGGTGATTAGCCCTCGTTGGTATTTGTCTTGTAGGGCTGCGGCATCACTTTGTAGCTTTTGCTCCTTTTGGCTCCAGCTAACTTGAGCCTTTTCGGTTTTCTTTTGAAGAGCTATGCCTTCGGTGTTAAATATATCGCATTGCGATAGAGCCATATCTATATCTACATACGCAATGTCGGAGGTTGCAGCGTTGGTTGCGGGTGCTTCCGACTCTGTTGCAGGCGTTGTTGCTACGACTGGTGCGGTTGTTTGAGTTGTATTGCAGGCAACTATTACAAGTGCCGCACAGACAATAAATGCTATTTTCATATCGTTTGAAATTAAAACTTTAAATTTATTCGACAAAGATAGAAAAATTTATTTACTTTTGTCACTACTTAACACAAATTAGATAATGTACGAATATATAAAGGGCGAACTTGCCGAGATTGCTCCAACATTTGCTGTTGTGGAGGCAGCAGGAGTGGGATATCATTTGCAAATATCATTGCAGACATTTTCGCAAATAGAAAACGACTCTCACACAAAGCTTTATGTGCACTACATAGTGCGTGAAGATGCTCAACTACTATATGGTTTTTCAACCAAAATAGAGCGAGAGTTATTTAGATTACTCTTAAGTGTGTCGGGCGTCGGTGGCAATACAGCTCGTATGATTTTGTCTACCTATTCACCAAGCGAACTTAAGAGTATAATAGCCACAGAGAATGCCGTATTGCTCAAGAATGTCAAGGGTTTAGGTCTTAAAACCGCCCAGAAAATCATAGTCGAAATTAGCGGAAAAATGGCAACTTTGACCAGCGGCGAGGTGGATGCTATAAATATTACAGAGTCAAACTCCGCAGCCCAAGAGGCGGTGGAGGCGTTGATTATGTTGGGATTTGTGAAGAGTGCAAGCCAAAAAGTAGTGAAGTCTATCACCACAACCGCCCCAAACAGCAGTGTCGAGGAGATTATTCGATTAGCTTTAAAACAACTTTAAGATTCGTGGCACGGTTTTGCGCTTTGAATTTACCAAAAAAAATGTTATCTTTGCCGAGTTATGAATAGAGTGTGGAATTTACTATTAACCTTTGTTTTTGTGGTTGCTTTGTGCGGTTGCAATTCAACAGAAGATGAGAATTTGGATCAGAGAGATGATATAGTATCATATCTCGAGTCTACTCATAGTCCTAAATTGATATCCGAGAGTGCTGCACTAGCCTCTTTGGATGAGGCTCCTGCGTTTTACTCTACGACAGGTCGCACGACTTTTAGGTATATATCAACCTACTATGACGAAGATCGTGATTCGAAGGCAACAATCAAAAAAGGTAGCAAAATAGAGGTTACTCTATCTTTGTATGATTTCACAAGTATGACTACCCCATCGGCATCCACTGTTTTGTTTTCGAATGACTCAGATATTATAGATGAGTTGATAACTTTATCTGAAGATCGTTTCACGGGTGAATATTGGTCGTCGGATTTACTATCCATAACTGTGGGTGATGGCTCATTGTTTGGGGGTGTCGAAACTCTGCTTGTGGGGTGTAAAGAGGATGATGTCATCGAGTTTTATATGACTCTCGACGAAGCTTATGGGTCGTCCGTGTTGGGCGTAGTGACAGAACAGGCTCCACTAGCTATGTTTTGTAAAATTGTAACAGTAAATTAATTAGAAAGATATGAAATATTCACTTATAATGCGAGTTTCGTGGGTGGCAATATTCATCACAGCACTAACTTCCACGTCGTGCATAATGGAGGCAGAAGATATTGACTATGACGATGTTGAGCAGGAAATTTTGGATGATTGGATGACCAACAATGTCGATGGTTACGAGCGTTGGGATTATTACGACGAAGATGATGATGAGGATTATGTATACTACACCATCAAAACCGTGGATGGTGACACGAGCAATCCGATTAGCAACTACGAAGATTGCTGGATAAAGTACAACCTTACGGGGTATGACTTTGAGGGTAATGTATATGTCACTCGTGATGAGACTATCGCATATCAATTAGGCTCATTTAGTTTGGGTGTGCGATATATACCTCTTTACCAAGATTTGTACTACGATTCAGATTTTTACTCTGGAGCAGACACATACGACTACCTGCCCAAATGTTTGAATTTAGCATTTAAGAACAAAGATTTAAATCTTTGTAAGGGTTCCGTTGTGACTATGTATATACCATCCGAGATTATAGATGGAGCTGCTACAGGCACAACTGGTTTTGTGGGGCAATATGTAATTGGTAGCTATCAACCATTGAAAGCAGTGGTCGAGATTGTAGATATCATCGCCGACCCGACAGCATACGAGACCAATGAAGTCACTGCATTTGCCCAATTAAATGATGGACTACTCATAAATTACCACGAGACCAATGTAGACAACGATGATGATGTGGATGATGAGTATTACGCTGCATACAACGAAGTGCAAGAGCAAATCGCCCAGAGATGGAGCAACGCTATGGATACAGTCCCCAATCTGTATATCGACAGACGTTACACCCCCTCGACATTTTATAACTACAATACAGATTATAACTCAGAGTATAGGTCAAAAATTGCAGACACAGAGTCAATCTACTACAAATACTCTATGGCAGAGATTGACGAGATGATTAGAACCATAATCGAAGATGAGGATGATGACAATGTCTTTTATGACTCCTATCTCACGGATGATTTTATCGAATTTGATGGTAGTGCAAACATATGGTATATCGGTCGATTCTTGGATGGCTTCATATTTGATACAAACATTGAAGGAGTTTTAGATTTAATAAATAATGAGAGTGGTAATGTAACCTCTGCAGAGGAGTACTCTTCGGTTAGTTCGTGGGAGAATTCCATATACATACTAGCATGGTACTACGCAATTCCACAACTCAGGTATGGGCAGTGGGCAACAATACTTACCACATCTCGAAACGCTTATGGCGAGGCGACGGGGTCGAGTACTATACCTGCCAACACGCCACTTTTGTTCCACATATATGTCGAACCAGTCACTGTTTATGATTAAGTAGTGTAAAACAATTATTGCCATATTTTTAAAAGCACTCTTGAAGCGATATTTTTCACTATTAAATTTCAATGTAGATCCACTATATTTTCAATTCAATAGCAAAAAATCTCATCTCCAATAGTACTCTTAAAAACACACCAATAATTATTTTACCCTACTTAGTGGCTAAAGCGTTCGCAAAAAAATATTTTAACGATGAGTAAGAAAAACAAAATTGAAAGTATTGAATTGGATGATTTGGGGCTACTTCCCGAACTATTCGATGGCAAACATAGAGTTATTCCAATTGTAGCAAATGATGACGAGGAGGATGAAGATGAGGAGACACCAGAGGTACTTCCAATATTAACTCTTCGCAGCTCCGTGTTGTTCCCTGGGGCTATAACCCCCATCACTGTTGGTCGTGACAAGAGCATCCGTTTGGTGCGAGATGTGAGCGAAAAGGGCGGTGTATTGGGTGCTGTACTTCAGCGTGAAGGTGAGGTTGAGAATCCAGGGCCTGCAGATATGTACACCATCGGAACTTCGGCTAAGATTATCAAAATATTGGAGATGCCTAATGGGTCACTCACAGTTATTTTGAATGGACTCACCAAAATCGAAGTCAATGAATATGTGGATGTTGTGCCATATATGACAGCCAAGGTTACACCCCTGCGTGATGTGAATACCGAGTACGAGAGCATAGAGTTCGAGGCGTTGGTAGACTCCATACGTGACGTGGCTTTGTCCATAATTAATGTATCGCCCGCAATGCCTAAAGAGGCTAGTTTTGCCATTAAGAATATAGATTCTAAGCGTGGCATTATCAACTTTATATGCACCAATTTGGAGCTTCCAGATGTCGATAGACAGCGTTTGTTGGAGACACCAGGCATGTTGGCACGTGCACGCAAATTGTTGGAGATTCTCATCCGTGAGCAACAGTTAGCTGAGCTTAAGAGCGAGATTCAAAACAAGGTTAAGATTGAAATCGACCGCCAACAACGTGACTACTACCTCCAACAACAGATGCGCACAATCCAAGATGAGTTGGGCGACAGCACCGATGCCGAGTTAGACCAGCTTCGTGAAGCTGCATCCAAAAAGAATTGGAGCAAAGAGGTTGCAGAGCTCTTCGAGAAGGAGATGAACAAAATCGAGAGGTTGAATCCAGCGGTGGCGGAGTACTCTGTGCAGATGAATTATTTGCAGTTGATGCTGGAGTTGCCATGGAATGAGACCACTAAAGATAATTTGGATTTGAAGAGTGCTCGCACACAACTCGACACAGACCACTTCGGACTTAACGAGGTTAAGGAGAGAATCTTGGAGCACTTGGCAGTTATAAAACTTAAGGGGGATCTAAAGTCACCTATTGTCTGTTTGTATGGAGCACCTGGAGTTGGTAAAACATCTCTCGGAAAATCTGTTGCAGCGGCTTTGGAGCGTAAATTTGGTCGTATATCGTTGGGTGGATTGCATGACGAGGCGGAGATTCGTGGGCATAGACGCACATATATTGGTGCTATGCCAGGCAGAATTATCCAAACCATCAAAAGATGTGGTTCTTCGAACCCTGTGATTATCCTCGATGAGATAGACAAAATCACAGTGAGCAACCATGGAGACCCATCGAGTGCACTTTTGGAGGTTCTTGACCCCGAGCAAAACACGACATTCCACGACAACTACCTAGACACGGAGTACGACTTGTCGAAGGTGATGTTTATAGCTACGGCAAACAATATTGGCAATATAAACCCAGCTCTAAGGGATCGTATGGAGATGATTAACATCGCAGGATACCTGTTGGAGGAGAAAATCGAAATAGCAATAAATCACCTTTTGCCCAAGCAGTTGGAGGCTCATGGCGTCAAAGAGGGAGAACTTAAACTCTCACGTGAGGTTGTCGAGAAGATTATTTCTGAGTACACACGCGAAGCAGGAGTCCGTTCACTGGATAAAAACATCGCAAAATTGGCTCGTACACGTGCCAAGGAGATTGCTTTCGAGGAGGCTTTCACCCCCGACACTACCCTATCTTATGTAGAGAAGGTCTTGGGAGCTCCCAAATTCTTGAACGATATGTATGACATCGCAGGTATGACAGGCGTGGTTACAGGTTTGGCATGGACTGAGGTAGGTGGCGACATACTATACATAGAGTCAATCCTCACCCCAGGCAAGGGTCGCATAAACCTCACAGGTAACTTGGGTGCAGTGATGAAGGAGTCGGCAACCATAGCTCACGAGTGGGTGATGGCTAACTATGCAAAGTTGGGTATCGACCCCGAGATGTTCGAAAAGAACGACATCAACATACACGTTCCCGATGGTGCAATCCCCAAGGATGGACCTTCGGCAGGTATCACCATGATTACCTCAATCGTATCGAGCTACACAGGTCGCAAGATTAAGGAGCGCGTAGCTATGACTGGCGAGACTACATTGCGCGGAAGAGTAACCCCAGTTGGAGGTGTCAAAGAGAAGATTTTGGCAGCTAAGCGTGCAGGAATCACAACCATCATACTCTCGGAGATGAACCGCAAAGATATTTTGGAGGTTAATGCCGACTATGTCGATGGATTGACCTTCCACTACGTCAAAACTAATGAGGAGGTTTTGGAGCTAGCCCTAGAACCTCTCAAGAAAACACGCACCAAAAAAGCTCAATAGCAATATGAAAGTAGTCGCAATAATCCCAGCACGCTACGCCTCGACTCGTTTCGAGGGCAAACCCCTCGCTCAGTTGGGTGGCGTGAGTGTCATCGAGAGAGTTTACGACAGAGTATCTAGCGTAGTCGATACAGTGGTAGTAGCCACTGACGATGAGCGCATTGCAAGTGCAGTGAGTGCATTTGGAGGTCGTGCAATTATGACATCTCCGCTCCACAAAAGCGGCACGGATAGATGCTGGGAGGCATACACAAAGTTGGGAGAGGAGGCTGATGTGGTGGTCAATGTGCAGGGTGATGAACCATTTATCGACCCTTCGCAAATCACATCGCTCATAGGGTGCTTCGACTCCGAGGAGGTAGATATTGCGACTCTCGTAAAGCCATTTGAGCCTACGGACAGTATAGATATGTTGGAGAATCCAAACTCTCCAAAGGTGGTGATTGACAATAATATGCGAGCCGTATATTTCTCGAGGTCAGTAATTCCTTACCTGCGTGGTGTCGCAAAGGAGGAGTGGCTACGAAAGCATACATATTATAAGCACATTGGAATGTATGCGTTCCGTACTGCAGCACTCTCTGAAGTAACCACCCAACCTCAATCTTCCCTCGAACTAGCGGAGTCGTTGGAGCAGTTGCGATGGATTGAAAATGGATATAAAATAGGTGTTGGAGTGACCAACATAGAGACTATAGGAATAGATACGCCAGAGGATTTGCAGCGAGCGGAGGAGTTTTTGGCTAAGCAAAAATAGACAACCATGAACAAAATAAAATTAATTGCAGGCCCTTGCGTGATTGAATCCGCAGAGCTCCTAGATACCGTGGCTGAGCGTCTGGTCGAGATAAACAACGCTTTGGGTACAGATATTATATTTAAAGCGTCGTTCGACAAAGCTAATAGAACATCCCTGTCGTCGGCACGTGGTGTCGGTATGGATAAGGGGTTGCAGATGCTTGCGGATGTTCGCTCGAAGTGGGGGCTTAAAATCCTTACGGATGTGCACGAATCATACCAAGCCGAGGCTGCTGGTGAGGTTGTCGATGTGTTGCAAATTCCTGCATTTTTGTGTCGTCAAACCGACCTTTTGGTCGCTTCAGCCAAGAGCGGTAAAATCGTAAATATCAAGAAGGCTCAGTTCCTTTCGGGCGAAGATATGTTGTACCCATACCAAAAGGCTAAGGATTCGGGAGCTAAGGAGGTGTGGCTAACGGAGCGAGGCAATATGTATGGATATAATAATCTGTGCGTAGATTTCCGCAATATCCCCGACATGCTCAAAATTGCCGACACCGTGATTATGGATTGCACCCACTCGGTACAACGCCCAGGCGGTGCTGGCGGCAAAACTAGCGGCAATAGAGAGTATGTGCCAATGATGGCTCGTGCCGCCAAGGCATTTGGCGCAAATGGTTACTTCTTTGAGGTGCACCCCACCCCCGACGAAGGGTGGAGCGATGCAGCAAATATGTTGCACCTACACCACCTCGAAGAACTCATTAAATCGCTACTATAATTATGAGCCGAAATAAAATCATAGAGTCAGCAAAGCAATGCTTGCGTACCGAAGGCAATGCTCTACTACGCTTGGCAGATACCATAGGTGACGATTTTCAAAATGCAGTGGAGAGCATCCTCTCTAGCAACGGCAAAGTCATAATGACAGGAATTGGCAAGTCGGGTTTGGTGGCACGCAAAATTGCAGCTACGCTAGCATCCACTGGTACTCCAAGTTTCTTTATGCACCCCACGGAGGCTTTTCACGGCGATTTGGGTATGATTTCTAAGGAGGATATTGTGTTGGCTCTGTCGCACTCGGGCGAGACGGATGATGTGCTCAAAATAATCCCCTTTATACACAGCAATGGCAATCGACTAATATCCATGAGCGGCAATGCGGAGTCTACATTGGCAAAACACTCCGACATACACCTATGCGTGGATATCGACCATGAAGCTTGCATTTTGAATCTTGCACCCACGACATCCACCACTTCGCAACTAGCTATGGGTGATGCTTTGGCAGTGACACTTATGCAGATGCGTAACTTCACGAGTGTCGATTTTGCGAGACTGCACCCAGGAGGAAGCCTAGGTCGTAGATTGCTTATGAATGTGGGAAATGTTATGCGTAGCGAATCATTGCCAATAGTCTCTCCAAGTTGCTCGGCTAAGGATATGATTCACGAAATAAGTCGTGGAGGTCTGGGACTTATCATAGTGTGCGAAGCAGATAAAATCGTGGGTATTGTGACCGATGGCGATATCCGCAGAGCTATGGAGCGTCGTGAGGCAGAGTTTTTCAAGATTTCGGCAGCCGATATTCTCACACCCAACCCTAAGCGCATAAATGCTAATACTCGACTAATAGAGGCCGAAAAGATGATGACTAAGCACAAAGTTAATGCACTCCTCGTAGTGGATGATAGCGACCTATGCGTTGGCGTAATTCAGATTTACGACATTAAGTTGTAGCGAAAAATCGTTCGTCAAAGTTCACGAAGTATAGTTTGTCGGTAGCACGAGTGATGGCGGTGTATAGCCACCTAAGCATATCTTTTGACATCTCTTCGTCGCCAAATATACACTTGTCGATAAATACCGCTCGCCACTGCCCACCTTGGGCTTTGTGGCAAGTCACGGCATACGAAAATTTCACCTGCACGGCGTTGAAGTGTTCATTTTCTCGTATTTCCGAGAGTCGCTTAATGCGGCTCTTAATATCCAAATAATCCTTCTCCACCTCCGCAAATAGCCTTTTGCTATCTTCGTAGCTCAGAGCTGGAGATTCGCTCGACAGTGTATCCAGTAGTATGTTGCACTCAATGTCTTGGTCGTAGTCCCCAAACGACAATACGGCACGTGCAAAATTAAACCCATACAACTCCTCAAAGCGTTTAATCTTAACAAGTTGCGCTACATCGCCATTGGCTATAAATGCCATCTGCGAATCCTTAATTCGCTCGGTGTAGTGGTAATTATTACGCACCACCATCAACATATCGCCACTCTCGATTTGCTCCTCGGCACATAGGCTGAAACGGCGAATACCCTCATTGTAGCGATTTGCTCGCTTATTGGATCGAGTTATCACAATTGTCTCGTCACGCCCATATAAATCGTAACAATCCTGCAATTTTTCGGTAAATTCACCACCCTCCACAATCTCTACGTCTGGGAAATTTAGTTCGAAACGAGGAATCTCATATATGCCACTCTCCAACATGCACCTCACAAGTGTGGCGTTGAACAGAATCCCCGACTGAGCCTGCTGTCTGACCACCTCATCCATTGTCGCATACTCCACATCGCCATACTCTCTCATCACAGCCTCATCCAATGCAGGGCTATAATCTGCCCCCACGGGAGGCAACTGTGCATTGTCTCCCACAACGATAAGCCGACACCTCTTGCCACTCCTCACGTAGCTCACCAAATCATCCAAAAGAGACCCACTACCGAAAATTGCACCATCACCAGTGGTATTTGATAACATTGACCCCTCATCGACAATAAAAATTGTGTCTACCTCGCGATTGAAGTCCAACGAGAACTTAGATTCGTATGCCGCATTTGTCTTTTCGCGATATATTCGTTTGTGAATAGTGTATGCTGCACGCCCCGAATACCGAGCCAACACATTGGCAGCCCGACCCGTAGGGGCAAGCATCACACTCTTTATTCCAAGGTCGTCCAAACTCTTTACCAAAGCCGATATAATTGTTGTTTTTCCTGTTCCGGCATAGCCATTAAGTACAAAAATTCTATGAAAATTGGGGTCAGAAAGGAAATTTGATAACTTTTCGACTATTATTTTTTGGTTAAGAGTTGTTTCAAAAGAAATTTTAGTGTAAATTTGGGACGCGATACTATTACTTTGCATTGGCTTCGGCTATTATGTGTGGTACAAAGATGCACTTTTTTAATTTAATTACGTACAAACTTAATAACAAATATTCAAAATGAGAAAATTTATCCAATTACTTCTAGCTGTTGTAATCGCAGGTTTGATCTATGTCATCTACATTCAGATTTCAACTCCGATTAATTTCGAGAAAGAGAAAGCAGAGAAGGACAAAGCTGTAATCGAGCGAATCAAAGATATTCGTACAGCTCAACGTGCTTACAAAGCAAAGTACCAAGATTTCACCGACAACTTCGACACATTGATTAACTTCGTGCTAAACGACACTATCATCATGGAGCGCAAGATTGTTGATGAGGACGACTCTGTGGGTATGGCTCAACTTAAACTTGCGAAGAAGAAAAATATCGAGCAGTTTAATGTGGCAGTATTCGACACTGTATTCTCTCCTCGCAAACTATCTGTAGAGGATGTTCAGAACCTTCGCTACGTGCCAACCACTAACAACCAAGTGGAGTTTGAGATGTATTCAGATCGTATCTCTACAGAGTCTAAAGTTGTGATTCCAGTAGTTGAGTGCCGTGTTCCATACACTCAATATCTTGATACTATTAGATTCCGTCAAGAGATTATCAACTTGATTGATAATGATATGAAAAACTACAATAAATATCCTGGAATTAAGTTCGGTTCTATGATGGGAGGTAACAATGAGGCTGGAAACTGGGAGTAATCCTCAAATAAGCAATAAGATTGTGTCCATTCGAATAACCTCGAATGGACACAATTTTTCAAATATTGACACCATTTCACCTGTCGAAGGAGAGATGGTGACAATTGTTGTTGAGAGCATCAAGGCAATGTTGATACCAACACCCCTATTTGATGAAGTAACACCTAAAGAGCATCTTCTTTCGGGAGGTATATCTTTTGAGGCAGACAAAGAGGATGTTGTAGTCGTAAAACATGATAAACTCACCACTGCGCTTATCGTTGTTCCGATATCATTGTTGAGTGAAATAGAGAAATTGTATGGTAGCAATGTTCGCTTCTCTACCCCACTCCTAAATTCTGCTTTTGGTCGTGGTCATGAGGTTTGCCTGCATCTTTCACCAGATAATACGCTTTTATGCATAAATCTGTATAATGGAGGTGATCGTGTATTCTCCGAATTATTTGAGGTTAAAACGAGCGCAGATGTACTCTATTGGCTTTCACGCATAGGCGAAGGATATGATTTGGATGACTACACATTATATATTGAGGGCGGAGGCAAAGAGTTACTCAAACTTCTAAATAGATATTACAAAAATGTTATACCATGCGAATAATTAGTGGAGCATACAAAGGACGCCTAATCTCTCCTCCCAAAAATCTAAGAGCGAGACCTACGACCGATTTTGCCAAAGAAAATATATTCAATGTACTCACCAATATCATTGATTTTGAGGAGTGCGAAGTCCTAGATCTTTTTGCGGGAACAGGCTCTATTAGCTATGAGTTTGTGTCACGAGGAGTAAAATCAATCACTTCAGTAGAGATAAACGCTGTGCACTACAACTTCATCAAACGTACAGCTATGGAGTTGGGCGCAAAGAATATGTATGTCGTAAAGGCAAATGTCTTTTTGTACCTACGCAGCTGCACCAAAACCTTTGATGTGATATTCTCGGATGCCCCATACGATTTGGAGGGGAGCGAAGAGGTTATAAAATTAGTATTGGAAGGAAATTTACTTCGTGAAGATGGAATTTTAATTTTTGAACACTCCAAAAACATCTCATTCGAAAACCACCCTAACTTATGGCAATCAAGAAGTTATGGCAGTGTTCAATTCTCAATATTCAAAAAAGAGATTGACGAATAAAAAAAGTAGCGTCTAAAATTTGCAAAACAACAAATTTCCACTATCTTTGCACTCGCTATTCAGCTAAAAGGTGCGTTAGTTCAGTTGGTTAGAATACGTGCCTGTCACGCACGGGGTCAGGGGTTCGAGTCCCCTACGCACCGCAAACGAGTGAAGCAATTCACCGCAAAGCCTTGAAAATCAATGATTTTCGAGGCTTTTTCAATTTTGTCATATTGGCAAAATCCCACGTTTTGGAGCATCATTCACGGGCTTATTCGTGGGAGCAAAATTTGCCCACTGAAAAGTCCCACGATTTGGGTTTTATTTCGCTGAATCTCAGGATTTTGCACACCTTAGTTTTGTTGAAAATTACGTTAATTTGTAGTCCAAAAAATTAAAGAACTATGACAAACACAAAACGCAACACATTTAAGGTGTTATTTCTAATTCGTCGCTCGAAACTTCTCAAAAATGGAGAGGCAGCGATCTGTATGCGCCTAACCGTGAATGGAGGCATCATCGAGATAATGATTAAGCGCAGCGTTCCGCCCGAGCAGTGGAATCAAGCAAAGGAGCGCAGCCGTGGCACGAACGCCACCGCAAAGGAGCTAAACCACTACCTCGACACCATCAAGGCTCGCATCCTGCAAATCCAACGTGAGATGGAGGCAGAGGGTGCAGTTATCAATGCTCGCACTGTTCGTGATAGATATAATGGTGTCGGCTGTGAAGCTACAACCAAAACAATCCTCGACGTCTATCAAGAGCATAACGACAAGTGCGAGGCTCTAATCGGGATCGACTACTCAAAATCGACAGTCGAGAAGTTCGGAACGTCTATCAGGTGCCTCAAGGAGTACATTCAGCACCAATACAGCCGAGACGATCTATATCTCAAAGAGGTTGATTTCACATTCGTGCAGAACTTCGAGTTCTATCTAAAAACTGTTCGCAACTGCAAACACAACTCTGCTCTCAAACACTTGAAGAACCTCAAAAAGGTTATCAAGATCGCCCTTGCGAACGAGTGGATGAAGCGAGATCCATTCATCGGGATACAGTTCAAGTACACCGAGACCAACACAGAGTTCTTAACACAAGAGGAGCTGACGACTCTAATGAGCAAAGATTTTGGAGTGGAGCGACTCAACTTGGTGCGAGATGTTTTTTCCTTCTGTGCCCTCACTGGCTTGGCGTATGTCGATGTGTCACAACTAACGCCCGACCACATTGTTAAGGACAACAGCGGAGCATTGTGGATACGCAAGCCACGCCAAAAGACGGGTAATATGTGTAACATTCCGCTGTTATCCCCTGCGATTGCGCTGATCGAGAAATATGCTACCCATCCCGAGTGCATCAAGCGTGGTATAGTGATACCCGTCTATTCAAACCAACGCCAAAATGCGTACCTTAAAGAGATCGCAACTATCTGTGGCATAAGGAAAAAGCTGTCTACACACGTAGCCCGATACACCTGCGCCACAGTCGTTATGTTAGCCAACAATGTCTCGATGGAGAACGTCGCAAAGATCCTCGGTCACTCGACCACTAAGATGACTCAGCTATACGCAAAGGTACTCGATAGCTCGATTATGAGGGACGTGGCGAATGTCGAGAAGAATTTTATTCCTGCAATTTCAAACAATTAAAATAATGAAGAGAGAGATTATAACAATTAGCGAGAATGGTGTTGTGAATGTGCCAAATAATGTGCAGATGTCGAAATTTGAGATTGCTCGCCTTTTGGGGGTTATTGTTCCAACTGTTCGAGGGGCGATCAAACGGCTTTTGAATGGTCGGCAGATTGTTGATTGCAGTGGTGGAATTGTTCGAGGTAATCGTATTGTGCCAGAGTATTTTGGATTGGAGGTAGTGATTGCTATTGCTATGCAGGTCGATAGCTACGAGGCGGATCTGTTCCGCAAATATATAATTCTACGTATCACAAGGGCGTGTAATGTTCAACCTATCTATATAGCCCTACCAAATAATCAAATTTGCAATTAGCTATGAGAGTCGTGAGCCACAAACTCACGGCTTTTTTAATGCCTATACCCTCCACTATTGGCTACTGATGTCAGCTAAGCCATCATCGTTTCAATGGCAAATTTATCTTCGAGCATTTGCATACCCACAACCTCAGGCGACAAGTAGTTTGCGAAATAATCTCCACCCTTTGGGTCGTATTATTTCGCAAAAGGTTGCGGGTATATGCTCTGCGATTTAATGCCAGTGAAACGATAACGACCGAGCCGACAAGAGATGCAAAAAAATGTCGGATATAAAGATGAAAGTTGAAACGAAACTCCCTCACCTCTAAAATCTGCATATAAAATTGAAAAGCTATGAGGAGTTGGATTAGAATTATATTTTGGGCAATGGTTGCTCTTATTGGGTCAATGGTATTTGGTGGTGGCATAGGTTGGTGGATCGTGGCGGTCATCTTTGGGCGAGCGTTGTTTCAGCTTGTGTTCACAGTTGCCCTTGCGCTCATATTATACGTAGCGTTCTACGTCATAATCATTGCAGGTGTCGTGGCGATACTTATCTGCTGAATTCAACCTGCAAATGCAACTGAATTCATAGTTAATATTTGTTTGAATTTTTCATTTGGCGTGAGGTATCCGAGCCTTTTACGA
>JBCQUV010000063.1:0-4354 GCA_047173765.1 Rikenellaceae bacterium
CCATAAAGATACAAAAACTTGCAGATATTCCAAAACGAACATACTCTTAATTTGCTATAAACCAAGATGTTGGTTTGTATATAAGGATCGACTATTTATAAATAACATTCTTCACAAACTCATTTTGCATTACCCCCTTGGGGTCGAGTTTCTTGCCGTCGATTATGATGTTTTCGAACACTACGCCATCGACAATATGACCCTCGTCGAACCCTTCGATTTCGAGGCTAGCGTGATCTTTTATGACGTATGGTTTCCAGTCAGTACCATCCTGAAACCCTGTGAGAGTGGGGTCTATGGGTGCCGATGTGGCGGTGATGTCACGGAATGTTATGTTTTTGATATGTCCACGCTCCTCGGTGTGGGTCCAGCGAGTTCTGCCTATCCACATAGATATTAGGCGGCGAGCCTCCTCGATGCGGATGTTTTGGAATGTAACGTCGCTTATGACCGCCGAATCGCAGTGGTATACACGTAGTGCTGTCTCACGACCCACATCGTGAATTACGTCGCAATCCTCGAATAATACGTTGCTAACATTCTCGGCTACCTCCGCACCAATACTTAGGGCATGCGCAAGTTCGCTCCACAACACGCACTTGCGCACGTGAACATTGCGTACCTCGCCAAATCCCTTGTAGCTCTTGATTACCACCAAGTCGTCGTAGGTTCTGAAGAATGAGTTCTCGACCTTCACATCACGGCTATTCGAAATATCAACTCCATCGGCATTACCTCGCCAACCAGTGAGCTTGATATTGTCTATATGCACACCATCCGAACACTTCACGGGGAGAGTCCAGCTACTTGAATCAAAGAGGGTGATACCCTCTATGGTGACATTCTTAGAGTTGTATACCATAAGTATATGTCGCCTGCGAGAGCGAGGAACTGCACCACCATCAATTATACCACGACCTCTGAACTGCACATTGTCGCCCATAATCATAAACGTTGGAGTCACCATCTTGCGACCGCCAACCTCCATGCGCTCATCCGTCTGGGTTGTCACACAACGTATGTATGCGCCTCCAGCGACGTATACGGTTTTGTTGCTATCCACCACAAGCGACGACACCTCATGCACACCAGGTGCAAAGTATATCACATTGGGGTCATTGGGGTCGGGGATATTGGTCTCGAAGGGGTTGGCCGATATGTGGAGTGACTCGTGCCAATTTCCATTTATTTCGACTGTGAGGTGCATTGGGGTGTCGATATTAAAGCGCACTTTATTGCCCTCTATATTATATGGTATGTTGTATGATGTGGGTAGAATCTTCACATCACGAATCTCCTCCTTGGAGGTTACGCACATCTTTACGCTGCTATTGATGTCGAACGACACCATAGATGCCACACCAAATTTGCCGTTTGACCCCGTGAGGCGAGGAATAGGTACGGAGTCGGGGATTATAACTCTGTATGTTGGGACTTGGTTGCCCTCGACCTCTACGGTGTAATCTGTGGCTAGCTCTACACCCTCGGGTGCTTGGTATATTTTGAAGTGTTGCTCCTTGGCACAGGAGATCATCATGCTGCATATAACCGCAGCAAATAGAAGTAATTTTTTCATGGGGTTAGTTTTTATAGTCGTTCATAAATAGGAGTGCTCCAAATCCGATGTGGTCGGCTTGGGTTATTGATTTGCCCTCTTCGCTAAACTTTGTAGGTGCAGTTTTGCGGCTGTTGGGTGTGGGGTATTTCATTGGCGAAATAATCTTTAGTAGCTCCTCGGTCTGTGGCATCTTGAGACCCATTCTGCCTACGTAGTGGTTGTATGGCATCTCATACACATCCCTAAAGTTGCCTCTGCCAGCCTCTGAAATAACCTTCCAGCGTGAATATTTGCGCTTCACGGTGACATCCTGCCACACCTTGTACGCCACATCATTATTACCCATGTTGAACTTCGCAAGGTGTTCATAACCTTTGAGTAGGCGATTGTCGTAGACACTGTATAGGTCGGTGCCGCACTTCCACGCAATCTCCGCTACCATATTTAGACCATACACTCCCAACTGCGAATGGGCAGCATCACGACCCGCCTCTTGGCACTGTCCCTCATCGTCTATGTAGTGCAGGAGTGTGCCGTTATCCTCCAAAATCGAAGAGTACAAATATTGGTCAATGGCACGCTTGTAGTGCGCATCATCCTCGGTGAGTACCGCTAGTGCCATGTAGCTCATAAGCACCACTGCACCCCAGTTGCCATTGGTGTAGGTTGGACGCTGGTAGAATGCCTCGGTCTCGGGCATTACGCATACATCTTTTAACCATTTGCAAATCTTCTCGTACTCACCCTTTTTGAAGGTTTGCGGAGCGAGGGATTGAATCATATCCACAGCGTATATGGGGTGTATCATGTTGATTCCTACCGCAAGTGGGGTGGTGCCGCCTGTGCCCACGCTGATGACTGTGCTAGCATAAGCATTGAGCAGTTGCGCCGCTTTGTCGGCGTGTGCTTGGTTCTCGGTTATGGCAAACATTGCGGCGTTGAGTGTCATAGCCAGGAAGTCTGACTCCCAACCTTTAATCCAATTTTCGGTTTTGTCGTTGGGGCGAGCTATGGCGTTGGCTGCGCCTACTCTGTTTTTTGAGTTTAGGATATTGGGTGCGTAGGTGGCTTGGGCGAAATTCATCGACGCTAGGTTTTTATAGGCTTGGAATGCCTTGGACTTTTTGTCACCTTTTTTTACTATATTGCGCATATTTTTGATGTCGTCCATGTTGTGGAGGATACCAGGATATGTGCGCTTCATTTGGTAATTCACCCCCTCGATTCGGGGAATGTCGGTGTTATTGCCGCTACCTCCGCCGTATGTTATGGCACTGAGTGGCAGTACGAAAGCTAGAAGTAGGGTAAGGAGTAGAGCTCTTTTCATTGTGTGTATAGTTAGGTTAGTTTATGAAACAAAGGTATAAAAAAATAGGTTACAATATATATATGGGCGAAAATTAGCTAAAAAAATGTGCAACTTATTGCAATTTAGATTATTTTGTCTATCTTTGCAGTCGCTTATGTGTCGATATGTGTCGGTACAGGGCTATAACAATTTAATTTTTAAACGTTTATGAACAATTACGAAACCGTTTTCATTGTCACTCCAGTCTTGTCTGAGGCTCAAGTACAGGAGGTGGCTGACAAATTCCAAGGTATTATTACCGAGAACGGCGGTCAGATTGAGAATAGCGAGAACTGGGGCTTGAAGAAGCTTGCTTATCCTATTCAAAAGAAGACTACCGGTTTCTACTTTTTGGTAGAGTTCTCTTCTCAGAGTGGCGAAATCGTTGATAAGTTGGAGACTATGTATCGTCGTGACGAGCGCGTTATCCGTTTCCTTACTTTCCGTCAAGACAAATTCGCAGTAGAGTATTCCGCACGTCGTCGTGCTAAACTATCTAACAAGCAGGAGGAATAAACCATGGCAGATCAAAGAGCAGCACAATCAGAGATCAGATACCTCAATCCAGTATCTGTAGATGTAAAGAAAAAGAAGTACTGTCGTTTCAAGAAACTCGGCATTAAGTACGTAGATTATAAGGACGGAGAGTTCCTTAAGAAGTTCCTTAACGAGCAAGGTAAGATTCTTCCACGCCGTTTGACTGGTACTTCTCAAAAGTTCCAAAAGAAGGTAGCACAAGCAGTTAAGCGTGCACGCCACTTGGCAATCCTTCCGTTCGTAACAGATTGTATGAAATAATAAAGAGGAGGACATAAGTAATGGAGATTATTCTAATCAAAGACATAGAGAACTTGGGTTACGCAAACGAGATCGTAAACGTAAAGCCAGGATATGCCAACAACTACTTGATACCTCAAGGATTTGCAAAGAGCGCAACAGCTTCAGCAAAGAAGATTTTGGCAGAGAACTTGAAGCAACGTGCTCACAAAGATGCTAAGATTTTGGCAGACGCAGAGGCACTTGCAACTAAGATTGCTAACTTGCCTATCACTATCTCGGCTAAGGCTGAGGAGGGTAAGTTGTTCGGTACTGTAACATCTTCAGACATCGCTGAGGCGTTGGCTGCTAAGGAGGTTATCGTAGACCGCAAAGCTATCTCAGTAGATGCAATCAAGACAGTAGGCGAGTATGAGGCTATCGCAAAGATTCACCGCGAGGTTAAGGCTACAATCAAAATTAGCGTAGTTGCTGCTGAGTAATTAGGTTAGTTTTATAACTACATAAGAGACCATCCGAATTGTCGGGTGGTCTTTTTTTTGTGTTTAATCGCCACTCACCACATATTTAAGTAGGGTAAAATAATTATTGGTGTGTTTTTAAGAGTGCTATTGGAGATGAGATTTTTTGCTATTGAATTGAAAATATAGTTATTCTATATTGAGATTTAA
>JBCQUV010000016.1:0-34443 GCA_047173765.1 Rikenellaceae bacterium
GAAGGAGAGTTTTTTCTCTCTTTCCTCTCTGAAAAAATATTTTATCCTATTCCCTGCAACATTCAAATTCCTCAGTTGCATTTACAAGTTGAATTCAAGCTATGAAAAAAATTAGATTTTCTTTAATGTCACTCTTTGTGGCTCTATTTCTAGCTGTGAGTTGTAGCGAAGATGCCACCACGACAACCCCTCCTATTGAGGTAGAGGATCCAACCCTTTCGATTCAGGTCTCTGAAACAGATGTTACGACTATTGATTTAACTGCCAATAGAAGTGCGTCGGCTGTAGTCTCAGTTGTAACTAATCAAGATTTGTCTACAGTTACAGCATCGTTGGATGCTAGCAGTGCTGATTGGTGCAAACTAGAGATATCTGCCGTGAGCAAGACTATCACCCTAACAGCTCTAAGCGAAAATACAACAGGTGTAGTTCGTACAGCTACTTTGACAGTTGTGGCAGGAGAGGGCGAAACGCTAATCTCTGATTCATACAGCGTAATCCAAGATTATAGCTCATCATCATCGACTCTTTCATTGACCTCTACATTGGTTCAATTCCATGACTATGCAGCTCAAACAGAAGAGGTTTATGTTACAACAAATCAAACAGCAATCGCAATCAGCGGTTTGGAGGGTAACGAATATCTATCTGCTGAATTAGATGGTAAAATAATCACAATCAAAACGTTGAAAGCAAATGAGACTGATGAGGCTATAACTGCAACTCTTACGGTGACAGTTGGCGAGGGTAGCACCGCTACTTCTGAAGATATCACAATTTCGCAAGCTGCTCCTGAGGCTGCTAAGTTGTATGTTTCAACTACATCTATCCTATTCACTAGCATGACAACCGAGTTTACGGAGTCTATTATTGTGACTACAAATATGTCATACGAGACTATCTCTACAGCGTTTACAGGCACCGATGCTAGTGAGTTTACAGCAGAGGTTGTTGGTAATGTTGTGACAGTTGTAGGTGAAAAAAATCTTGCCGGTCGTGATTATACCGCAACACTTACCATTTCGGTAGGAACAGGTGCTAACATAGCAACCAAAACAGTTGATATCTACCAAGAGGGTGCTATTGAGTTTGAGTTGTTGTCTACATCTGAGACTCTAGCATATAGCGCAGGAAGTATCGCTACGGTAACTGTTTCATCTAACTTCCCAGCAGAGATTTCTGCATCAGTAGCACCTGCTTATGAGGATTACTTCTCTGTATCGGTAGGTAGTGTAGGTTCTGATAGCGCAGTTGTGACAATCACAGCACTTAAGGATCGTGTCTCTAGTTCTAGTAAAACTTTCTCTTATAGCGATGCAATCAATGTTGCTGTGTATGAGGGTCAAGAGAATTTGGAGCGTACTGGAAGCGTATCTCTTGTACAAGAGTGTCTTGCTTTGAGCGTTGGTACAGCCTATGGTGATGGTATTGTCTACTCAGTTTCATCTTCACAAGCTATGCTACTTTACAAAAAAGAGGGTGGTCGATTGATATGGGCAACTAGTGATACAACAATGATTGACGGTGCATTGGATACTGATGATGGAGAGAGTAATACAGCTGCTATAAAGGCTTATGGCGAGACTTTGGAGGATGGCTTTGCTGCAAACTTCCCAGCTTGTTACTGGTGTACATCTTTGGGCGATGGTTGGTATTTCCCAGCTGAGAATGAGATTGTAGCATTCCTCACTTACCTCACAGATTCATCGTTCACTTCGGCATTGTCAGCTGCTGGAGCCGACGCAATGACAAGTGGTGAGTTCTACTGGGCAAGTAATGGTGATACAGATACTGCAGGTTCAGCTCGTGCTATTAGAAATAGTAGTGGCTCTTGGTCTAAGGGTTCTTATGGTAAGACCAGCAACACTGGACGTTACACTCGCGCGGTTAAGAAGGTAACTTTAGAGTAAGGTTACATTTCACAAATAATACAAATAGGGTGGCTAACTTAATTTAAGTTAGCCACCCTATTTGCTTATGTTGTCATCCTGAATCAAGTTCAGGATGACATCGTTGGGGTTTTACTGAACACCAATATATTACTTCAACAAAGCAATACTACGCTGAATAAAGTCACTAAGGTTCTTACCCTTCAACATTCCATTCGACAACAACGCTAGGTCGATAATCTGCTTCACCATCTCATTGCTGCTGCCAATCTCCTTGAGCCTAGAGTCACGCTCATCACGCAGAGTTATCACCTTCTCGCTCAAATCCTTGCGCATATCCCTCTCCTCGTCGGTGAGGTCTGTCTCCTTCTTATCCTTCACCACCTCTTCGAAGCGTTGCTCCTCGGCTACCGCGGCATCAATTTTGAGGGTTGTCGTGCGGAGCTTATCGCCGTAGCTGCTCTCCACGCCCGAGAATATGTCGAGGATTACGGGGTGGTTACCATTTACCGCTATTGTGAAATTGTCGGGCATCTGTCCGTAGAATTGGCTCATGCCACCACCGCTCGATGCTGCCATCTCCTTCATACGACGCATATACTCGTTTTGTGTGATAACGATTGGCGCAGAGTCTGGGCTCATAGCCTCAAATGTGATGTTGTACGAAATTGACTCATCCGTAGGTAGTTGGCTCTCGAATACTGGGCGCAACAACTCCTGCTGACCCTCACTTAGGGTTATGGTCATGGGTGTATTCTTAACGATTAGTTTGTCCACAACATCGCTATCCACGCGCACAAATCGACACTCCTTGTGCTTAGACTCATACCAATTGATATAGTGTGAATCCAACTGTCCATCCATGATGAGTACATCATATCCCTTAGCTTTGGCAGCCTCCACAAATGAGTGTTTCTGCACAGCATCATCCACATATAGGGCAATCACCACTCCATCCTTATCGGTTTGCGACTCCTTAATCTTTTCGGTGTACTCTGCTGCGGTGAAGTATTTGCCATCAACATTTTTGAGGAGTGTGAACGCCTCCGCTTTATCGGCAAACTTCTCGTCGGTGAGAGTTCCATACTCTATGAATATTTTGAGGTCATCCCACTTGCTCTCGAACTCGGGGCGCATGGTGTTGAATAGCTCCGCTAGGCGGTCTGCAACCTTGCGAGTTATGTAGCTCGAAATCTTCTTTACGTTTGAATCACTCTGCAAGTAACTTCTCGAAACATTCAACGGAATATCTGGAGAGTCAATAACTCCCTGCAACAGAGTTAAATACTCTGGAACAATACCCTCCACTTGGTCGGTGACGTACACTTGGTTGCAATACAACTGTATGCGATTCTTGTTCATCTCGAAGTTATTGCTCAACTTGGGGAAGTACAAAATTCCTGTGAGGTTGAATGGGTAGTCGATGTTGAGGTGAATCGAGAACAATGGCTCCTCGGCTGTGGGGTTCAATTCGTGATAGAACTCCTTGTATTGCTCCTCTGTAATCTCGGATGGTTTGCGACTCCAAAGTGGCTCTACACTATTTATAATGTTCACCTTGTCGGTATCTACATACCCTCCATCTTTCCACTCCTTGACCATTCCAAATGCAATCGGGATGGGGAGGAATCGGCAATATTTCTTGAGCAACTCGCCAATCTTAGCCTCCTCGCCATACTCTAGGGCATCTTCGCTGAGGTGCATCACAATTGTTGTTCCACGTTGGCGGCTTTCGTCCATCTCCTCCATGTCGTACTCTGGAGAGCCTGTGCAGCTCCAATGTACAGCCTTAGCACCCTCACGGAACGATTGGGTGAAGATTTCGACCTTGTCCGAAACCATAAATGCTGAGTAGAATCCAAGTCCAAAGTGACCAATTATAGCTTGATCTTTGTACTTCTCCATGAACTCCTCGGCTCCCGAGAATGCGATTTGGTTGATGTATTTATCCACCTCATCTATTGTCATACCAATACCTAGGTCGGTGATTGATAGGGTTTTAGCCTCCTTGTCGAGTGTGATGTTGATAGTTAGATCACCCAACTCGCCCTTAGCTTCGCCACGTGACGACAGGGTGCGTAGTTTTTGTGTGGCATCCACAGCATTTGAGACCAATTCGCGCAAGAAAATCTCGTGATCCGAGTACAAGAATTTTTTGATTACGGGGAAGATGTTTTCGGATGTTACCCCAATTTTTCCGTTTTTCATATTGTTAATTTTTTAAGTTTATGTTTTGAACTTCAATTGTAACAAACTATGTGCCATCGCTAGAAGTATGACATTTTGACACAAAATGGCAGTCTATCTGCTCGATAAACTGCCATTTTTTGAGTTGCCGAAGCTAGTTTCTACAACAAAGCCTCCAATTTAGCCTTTAGTGCATCTTTGGGTGCTGCGCCAACTTGTTTGTCTACTACGTTGCCACCTTTCAACATAACAACTGTTGGGATATTGCGTATTCCAAACTTAGCCACAATGTCGTCATTATCCTCGACATCGCATTTGCCAATGATGATACGACCCTCATACTCAGCCGCTAAATCATCTACGATAGGAGCAAGTGTACGACAAGGCACGCACCACTCTGCCCAAAAATCAATAACTACGGGAAGCTCTCCCGCTACCAACTCCTCGAAATTCTCTGTTGTTACTGTAACTGCCATAATTTTTTATTTTTTAGTGTTTAATTAATTTATTGTATAGTGTATGTCGTTATCTTCCAAAAACCCTACCAACTCTTTGCTGAGTGTCACACGTTTGCGCTTCGAAAACAGACTTATTGATGCTCCCGTTTGTGGGTCAAAAACCTTAATTTTGAGCGATATATTTCCTTTTGACTTATTTACATTTTCGCTTAACTCCGCAATGAATTCTCGTGTAATAACTTTTTCGGATATCACAATCGTCAAATCCTTTATCGAGGTGTCCATCATTTCGGATAGCTGCACCATCGACAACAATTTCAACTCCAGCTCTCTCTCTCGGTATGGGTGTGGCTGCACCTTGCCCCTCACAAACAAGAAGTAATCCACGAATAGGTACTTTCTGAATGCCTCGTAATCCTTGCCAAAGAGTGCAAATTCGTGCGTGCCGTTGTAATCCTCCATTGTGAATCTACCCCATGGCTTGCCTGTTTTTGTGGTTAGGTTTTGCACCGAGGTTACCATGCCCGCAAATCCAACCTCTTGACCATTAAGTTCTTCGAGGTTGTTTAGTTCGGAAAGTTGCGACTTGCACATCTTCTTTATAATCACCTCGTATTGGTCTAGTGGGTGAGCCGACAAAAATAGTCCAATCACATCTCTCTCCTTGTGCAGAGTCTCCAAATCTCCCCAGTCCAACACCGAGGGTGGAAGTGGTCGTTGTATATCTACATTACCGCAATCGCCGCCAAACAAACTCTGTTGCGCATTTGCCTTTTCGGCCTGGGTACGTTGCCCATACTTAATGAGCGAATCCAAGAATACAACGTTGCTTTGTGGGTCAATAGGCGCAAAGAACCTGCTGCGATGAAACTCCGTGAGTGAGTCAAAAGCTCCTGCTAAAGCTAAGTTTTCCAGGCACTTGCGATTAACCACCGAGTAGTTTACTCTCTCTATGAAATCATATATATCCTTAAATCGACCTCCTCGCTCACGCTCTTTGACAATGCTACTCACGGCAGCTTCGCCCACGCCCTTTATCGCTGCCAATCCAAAGCGAATATCGCCCATGTCATTTGGTGCAAATTTGTTGCGTGACTCATTTATGCAGGGACCCATAACCTTGATACCCATGCGTGTAGCCTCGTTCATATATATGGTCAGAGTCTTAATATCTGCCAAGTTTCGACTCAGCAGAGCCGCCATATACTCCGAGGGGTAGTTAGCTTTGAGGTATGCAGTTTGGTATGCAATCCACGAATAACACGTTGCGTGCGATTTGTTGAAGGCGTAGGATGCAAATTTCTCCCAGTCGCCCCAAATTTTCTCCAACACCGCAGGGTTGTGACCATTAGATTCACCGCCCTCAATGAATTTAGGCTTTAGTTCATCTAGTTTGTCTCTCAACTTTTTACCCATAGCCTTGCGCAGCGAGTCGGACTCTCCACGTGTGAAGTTTCCGAGCAGGCGGCTAAGTAGCATGACTTGCTCCTGATATACCGTAATTCCGTAAGTATCCTTCAAGTACTTCTCCATCACTGGAATATCATACTCTATGGGTTTGCGACCATGCTTGCGATCGACGAAATCGGGGATATAATCCATTGGTCCTGGTCGATAGAGAGCATTCATCGCAATCAAATCCTCGAACACCGTGGGCTGCAATTCGCGCAAGTATTTCTGCATACCTGCCGACTCAAATTGGAATGTGCCGACTGTGCGCCCCTCCGAATACAACTTATATGTCGCCTCGTCGGTTATCGAAATATCCTCCACATCGACCTCTTCACCCTTGGTTTGGCGGATATTCTCCACCGCATCTTTTATGATTGATAGGGTTTTAAGACCCAAAAAGTCCATCTTTATGAGTCCCGTATCCTCGATTATCGAACCCTCGTATTGGGTCACCAACATCTTTTCGCCCGTCTCCTTGTCGTCCGCAGTACTCACTGGCACCCAGTCGGTTATGTCGTCACGGCAGATGATAGTGCCACATGCGTGCACTCCCGTGTTGCGCACATTGCCCTCCAACATTCTGGCGTACTTAATCGTTTGACTCATAACTGGGTCAGCTGAATCTTCGGCCTGCTTTAGTTCGGGAACTGCGGCAATAACATTTGTGAGGTTTATCTTTCCTCCATCGGGCAATCTGTCTGGAATCAGTTTACACAACCTGTCGGACTCCGATAGCGGCAATCTCTGCACACGAGCCACATCCTTTATGGATGATTTGGTTGCCATTGTGCCAAAGGTGATGATGTGAGCCACCTTCTCCTTGCCATACTTCTGGGTCACATAGTTGAGCACACGACCACGACCATCATCATCAAAATCGACATCAATATCGGGGAGTGATATACGGTCGGGGTTCAAAAATCTCTCAAACAGCAGGTCATATTTTATGGGGTCAATCATCGTGATTCCCAAGCAGTAAGCCACCGCTGAACCCGCAGCCGAACCACGCCCTGGACCCACCGATACATCTAACTTTTGGCGTGCCACACGTATAAAGTCCTCTACAATAAGGAAGTAACCAGGGAATCCCATGGTTTTCATTATGTACAACTCAAAGTTCATGCGCTCCATAACCTCCGCACTGAGTGGGTCGCCATACTTTTTGCGTGCACCATCCAACGAAATTTCACGCAGATAATCCGCCTCAAATTTTATGCGGTATAGTTTGTCGTATCCTCCTAGGTTCTTTATCTTTTTTTCGCCATCTTCACGGCTCATTACCTCGCGTCCATTCTCATCACGGGTGAACTCGTTGTACAAATCTTCGTGCGTGAGTCGTGCTCTGTACTCTGCCTCCGTACCAAATGATTCGGGGATTTCGTACTCGGGCATAATCGGTGCGTTGTCTATGGAGTACTCCTCCACCTTGTCGCAGATTTTTATGGTATTCTCCATCGCCTCGGGGGTGTCACCAAATATCGCGTGCATCTCCTTCGCACACTTCATCCACTCCTGCTTGGTGTACAACATTCGCTTCTCGTCGTCCAAATCTTTGCCCGTACTTAGGCATATTAGGCGGTCGTGAGCCTCGGCTTGCTCCTCATCCACAAAGTGCACATCGTTGGAACAGATTAGTGGCACATCCATCTCTACGGATAACTTTTTAAGTTCTCTGTTCACCTTCTCCTGAATCACATGAGCCTCGTAGTTTGCACGCTCGACCGTGGGTTTGTGATATTGTAGCTCCAAGTAGTAATCCTCCCCAAATACCCTTTTGTGCCACGCTACGGATTCTCTAGCTCCCTCCATGTCATCTGCCGAAATTCGTTTGGCTACCTCGCCACCGATACAAGCTGAGCAGCAGATTAGACCCTCGCTATATTTCTCAATTTCGGCACGCTCGGTACGAGGTCGCATATAAAATCCATGAGTCCACGCCTTCGACACAATCTTTATGAGGTTGTGATAGCCAGTGATGTTTTTAGCAAGTAGTATGAGGTGATATCCGCTCTGGTCTTGTTTACCTTCGCGCAGCTCCATGCCTCGGCGTGCGACATACACCTCGCAGCCGATTATGGGTTTGAACTTCAGTTTTTGCTTTAGTTCATAAATCTTCTCTTCGCACTTTTCAATTGATACCTTAGGCTCTTCGCCCTCCACGATTAGAGTTCCCTCTTGGAGTTTTAAAATCTCCTTTTCGAGTTTTTTGATATCTCCCTTGATACCCTTCTTTTTTTTGCCTAAGGTGTTCAAAAACTCCTTTATGCCAAACATCGCACCGTGGTCAGTCACGGCGATACCCGGCATACCATCCTTCATAGCTTTATCTATGAGTTTGGGGATGCTAGCTTGTCCATCGAGAATAGAGTATTGGGTGTGGACATGTAGGTGAACGAAGTTTTGCATAGGTCGAAAAATCTTTTTACAAAGATAATTTATTTTGGTGAATATTGGTAGAAATTTTGCATAATATCAATAAAATTAGTAACTTTAGGGAACCCCAATTTATTTGGCATAAACTATTGTTCAACCCCTAAAATCATAGAATTTATGCAAGTAGACACAATGGTCGTACTTAAGGAGTATGACGTTTTATCAAAGGCCGAAATGGCAAAAATGTTGCTCGACAACGAAGGTATGTGGTGTATGGTCAATAATGAATATATGTCCACAATATACCCCACAGGGATAGCTCCTGCACAGCTTATCACACGTCAAGAGGATGCCCAACGGGCATTGGCGATTCTTCAAGCTTTCGAGCGAGAAGAGGCTATGGATGCAGAGTTAGAGGATGCGTAGGTCTATTTATTCCAAATCTTCCACGCTGCCTCGGCTTGCCCCACTAGCATAGCTTGCCCATTACAAATCTTCGCACCCCTGTCTTGCCCAAAACTCAAAAATTGGGTGAGTGGGGGGTTGTACACCAAGTCGTATAGATAGTGATTTGGAGTAAGGTAGGCATAAGGCAGTGTCGGGAAACTCTCCACACTAGGGTATGTGCCCAGTGGTGTGGCGTTGATTATCAAGCGATACTCCCCTATCATCTCGGGGGTTATATCGTCGTATGTAATATTTCCTTTGGTCGCATCACGAGATACGATTAGGTACTCTATGTTCATCTCCATCATCAAATATTGCACCGCCTGCGCAGCACCTCCACTGCCTAGGATGAGTGCTCTGGGCGGAATATCACCACCCAAGAACTCAACCATCGAATCCCTGAGTCCCATGATGTCGGTGTTGTACCCCGTGCGTTTACCATCCTTGGATATTGCCACGCAGTTCACCGCTCCGATTCTTTCGGCTTCGGGCGACAGAGAGTCTAGGTATTGCATAATCTGCAACTTATATGGTATTGTGACATTGAATCCCACAACCTCCTTGTCGTCAAACAACTTCTCGACCTCCTCGATTTTCGAGAGCTCGCAAAGCGAATATTCGCAATCTACGATACCCTCTTTTTGGAACTTTTCAGCAAAATATTTACCCGAAAATGAGTGGGGTAGATGCTCCCCAATAAGTGCAAATTTACGCATAGTTACAACAGATATTTGATTAGCACAAATCCTCCGATAAGCAGCACTGTGAATGCCAAAGCCAATAGGTTGAAGTACTTATCTATGAATCCTTTAATTGGTGCTCCAAACTTCCAAATCATACCCGACACTATGAAGAATCTCGCTCCACGTGACACGATAGATGCTATGAGGAACATCACAAAATCGACATTAAACAACCCTGCCGATACGGTTATTACTTTGTATGGTATGGGGGTGAATCCTGCCGTAAACACAATCCAGAAATTGTATGTGTTGTACAGCTCCTCCACCCTCACAAAACTCTGCTCAGAGAATACGTGTGCATAGAACCAATTGGCGATTGCCGTGTATTCACCTGCACTATTTTGCCACAAGAAATACCCCAGCGAGTATCCAGCAATAGCTCCGCAAACGGAGCCCAGGGTACACACCGCCGCAAACTTAAACGACTTGGATGGTGCTCCCAAACACAACGCTATAAGCAACACATCGGGCGGAATAGGAAAGAAGCTAGACTCCGCAAAAGCGAACAAAAAGAGTGCTAACCACCCATACTTAGAGTTGCCCCACGAGAGCATCCACTCATATAATTTTTTCATTTTAAATAACCGTTTTATAATCTGTGATATTCTTAAATCCGAGCAATAACTCCTTGATCTGCAATCTCTTTTTGGCAGCCATCTGTATTGACTCTATGTATATCACCCCATCCTTGCACTCTACACCTATATATTTGCGGTCATCGCTTACTATGCGTCCCACTTCGGTTGAGGATTTAGCCTCGAACCGTACCTCAAAAATTTTGGCAGTTGTCGATGCTCCACCATCTATGTTGTACAGATTTGTCCACGCAGCAGGGTAGGGCGATAAACCTCTTACGAAATTCACAATCCTCTCTCCGCACCACGACCAATCAACGAGGCAATCATCCTTGAAAATCTTGGGCGCAGGGCGCATTTGCGACGTTGTTATTGATTCCTGTTCCACAGGTGTCACATCTGCTGATGCGATTTTTTCGACACTCTCCACCACCAAATCTTGACCCACGTTCATCAACTTTTCATACAATGTGCCGACATTATCTTCGGCTAAAATCTCCACCTCTGTTTGAGCGAGAATTGCCCCCTCGTCGATTTTGTGGTTGAGCATGAATGTTGTCACTCCGCTCTTGGTGTCGCCATTGATTATGGCGTGGTTTATGGGTGCTGCACCTCTGTAATCGGGCAGCAGTGAGGCGTGCAGATTGAACGTCCCTAGGCGTGGCATACTCCACACCACTTCGGGCAACATCCTAAATGCTATGATGATTCCAAGGTCGGCATCCCACTCCTTGAGTTGAGCCAAAAACTCCTCGTCACGCAACTTTTCGGGTTGCAGAATAGGTAGACCCAACCTCACAGCTTCGCGCTTCACATCGCACTCATATATCTTTTGACCACGCCCAGCAGCACGGTCGGGTGTGGTGACAACTCCCACTACATTGTACCCCTCCTCGACGAGTCTCCTAAGCGAAGGAACCGAAAATTCGGGCGTTCCGAGGAATACTATGCGTAACTCTTTAGCACTCTTCATCCCCTCGCTACAATTTTGTGGTAATACCTCCTAGCGTGTGACCCATTCTCTCCTCTTTGGTTGCGAGGTATCTGAGGTCGTGCACGTTGGGTGCAATTACGATAGGTACAATCTCCGAAATTGTGAGTCCATAACCCTCTAGTCCAATCTTCTTGGTGGGATTGTTGGTCATAAGTCGCATCTTTGTGATACCTAGCTCACGAATGATGCTTGCACCCACGCCATAATCTCTCTCGTCGGCTTTGAATCCAAGCTCAATATTTGCATCCACGGTGTCGAGACCCTCGTCTTGGAGCTTGTATGCCTTGATTTTGTTGAATAGTCCAATGCCACGACCCTCCTGCATGAGGTATATCACGGCACCCTTGCCCTCCTTCTCGACCATGCGCATGGCAGTGTGTAGCTGAGCTCCGCAGTCACATCTGCACGAACCCAATATATCGCCCGTAGCGCATGACGAATGGACACGAAGCAGCACTGGCTCATCCTTCTCCCAGTGCCCCTTGGTGAGTGCTATGTGCTCCAATCCATTGCTCTTTTGACGGAAGATTGTAATCTTGAAATCTCCCCACTCGGTAGGCAAATCCACAGTGTCGCCATACTCCACAATCGACTCTTGTTTGAGTCTGTATGCTATGAGGTCGGCTATAGATATGAGCTTCATGTCATATTTCTTAGCCACTTCGATTAGCTGAGGCATGCGAGCCATAGTGCCATCTTCGTTCATAATCTCGATTAGCGCAGCTGCTGGTTGCAAACCTGCGAGTAGAGCCAAATCTACTGCCGCTTCGGTGTGCCCTGGTCTGCGCAACACTCCCTTTTGGCGAGCACGTAGAGGGTTGATGTGCCCTGGACGGCCAAGCTCCGCAGGTTTAGTTGCGGGGGACGCCAAAGCATGAAGAGTTGCTGCACGATCGTGTGTAGATACTCCCGTTGAACACCCCTCGATAAGATCTACGGTCACAGTAAAAGGTGTGCCAAGCAGAGAGGTGTTGTTACCCTCCATCATGCCGAGTTGTAGCTCCTCACAGCGTTTTTCGCTAAGTGGTGCACACAACAAACCCCTACCCTCCGAGAGCATAAAATTCACCTGCTCTTCGGTGATTAGTTCGGCAGCAACAATAAAATCGCCCTCATTCTCTCTATCCTCGTCGTCCACAACAATAATAATCTTGCCTGCACGGAAATCCTCAATCGCCTCCTCTATTGTGCTTAATGAAAAATTGTGATCCATAATCTTATTTATCTTTTTTAAACTTTAATTTACCTTTTATATATTTACCCGCTTTTTTTGCACTATTGATATATGAATCAAAATCAAAAAGTGCGGAGTCATTAGTGGCCTTGTATGTCAGGAATATCGCTATCGGGGTGAGTATCATTGCCGAAATCCACATGCCCATGACCGAATCCCAGTTACCCTCTTTAGCCATCTTTTCACCCGAAAGACTAATGACATAGTAGACCACAAAAAATAGTACCGACACCACTACAGGCATACCCAAACCTCCTCGGCGGATAATAGCCCCCAGAGGAGCACCAATCAAAAAGAATATCAAAATTGAGATTGGCATAGTGAGTTTCTTGTGCCACTCGACCTTGCTGCGGTATAGTGTCGAGAGTCCAATTTTGGCACTCGTTTCGTCATACGAAAATAGGTTGCGGGAGTTTTTGGCTTGTTGTCGTGCACTGTTCCACACCTTGCTTTTGTCGCGAATAGATAGCCCTGGCAACGAATCTATGAGCAGGACAGAGCGATATCCTGTCTTGTCAATTTTCATGGAATCGACCTGCTCAATAATCGAATTATCCTTGGCGAATATCTGCTGCCTGAGGAGTGGATCGTATGATTTTATTGTTATTTCGTTCACTGCAATCTCCAGAGAGTCAATATCTTGTTTAAGCTCCGTGATATTTTTGGTTTGCGAATTGGACACCTGCTCGGAATCGGTACGACTATCCATTGCAAATCCATCCATTGGGAGCGATAGAATCTGCTTGTCGAATGTGTTGTGCCTTAGGGAGCTCTCCTCATACCATTTGGTACTGCGTGTTTGCTCGTATGTGTGACCATTGAATAGAGTCACTAGGAGCAGCTTTTTGTCGTCCGACAGGCGGATGTATCCAGAGTCGGCTATCGTGGTTGTCATGTCGCCACGGAAGTCACGATTGTCATATATCAAAACATCTCTAAGTAGCTTGGTCTTAGGGTCTTGAGCCTCAACTCGAATGCTCATATTCTCAATTCCATTAAAGAATAATCCATCCTGAAACTCTATTACCTGCTTCTGCTTGCGGATATCGTATAGCGTACTAAACATCTTTTTGTTGGCGTATGGCACCAAGTCGTTTATGATAAAGAAGCTGCCAATCGAGATTGCTATGATTAAATATATGAGTGGTTCGATAATCTTAGGCAGCGACATACCAGCCGACTTCATAGCTAGCAACTCATAATTTTCGCCCAAGTTACCCATAGTCATAATCGCTGCCAAAAGCAGTGCTAGGGGTAGCCCTAGGGGTATCATATTAACCATAGCGTAGCTCAATAGCTCGACAATAATCATAGCATCGAGTCCCTTACCCACCAATTCGTCAATGTATCTCCACACGAAGTTCATCATAAGGACGAACATCACAATGAAGAATGTCATCACCATTGGCGATAGATATGATTTTAAAACTAATTTATGTATGGTTTTCATTTTTCTATCAAATAGCAGGAGACAAAGATACTATATTTTACGAAAATATATGACCTAAGAATAAAATATGTTTGTCAAACGGCTAAAGATTTATAATTATTATAAATTAAAATCGTAATTTTGTGCAGAATTTAACATCAATAAACAATATTTATGTCTCGTAGAGTCAATTTTCATACGTTGGGTTGCAAACTCAATTTTTCGGAGAGTTCGACCCTTGCTCGTCAATTCGAACAGGGGGGATTTATGCGTGTCGCAAATAACGAACCTTCGGATATTTGTGTTATCAACACCTGCTCCGTAACCGACCATTCCGACAAAAAGTGCCGCAATCTCATACGTCGCCTACATCGCAAAAACCCCGATGCGATAATCGCAGTTACGGGGTGCTATGCTCAGCTCAAACCCCAAGAGATAGCACAAATTGAGGGTGTTAGCTTGGTGCTTTGCAACAACGACAAGGGTAGCCTGTATGAGCGTGTGGCAGCTCTCTCGGGCAAAGGTGGCGTGGAGGTCACATCGTGTGCCACCGAAGAGATTGTAAACTTTTTCTCGGCATTTTCGAGTGGTGACAGAACACGTGCATTCCTCAAAGTGCAGGATGGTTGCGACTACAAATGTTCATACTGCACAATTCACTACGCACGTGGAGCAAGCCGCAACACTCCAATTGCCGAGATTGTGGAATCGGCACACAAAATTGCCGCAGCAGGGCAACGCGAGATTGTAATCACGGGAATCAATACGGGGGATTTTGGGCGTACTACGGGCGAAAAATTCATCGACCTGCTCCGTGCCTTAGACTCCGTGGAGGGTATCGAGCGTTATCGAATTTCATCTATCGAACCCAATCTTTTGACCGACGAAATCATCGAGTTTTGCGCCTCATCGGCGAAGTTTCAGCCCCATTTCCACATTCCATTGCAGAGTGGTTCGGATGAGATTTTGGGGCTTATGCGTCGCAGATATACCACCTCTAGATTTGCTGCTCGCATAGCTAAGGTCAGGGAGTTTATGCCCGACGCTTTTATTGGAATCGACGTGATAGTAGGTTTCCCAGGCGAAAGTGACGACCATTTTGCTCAAACCGTAGAGTTCCTTAGGGGTGTGAAACCAGCCTTTATTCATATCTTCCCATTCTCGGAGCGAGCTGGAACTCCTGCGGTGCTGATGCCCAATAAAGTGCCGCCGCAAGTTGCCGCTCGCAGAGTCGATGTGTTGGAGAGTTTGTGTGCGGAGTCGCATCACGACTTCGCCTCTGAGTGGTGCGGACGAGATGTGGATGTGTTATTCGAGAGCACTGAGCGAGGAGGGTGGATGTTGGGCTACTCTTCGAATTATCTGCGAGTTAGAGCACCATACAACAAAGAGTATATCAATAAAATTTGCCGAGTGAGTTTGAGTGAAGTGAACGAAAAGTGTGAGATGATAGGCAGTCTCTAGTCCAGCCTATTCCAACTTAAAATCAGGCAAATACCCTCTGTTTTGCTTCTTAAGTTTAGCTAGTAACTCTGCCGTAACTTTTGGGTATTTATCTGCCACGTTTACAGTTTCGTTGGGGTCATTCTTGTGGTCGAACAACATTATAGCCTCTTTGCCTCGAGAGTTGTGCACCGACAATCTATATCTCTCGGTTTTGATTGATAGTTTACCTTGCCAGTAGCTATAAATTTCGTCACGAATCTTTGCCTTGGGATTTTCTATGATTGGAGTTATGCTTACTCCATCTAATCCTTCGGGTGGGGTTATGCCTGTGATGTCGCATATTGTGGGGTATATATCTATTGTGCCGACAAGTTTGTTGCTTGCCACGCCACGCTTTTTCATGTCGGGGGTTTTGATTATAAATGTGCTGTTGAGTGCACGATTAAATACGCTGTGCTTACCCCAAATTGTGTGGTCGCCCAAGCACCAGCCATGGTCTCCCCACACCATAATCACTGTGTTTTCGTCCAATCCCAACTCTTCGAGTTTGTTTATTACCTTTCCGATTTGAGTATCGGTGTATGATATTGCTGCGTAGTATGCGTGTTTCAAATCTCGTGCGTAGTCGTCGGGCAGAGTGATGCCAACACCTGCTTCGTGGGGGTGTGAATATTGTTGCCTGAACTCGTTACTGCCATATATAAACGATTTATCGACACCCTCAGGGAGCGTCTTGCTGGGGGCGAGCTCTACATCTTCGTCGCTATACATATTCCAATATTTGAGCGGTGCGCAGAACGGAAGGTGAGGCTTGTAGAATCCTACAGCCATAAAGAAAGGTTCACCACTTTTGCGCTGCGAAATCAACTCCAATTCGCTAATTGCAAGCTTTGCAAGTCGCCCATCTGGATAGCTCTCGTCTGGCACATCGAGGGTTTCGAATGCAGGTTTCGTCTCTTTGGTACGTGCCCCACCATTGGCGTAGGCATGGAGTATATCATCACCTTTCCACAACCACTCGGGGTCATTCACAAACCTATCCCAGCTGTGGGGTAGCTCCCTCGACTCATTGTTTTTGTACATCGTGTGTCCATTGCCGTGGTGGCTCACCTTGCCCATGCCCACGGTGTAGTAGCCGTTGCGTTTGAGGTGGTGGATAAATGTTTCGGGTGTCTCACCCTCTTTTGTGCCGATTAGGCTCTTGCCAAATATTTCGTTGTTGGCGTGTTTGCTTTCGGTGGGGTATTTGCCTGTGAGCATACATGCTCGTGATGCTCCACTTGTGGGTACTTGGACGTAGTGGTCACTAAAAATGCGTCCGTTGGATGCTATCTTGTCCAAGTTGGGGGTTTTCATAAAGTCATAGCCATAAGCTCCAATTTGTGGTCGGAGGTCATCTATGCAGATAAACAAAATATTGGGGGCTTTTTCGGCTGCCACAGCTGCGCCGACACTCAGGGTCAAAGAGGAGATTATGAGTGTCGAAAATTGGGGTTTGTAGTCGATTTTCATTGGTGTAGTAGTTGTGAGGTTTTAATATTCGGTTTTATTCTCTGTATTTTTCCACATTTTAAATGCTTGCAACGCCTCGTCGCTAAGCAACACCTCGCTTATGAGTTTGCGGTTGGGTGGTGAGAGGGCTATTTCGTCATATATAAATGAGTCGTCGAAGCCTATCTCCTTGGCGTCGGTTTTGTTGTTGCCGTAGTACATTCTACTTATGCGTGCCCAATATATTGCACCCAAGCACATAGGGCATGGTTCGCACGAGGTGTATATGTCGCACCCCTCCAAATTAAATGTTCTGAGTTTGGCACACGCCTCACGAATTGCACTCACCTCGGCATGTGCTGTGGGGTCAGTGTTTGCAGTTACTCGATTTACTCCCGTTGCTATAATCTCGCCATCTTTGGCAATGACAGCACCGAATGGACCTCCTCCATTCTGGATGTTCTCGATAGATAGTTCTATCGCTCTGCGCATTAACTCTTCGTGTGTCATGTGTTACTCGATTTTAATAGTGTTTTTGCCAATTAGAAGTTCAGATACTTTTCCCGAAATTTTTGTGCCATTGAGAGTAATTGCCCCCTCTACGGATTCAAACGTAGCACTCATATTGGCTGGTATATATAACTCGTATAATTTTACTCCGCCCTCGTTGCTGTACGAAGCGAGTATTTCGCCTTGGAGTGTGGGCACAGCTATCTGGCTGTGAGTGAGATTTGCGAGTTGTGGTTTGATGTGCGCATGTTTGTATCCTGGTTGTGTGGGTTGTATTCCCCACATCTGCCTGGGTATCAAGTTGGCAGGTGCCGCACCCCAAGCGTGGTTCCAATCCAGGTTGTTTTTGTACTTTATATCCCACGCTTCGAGGGTCATAGTTGAGCCTACTTTAATCATGTTGTACCACCCTCTGTCACTCTTGTTTGTCATAAGCTCTAGTGCGTATTGACTCTCGCCCGCTGCGTATAGTGCCTCAAAGAGATATTGCGCACCATACACACTACAAGCCATGCCACGTGATTTGATGAACTCCGCCACGCTCGCCATATTTTCGGGCTCTATAACTCCACATGCCACAGGCAACATATTGCTATGTAGAGATGAATGTGCAGAACCCTCACCATCCACATATATCCCTTTTGTGGAGTCAAATAGTTTGGTGTTTATAGACTCTTTGACCTCTCTTGCCATGTGCGCAAACTCTTTGCTGTCAGATTCTTTGCCGATTACATTAGCCATTTCGCTCATCTGCGTTAGGGTTAGATAGTAAAAACTATTTACCACGGTGTTTATAGGCATCATCTCGTGCCCATCCCTTTCGCCTGCGCTATTTTTGTCCTTGGTGAATGATGCTGGTGGCCAATCCACGATGTCGCTAATGCCACGTGAGAATTGTTTGTAGCCCACTTTTTGCATAAACTCCTTGGTCATTTTTTCGCTCTTGGTGCTTATGAGTCCATCTTCACGAGAGAGTTCATGTAGGGTTTTATCCTTTAGGGTGTCGTAATATTTGGCAATTATGCGAGTGTCACCCGTGTGCATATAATCCTGATAAGCAATCATTATGGTGTGCAGGAACCACTCCGTAGGCCATGTGGCGTGGCTGATGAAGTACTCCAAACTCTTTTTGCCTATGGCATACTCCGCATCCACGGCGTAGTGGCACAATTGGTTGATGTAGGCATCTGCCTCGTAGGGTATACGCTCTCTATCGCCATCAATATAGTACCCCAAAAAGTCGGTCGCCTCAATCGTGTAGCGGCATATCTCCCAGATGCTATCGAGTGTCGAGTTAGATGATTCGAACCCACCCAAAGGCTCTCTATGTCCATACCACACTTTGCGTGAGGGTTTTAGCTTGCCTATATCATTTGCCCCGATATTCGCAATTTCGACATATCTAAATGGCATAATCACACCCCAATCCTTGGGGATTGGAATCGCCATAGCGGCTGTGTTGCGCTTGTTTTTTGGGAATATGACATCATACGCTGACTCGCCCTTTTTGAGCTCTACCTCCACTTCGCAATACCGAATTGTCCCCTTTGGTTTGCGCACGATGCGACCTTTGTCGGATAGTTGCTCACCTGCACGAACTATGATTTTGGTATCCTCCGACACCTTCATATCGAGCCTAAGAGTTCCAAATGCCGCCCTGCCAAAGTCGAATAGATACTCTCCTTTGGCAACCTCTTTTGTGCTTATGGCACTATCCTCACGGCTAAGTATGTGGTTGCTCGTAACTATGCTACTTGCCATATCTTCTTGTGTGGCGAGTGTGAATTGCTCGACCTGCGAAAAGTCGCTTTGAACGCCCTCCGAGTCCCAATAACAGACTCTCCAGTAGTATGTTGCACCATACTCCAAGGGTGCACCGCTATACTCCACAGCGTGCGAATTTGTGCTCTCCACCTTGTCGCTATCCCATGTGTCACCCACCTTGCACGCTTTGGATGACGACACTATGATTTGGTATGCACTCTGCGGATTAGAGACCTGCCAACCAAAAACGGGTGTTGTGCTATGTATGAGGGTCTGCTCAGCTCCTCGCACATAATCCACACGGAGTCGAGTAGGGCTATTTTCGTCACATGCCACCAACAAAATGGCAGCCAATATGAAAAGTAGTTTTTTCATCGTATGAGTTGTTATATAGCCTTCCAGAAATTCACAAAATCGGAGTATTTGCCATAGCACACCAATTGGTCATTCTCGCAGAGCATGTAATCGGCATCGAATTGATTTTCGACTCCATGTTCGAGTATCGAGACACCAATGCTGTTGAATACCCTCTCGCCCTTGATGAGGGCAATGATTTTGAGGTTGAATTGCTTTTCGAGAGCTATATCGCTAATCTTAAATTTCCAGAAAACTTTGGGTACGTTGAACTTGATTACGAAGTGCTCCTTATCGACCCTAAATGATTCTACATTGACTTTGAGGTCTAGCAGCTGCACCAAATTTCTGGCTGCCTCCTTTTCGGGGAATAGTATTGAGTCTAGGTTAAATGCCTCAAGTACAGTTCGGTGCACTTCGTCTACAGCGCGTGCGTATATGTGCTCCACCCTGTTCTTTTTGAGTAGAGCCACAACCTTGACCGAAGCACCAAAGTTCTCGCCAATGGTGACAATCACCACATCCACAGAGCGCAACGGCAGAATCGAGAGTGCCAATTCGTCGGTGGCATCAATGATAAATGATGTGGCAATCTTATCCTTTATAAGCTCCACTTTGCCCTCATCAGAATCGACTCCAATCACCTCGTGCCCTAGTGACGTTAGCTCCTCGGCAAGCACTCCGCCGTAGTTTCCGAGACCTATGATTATGTACTTCATAATTTGATAAGTTTAACGTTTTCTAAGTTTCTCGACCATATCGTCGGCTGGATTTTTGATATGTCGCTTATAATCTTTTTGGTATAGTGTCGCAATCTCTGGGTATTCGGCAGGCAGTGCGTTGTACTTAGCCCATGCAGTGTCATAATCTTTGATAAGCTCATCTACACGTGTCCACTCCTCATTATCAACAGCATAGCGCATAGTGACCACCGCACGATAAATCTCGTATAGGTGCAATCCATAATAACAAGAACCAATCACATGGCGACGTGTGTGGTCGTCGGCCCACTCAATATCCTTAGCGATGGCAATGATTTCGTTCCACATAACAAGCGACTCCTCTTTTTGAGCAACTGCACGCTCGGGATTACCACTCTTGTTGAACGATGGCCAGTTGAGTCCAGCGTCACGAGTCCACCATCTAAATAGGTCGCTTTGAACTGAGTTTTTGCCACGAATTACAGCATCTGCCGACAATAGGCATAGTCTACGGAATTTAGCTACATCGTCGCCCTTGAGTTTCATTCTCTCTACTGCATATCTATTAAATATATCCTCCTCACGTTGCGTTGGGTCGGCTGCCCATTGTGCTACGACCCAAGCGTTGAGGTCGCACCACAACTCATCTTTGATGTATGGGCCTCCCCATCCGCCGCCACGTGTCCATGTCCAAATTCCAGCATACAGCTCTGGTTTGGTGGTGGCAAATTCACGAATGCTATTGATTGCACCCTCTGGCATATTTTGGTGCTCCTCGAAACCTTCGATAACGCCATTTGCTACATAGTGCGGATACGCACCCTTGCCCTCGTACTCTCTAGCGCATTGAATCTCGATGATTTGGGGGTGACGACCCTCGCCAATAACTTTGCTAAATGGATTTGAGCGGTGGAAGTCGCCCTCGCAATGTTTGACAGCTATAACTAGGTTTTTGTGTGGTTCGACACTGTCGCTCACCTTCATATATCGGTCTAGGTGGGTGTCGAAGCTCACCCATGTGCGGAATATGAGCAATTTGTTGCGCTTCACGCATATTTCATCTCGCAGGATATTGAGCAATGGAATAATTGTTTTTTCGGGGCTACTCTTGTCGTTTATTGCTCCTAGGTGGTATGGAGCATCGTGAAGATAGGTCTCGCCAATTCGAGTCACCAAACCATCGAGTAGAGGGAATTGGTCGAACATCTCGGCAATTTGTGCTCTGACGAGTCTCTCCACCTCGGGGTCACGTGCATCGCCCATGCACTCAGCCAAGTCATATTTCTCGACCAATCGTTTGGGGAACAAAATAAGGTCTGATTGCGCAAGTGTGGTGAGTCCAGCGGCAGTAGATGCAGCCTGCATTGAGCGTATTTGTTCCGCCTTTTGGTCTACCCATTTTCTATCTTCGCTATCCTTAGGCAATATATCAGAGTCTACCGACTCCCAATTTATGGCTAGCATTGGCGACTCAAACAAGAAGTAGACCTTGCCATTGTAGCCCATCTCCTTTATAGTCTCGGGGTTGTTGTATGCACTCTGGTATGGTGTCTCACCAGGGTTGTGGTGTACCATATCTAAAATTAGGGGGAATTTAATCTCCTCCGTGTTGGTCATCAAACCACATCCGCTAAGTAGTGTGCAGGTTGCGGCGGCGATTGCCGTAAAAAATCTCTTGTAGTAGTTCATTTGGGTTGGTATTTTTAGTAGGTTTATATTGCGTTAGTTTATTATTATGTTGTCACTTGGGTATCTATGTTTCTTGGCCTGCTTTTGTTCTCTCACTATGCTAGTTATGGCGGTTAGTACACCCACACGACCTATAAACATGAGTGCTATAATCACAACTTTGCTATCGTTACCCAGCGTGGGGGTCAAATCCATACTTGCTCCCACGGTGCTAAGTGCCGATATAGCTTCGAAAAATAGTGCAACAATAGATGCTTCGGGCTCAAAAATAGTGAGTGTGAAGATTGCACCCATAACAAATGCCACATATAAAATAAGTGTTGCGTTAGATCTGCGGATAGATTCGTGTGATATCGTGCGGTTGTATATAGTTACATTATCTTGCCCTCTGACAATAGCCCACAAATTGAGTAGCACCACAGCAAATACATTTACTTTGAGTCCTCCAGCTGTGGATTGTGTGCCTCCACCAATCATCATTAGCACCATAATCAAAAGTATGGATTGTATGCTAAAGGCTGAAATGCTGACGCTCGCAAAACCTGCAGTACGAGGGCACACAGCCGTGAAGAATGACTGTACGAGTTTGTCGATTGTCGCCATCCCCGCAAATGCGTTGTTCCACTCCAAAATGGCAATCATAACCGTACTTGTGATTAGGAGTATTGTGGTCATCATCAATACAATACGAGTGTTGAGATTGTATAGATGCACCTGTTTTTCGCCACTTTCGTAGTGTAGGAGATACCTCTCGCGAAGTCGTGATATGCGATACTTTAAGGAGTTGTATAGGTTTACTAATATCGGAAATCCAATACCTCCGAGAATTACGAGCAGGGAGATTGCTAGGTAGAATATATTGTGATTGGAGATAATTAACTCATTGCCCAAGTTGCCAGGCAGGGTCGAAAATCCAGCGTTACAAAATGCCGAAACTGAGTGAAATACCGAGAACCAAATCTCTTCGTTGAGCGACATGCCCATTGTGCCGTGTATATCCATAAATAGCACCACAGCCCCTACGACTTCGATTATGACCGTAAATCCTAGAATGTATAACAGCGTAGATACTAGCGAACTAAGTGACTTGGAGCTAACCATATCACTAATCATCATTTGCGAATTGAACGATGCGTTGCCCATAAAAAACACAGCAAAGAAACTGGTGAGTGTCATCACACCCAAACCTCCGATTTGAATTAGTACAGCGATTATGAAAATCCCAGTGTTGGTGAAGTTCTCAGCCACATCTATGGATGTAAGACCCGTCACGCATGTTGCGCTAGTGGATGTAAAAAGTGCATCGAGAAATGATATGCCGTAGTATGTAGATCTGGGTAGCATTAGTAACCCTGCCCCCACAAATATTATAAATGCAAAGCTCGCGCAAAATATAAACGACGGATTTGCCCGCTTGCCCAGTAGCGACAGCACACCGCTCGACAGCATCAAAAACGATAGGGTAGTGAGCAATGCCAAATTATATAGCTTGCTGCTAAGTATCAGCCACACAATCTCTGCAGCTCTGTAATTTTCGGGTCTGCTAATAATTAGTGGTATGATAGATAGATATAACAACCCCGACACAATCCATGTGATTCGCCTAAAATTTGCCTTAGATTCATCAAGGTTGAGTGTTATTTGTAGTGTGAAATTTGTAATAAACACCACCCACACAAAGTCATAAATTGACTCTATAAGCTGTTGGTCACCCTGCGAAATCAGGAATCCATTTTCGAAGATTAGGGTTAATACCAGCACCACAGCTGCCACATATCCCAAGGCTCCTACGACCCCCAACAGCCGTTGGATGTAGGGGCGGATAAACATCTTGCGATATATAATCAGCTTATTGAGTCGCTTATTCATCTATTTTTTATTTACTCACCAGTGCCGTGGTAGGTCACAGCACGAGTTACGCCTTCCAATTTGCAGTCGAATGTTATGTATACCTCATTGGGAGTTGTGGTATTCACCTCTATGTTTGATATTCCTGAATAGGCATTGAGCGCAGTGTTTTCCAACACCTCCCTATCTTCAATCTCTTTTATTGTGACATAGTCGGCATAATATACCCCCTCGACGTCGCTTTTGGGAATTGAGAATATTACGATATCGATTTTGGGCATCGAGTAACTAGATGTGTAGAAGAATGTCACATCGGGCATATACAAATCCACAGAGCTGCCATTAGACGCTGCGTCCACATAGAATACTATGTTTTCTTGCTCTATATCGTCATATCCGTCGGCATTTCTCTCTGTAATTAGTGTGCCCACATATTTGTCACCTTTTGCGCTATATGTTACCGAGTCGTCGTTGGAACACCCCAAGCCACACATTACCATTACAGCTACCGCTGCTATTGCTATAATTTTTTTCATTTTTGATTTTCTTTTATGTACATACAACGACAAAGATAATAAATCTATTATTTAATACCAAAAGAGTTTCTCGTTTTTTGAAGCCATAACCCCACAAAACAACTATGGGACTTTGGGGACAATACCAAACCCCAAAGCCCCATAGGACACAAAATTCTCAAAAATTTGTTATTAGTTTATGCCGTAGCTTCCATTGCTGATTGTTACGTTGCCGTTGTAGGTGCAAGTGTAAGTTGAAGCAACACCGGAGCCTCCAGATGCAGCATCAATTTCGAATGAGAATTGCGCCTTTGTTCCATTGATAATTGTGCCCGAAAGATTTTTCACTGGATATGTGGCAACTGTACTTGTTACATCTATTTCATCGCCCGAAATTTTTACTACATTCGTGCCATCCTCAGCCGTAACGCCAACGATAGGGAGTACTCCTTTTTGGTATGGTTGCATTGCTGCAGAGTATGCAAAATTATCAATCACAAGGGCTTGGTCTGTCTCGTAATATGTGACCGTAATGTCGCTTAGCAAACTTGGCGTAGTTGTCCCGATGTACATTCCTTCGTAGCTGCTATCCACGATTGTAATATCTCCACTATATGTGCATGGGTACTCTGTGCTGTTGTATACTATTGTAAATGATAGTTGAGATACACCCTCTATAACTTCGCATTTTAGGTCATTTACAACGCTCACCGCTCCGTAGGTCATAAATATATAGTTTGTCTCGATATCACTTCCATCAAGTGTTGTCTTACCATTCTTATATGTCGAAGTTAGTCCAATTATTGGCAGTGTTGTAGTTGATAGTGCTGTAGAATATGTAAACTCTTTGATTATAATAGTGTTGTCTGATGTGTAATATGTTACAGTTGCATCCGCCAAATATACATCTCCTTTCGATGTTGTTACATAAAATCCATCTGGATTACTCATCGAAAATGCAGAGTCGGTAGTCTCTCCCTCGTAAGTTATATTTACATCGCCATCATATACACTGGTATCAACAGTGCAAACAAACTTAATGGTGATTTTGCTTCCTACGATTGTGGTTTTAACCTCCGATATTGATTGAATAACATCATTGAGAAAGGGTTGGTGGTCATATATGCCATACATCTCGGCTGAGGCTGCGTAGTAGTAATCATCGGTCTCATCGTATGGAATAGAGAGAAATGCCATATTAAGTTCAGGCATAAGATTAGGCATAAATGATACTCCTGGCATCAAAATATCAATAACATTTTCGCTCTCGTCGGCATAGAAAACAATATCTGGTTGGTCGCTTGAATAGCTATTGTCTGGTGTTGAGACATTAAGTGTACCTACATACTTAACCCCCGTAACTCCATACTCATCACCAGAGCCACCTCCTCCATTTGAATCATCACTGTCGCAACTCACAGCCATCATTGCCACTACGGCAACCATCATCATTGAAATAATTTTTTTCATCTTTTTGTTTTAGTTTATATATTTATGTTTATCGTTACACCAAAAGTTCTTGGTTTGGCTTGTTGCACAAACTCATTGCCCATACTCATAAAATAGAATGTGTCGTATGACTTGTCGCATAGGTTCTTGCCCCACACCGCTAGCGTGTAGTTCTCGCCTCCAAATCTTACCTCCGAACCTAGCAGGGCATAGAATGGTTGCGACAAAGAGTTTGACTCGTTCCAATATATGCGACCTGCACCATTGCTATTCAGATTAAATGTTATAGCTTTCAGCCACTTTGTATTTACCCCAATCGAATAGTCAGCACTCGCATACAATGTGTGTTGCGGAGCGTATGGTATGTAGTTGCCTGCGTAATCCTCCTCGCCATCGTCGTATGTTATGAACTTGGCATTGGTATATCCATACGAGCCATTGAGCCTAAAGTCGCCTAGTGATACTCTGCCCGCGAACTCCACACCATAGCTGCGAGAGTGCCCAGCATTGGTCATAAGTCGCCCCGTAATCATATCGTCTGGGAATACTGTGAGCTGTTGGTCGCGGCAGTCGATGTAGAATAGTGAGACATCTGCTGATAGTTTGTGGTCAGCACTTTCGATATGTGTTCCCATCTCATAGTTCCAACTATACTCAGGTTTGTAGGATATAATCTCCTCGGCTGAGTATGCCATCGAGACTCCAAACCTCTTCATTAGCTCCTGTTGCAGTATGTCCGAGAACATCTGCGAGTTGTAACCTCCTGCTTTATATCCCTTGCTCACAGTGGCAAAGAGTGTCGATTGGCGGTAACCTCCAAATTTGTAGAGGACAGAGAATTTGGGGAGTATCTCGAAGAAGTGTTGTGAGGGGGTGTCTTTGATGTCTATATTCAGCTCTTTGTAGAATCGGTTATATACATCGCCATTTGCATCCACTTGATTGCCCCAACACCCCGAGCTCATATAACTGTGGTAGTTTAGTGTCGTCCTTTCAAAATCTACACGTACACCACCTTTTACAACCCATCTATCACTCGTATAGCTCGACTCGTGGTACAATGCTGTGCCAAATGTGTGGTTAGTGAAGTCGCTATTGAGGTCAAAACTATTATCCTCCCAATCATCGTAGTAGCCAGTTGAGCCATTCACATTATCATATATCAAATACTCAATTCCATCCTCCTTGAACTTCACAGGAGCCTGCATATTCTTGTGGTCATAGAATCCAAACACGCCAAATAGGTAGTTGTAGCCTTGGTCGCTGCGGTTGGATTTAAACACTATATCTTCAGTAATAGCGTGACTTTGAATAGCTTGCGTGAGTGTAAACATTGATGCCGTAGAGAAATCTTGGTCGAGAGTCATCTTGTCGTTGAGGTATTGGTATCCCGTGATGCTCGATATCTGCCAGCCATTGCCTCGGTGGTGAATTGTGAGTCCATTGTTCACTGTTGTGCGGTCGTATGACGAGGGGTCGTTGTAGTTTATCACCCCTGTCGAAAGGTCTTTGTATGCGTAGCCACCTTGGGTGAGGGTCGATGCCGATGTTGTATTTTCTATGCGTGTTTTGTCGTTGGGGCGAAATTGCAACTTGACTCTTCCTCCCCATGAACTCTCGCTCTCGCACTTCTCGCCCGTGTAAATGTTTGTGTGGTAACCATCCGACCCCGAGTGATAAGCACCCACGGATGCTGCAAATTTGTTGGAGAATTTGTGGAAAACAGATGCTCTGATGTTGTATGTATTGCCCGTGGAGTACTCCGCACCCAATCTCACGCCTTGGTAACTGAATGGCGATATGGTATATACGTTCACCACGCCACCCATAGTGTTGCGACCATATAGCGTAGATTGTGGACCTCTCAAAATTTCCATGCGCTCAATATCCATAATCTCCAAATCAAATCCATTCTTATTGATAAATGGGACATTATCGACATTGAACCCCACGACTGGTTGGTCGATGCGAGCACCCAAGCCTCGCACATATATAGATGATGTTATGCGTGAACCATAGTCGGGGATAAAGAAGTTAGGCACCGTAGACGACACGTTTTTCATAGCCGACACCCTTTGGTTCTCTATATCACGAGAGTTGAGTATGGTAGATGACACAGCCTCACCACGCAGGTTGAGACCCTGCTTTATGGAGGTGACATTCACTTGGTCTACGTTGAGTAGCGTGTCAAGCGCAGGGCTCTCTACCTCCGACGCCAATATGCGAAGCGGAAGAAGAAGTAAAGCTATGTATATTATTTTTTTCATCGACGACAAAGGTAATAGCTTTACCTTCGTCCCGCAATCCTCATTTATAAGGATATTATATAGTGTTGCAAGGCGGCGAAATTTAAAAGATAGTACAAATTCATCTTCAGTCACATACTAATAGTATGCTCCTTCAGACTCCTTTATACTATCTTTCAAATTTCATCCACCTATCAACACTATAGGCTATAGAATGAGACCTGCAATAACAAACCCAGCCAACATAAGACTAGCCAGACCATTTAAAGTTCCAAATGCAATACCGATGCTCCTTTGACGATTAGGTGTAACCAATATATGTTCGGCAACGAGTATAACCGAAAATAGAGCAATACCCACCCAAGTTAGTATATTGTGAGGCAATAGATACCCAAACCACACAAGGGCACCCACCGATATAATATGCAGAGCAATACTAATATAGAGTGCCCCACGCACCGAAAATCGAGATGGTATAGAGTGCAATCCTCTCTCGATGTCAAACTCCCTATCCTGCAAAGCATATATAATATCGAATCCTCCGCACCAAGTCATAACCACTATTGACAACACCACAGGCGCAAGTGCAAACTCCCCAGCAACAGCTATATAAGCCCCCACAGGCGCAATACTTAGCCCCATTCCCAATACCAAATGCGCCAACGAAGTGAACCTCTTGCAATAACTATAAATAAGCACCACAAATAGAGCCACAGGCGACAACACCGCCGTAAGCCAATTTATAGATGCAGCTGCTCCAATAAATAGCAATGAATTGATAATCACGAATGTAAGTGCCGCACGTGCCGAAATCTTGCCAGAAGGAATCTCCCTATCCGCCGTGCGAGGATTCTCTGCGTCAATATCCCTATCTGCCCATCTATTGAACCCCATTGCAGCATTGCGAGCAAAGAGCATACAGAGCAAAACCTTCACCAGTGTCATCCACTCAAATGGATAGCCACTCGCCACAATGGCATAGGTAAAACCAATGAGTGCAAATGGCATTGCAAATATCGTGTGCGACAACTTCACTAAGTCGCTATATTGTTTAATCATAGTTCGTTACATTAAAAATTTCATTGTATCCACCTCGTCTGCATAATCCATAAGTGTGGGTTTTTGTGACTCTCCAAATCCGACTCTGCGAGGGTGCTGAATTACACTGCTTACGATGCACTGCAACTCCTCGTCATGCTCCGCAATCCATCTGCTGACCTCCTCTATCGAGTCATATTCGTAGGTTGAAATCACGCTTAGCGCACTAGGAAATTTGGAGGATGCAATAAATAATGAGGAGCCATTATCTACGAACTTTCTCCCTTGCATTGTGAGCAAAGCTCTATTTTGCAGGTAGTTATTGTGATATTTATGATGAGTGTCATATTTTTTCACACTGAGTTCCGAGCCCTTAGGATAAAATATCATAGATACATTTCTGCACCCCAATCCCGAATATGCGTATATATCCTCCTCTATCGACTCCTCGCCCTCGCCCGAAAGAACTGCTATCGAATGTCGTGACCCTCTAAGTAGTGTCGTGACCCCCTTAAATGCTGATTTGAAGTGTCGCACGGCACTCTCGCCACCCGTAGCGATTACTCGACTCGGGTTCTCGCACACACCTATATATATAGGTATATCTGGTTCAATATCCTTGACAGTAGAGATTACATACTCCATAAGCACACTATCCTTGCTCGACGGTTTCACGTATGCCTTGTGCCCAGCCATCACCACACATAATAGGTCAAAAAATCCAACCAACGGAATATTTCCAGCCATGACAATCATCACATCTTCCGCCACAGCCACAGGCAAAGTAGGGTAGTGAGCCATCCACTTCTGTAATTTATTGTGGTTCAACATCTCTGTGCATATAGCCTCTACGGCCGAGGCAATCTCCTCGGGACGAAACCACTCATTTTCAGCCACAGCACGCTCTGCAACCTTAGGAGGTACTCCCCCCGAAAGTCGCTTGCCAAGCTCCGCAAATATATCTATTCTGTTTTTCACGCCACAAATGTAGTAAAATTTCCTCCCCAAAAATATCTTTTTAAAATATATTTCATGGAGAGTTGTTTAAACAATATATTTTTCGTACCTTTGCGAACCCTGCACAATGTAGGGGGTTGGATTACAATTTATAACAGTATTAATTAAACGTAAACAAAGTGGATTCATTAAGCTACAAGACTACCTTTGCTAACGAGGCTACGATTGACAAACAATGGGTGTTGATCGATGCTCAAGATGAGGTATTAGGACGTCTTGCATCACAGGTCGCAAAGATTCTGCGAGGCAAGCACAAGCCAAGCTACACTCCCCACGCTGATTGTGGTGACAATGTCATCATCATCAACGCTGACAAGGTGAAGCTCACTGGCAAGAAGATGACGGACAAGGTCTATGTTCGTCACACAGGTTACCCAGGAGGACAGCGTTTCGCTACTCCAGCGGATTTCCTAGCAAGAAGACCAACCTTCGTATTAGAGAAGGCTATCAAGGGTATGTTGCCCAAAACTCGCATGGGAAGCGCAATGTTGCGTAACCTACGCGTGTATGCAGGTTCTGAGCACCCACACGCTGCTCAAGAGCCAAAAGTAATTAAGTTAAACGAGATTAAGTAAGAGATTTATGGAAGTTGTAAACACCGTTGGTCGTCGTAAGGCTGCTGTGGCTCGCGTATACGTGAAACCAGGAAATGGTACTATTACAATCAACCGCAAAGCACTTGAGGTCTATTTTCCTTTGGAGATCCTACGCTTTCAAGTAAAGCAACCATTTTTGGTTACTGGTACTGAGGGAAGCTACGATGTTACTATCAACCTTGATGGTGGTGGTATCAAAGGTCAGGCTGAGGCTGCTCGTTTGGGTATCGCTCGTGCATTGTGCGAGATTGACGCTGAGTTCCGTCCTACACTAAAGAAGAACGGATTCCTCACACGTGACCCAAGAGAGGTTGAGCGTAAGAAACCAGGACAACCTGGAGCACGTCGTAAGTTCCAATTCAGCAAGCGTTAATATACGCCCTTGCACGAACATTTTTCGGCATGCACAACTTGGGTTTCAAACCCCGTGGACTATCCTTTTGCGATATTACCTACTGTGGTTGCCTGAGTTGCGGAAAACTTTGGTGGATTGACTATGGTCACTACCCCGAAGTTGAAGAAAAGAGAATTAAAATTAAAGATTAAAAATTAAGATGTCACGTACAGATTTTAATACATTGTTAGAGGCTGGTGCACACTTTGGACACTTGAAGCGTAAGTGGAACCCTAAAATGGCTCCCTACATCTTCATGGAGAAAAATGGCATTCACATCATTGATCTTCACAAAACAGTTTTGAAGATTGATGAGGCTGCTGCCGCTATCAAAAACATCGCTAAAAGCGGTCGTCGTGTGCTATTCGTAGCCACCAAAAAACAAGCTAAAGAGGTTGTTGCCGAGAAGGTATCTGCAGTCGCTATGCCATACGTTACAGAGCGTTGGGCAGGCGGTATGCTTACAAACTTCCCCACTATACGTAAAGCCGTAAAGAAGATGGCTACCATCGATAAGATGAATGCTGACGGTACTTACGATAACTTCTCAAAGAGAGAGCGTCTTCAAATTTCACGTCAGCGTGCTAAGCTAGAGAAGAACCTTGGTTCTATCTCTGACCTTGTTCGTTTGCCAGCAGCATTGTTTGTTGTAGACGTGCAAAAGGAGGCTAACGCAGTAAAAGAGGCTAAGCGTTTGAATATCCCCGTATTTGCAATGGTTGATACTTGTTGTGATCCAACCGACATTGATTACGTTATCCCTGCAAATGACGACGCGGCAAAATCAATCGCTGTAGTTCTTGACGCTATGTGTGCAGCTATCACCGAGGGTCTTGAGGAGCGCAAGCTTGAGAAGGAGAAAGATTCAACTGAGGATGGTGCAGAGGATGCAGCTCCAAAGAAGGAGTCTAAGCCACGCATCAAAAAGGTAGTTAAGGCTACCCAAGACGATGCAGCAGTAGCTGAGATTGTAGCTCCAGTTGAGGAGCCAGCAGTTGAGGTAGAGGCTCCAGCAGTAGAAGAGTAAATTATTCACAAATCAAAGAATAAACACTATGGAAATCAAAGCAGCGGAGGTCGCAAAACTCCGCAAGATGACAGGTGCTGGCATGATGGATTGCAAGAAGGCTCTAGTAGAGGCTGAAGGCGATTTCGCTCGTGCTCAAGATATCCTTCGCGAGAGAGGAAAGCAACTCGTAGCAAAGCGTGCAGATCGTACAGCATCTGAGGGCGTAGTTGTAACAAAAATCGTTGGTACTAAGGCATACATTCTTTGTATGGCTTGTGAGACAGACTTCGTGGCACAAAATGCTGAGTACGCTGTTTCGGCTAATGCAATCCTTGAGGTTGCAGTTGCAGCTGACGCAACTGATGTGGAGACACTTATGACATGCAAGAATGCAGCTGGTCAAACAGTTGAGGAGATGATGACTGAGAAGTCTGCACAAACAGGTGAGAAGATCGAGTTGCCATACTACGCTCGTATCGAGGCTCCTTACTGCGCAGAGTACGTTCACTTCAACAAGAAGTTGGGTACTATCCTTGGTTTCAATAAGGAGGTTTGCCCAGAGGTAGCTCGTAAGATTGCTATGCAGGCTACTGCAATGGCTCCTATCGCTATTTCGGATGCAGATTGTCCAGCAGAGGTTGTTGCTCACGAGCGTGCTATCGCTATCGCAGCAATGAAGGAGGATCCAAAGAATGCAAACAAGCCAGATGCTATCCTAGAGAAGATTGCTGAGGGTAAGATGCGCAAGTTCTTCGAGGAGAACACATTGCTTTTGCAAGCAGTTGTGGGCGAGAAGAAATCTATCGCAGACCTTATCGCTGAGTGCGACAAGGAGGCTACAGTTACAGCTTACAAGCGTTTCGCTTTGGAGGCATAATAACTTTTCTGAGGTTAAAATAATAACCCGGCTAACGTTTCAAGTTAGTCGGGTTATTTGTGTTTTGTGGGTTATCGTTTGCGTATCAGCCTCTTAATCCATAATATAAGTGCTGTTTCATAATATATGTCTTAGCGCGGCTCTAACCGCCATTCCTCCTGCTTCATTTTGTTGTATAAGTTGGCATCGAAGTGGAAACTGATTGATTCCCCATTCTTGTATGAGTCATAGCAGCTCTCCAATGATTTAATAGTAAATGCGGGGTAGGTGGACTCTTGGCGATATATAATAACCCTGTCGCTTAGACCTGTAGATACATAGTTAATATTGCAGCTATGTGAATTCTTTTCAAATAGGCTAATTCCATCATTGGGATCTATCCTAGTAAACACATTAGTCATCTTGTCTGGCGCACAAACATAGAATCCTCTATAGACAGTACGGTCGTCAAATGCATATCCATGGTCATATATCTCCATCATAGGGCTTGCTTTGTGTGTAGCAATCCTTGCAAGCTCCACGAGCTCCTTCTCCGACATCTCATTCAACACATCATCTATAGTGCGGTTGCTCCATCTTTGAGCCTCGGGTAAACTCATGCAATATGATTTTAACGCATCATAAATAGCCTCCTCGGTCGAAAAGGAGTATATGCTCTTTGCTCCCAGGGAGTCCATAAAATCAGATAGTTGGATATCATCATCAGCTTCAATACTTGTTATATTAGGGATTGGCAAATCATTGCTAACAAATACATTATGTGCTGACGCATTCTGAATTGCATGAATCTTGTGGAGCATATCAAAATTTGTGCAGTCAAACAAACTTAGCAACTTTCTAACTCTATCTAAATGTGCATTAACATTATCTAATATCGCATCGTAGAATTTAATAGCAAATTCTCTGCACTTAATCTCAAGTGCGTTTTGACCACACGCAAAGGCGGCATCCGCAACCTCGTTTGTTTTATATGCTTCTTCTTTCGTGTTGCGCCAGAAGAAGAGTCTGTTTATATACTCTGTTAAATCAAAACAAGCCACATCGAGTTGTTGTTTCAATATAGGCATATGTCGCTCCAAATCGCATAGCTTCTGTCGTACCTCAGAGCGGAATATATTTTCAATATTATACCTGATACTCTCCAACATATCTTCAGCTAGCTTTAGACCGCCACCCTCTCTTCTTTGGATAATGTTCTCCACCTTCTCGTGAAGTTTGGCTGTGACATTTTTTGTCATAGCATCCACTGCCGCCGCAAATTTACTATCTGAGGGCAAATACTCTTGAAGGAATCTCGTGGCATCTGCAGCAGCCGTGCGAGGGGTAATCATGAGTGTATGTTGTGGACGAATCCCCTCAAGTATTCTATCTGTGACGTCGTTTATGCCGTTGTTTTCGCGGATGTTTACACCTGGTCCGTCAATCCAATTTGCTGCCTCCCACTCTCCACTCTCGGTTGTGCAGCACAGATTTTGTATCAACTTCAAGGCACTCTTTAGCGCATACACCTCTGCTATGTCGCTACCCTTAAAGATAATTTCAGAGGCTCCAAGTGTCGAGAACCACGCTACCTTATCTTCGATATCGCCAATGCCGTCAGATATAGCTTTTATAACAGCTGAATTCAACCTGCAAATGCAACTGAATTCATAGTTAATATTTGTTTAAATTTTTCATTTGGTGTGAGGTATCCGAGCCTTTTACGAGGTCGATTATTT
>JBCQUV010000064.1:0-4114 GCA_047173765.1 Rikenellaceae bacterium
CCTCGTAAAAGGCTCGGATACCTCACGCCAAATGAAAAATTCAAACAAATATTAACTATGAATTCAGTTGCATTTGCAGGTTGAATTCAGCTGATTTTATATCATAAAAAGTAATATTTGCACGTGAGAGTAGCTATACAGAGTGTATATCCAAAAACTACAGCAATGAGAGCCATAAGCGAGGTAATATCACAATTTGAGCCTATATCACTCGAAGATATGGACTCTGTGAAGTTGATGAATAGGTGCGACAGGAAGTATTGGTTTCACAAAAGTCGCATCGTCGAGGTGTTGGAGGCGGTGGCGCAGGATTACTACGTGTTGGAGGTGGAGAGGCAGAGGTGTTTGCCATATTCGACAATATATTATGATACAGCGAAGGATGATATGTTCTCGTCACATCATCGAGGCAAGATGAACCGCTACAAAATTCGTAGGCGCAGATATATAGCAACCCAAAGCAGTTTCTTGGAGGTAAAATTCAAAAGCAATAAGGGTCGGACAATCAAAACTCGCCACCCTTCGGATTACTTGAGTAGAGCCTTTGACATTAGAGATAGGGAGTTTCTAAAACAAAATACACCTTATGATAGCAATGCTCTGCATCAGGTGCTCGAAAATAGATTTCGAAGGTTGATGCTTGTGAGCAAGGGGATGAATGAGCGGTGCACCATAGATATTGATATGCTCTTTATGAGTGACGACCAAGAGGCAAAGCTCCGAGATATAGTCGTTGTGGAGGTGAAAACCGATGGCAAAAGTCGCAGCGCAATAATAGAGGCTATGAACAGCCTAAGGCTCAAACCTTCGGGCTTTAGCAAATATTGCATTGGCAGGAGTTTGCTGCACTCGGAGCTAAAACAAAACCTATTTAAGGCGAAATTACGCACAATAGATAACATCAGTTCGACGTAAGACGAACACCTAAGTAGTGTAAAACAATTATTGCCATATTTTTAAAAGCACTCTTGAAGCGATATTTTTCACTATTAAATTTCAATGTAGATCCACTATATTTTCAATTCAATAGCAAAAAATCTCATCTCCAATAGTACTCTTAAAAACACACCAATAATTATTTTACCCTACTTATTAGGGAGCGTAAGCGACTAAGCCCCATCCCAAAGGGAGGGGGTTTGGGGGTGGGGTAAAATATAAATTAATGGGGTTTGGCATAAGAAAACCCTTAAAAAATTAACAAAAATAAAATTGGGTTTTCTTATGTTAAACTCACGTTAATTACTATGGAATGGATTGAAAACCTACGCTTTCTGGGGATTAGACTTATAAATTTTTCGGACTTTTGGGAGCTACTCCTGCGCTTTGTACTAAACACCGCTATGTTGCTCATTGTTGTGCGACATATATACCTAAAGTATAGCACTCGTCGCAACTACACATTTAGTTATATTGCTGTGGGTGAGATTGTTTTCCTGCTCTGTTTTTTGTTGGGCAGCGTGAAATTGGAGTTGGGATTTGCGCTGGGTTTATTCGCCATATTTGGAATCATACGCTACAGAACCGATGCTATGCCATTCAAGCAGATGACATATTTGTTTGTGGTGATAGGTATTTCGGCAATCAATGCTTTGGCTAATAAGAAGGTGAGCTATGCGGAGTTGCTGTTTACCAATGTGGCTATTCTTGTGGGGTTGTGGTCATTAGAGCGATTTTTGAGCCGCCAGCACGAAGGGTCGATGCCTATTGTATATGAGAATATTGGCAATGTAAATGTCGAGAGATACGAGGATTTACTCTCTGAGCTAAAGGAGCGCACAGGGTATGAGATAACCCATTTCGAAATTACACGAATTGATTACTTGCGAGATGTTGCTGATATCACTATATACTTTAATGTGAGTAATAATAACTACTTTGCTAAGAGTGACTCAGATGAGATTTAAGAGGATAATAGTGTTTCCATTATTGTTGCTGTGTGGTGTCGTTTACGCTGGCGACGGCACTCGTGATGATGTGGAAAATGTAGATAAATATCGTTTTGGAATGAACGTGGGAATTAAACTCGCTAAGGGGCTAAAGCTCAATATCTCCCCAGAGTTTAGATTCAACGAGGGTTTAGATGAGTTTATGTTAAATGGAGGGGTGAGCTACCGAACCTTTGGATGCATGCAGTGGGGTGCATCATATCGGTTGGTGTGCGATAGAGAGGTTTCTGGAGTTGTCGAGGTTTTCAACTCCACGCGAACCGAATACGAGTGGGCGTATTTTCATCGCTACGCTTTCGATGTGGGCTACAAAGATGATTTTGGTAGATTCACCCCCTCTTTTAGACTCCGCTACAATAACTTCACGAGTGGCGATGAGGGGGAGTTGCGATATAGGGCAAAATTGGAGTATAATATTAAAAAATGTAAGTTCACGCCCGAAATTTCAGTAGAGGCATTTCAGAGCGAGGAGTATGATTATATGTTTAGCAAAATGCGCTACTCGGCAGGGTTTGAGTATAAATTCAACAAGAAATCTGCATTTGCATTTGATTACAAACTCGACTTCTTTTTGTTGGAGTATAAGAATGCTCACATATTTACACTCGGCTATAAACTATCATTGTAACGACCTATGCACAAAATATTTACCATATTCATATTACTTGTTTCGTTCGGCTGTCGCAACCACGACTATATAGCCGAGCAGGAGTACTTAGACTCTTACGATAACGACTCGGAGGAGTACAACCCCGACCAAGTAGACGCCGATACCTATCCCGATTGGACAGAGGCAACCCACGGCAACTCCACAGAGCCGCAATATATAACAATATTTGACCAAGATGCGTCGTCGCAGGTGTATGGCACGCTACTTCAGCAGAGCGAAGTAAAAAAGATATATATCACTCTTAGCTCCTCGTCGTGGAGTTCGATGTTGTCGGATTTGAGCAGTAACTATAAATATATAAATAGTTCGAGTTCGGACTACACCCCTTTGTGGCAGCCATGCACCGTAAGATTCAACGACACCGATTGGTATAAGGTCGGTGTGAGATTCAAGGGCAACTCCAGCCTAAGCCAAACATACTCTTCGGGAAACCGCAAACTATCTCTCAAATTAGACTTTGACCAGTACGAAGATGACTATCCTGCCTTAACCAACCAACGCTTCTACGGGTTCAAACAACTCAACCTAAACAATAACTACGAGGATGAGTCACTAATGCGAGAGAAGGTTGGCGCAGACCTATTTAGAGCGTTTGGCTTGGCTGCTGCCCACACGGCATTTTATGAGGTTTATATCGACAACACAGGGTCGAATACCTATGATTATTATGGACTCTATACTCTTGTGGAGGAGGTGGATGACACGGTGATAAAAAATCAATTTTCTGACTCGTCGGGCAACCTCTACAAACCCGATGGCGACGCAGCATCATTCAAGTCGGGCACGTATGACACTAGCGAACTGTATCTCAAAACCAACACTTCGTCGCCCAATTATAGCGACGTAAAGGCGATGTATGATGCACTCCACACCTCGGGACGCACATCTGCTTCGTGGCAAACTGCACTCGAAAACAGATTCGATGTCGATACATTCCTCAAATGGTTAGCATCAAATGCAGTAATACAAAATTGGGATGTGTATGGAAATATGACACATAATTACTATCTTTACAACAACAATGGGGTTTTGACTTGGATTCCGTGGGATAATAACGAGGCGTTTCAGAGCGGTTCGGGGCAATATAGCTCGATAGAGGTTAGTAAGATGGGAAGTGTGAGTAGTTCGTCGTGGCCACTCATTGGTTATTTGTATGGCATATCGACATATCAAGCCAAGTATGAGGAGTACCTGCAGTTGTTTGTGGATGATGTATTTGTTGCAGCGACCTTACAATCGCTATACACGACATACTACAGTCTGCTCCTTAGCTCTGCATCGAGCGAAGAGACAGGTAAAACATTCTTCGACACAACAAACAAAAGCTCCGAATTTTCGACAGCAGTAACAACGCTCAAAAGCCACGCTACAAGCAGAGTAACAACAGTAATTAACTATTTAAAACCTGAATTCAACTTGTAAATGCAACTGAGGAATTGGGAAGTTGCAGAGAATGAGATAAAATATTTTTTCAGAGAGGAAAGAGAGGTAAAACTCT
>JBCQUV010000065.1:0-3993 GCA_047173765.1 Rikenellaceae bacterium
GGAGAGTTTTACCTCTCTTTCCTCTCTGAAAAAATATTTTATCTCATTCTCTGCAACTTCCCAATTCCTCAGTTGCATTTACAAGTTGAATTCAGGAGTGTAAAACAATTATTGCCATATTTTTAAAAGCACTCTTGAAGCGATATTTTTTCACTATTAAATTTCAATGTAGATCCACTATATTTTCAATTCAATAGCAAAAAATCTCATCTCCAATAGTACTCTTAAAAACACACCAATAATTATTTTACCCTACTTATGTAGCAATTAAAAGGTTAAATTAGTTGTTATTTCGCAAACAATACCTTATCTTTGCTTGCAAAAATAAACAATATTTATTTCATAACACAAAATTCTCAAATTATGAACTGTTTTTTAACAAATTCATCGATTGGCAAGAAACTAGTAATGAGCTTGTCGGGATTGTTCCTGATTCTCTTTATTCTGTTTCACATGTCAATGAACTTGGCGGCTATCTTTAGTGAGGAAGCCTACGACATGATTTGTGCCTTTTTGGGTGCAAATTGGTATGCGCTTGCTGCAACTGCACTGTTGGCTGGCGGTGTGGTAGTTCACTTTGTTTATGCGTTGATTCTTACTAAGAACAACTACGATGCTCGTGGTACTCAACGCTATGCTGTAACTGTAACAGAAAAGGGTGTATCTTGGGCATCTAAGAACATGCTTATCTTGGGTTACATTATCGTGGGTGGACTATTGTTGCACCTATTCAACTTCTGGGCTAAGATGCAGTTGGTCGAGATTCTACACTTCGGTAGCGGAGTGGAGCACCACGACATCGTAAACTCACTAGGCTACAGCCCAACAGAGGGCGCAAAACTAATCCAGTACACATTCTCTAAGTGGTACTACGCTTTGGCTTACCTTGTATGGTTCACTGCATTGTGGTTCCACCTCACTCACGGAGTGTGGAGTATGTTCCAAAGTGTTGGATTTGCTAACGACACATGGTACCCACGCCTAAAATGCTTGGCTAATGTTGTGGCTACTCTTATTTTTGCTGGATTCGCAGTTGTAGTGGTTGTTTTCTTTATTAGAGCAAACTTCTAATCATTAACGTTGAACATATAAAAATTTACCTGAAATGGCATTAAATTTAGATTCTAGAATACCTGCTGGTGAGTTGTCACAAAAGTGGAGCAACCACAAAGCGGCAATCAAGGTAGTGAGCCCTGCTAACAAACGCAAGCTCGACATCATCGTTATTGGTACTGGTCTTGGTGGCGCATCTGCTGCTGCTTCACTCGGAGAGTTGGGCTACAACGTAAAGATTTTCTGCATCTCTGACTCACCTCGCCGTGCGCACTCTATCGCTGCACAGGGTGGTATCAATGCTGCAAAGAACTACCGTAACGACAATGACTCAATATATCGTCTATTCTACGACACAATCAAGGGAGGTGACTATCGTGCTCGCGAGGCAAACGTATATCGTTTGGCTGAGGTGTCGAACCTAATCATCGACCAATGTGTTGCTCAAGGTGTACCTTTCGCACGCGAGTACGGAGGTTTGTTGGATAACCGCTCATTTGGTGGTGCGCAAGTTTCGCGTACTTTCTATGCTCGTGGTCAAACTGGTCAGCAGTTGTTGCTAGGTGCATACTCTGTACTCAACAAAGAGATTGCGGCTGGTACTGTGGAGAGCTTCCCACGCCACGAGATGTTGGACATCGTAGTGGATAATGGCGAGGCATGTGGTATCATCGCTCGTGATTTGATTACAGGTGAGATTAAGAGATTTGGTGCTCACGCAGTGGTTATGGCAACAGGTGGATATGGTAACGTATTCTTCTTGTCTACCAACGCTATGAACTCAAATGGTTCTGTTGCGTTCCAATGCTACCGCAAGGGTGCTGCTATCGCTAACCCATGTTTCACACAGATCCACCCTACTTGTATCCCAGTTAATGGAGACCAACAATCAAAGCTTACCCTTATGTCGGAGTCGTTGCGTAATGATGGTCGTATTTGGGTACCAAAGAAGTTGGAGGATGTGAAGGCTTTGCGTGCTGGAACTCTTAAGGCTTCTCAGATTGCAGAGGAGGATCGTGACTACTATTTGGAGCGCAGATACCCAGCATTTGGTAACCTTGTGCCACGTGATGTTGCATCGCGTGCAGCTAAGGAGCGTTGCGATGCTGGTTATGGTGTGAATGGTACTGGTCTTGCTGTGTTCCTTGACTTTAAGTCAGCTATCGAGCGTTTGGGTGAGGATGTTATCCGCCAACGCTATGGTAACTTGTTCGATATGTATGAGGAGATTAAGGATACCAATCCATACAAGGAGCCAATGATGATATTCCCAGCGGTTCACTACACAATGGGTGGAACTTGGGTTGATTACAACTTGATGACTTCAATCCCTGGATTGTACTCTATTGGTGAGGCTAACTTCTCTGACCACGGAGCTAACCGCCTCGGAGCTTCTGCTTTGATGCAAGGTTTGGCGGATGGATACTTCGTATTGCCATACACTATTGGTGACTACTTGGCTAAGAAGATTCAAGCACCTAAGGTGAGCACTGCGACTGCTGCGTTCGACGAGGCTGAGGCTGCTGTGAAGGCTAAAATCGAGAAGTTGTTCTCTATCAAAGGTAAGCAATCGGTTGATGATATCCACAAGAAGTTAGGTCACATTATGTGGGAAAACGTTGGTATGGGACGTACCAAGGAGTCTTTGGAGCGTGCAATTGTCGAGATTCAAGCACTTCGCAAGGAGTTCTGGGCTGATGTGAGGGTTGCAGGTGAGGCAATGGAATTCAACCAAGATTTGGAGAAGGCGTTGCGCCTAGTAGACAACTTGGAGATGGGTGAGCTTATGGCTCGCGATGGTCTCAACCGTGAGGAGTCTTGCGGTGGTCACTTCCGTTTGGAGCACCAAACTGAGGAGGGTGAGGCTAAGCGTGACGACGAGGAGTTCGTATATGCAGCTGTTTGGGAGTACATGGGCGAGGATAAAGCTCCAGTACTTCACAAGGAGATGCTTAACTACGAGTTCGTTAAGCCAGCTCAACGTAACTACAAAGACTAATTTTTGACGTTTACACATTAAATTTCTTAGAAGATGAATTTCACACTAAAAATATGGCGTCAAAAAGACGCAAAATCTGTCGGTGGATTTAAAGATTACCCAGTAGAGGGTATATCGGCAGATACCTCATTTTTGGAGATGTTGGATATCCTCAACAATGATTTGATTCACAAAGGCGAGGAGCCTATCGCATTTGACCACGACTGTCGTGAGGGTATCTGCGGTATGTGTTCATTGCACATCGAGGGTCACGCGCATGGTCCAGAGAGCGCAGTTACAACTTGCCAAATATATATGCGTAAGTTCCAAGATGGTCAAACCATCACTATCGAGCCTTGGAGATCACGTGCATTCCCAGTAATCAAGGATTTGGTCGTTAATCGCTACGCTTACGACGAGATTCTACAAGCTGGAGGTTACGTATCGGTTCGTACGGGTGCTGTGCCCGACGCTAACTCTATTCCAATCTCTCAGGTTGATGCTGAGGAGAGTATGGATGCGGCGGCTTGCGTAGGTTGTGCTGCTTGTGCTGCAACTTGCAAGAATGGTTCAGCTATGTTGTTTGTTGCGGCTCGTGTGTCGTCACTTGCTAAGTTGCCACAAGGTCAAGTCGAGGGTGCTCGTCGTGCTAAGGCGATGGTTGCTAAGATGGATGAGCTCGGATTTGGTAACTGTACCAACACTGGTGCTTGTGAGGCAGAGTGTCCTAAGAAGATCTCTATATCTCACATTGCTCGCCTTAACCGCGAGTTCTTGGCTGCAAAACTTGGTGACTAATTTTCACCATATTCAATAATTTAGGGCGATTTCCTTTGCGGAAATCGCTCTTTTTTTATACCTTCGTATTACTGCTGGTGCGTTAAAACCCCAGCCTAAAATAAATTTAACTGTTCATTGACATTTTGATTTGATATTGGTTCGGCAAACAGCTCCGAAATTGG
>JBCQUV010000066.1:0-3853 GCA_047173765.1 Rikenellaceae bacterium
GAACCTCGCTGTCGAGGTTAAAAACAATAGCCATAATTTACACTTTTTAATCCTGTGCAAAATTATGGCTATTGGGTGTGCAAGTCAATGCGTTTTCGTGGAGACGGTTACGGACAACTTTAACACGGTAAAGATATTGTCAGAATTACCATAGTCATAACCGTGGTATGTACCAACTTTTTGACCTTGGTGTGTGTCGAGAGCATTGAGTGAATCCCAATCCACCAAGCATATATGGAGTTTGCGCTGTCCATCGCCAGTGGGGTGCCCAGCACTATTTTCATCGCTCAAACCCCAAACTCTCCAACCTCTAACAAAATGAAAGGCGTTCCAGCGGAGATGTTCCGTGCGAGCCAAATTGTCGTAACGCTCTTTGTTACTTCGCAAGAATTCAAGATACTCTTCACTCGTAGAAAATTGTTGTATAGTTTGAGTTGTTAGCCCCATGAGCGCAAGCTTAGTTGGAATGTGAAGTGATGCCGATATATTGCTCTGTTGCTTGTGACTCGACAACGTGCGCCATGCCTCCTGTCTCTCAGGTGCTTTTTGGGCGTTGTAGTGGTTGTGCGTTGTTACTGCTTGTGCCGCTAGCGCATCATTCACGATTATATCCTCTGTGTAAATATCCTCCTTGCGGCCGATGCAATGTATAGAGGTGAAATTTTTGCTTGTGTGTATAAAATTATAGCCATCGCCCGAACGGGTCACCACGATAATATCTATGTCCGTGCGACCCATAGCCGACAATATTTTGTGTATCTCTATTGACCTCTTTATATTTTGCGCATCGGTTGGCAGAGATATAATTATCTGCTTTAACGATGAACTGCGCTCACGGAGCTGATCAAAAAATGTGTCACTACTTGCGTAATCCTCTAAGGTGTCAATTGCATAGTTTTTAGTTATGGCAGGGTAGTCGGCATTAAAACTACCTAGCTTCTGCCTTATGGCTATATCTACAATCGTGGTACGATAGGTTGAACCTACAAATTGACCAAACTCAATTGTCTTGCGAAGTATAGCTCGTCCAACTTTGCCAAATCCAATTATCATAACCTCGTAATCGGTAGTCGCCGCCGCTCGTTCCGTGTCGGGGGCGATATACTTCACGGGGGCATGATTGTGTATGAATTGTGTGGCTATAATCTCCGCCTCGTTAAAAATCGAAAAATTCAGATTTACACCTCGTGCCTTTCGTGACTCCTCGAACACCTGTTGCATATCGTCGGAGTCAATGCGTATATGTAAATCTATACTCTCCTCAGCCACGCGCAGCTTTTCGGGTGACAATTGGCTGAGCAGAGATAGTATATATAGAGCACCATTCATATTCTGCGCCTCATTTGCCGACAGGTAGAACAGCTCGGAGTTGGAGCTAATGATATTGGTGAATAACGACGAGCCACCCAACTTATTGTGAGACTTCGAGGGATCAATATAATAGGCTCCTATTCGCTCAATATCTTCGACTTTGCTCTCATCGTCACTCACGAAGATTACTATTCGGCTACTCTCCTTGCGCAATAAATCTGTGGCTAGGGTCATAGCCTCGTTGTTGGTGTCGAAGAAGATGTAGCTACGCTTGTTTCGACATATGCGTAGTATCATCTTTGTAGTCAGCCTCTTGCCCCAAATGCTTAATATGGTTGTGGCAACTAACACTATCGCCATGGCGTGTGCTAGTGTGAAAATTGACATATATAACGTGTTCTCGCGGCATGACTGCGCAATGTGTTCAAGGTCGAGATTCATTACCACCATCTCCACTGTTGATATAATTGCCCAGATGATATTGGTCGAAATATCATACTCATAGAGCGAGTAGTAACCCACGAAGTAGACTCCAAAACCCAGTAGTGCCGTTATGGGTAGCAACACATAGTTGCGAAAAGTTGTCACTCGGTGACGCAGTCGCGCTAGGAGTAGGATGTAGAGGGTTAATACGAGTAGTACTGCTACTGCTATTTGTATCTGTATCATAATTAACTATATATGCGAATTAAGGTTTGAAATATTTTCGGTTGTTTTCATATATTTGTACTTTACCCCACCCCTAAATCCCCTCCCTTTGGGCGGGGACTTAGTCACAAAACCATGGTTTTGTTCCCTTAAGTGGCACGAATTAAGGTTTGAAATTTCAATCCATCAAACTCCCCATCAATATTCACAGGCACAATTTTTCTATTGTGCTTTATGGCGTGCTCAATCTCTTGAGCAACCCAATCGCCATCGTTTACGCAACGTTGCATAGAGCCTTTGGACAGTACCAACAAAAATATTGGTGTAGACTCAATAGCCTCAAAAATTTGGCTATTAAAAACGCCATCCTGCAACGAGTCAAAATCTAAAAACACGTTATTTCCATAGCTACGCAGAGTCTGCTGGATAATCCTTGCTGTGTCTCGCCCGCCCTTTCGGCGATAACTTATAAACACATCATATTTCATCATCATTATTTATATTTCAACTCCCTCTTTGAACTCTTGAGCTTCTGTTCGACCATCAGCCCAGGTGTAGATGCCCTTGCCGTGTTGTTTGTCGTTAGCGAAGCCACCCTCATATTTATCGCCATTAGCCCAAGTGTATACACCTTTGCCGTGTCGGTTGCCATCAGCGTAGTTGCCCTCATGCTTATCGCCATCAACATAAGTGGTGACTCCTTTACCGTGCATTTTATCTTCAAAGTAGTCGCCCTCATACTTATTGCCATTAGCACAAGTGTAGATGCCCTTGCCGTGTTGTTTGTCGTTAGCAAAGTCGCCCTCATACTTATCGCCATTAGCATAAGTGTAGACACCTTTGCCGTGTCGGTTGCCTTTAGCGAAGTCGCCCTCGTACTTATCACCATTAACATAAGTGGCGACTCCTTTGCCGTATCTGTCGCCATTAACGTAGTCGCCCTCATACCTATCGCCGTTAGCGCAAATGTAGACTCCCTTGCCGTGCATTTCATCTTCAACGAAGTCGCCCTCATACCTATCGCCGTCAGCGAAAATGTAAACTCCCTTGCCGTGTAGGCGGCCATCAATGAAGCCGCCTTCATAACTGTCACCATTAGTCCAAGTGTGGATGCCCTTGCCGTCTGGTATTCCACTACTATCCACCTCTCCGACATAGGTGTCGCCCGAGGGGGTTGTTAATCTCGTGATCTCTCTTTCCGCTTCGGGTTGTTTAGGTGAATTGGCACCCCCTTTAATATTTGCTCGTAGCTTTTTACTTCGATTTTCGATAATGATTTTCTGCTCATTAATCAATTTACATATAGAGTCAAGTAACTCTCCAAAATTTGACTTAGGATTGGGGAATGCATCAATCACACTCTTATCTTTCAGGTAATATTTCTTTGCCCCTTCAAAAACTGTATCGGTGATACGATATGTCAAAATAGCTCTTTTCTCTTTGCTGCACATCTCAATTTCCCAATCTGCTTGATTCGAATTGTTGAAATCCTCGGAGAAAACAACTAACATCATTAGGCAGTTTTCGATGGCATCTGTTATAGCACTACTCCAAACAACGCCTTTGGGAATATCCCGATATGCAATGAAACATCTAATCTTGTTCTCCTCGAGATGATGAGATATAGCCTCCGCCACCTTTTGGTCATTGCTCGAATAACTTATAAATACATCATATTTCATATTTATCTAATTTAATGGGTGCTGAATTCAACCTGCAAATGCAACTGAATTCATATTAATAATTTGTTTAAATTTTTCATTTGGTGTGAGGTATCCGAGTCTTTTACGAGGACTATTATTTAGCTTGTTTTCAATCCATTTAATCTGCTTTGCGGTTACTTCACTAAAGTCCGTTCCCTTGGGGATGTATTGCCTAATGAGTCCATTTGTAT
>JBCQUV010000067.1:0-3802 GCA_047173765.1 Rikenellaceae bacterium
TCATTACTAAGAGCATTTCTGTCGATTGATGCAAGTGTTGCGATTACATTGTTGTTGTTCATTTTCATTTCCATTTTTTGTTTAAAATTAATTTTGTGGCACTATCGAAGTACCGTTACCATATAAGTATAGTGAAAATTTCTGAGAAGGTTTACTTTTAGCGAAAAATTATCGATTTTTTGCTGCGTGTTCCAAATCTACTGCACTTGTCGACATTTGCAGTGTTTTTAGAACACGCCTCAAATCTATCGTATTCTTCTATAGCTCTCATTCTTTTGTTGCAAATCTACTGCACATTTTAAAATATGCGGTATTTTTACAACACGATTCAAGCCTATAGCATCTTCGTTTTGTTCCCATTTCTCAGTTCATTTTACTATCCTATGTAAAAGAGTAGCGAATATATCTAAAAAAGGTTTAACCAGAGAGAAAAATTCTACTTAAAAATCGAATTTATCTCTCCTAACATATCTTTGCCGTGGGTATTTTTGTAGTAGTGCTTATATATAACCATTGGACTGTTGCCCGCCATCTCTGCTACAACGTATGGAGAATAACCCTCGTCAACCATACGAGTGATAAAGCTCGCACGAGCAGAATACCATGTCATTTTACATTTTAATCGAACTATCTTACACGCCTTGGTTAGGGTCTTAGAGACTCCTGCTGTAACATTTGTTATGCGCCTTACTTTTTGCATATCGCTAATATGCTTTTTTGAGAAAACAGGGAAGACATAATTTTCATATGCCGCACCTCGATACTTATCCATTATTGCTTTTGCCTTATCAATTAGAAATGGCTTAGCTTGCTTGGGGAATTTCATTCGCTCATATATTACTGAGTTCCCCTGAATAGAATCCCACGTTAAATGGCAGACATCGGCGTTGGCAATACCACCAGTATAATAGCTAAACAGAAAAAGGTCTAAATATAGATTCTCTGATTTCGTGAACAGAGAACGGTCGATGTGCTCAATCTTTGCAATATCTTTATAGGATACAGCCTTTGAGGTTGTGGTGTCCCATTTCATATTTTCACCTAAACATTCGAACGCTTTCATATCGACTCCATAAATACCGTGATTTTCTGCTTGTCGGCAAACAGCTCTAAGTTTACGTAACTTTTGTACCTTACCGCCCTTATTGCCATTTTCAATACCTCGTTTCTGAATATATAGAGTATAGTCCAGCAAAAACCTCTCGTTGATATCCTTAAAGTAGAATGACGAGAATGATTTGTTGTAAGTCGCTTTGGTGAAATCTGTCAGAGAGTTTCTGAGGTTGATATAGGAGCGAGTGTTATTCACACAACTAATGATCTGCCCATTCTTATATCTCTCCTTATTGGTAAAACGCTCAATTTGAACTTCGATCATCTGTGCCACGGATAAAGATTTATTCTCCTCCTTGCGACTCTTCACTTCATCGAAACAGTGAGAGAGTTCTACTGGCGACCACAGACGACCTTCGTACTCCCAATCCTCGGCTACCTTCTGATAACTATTTTTAAGTTCGAACAGCATCTTGTTTTTAGAGGTCAGAGTACTGCTGCTTCCTTTGAAAGATTGCGAAGCAACATTCCAATCTTTTAGTGGACCAGTAACTGGCAATACTTTAGTCACACGTGCATAACCTGTCTTAAAGAAAACAATCTCTAATTTGACCATTTTGTTGTCTTTGGGATTGGTCTTACCCTTGATGTTAATTGTAAACATACTTCTTTAGAATTTAACGTTCAAAAATATGTAGCTACATATATGAAGCCTTGGTAGTGTGTTATTATCATCCGCTCTTCAATTAAGAACAGCCCATAAAATACACATTTCCCAACCCGACATATAAGACTACACAAAGAATAGTGTTTAACTCCAAAAAAGGGTTAATACCCTCTGATCCGTCTACATTAATCTACTATAACCCAAACAAAAACAGAGGCTTACAGCTTTTTACACTGTAAACCTCTAAAACTAAAGCTGCCATTTAGGCACCACATATCCTCAGGAAAACTACTTATACAATCTCCTCGCCACGCTCCGCCATAAGCTGCACGCCTAAATCTTTGAGTTTGTATTTTTGGATTTTGCCACTTGCGGTCATCGGGAACTCCTCAATAAAGAAGATATATTTAGGGATTTTGTAACGTGCAATATTACCCTCACAAAATTTACGGATATCCTCCGCAACGAGAGTTTGACCCTCCTTGAGAGTTACGAATGCCGCCACCTGCTCGCCATACTTAGGTGAAGGAATACCGACAACTTCTACGCCCTTAATTTGCGAAATGTTAAATAGGTAGTTCTCCACCTCGCGCGGATAGATATTCTCTCCACCACGAATAATCATCTCCTTGATGCGCCCCGTGATGTGGAAGTATCCATTCTTGTCACGCAATCCCAAATCACCAGAGTGCAAAAATCCACGCTCATCTATAACCTCGGCTGTAGCTTCGGGGTTGTTGTAGTACCCCTTCATCACATTCCAACCTCGGCAACACACTTCGCCCTGCTCTCCATCAGGGAGCTCCTCGCCAGTGTTATGGTCTAGGATTTTAACATCTATGCCTGGGAACTCTCGACCCACGGTTGTTGAGCGAATTTCGGTAGAATCATCAAAATCTGAACCCGTCATACCTGGCGAACTCTCGGTGAGTCCATATATGCTTATGACATTGCAATTCATACGCTCCATCACGGCATTCATAGTCTCGATAGGACACACTGCACCCGCCATGATTCCCGTGCGCAATGACTTCAAGTCGAAAGTGTCAAAGAGTGGGTGGTGAAGTTCCGCAATAAACATCGTCGGCACACCATACAATATAGTACATCTCTCCTTGTGAATAGACTCCAATACCCTGAGTGGGTCGAACTCCTCCAACAGCACCATAGTTGCACCATGAGTAATCACCGCACAGAGTGCCAACACGCAACCAAAGCAGTGAAACATAGGCACACACACCAACAATTTGTCGGCACTGCTATAACGCATAAACTCACCCGTAGCCTTTCCATTGTTAAGTATATTGTAGTGCGTGAGCAACACCCCCTTGGGGAATCCAGTAGTCCCCGAAGTGTATTGCATATTTACCACATCGTGGCAACTTATCGTCTCCTGTGCTGCATCATACGCCTCACGAGGCATGGTTGCACCACGTGCTACAAGGTCGTCAATATTGACCATACCCACAGGGCAACCCTCGCCGATATATACAGCATTGCGCAACTCTGGGAGCTTGGGAGATGCAATCTGCTCACCCTCCTTCAGAGTTTTCATGCTTGGAACTACCGAGTGAAGAATATCTACGTAATCAGAGTCTCGATAGCCGCTTATGAGGCACATCGTATGAATATCGGCATTAGCCATTATATACTCCAACTCTGTGGCTTTGTAGTTAGTATTCACAGTCACCAACACTGCATCTAGGCGTGCTGTGGCAAAAAATACCGTAATCCAATCGGGATGATTAGTTGCCCAGATACCAACCTTCTTTCCGCTCGACACCCCCATGCTCGCAAATGCCAATGCCAAAGAGTCCACTCTTTGGCTAAACTCAGCGTAGGTATATCTGACACCCAAATATGGGGACACTAAAAACTCCTTATCGGGAGTCTCGGTAGCCCATTTTGTGATGATGCCACCCAGTGTGTAATCTATTAACTCCATCTATTTATATGTTATTCGATTTCCGTTCGTTATTATATCTTGAATTCAACTTGTAAATGCAACTGAGGAATTTGAATGTTGCAGGGAATAGGATAAAATATTTTTTCAGAGAGGAAAGAGAGAAAAAACTCTCCTTC
>JBCQUV010000017.1:0-32612 GCA_047173765.1 Rikenellaceae bacterium
AAACAAGCTAAATAATCGACCTCGTAAAAGGCTCGGATACCTCACGCCAAATGAAAAATTCAAACAAATATTAACTATGAATTCAGTTGCATTTGCAGGTTGAATTCAGCATTTACAAAATATGCGATAACATTTTTTTCTTTATTACCTTTGCGTATATGATAGAACTTTCGTGAAATTAAATTACGTTGATATGAAAATTGTTGGTGCTATATTTAAGTGGTTATTTATATTAATAGGTGTTGTGCTCCTTGCATGGGGGGTGATTATTGGGTTAGTTTTTACGCCTGAGGTTTTGACTCCTCAGGTAGTGGATCTGTTGCAGAAGCACACCAAAAGTGAAGTATCGATTAAGAGTGTCGATTTGTCGTTGTTTACGCGTTTCCCGAATGTTACGTTGCGCATTGATTCTCTGCGTATTGCGCAGACTAAGGATAGTATTAGTGATTTGGTATTTGCTAGGCAGTGTCGTTTGGCGATAGATCCTGTGGCGTTGATGTCTAAGAAGTTGCAGGTGAATCACTTCTCGTTGAGAGGTGCAAGCATATATGTCTATGTGGATTCGTTGAATGGACCCATCAAGACCTTTATCTTGCCTGAGCAGAGTGAGCCGACGCAGGAGGTGGATTCGCTAAGTGGCATGGATGTGGGTGACTACTCCTTGTCGATTCGGAGGTTGAAGATTGACTCCACGCAGATAGTTATAGATGATAGAACGAAGCAGTTTTATACGAGAATCGAGAATTTTGGAATCGATATGTCGATGAATCTATCCTCTACAGTTAGCGATTTGGAGGTTAAAACCGCTTTTAGTAACTTGATTGTGTGGCATGCTGGTGATTTGCTGGTCAAAAAGACATCCATGGATTTACGTTCGCAGATGTTGTATGACAGAGACTCTATGCAGCTAAGTTTCGAGCGAGCACGTGTAAAACTCAATGGGATAGATCTAAGAACCAAGGGTACACTAAGGCGTGACACCATAAACAATGGAGTGCAGGTGGATATGAAGGCTCTGTTGGATACCCCTTCATTGACGGAGTTTTTGGCACTCATACCCTCGTCGGTGGTGGATGCTAAGGATAAAATTACGGCTGATGGGTCGGTGGTGTTGAAGCTGGCGGCGGAGGGTTTGTATTCTGATAATTCGATACCAATATTTAATGCTACGCTGAAGATAGATAATGCAAATGCGAAGTATGAATCACGCAAATTGGCGTTGGAGAGGGTAGATTGCGATGCCCACATGTATGTGGATTTGAATGAGCCAAAGAATTCGTATGCGGATGTTAAGTCGCTGTATGTCAATACTTCGGAGATTTTGGATTTGACACTTGTGGGTCGTGTGGACAATATGATAGAGGATCCAGTGGTGGATATGAGTGTGTCGTCGAAGATTGATTTTGATAGATTTACGGAGGTGTTCCCATTGAATGAGGGTATTATTTGCAAGGGTAGTAGCAGCGGTGATTTGAAGGCTAAATTCAAGTTGTCGGATGTGGAGAATAGGAAATTTGCTGATCTATATATCAATGGAGAGTCCAATTTCACGGATCTCGAAATTTCGTTTGATGCAAGCAAATTTGAGCAGGATACATCGTCGGTGGCATACATATATATGCAGGCCAAAAAGGGGCGTATGTTGTTTGGCGACAAGGTGCGGGCGGAGAATGATAGTCGCACGTTGCGTTCGAAGGTGAACTTCACAAATTTGGAGTATCGGTCGAAAACGGGTGAGTACCTTGCAATTCAGGATATAGAGTTGAGTGGCGGAGCAAATTTTGATCGTGCAACTTCGGATGTGAATGGCGTTGGATTACGTGGTGTGGCTAAGAATATGGAGGTGGGTGTCGATAGCCTATTTAAGTCTACGTTGGAGAGCTCGGATATAACGATTATCGTCATACCTCAAAAAGGGGATGTTGAACCGAAGGTTAGAGCTAAGATAAATAGCCAGCAGGTGAGTGCCCATGAGCCAAGCTACAACTCAGATATGACCCTGTCATCTGTGGATATGTCGCTGTCGATGAGTAGGCTCGAACCCAAGAAATGGGATATGGAGGGTAGTGTCGCATTTTCGGATTTGGGTTTGTTTACAGATTTATTCCCACTTCAAATAACTGTGCCAGAGACAAATGTGTCGGTGAGTAATAAGACCATATATCTAAACAATGCAAGGGTGAAGATGGGCGAGAGTGAGCTTGTGGCAACAGGAAATATTCATAATTTACTCACTAAATTGTTTGTTGAACCTCGTGCAGCATTGAGTGGAGAGTTGGCAATCAAGGCTTCGATGATGAATTTCAACGAGATTATTGAGGCTTCGAATAGTAGTGTTTTGATGTTGGATAGTGATGAGTATGAGAGTGATACGGAGGTTGCACAGAGTGTGGAGCATATAATTCCTGTGGAGAGTGACTCTTTGACTTTGGCGCAGCGTGATTCTGTGATGATGGCGCAGAGCACAATGTTTCTTGTGCCTCGCAGGATGAGTTTCACGTTTGACTTAGATATCGACAAAGCGATACTCGACAAGGCTGAGATTGAGGGTGTGGAGGGGCGTGCAAAGCTCGATAATGGTACGCTTACGCTTGATAAGTTGGCACTTAGGGCTATTGGTGCACAAACCACAGCGTCGATGGTGTATAGAAATATAAATCGCGAAAGCTCCAATATATTTGCAAATGTTGATTTGGTGGGGGCTGAGATTGGTCGCCTAGATGAGCTTATGCCCGATGTTAAGAGCATGTTCCCAATGGTTGAATCTTTTGAGGGAGTTGTAGATTTGAACCTTAAACTCAATGCCAATATTGATAGCAATTCGGATGTGGATTACACCACGCTTTGTAGTGCGGTGAGATTCAAGGGCAAAAATTTGGTGCTGATGGATAGCGAAACATTTGCAGATTTGTCTAAAACGTTGATGTTCAAGAATAAGGAGCGCAATATGATAGATTCGCTGGAGGTGTTTGCGCTGATTTCGGAGTCTACGATAGATGTGTTGCCATTCTCAATGTCAATAGATAGGTATATTGCATATATTGGTGGTACACAGACGATTAATCCCGAGACGTTCGATGTGGATTACGCATATAATGTATCTATAATCAAATCGCCACTTCCGTTTAAGGCGGGTGTAGATATCACGGGTGACCTCAACGACTACAAATTTAAGATTACCAAGGCGAAGCTCAAAAAAACAGATTTCGACCAACAGCGTCAAACATACATGGATTATCTGACAACCATAGATGCCTCGTCGGATGAGTTGCAATCCGAGATAGATGCACGCCGAGCTCAGATGCAGGCAAAACGCCGAGCACAAAGAGCCAAAGAGCAAGAGGAGGCAGCGCAGCAAGAGGCGCAGATAGAGCAAGAGGAGGCACAGCAACCCGACTCTGTGCAGGTTGCTGTTGTAGCGGACTCTGTTACCACTTTATAGAGGTGGTCATAGCGAAGTTGTTGCGCACGATATCTAAGCTGTAGACTTGTGCATTTGCGGCTTCAAATAGTTGAAAATCTGTGTAATGAGTTGTATGGCGCATATACGCAAAATCTATAGAACAACTTTTGCTAACTGCAAATCCCACACCTGCGGAGCAGTAGTTTACACTCTCCACCGTAGGTGATATTGGGGTGTTTACGATGTTGTCACCTTGGATTGTAGAGCTCGCAAATCCATAACCTGCACGTAGCGAAATCTTAGGTGTCACCCTAAACTCACCACCTATGCGTAGGGTATTTGTCGCCTTTAAATAGCTGTTTGCTTGATTCTCGTAGTCGTATGTGTTGATGCCATACGGAGCGGATGTCATGCGCATATTATTGTACCAATCTCGTTGATAATCAATAGAAACAATAGCTCTGTTGCCAATGAGGTATGATGCGCCAGCGAGGATTCTAGTTGGAGTTTTGAAGCACCATCCATATTCGTCGTAGTCGGCTAGCAAGGGCGAAGTCTCCTCGAAGTAGGCGTTGCCCGAAGAGTCTGGATTAATATCCTCTTCTGGGGTTGCGGTATTAACCTTCACGGAGCTAGCTGCTGCCGCTTGGTACTCTCGGTCTATGGTGTATGCTGTGGGTGTGTGCACCGCAAACGAAACCCTGAATTGTGTGGTTGGGCGATATATGATACCCAATTTGAAGTTTACTCCCGTACCATTGAGGATTGCCGTTTGGTTGTAGTGGGCGTAGTTTAACTCATAGTCCGACGACCCTTGAGAGGTGTAATCCTCCGAGTAGTTGTAGTTAATTCTTTGGTTGAGACTGGTGATGCCCAATGTTGCACCAATATAGAATTTGTTGCTGATGTTTGCACCCATAGATATGTCATACTCGCCCACGCTACCTATGCTCTCCATGGTGACGTAGTGTCCCACGCCTGCATCCTCGCTAATCCACCCTGGGTACCACCCCTCGGAGGTGTCATAATCTGCCAACCCAACTTTATATCCAAGTACAGCACCCCAAACATCGGTGTTTATATTGTTCCATGTGGGGTTGTTGTTGCCTGCCACATCCGACAGTGCGATATTATCGCCCGATAGTTGCGCCGAGAAAAACTCGCCAATGGAGCTGCTGCGACCTGTGGATGAGCTGTAAAACGATGTGTTGTAGTTCAAATCGGCAGTTTTGTTATACGCAAAACCCATGCTGATGCTCAGTAGACCACGTGCCGAATAGTTGGTCGGTATAGTGACAACCATAGCGACATTGCTCATCGAAAATGAGGTTTTGGAGTTATCCATATAGTTGGAGGCGTTGTGGTTGCTACGCTGCGAAGTAATCATTGGGGTGACCGATATTTCGGATTTAGAGAACATACCAAGTCCAGCAGGGTTGGTCGCCATGACCGAAACATCTGCTCCCAGAGACGATAGAGCACCAGCCATAGCCATATTTCGTGCTGTGCCGTACTGAAATTGAGATTGTGATATGCCCACCATATCGCCAACCGTTAGCCCATCAATATTCGCTAGTAATCCTGTGTATCTCTGTGCTTGAGTATTTGCGCAGAGGAGCATAGCTGCTGCTAATGTAAATATAATTTTTTTCATAACTCACGTTATTTTTTTATCTAGAACTTTTACCACTACTTGATGACGAGGAACTGCTACTCGAACTTGTTGATTGCGAGGATGATGACGAATTAAATGTCGTTGTTGCTCGCTTGTAACTGCCACTTGTTGTTGTGCCTACACTTTGCCCTCTGTATGATTTTGATTTCGATGAGCTGGACGACGATGACGACGACGATGGTTTTCTCACAGATGTCGATGAGGATGATGTGCCTCGAGAGGGGGCAGATGTAGATGGTCGGGTTACGATGTTTGTCCTGCGGGGTGGGTAGCGAGTGTATATTGGGCGTGGTCTGTGCCACCCAGGGTAGTGCGGATGGTAATAATATGGGTATCCCCAGCCATAATAGTTGTAGTAGAATGGGTCGTATCTATAACCCCACCAAGGGTCGTAGCTGTATGACACATATATGTTTGACGTAGCAATTTGCTCCTCATCCCAAACGTCGAAGGTCGAAGGTATATATTGAGCCTCAACCACCACAACCGAATCCTGCTCCTCGATGGGTGCATATTGATATTGGTAGTAGCTGCTGGGGCGTTGATATGCGGCGTATGAAGGGGTGGGTGAAGATGCAACAACCGTGCGTGGCGAGGTGGTTGGATGAGTGTCATACATATCATCTCCACTAAAGCTTGTTCCGCTCCAATATGCTGCGCTACAACCGTTCATTAGGACGATGAACGTTAATGCGATTATATAATAACAAAACTTTCTCATAGTTATATTTTTTACTATTATAACGCAAATATAATAAAAATATTTGGGCTCTGAGGGTGTTGATACTAAAACTATGCCGAAGTTTGGAGCTTTAGTCTACTTTTGGCACAATAGCTAATCTTTATAGGGGCAAAAAAATTTTGCAATACTATAAAATATGTTACCTTTGCTGCCATAAAAATAAATAAACAAACAAATGCAAGAGAACTTTAAGATTGAGGGTCAGATTGTCGATATCCATAATCGTGAGATATTCGAGGGGTCTGTATGCGTAGAGGATGGTATAATAGTGGCGGTTACACGTGAGCCAATAACCGAGAGTCAAGGGTATATAATGGCTGGATTTGTGGATTCGCACATACATATTGAGAGTTCGCTACTCACCCCCAAGCAGTTTGGTCGTGAGGCGATTAAATCGGGAACTGTGGCGGTGGTGTCAGATCCACATGAAATAGCCAATGTTATGGGTATGAAGGGTATAGATTACATGCGCAAAAGTGCTGAGGAGTCACCTATCAAGACCTTTTTCACTATTCCGTCGTGTGTGCCAGCTACCCCTTATGATGTGGCGGGTGGCGAAATTACGGTCGAAGATGTTGAGCGTATGTCCAAGTCGGGCGATTTTGTTGCTCTATCCGAGATGATGAATATCGGAGGTGTGTTGTCTAAGGATTGGGGTGTGATAGCTAAGATTGAGATCGCTTTGCGCAATGGATTGCCTGTGGATGGTCACGCACCAATGTTGTCGGGCAAGAGTTTGGAGGCGTATGTCGATTGCGGAATCATAACAGATCATGAGTCGTCATCTTTGGCAGAGGCTCTAGAGAAGATTGAGCAGGAGATGAAAATCCTTATTCGTGAGGGTAGTGCTTGCCGAAATTATGAGGCTCTCAAGTCTCTAATTGAGTCGCATCCCGAGGAGGTGATGTTTTGTAGTGACGATTTGCATGCCGACGATTTGTGTGAGCGTGGTCACATAAACCACCTAGTTAGGAGAGCTGTGGCGGATGGATTCGATATCTTTGATGTGTTGCGTATAGCCTCTATGAATGGTGTGGAGCACTACGATTTGAGCGTCGGAACACTCCAAGAGGGCGATATGGCAGATTTTATTGTTGTGGATAATCTTACGGATTTTAACGTCGCAAAGGTGTTTGTTGATGGTGAGTTGCGATATGATGTGAGTGCTGAGGAGACGATTCCAACAATGGAAGGCGAGGCAGTGGCTACAACAGCAGAGGATGCTCCAGCGTTTAATAATTTCCGCCACCGCAGAGTAGCCTTAAGTGCTTTGGCAAAGGAGGTTACGGCTAATCAAGTGGCGATAGAGGTTGTCCCAGGCGAAATTATCACGAAGAAGTATGTATATAAACCTACTCGCTCATACGACAACTTGGAGTCGGATTTGGAGTCGGACTTGTTGAAGATTGTATATATAAATAGGTATAATAATGGTGTGCCACAAGTTGCTTACTGCAAAGGTTTTGGTCTTAAGCGTGGAGCTATGGCATCTACAATTTCGCATGATTCGCACAATATCATAGCTGTTGGGTGTAGCGATATTGAACTCTCTACGGCTATCAATACATTGATTGTCAATAGAGGTGGAATTGCGGTGTGTGATGGGTTGAGTGTTAGCTCTTTGGCTATGGCTGTGGGTGGTATTATGAGCGATGAGGAGTGCGGAGATGTGGCTCGCAAGTACAAAGAAATTTGCGAAGTGGTGCAACGTATGGGTTCAACCTTGGATGCTCCGCTAATGACCCTATCATTTATGTCGTTATGTGTTATTCCGACCATAAAAATAGGCGAAAAGGGGTTGTTTAATACCGACATAGGTAACTGGGTTAAATAGTTCTAGTTTTTAAAATATTTTAGATGAGTCTATCCATTTCTACTGGAAATTGGATAGATTCATCTTTTTTGTGCACTTTTGTGCCGAATTATGATTTTATAGTGATTGGGTGTTATTAAAATAAATAATAAACTTTTTGTGCTACTTTGGTTGATATTTTGTATTATCGGCTATTGCAGTAAATTTTTATACCTTTTATAATAGCTTTAGACTCCCTTTTTTTGGCTTACTTGCACCCAGATTAGTAACAGAAAAACAAAAAAGGTTAGTTAGGTTTAAGGTTAAATTAAAAGGAGAAAAAATGAAAAATTTTACTAAATCGGCAATTGGTGCTTTGGCACTATGTAGTATGAGTGTTTTTTCAGCTTCGGCACAGTTCAAGCCAGAGTTGAATACGGGATTGTTGTTTCACACCTATTTGCAAGCTCAGCAAGAGGGTTTTGGCTCAACAGATAGTGATTCAAAAGATTATGGTTATGAGGCAGCGGTATATCGTGCTCGTATTCTCTTCGAAACAAAACTTTCAGAAAAGGATTACTTCTTCTTCGAGACCGATATCTCGGCTTCGATAAATCAGCAAGGAAAGACAGCAGCGGTAAGAGTGCTGGATGCACAGTACGACCACACATTCTGCGACGCATTCAAATTGTCGGCTGGCAAGATGTTGGTGTCGTTTAACCGCAATGGATTGCAAACAGGTGGTACTCTTATGGCAAACGATTTCGCATATTTCCAATACAACGCTAGCGGCATAATGGATAATGATTGCGGACGTGATGTGGGTATTAATCTTTCGGGTTCGTTGCTCGACAAAAAGTTGAAGTATAGCGTTGGTGCATTTATGGGTCACGACTTCACTTCAGATCCAGATGTTCTACGCTACATAGGTCGTGTGCAGTACAATATCATAGGCGAGGATAATTACTCGGGCACAAACCTCGGCGAGGGCAAAACATTGTCTGTTGCGGCAGGAGTGGACAATCAAGGTGAGTATATAGCTGCAGGAGTGGACGCATTTCTCGACATGCCAGCAGGTGATGCAGGTTCTGTGACAGCTAACTTCGCTTATTCGTGGATGACAGGTGGCGACTCAGCAAAGAAATATTCGGTAGCATTACCAGAGCAAGATGTTGTGTTCTTAGAGCTTGGTTACTACTTCAAAAGCTGCAAATTGCAACCTTGGGTGAAGTATGAGTTGTCGAGTGTGAGAGATGGCGGAATGGATGACACAGTGTATGGTGGTGGTCTTAACTACTTCTTCAATGGTTATGGCACAAATGTGAGATTGTCGTACTTGGCTCGTGAGAACTCGGTTATCAACAAATCATTTAGCTCTGTTCAACTTCAGTTGCAACTATTTATATTCTAATTTCTAGGCAAATAATAATTAAAAAGATAAGAAAATGAAAAAGATGTTTAAATCAATCGCAGCAGCATCTGCGCTTTTTGCAGCAGCTCTAACTCTAACAGGTTGCCCTTCGGCCGAGACAGCAAAGGATGATGTCGTAGAGATTGGAATCCTACACTCGCTTAGTGGAACGATGGCTATTTCGGAGGTGTCGCTTCGTGATGTGATGATGATGGCTATCGAGGAGATTAACGCTAAGGGTGGCGTTATGGGCAAAACCATCGAGGCTAAGATTGTAGACCCAGCGTCGAACTGGGATTTGTTTGCAGAGAAATCTAAGGAGTTGTTGGGTAAAGATAAGGTAGCTGCGGTGTTTGGATGTTGGACTTCGGTATCACGCAAGGCGGTTCTTCCAGTGTTTGAGGAGTATGGTGGCTTGTTGTTCTACCCAGTTCAATATGAGGGTCAAGAGTGTTCTCCAAATATCATCTACTCGGGTGCTACACCTAACCAACAGTTGATTCCAGCTGCTGACTACCTCATGAGCGAGGAGGGTGGTGAGTTCAAGAAGTTCTACTTGTTGGGTACAGATTATGTGTTCCCACGCACGGCAAACAACATCCTCAAAAACTACCTATTGGCTAAGGGTGTTCCTGCTGAGAGTATCATAGAGGAGTACACTCCATTCCAACACCAAGATTACCAAACAATCGTATCGAAGATTAAGACTTTCGCATCATCGGGTGACGCTTGCGTACTTAGTACAATCAATGGTGATAGCAACGTTCCTTTCTACAAAGAGTTTGCAAACCAAGGTCTTACAGCTGACAAATGCCCAATCATGGCGTTCTCTGTAGCTGAGGATGAGCTTCGTGCAATGGACACAGAGTACTTGGTAGGTCACTTGGCAGCATGGAACTACTTCCAAAGCGACGAGTCGGCAGCAAATAAGAAGTTCGTGGCAGATTTCAAAGCATTCTGTGCAAAGAACAAGTTGGCAGGAGGCGAGAGCCGCGTGACTGACGACCCAATCTGCTGGGCATACACAGACATCTACTTGTGGGCAGCAGCTGTAGAGAAGGCACAATCGTTCGAGGTGAAGGATGTTATCGCAGCACTCTCAGACATGGAGTTCGCGTCACCAGCAGGTGTAGTGAAGATGCACACAGACAACCACCACTTGGCTAAATATGCTGTAATTGGTGAGATCAAGGAGAATGGTCAATTCGAGATCTTGAGCCGCACAGAGGAGTTGGTTATCCCAGAGCCTTTCAGTGAGTATTCAAAGTAGTAAATTGAAGTATTATGCGTAAAATATTGATAACCATGCTATCAATGCTGTTTGGTTACCAAATCTATGCACAACCAGGGATGTCGGTCGGCTCTGCCATAGCCGACATCCTTAGTGGTGATAAGGAGTTGGTGAGCGAGGCGTGTGCTTTCCTAAGCACAAGTCGTAGTGATAGCACAATGCTTTTTGTCGAGGATTTGCTCGGCGGAAAGTATGCGAGTCAAGTCACTTTGGCTCGTAAGGATAGAGTAAAGCTATCATCTCTCAAACCATTTATAGACCTTAAGGATGAGTCGGCAGCGGTGCGAGGTGCAGCCTATGAGTCTATCGCACTCATGAAGAGTGAGCAAGATATTCCACTCCTTGAATCTGCTTCGCAGAGCGAGACAGACAAAAAAGTTAAGGCTAAAGCTACTGAGTCACTCTACAAGTTATACCTATTGGTTGGCGATGTAGATAAGCAAAACATAGCTATTGACGCCATAGTTGAGAGCGAAGATTTGGTATATGCCAATGCCGTGCGTGAATATATGGCTCGTGAAGGGGTGTCGAACACCAACCTTGCGAAGGGTCGCAAACTGGTGAAGTATTACGACATGGTGGAGCGCAACAACAATATCTACCAAAATGTATTTAGCGGACTTAGCTTGGGTAGTATTCTGATTTTGGTGTCGTTGGGTCTCTCGATTGTGTATGGATTGGCAGGTATCATCAATATGAGCCACGGTGAGTTCTTGATGATTGGAGCATACACCACATATTGCGTGCAGCAGCTCTTCGATAAGTTCTTGCCTGCGGCATGGTTCGACATGGCGTTCTTTGTGTCGTTGCCTCTGTCGTTCTGCGTGGCGGCACTCTTTGGACTTTTGATTGAGCGTACGGTGCTTAAACATTTGTACTCTCGTCCACTTGAGAGTATGCTTGCAACCCTAGGTATTAGTTTGATACTTATACAGTTGGCTCGCTCAATATTTGGTGATTTGACAACCGTGAAGGCTCCAGCTATATTGTCGGGTGGTATATCGCTTGGTCATGGGCTTATATTCCCCTACAACCGCTTGTTTATCATTGTCCTCACGATTGTGATTTTCATTGGCGTATATCTCTTGTTCCAACGCACACGCTTGGGAGTTAGAATTCGTGCGGTGACCCAGAATCGTAATATGAGTGCTTGTGTGGGTATCTCGACCAAGAAAATCGACATGATTACCTTTATGTTGGGTTCTGGTTTGGCAGGTATCGCTGGTTGTGCCATAACGCTTGTGGGTAATGTTGTGCCGAACATGGGTCAAACCTACATCGTAGATTCATTCCTCACGGTTGTAACAGGAGGAGTAGGTAAATTGGCAGGTTGCGCTGTGTCGGGTATGGGTATTGGAGTGTTGTCTAAGGTGTTCGAGGCAGGTTTCGAGGCTGTGTATGGCAAGGTTATGATACTTCTTCTTATCATTATATTCTTGCAGTACAAACCTAAGGGTCTCTTTGCCGACAAGGGACGCATTGGTGATGATTAAAAAGTGAACTCAAAGTTAAGATATTATTATGCAAAAAGATAAATTAATATATGTATTGGTACTCGTCTTTATGATTCTGCTCCCAGTGGCGAATCTCACGGGGCTTGTTGCCATCGACACAGTAACTCTTTGGGGTCGCTACTTGTGTTTTGCCATCGCTGCTATTGGAGTCGATTTGATTTGGGGATACACGGGAATCATGACTATGTGCCAAGCCTTCTTCTTCTGTTTGGGTGCTTATGGTATGGGTATGTACCTCACCGTGGCGAACCTCCCCGAGGGTTCTTTGGTTCCGCAATTTATGGAGTGGAATCAGGTGACTGACCTGCCTCTATTTTGGAAACCATTTCAATCGTTTGGAGGTGCTATTATATTTACCATCATCGCCACCATTGGCTTTGCGATGATTAGTAACTTCATATTCCGCAGACGCATCAAGGGTGTGTTCTTTGCCATCATCACGCAGGCTATTGCGTGGGCTATGTTCCTCCTATTCTCTCGCAACGAGACTATGTTGGGCGGAAGTAATGGACTCACCAACTTCCAATCAATGTTGGGCATGGATTTGCGTAGCGAGGCGGTGAAATTGGGATTGTATGTATTTACAGTCGTGGCGTTGATAGCGGTTTACATTGGCTCTAAGGCTCTTACGCAATCTAAATTTGGTAAAGTATTGGTGGGTATTCGCGACAGTGAGTCTCGCCTAAGATTCACAGGATATAAGGTGGCACACTACCAAACTGCAATCTTTGTTATCGGAGCGTTGATAGCTATGGTCGCAGGTATGTTGTACCTTCCACAAACTGGAATCGTAACTCCTGGTCGTATGGATGTGCGTGCCTCAATCGAGATGTTGATTTGGGTAGCTCTGGGTGGTCGTGGTTCGTTGAAGGGTGCTGTTATAGGTGCGCTGATAGTCAATCTGCTATATAGTGTATTTACATCGCTCATGCCCGAGGCTTGGCCTTATATCTTGGGTGCTCTGTATGTGGTTACGGTGTTGTACCTCGACAAGGGTGTCTATGGGCTTATCCCCGTAGTGAAGAGATGGTTCTCGAAGAAAGATGTTTCACCTTCAAAAATATAATTCGATATGTTAAAAGTAAGAAATCTAACAGTGACATTTGGAGGTGTCGTAGCGTTGTGCCTAGACCGCTTCGATGTGGGCGACAACGAACTTAGAGTCATCATTGGCCCTAATGGTGCAGGTAAATCTACACTTATGGATGTGTTGTGTGGCAAGACCACTCCAAGCCAAGGTTCAGCGCAGTTTAATGGCGAGGAGCTCATTGGTCACACCGAGATTGAGATAAACCAAATGGGTGTGGGTCGTAAGTTCCAAAAGCCGTCGGTGTTTGAGGGGTTGTCGGTGTTCGACAATATGGTGTTGGGGCTCAAAGGTGCTCGTGGAATATTCTCGTCCATGTTTTTTAGATTGACACCTCCGCAACGTGCCAAGATATTTGAGACTGCCGAATTGGTGAACCTCGCCGAGGAGATGGATACTCTCGCAGGGTCGCTCTCGCATGGTCAAAAGCAGTGGTTGGAAATTGCAATCGTACTTCTGCAAGATCCTCAATTGTTGTTGATTGACGAGCCAGCGGCGGGTATGTCCGATGCTGAGACTGCCAAAACGGGTGCTCTGCTTTTGGAGCTTAGCAAGAACCACAGTGTGATTGTAATTGAGCACGATATGCACTTTGTGGAGCAGATTGCTAAGGATAAAGTTTCGGTGCTGGTGCGAGGCGAATTACTCACCGAAGGTGATTTTATGACAGTCAAGAATGACAAGCAGGTGATTGATTGCTACTTAGGAGCTCCCGATTCAGCTCAGGTACTTAACGCTAAATAATCGTAGACGTATGAAAAAATTACTCGAAATAGAGAACCTCCACGCAGCCTATGGTCAAAGTGCCATTCTGTGGGGTGTAGATATGAGTGCCGAGGATGGCAAGGTGACAACAATCATGGGTCGCAATGGAGTGGGCAAAACCACACTTATGCGCACTATTATGGGACTTGTTAAAACCACCAATGGTAACATCACATTTGACAATCAATCAATCATTTCGCTGCCTACCGAAAAGCGTGCACAGAGTGGAATCGCCTACGTGCCTCAAGGTCGTGAGATTATCCCGAAGCTCACTGTGTATGAGAATATACTAATTGGCACAGAGGCACTTACCACCAAGGAAAAGTCGTTTGATGAGGATGAGATTTACTCAATCTTCCCAATCCTCAAAACCTTCCGCAACCGCCTAGGGGGTAACCTTAGTGGAGGTCAGCAACAGCAGTTGGCAATTGCTCGTGCATTGGTAGGAAACCCCAAATTGCTTATCTTGGATGAGCCAACCGAGGGAATTCAGCCATCCATAACACTCGAAATAGCCGATGTTTTGAAGGATCAAATCGCTAAGCGCAACTTGGCGGTATTGCTCGTGGAGCAGAAGCTCGACTTTGCGAAGTTGCTTACGGATGATTATTTCATTATGGATAGGGGCAAAGTGGTCAAGACATTCAATAAGGAGAATGCAGATTACGAAGAGCTTAAAAGTTACCTCTCTGTATAACCACCATTCGGAGTTGAATAGCAAGCGATTTTCGGCACATCCCTCCGCTTTTTAATCCTCACGTACTTTTAGTACGCTGCGGTTAAAAATGCTCGCGATGCCCCAAAACTCATCTTGCTATTCAACTCCTCGCCCAAAGTAAAGGTGACTTAAGTGTCACCTTTGTTTTTTCAATGAAAATCCGTATATTTGAAACATAAAATTTAAAACCCAAATATCATGCACTTAACACCACGCGAAACCGAAAAACTACTGCTCTACTACGCAGGCGATGTCGCAGCACGCCGCCTTGCTAAGGGCATTAAACTCAACTATCCCGAGGCTATAGCCTACATCAGCCAGCACCTGCTGGATGGAGCACGTGAAGGTCGCACCGTAGCAGAACTCATGCAGTCGGGTGCCGAAATACTCACGCGTGACGACGTGATGGAGGGTGTAGCGGAGATGATTCACGATGTGCAAATTGAGGCTACATTCCCAGATGGAACCAAACTCGTAACTGTTCATGACCCAATAAGATAACGTACTATGATACCAGGAGAATTTTTCATAAAGGAGGGTGATGTCACCCTAAATGAAGGTCGCCGCACGGTGAGTGTGGAGGTTGTGAATACAGGTGACAGACCAATCCAAGTGGGTTCGCACATTCACTTTTTTGAGGTGAACAAAGCTCTGCAATTTAGCCGCGAAGATGCTTATGCTATGCGCCTAAATATACCTGCTGGCACAGCCGTAAGGTTTGAGGCAGGTGAGCAAAAGAGTGTAGAGTTGGTGGAGTTGGGCGGCAATAAATTGGTCATTGGCGTGAACAACCTAAGCAATGGAGCATCGAAAGCAGAGTCGATAGAGAATATGAAGTCTAAAGGATTTAAAACTTTGTAAAAATGAAAATCAGCAGAGAAAAATATGCTAACCTTTTGGGTCCAACGGCAGGTGACAAGGTGCGCTTGGGAGATACCGACCTTATAATCGAAATCGAGAAGGATTATGCCGTATATGGCGATGAAGTGAAGTTCGGCGGTGGTAAAACCGTGCGTGAGAGTATGGGTCAAAATAGTACCGCAGTGCGAGAAGATGGAGCTCTGGATTTGTGTATCACGGGTGCTATAATCCTCGATTATTGGGGTATTGTCAAGGCGGATGTTGGTATCAGAGATGGCAAAATCGTAGCTATTGGCAAGGCCGGAAATCCCGACATCATGGATGGCGTAACCGAAGGTATGGTAATCGGAGCATCCACGGAGATGCACGGCGGAAATGGATATATCCTCACAGCGGGAGGAATTGATTCTCACATACACTTCATCTGCCCTCAGCAGGTCGAGACAGCAGTGTGCGGAGGAGTAACCACAATGATAGGCGGTGGTACGGGCCCCAACGATGGAACAAATGCAACAACCATAACTCCAGGCAAGTGGAACATCCGCCGAATGTTGGAGTCTGCCGAGGCATACCCCATAAATATGGGATTTTTGGGTAAGGGTAACTGTGCAACACTTCGCCCCATAGAGGAGCAGGTTGAGGCAGGAGCCTTGGGTCTTAAGATTCACGAGGATTGGGGTTCGACACCTGCGGTGATTGATGCGTCGCTCACCGTAGCCGACAAATATGATGTGCAGGTGGCTATCCACACCGACACCCTCAACGAGGCTGGATTCTTGGAGGATACAATGGAGGCAATCGCAGGGCGTGTGATTCACACATTTCACACCGAGGGTGCTGGAGGAGGTCACGCTCCCGATATTATACGTGCAGCGATGTTCCCTAATGTGTTGCCAGCATCGACCAACCCGACTCGTCCATTTACTCGCAACACCGTGGATGAGCACCTAGATATGCTTATGGTGTGTCACCACCTCAGCAAGAGCATTCCCGAAGATGTCTCGTTTGCCGATTCACGTATTCGACCCGAGACAATTGCTGCGGAGGATATTCTGCACGATATGGGAGTATTCTCAATCATGAGCTCCGACTCGCAAGCTATGGGTCGTGTGGGCGAAGTTGTAACTCGCACATGGCAGACCGCTAGCAAGATGAAGTCGCAACGTGGAGCATTGCCCGAGGATGAGGGGAATGACAACGATAACTTCCGTGCCAAAAGATATGTGGCTAAGTACACCATAAACCCTGCAATTGCGCACGGTGTCTCTGAATATATCGGCTCTGTGGAGGTGGGTAAAATGGCCGACCTAGTGTTGTGGAAACCCGCTCTGTTTGGAGTAAAGCCCGAGATGATTATCAAGGGTGGCTTTGTGTCGTATGCCAAGATGGGTGATGCAAATGCCTCTATTCCAACGCCTCAGCCTGTTGTCTATCGTCCAATGTTTGGAGCATTTGGTGCTGCTGTGGCATCAACATGTGCAACATTTGTGTCTAAGGCATCACTCGACCTCGGTATAGTCCAAGAGTATGGACTTAAAAAGCAACTGCTCCCCGTAAAGGGCTGTCGCTCAATAGGTAAAAAGGATATGATACACAACGATGCAACACCCATAATCGAGGTTAATCCCGAGAATTATAAGGTGACGGTCGATGGCGAGCATATTACTTGCGAGGCGGCGGATGTACTGCCATTAGCGCAAAGATACTTCATGTTTTAGTGAATTCGAGTAACAAGGCGATTTTCGGCACTTCCCTCGCCTCTCAAATCCTCACGTACTTTTAGTACGCTGCGGTTTGAGAGACTTCACGAAGCCCCAAAACTCATCCTTGTTACTCAAATTCACCTTCGGTGGAGTAGCTAAGTAGGGTAAAATAATTATTGGTGTGTTTTTAAGAGTGCTATTGGAGATGAGATTTTTTGCTATTGAATTGAAAATATAGTGGTTCTATACTGAAATTTAATAGTGAAAAATATCGCTTCAAGAGTGTTTTTAAAAATATGGCAATAATTGTTTTACACTACTTAATCTAACAATGTGAAATAATATATGAAAATAACAGAAATAGTAAAAAATAAGATAATCACCACTCAAGAGATTGATTACGTGGAGTTGGAGTGGTGGGAACTAAGCAAGCGCATACAGCGCAAGCGTACCACTGCAGGGCGAGATATAGCGATGAAATTCATGGCAGAGAGCATCGCTATGAAGAGTGGCGACGTTTTGTATATGGATGACAATTACGCTATTGTGGTGAAGATTTTGCCCACCCCCACGATTGTTTTGTCGCCCCAGACTATGCATGAAATGGCAACTATATGTTATGAGATTGGCAATAAACACATGCCGCTGTTCATAGATGGCGACGATATTTTGTTGCCCTACGAAGCACCAATGTTCAAGTGGCTGCAAAGTGCAGGGTATGAGCCCAAGCAAGAGGAGCGACTCCTCGAAAATAGATTGAAGAGCAACGCTGCAAATCACCACCACTCGCACGAAGAGGAGCACCACGAGTCACTCTTCACAAAAGTTATAAACTTCGCAGCACGAAATTCCGAATAGATATATGAGCCTAAAAAACCTCACCACGCTTCTGCACCTATCAGACCCCACACTTCCCATTGGTGGCTACGCCCATTCGTATGGGTTGGAGAGCTACGTGCAGCAGGGTGGTGTGTGTGATGAGTCGTCGGCCGAGGAGTTTGTGCGTAATTCGCTGTGGCACAATGCTAAATATAACGATGGAATTTATGTACGATTGGCTTGGGAGGGGGTGTCAGATATCGAAAAACTAAAGATATTGGACGCAGAGTGCACCGCCCTAAAATCCCCAATGGAGATACGCCAAGCGAGTTTGAAACTAGGAGTTCGCCTACTCAAGATTTTTGAGCGCAAAATCTCCGCCAAGGATTTGCGCACATTGACAAAGAGTGGTGGAGGTCACTATCCTATTGTATATGGAGCTGTGGCGGCACGTATGGGTCTAAGTTTGCACGAAACATTACTTTCGTTCTACTACAATTCGTTGGTCTGCATGGTGACTAATGGTGTGAAGCTGATACCTTTGGGTCAGTTGTCGGGTCAAGATTTGATATTTAAACTTGAGGAGGAGTTAGATGCACTAGTAGATGAGACTATAGCTCTAGATTCCGAAATGAGAGGAGTGTGTGCTGTGGCGTTCGATATAAAGGCGATGCAGCACGAGAGATTATATTCACGACTATATATGTCGTAAAAAAGAGAGAAATGGAACAACGAGATTATATAAAAATTGGTGTTGCAGGACCTGTGGGTTCGGGCAAGACAGCTCTACTGGAGCGACTCACACGCCGCATGTGCAGTGAGTATAGTGTGGGTGTCATTACAAACGATATCTACACCAAGGAGGATGCAGAGTTTTTGACCAAGAATAGCTCCCTGCCAGCTGAGCGAATCATTGGCGTGGAGACTGGAGGCTGCCCTCACACTGCTATTCGTGAGGATGCGAGTATGAATTTGGAGGCTGTGGAGGAGATGGTCGCACGATTCCCCGATATAGATATTGTATTTATTGAGAGTGGTGGCGATAATTTGTCGGCAACATTCAGCCCCGATTTGGTGGATGTCGCAATATTTGTGATAGATGTGTCGGAGGGTGAGAAGATTCCACGCAAGGGTGGGCCAGGCATCACACGCTCCGACCTGCTGCTAATCAACAAAATCGACCTTGCGCCATACGTAGGTGCGAGCCTGCAAGTCATGGAGGATGATTCGAGACGCATGCGCCAAGGCAAACCATTCGTATTCACCAACCTCAAAACCGACGAAGGTTTGGATTCGGTGATTGGGTGGATTAAGCACCACGCACTGCTTGAGGATGTAGAGGAACCAACACTTTGCCGATAGAGGAATGGACGCTCGAATTGCACTCACTGTAGCCCAGAGGGATGGTCGCTCATTTGCTCGAAGCATATACGTAACACCCCCATTTCGGGTGGTGTCGGTGGGTCAGTTGCGCCATGATGGCGGAGCATATCTAATGCAGATGTCCACATCGCCAGGGGTGCTTAGCGGTGATGATTATCAGATAGATATAACCCTCGAGCCGCACGCCCGATTGCAGATGTTGAGCCAATCATATATGCGAATTTTCGATATGGATGGTTCTGCCACGCAGCGTGTGAATATCTCCGTGGGCAATGGTGCACACTACTCGCAGGTGGCGCATCCGATAGTGCCACATCGCAACTCCTCATTCTCCTCCGTTACGCATGTTGAGTTGGGTGATGAGGGGTCGTTTTTGCAGAGTGAGATTATAACTTGTGGCAGAAAATTCCATGGTGAGGAGTTTGAGTTCAGGGAGTTTTCGAACTCGGTGGAGGTATATTATGACGGAGTGTTGAGGGTGAAAGATAGGGTGTGGTTAAACCCTTCGGCTACGCCACTTCGAGGGTGTGGATTGCTCGAAAAATTCACACATCAGGGGACTTTGGTGTACCAAACAACATGTCGTAGTATTGACGTAGATGCCTGCATAGAGCATATCTATGCGCAATTATCCGAGGTCGAAGGAGTAGATTTCGGAGTATCAAAAAGTCATTATAGTGGCTTTGTAATCAGGGTCTTGGGCGCAAGTGGCGAGGCTTTATATAATTCATTTTTGGGGGTGCAAGAGTATCTCTGGAGCTTAAGTAAATAATTTTTTATGTTTTCAGCAACACTTATTTCGTTATCAATTACAGCTATCACCATAGCATTCTTGCACACGGCAGCGGGTCCCGACCACTACTTGCCATTTATTGTGCTTCAAAAATCACGTGGCTGGTCGCTCTCCAAAACCATAATGTTGGCTATAGCGTGCGGTTTTGGTCATGTCTTTAGCTCTATAATCCTTGGATTTATTGGTGTGTTTGTGGGGTGGCAGATGAGTGAAATAGAGATATTTCAGGATATAAGAGGCGAGATGGCGAGCTGGGCATTTCTAATCTTTGGAGCTGCATATTTTGTGTATGGACTATGGCGAGCACGCAAGGTGCAACCTCACAAACATTTCGATGTCATGGATGATGAAGTCTATGTCTATGAGCATAAGCACAATGAGGCATACACTCCAGGCAAGCGTGTGAAGGTAACACCTTTGGTGTTGTTTGCGATATTTGTGATGGGTCCAAGCGAACCTATTATTCCGCTTTTGTTCTTCTCTGGCACGCATCGTTCGCCTATGGAAATCGGGTGGTTGATATTGCTTTTCACACTCACCACAGTGCTCACGATTGTGTCTATGGTGCTAATTGGAAACTATAGCTACATCAAAATCAAAACCGAATCGGTGGAGAGATTCTCTCACGCAATAGGTGGATTTGTGATTAGTTTCTGCGCCTTTGGAATGTTGTTTTTGGGGTGGTAGTTGTAATTAAGTAGTGTAAAACAATTATTGTCATATTTTTAAAAGCACTCTTGGAGCGATATTTTTCACTATTAAATTTCAGTATAGAACCACTATAAGTAGTGTAAAACAATTATTGCCATATTTTTAAAAGCACTCTTGAAGCGATATTTTTCACTATTAAATTTCAGTATAGAACCACTATATTTTCAATTCAATAGCAAAAAATCTCATCTCCAATAGTACTCTTAAAAACACACCAATAATTATTTTACCCTACTTATTTTCAATTCAATAGCAAAAAATCTCATCTCCAATAGCACTCTTAAAAACACACCAATAATTATTTTACCCTACTTAATAAGGCTCCGATAAATAGAATATGTCCCCGAAAATTTAAAGCTAATTTTCGGGGACATATCTGTTATTTGCTAGATTTGACTCCTACATCACAAGCGATGCAGCTCCAATAATCGCAATGTTTTTATCCTGAATACCGCTTGGCAGTAGCTGGATTTTACCCTTATATGCTGGGAACATATTCTCCTCCATATATTTGCGAGTGGGGGCGAATATCAACTCTCCTGCTTTGGCTAATCCGCCAAATATAATTACAGCTTGGGGCGATGTTATGGTTGCGATATTGGCTATTGCCGCACCCAGAATCTCGCCTGTGTATCTGAATATCTCGATAGCTAGAGGGTCTGCGTCGTTTGCTGCGCGTGAAATCATGGCTGAGTCAAACTCTTCGAATGGTATTTTACGCAGAGGAGAGTCTCCTCTGTATGTCGCCATCATTTCGAATGCTGTGCGTTTGATTCCTGTTGCCGACACGTATGTTTCGAGACATCCACGCTTGCCGCATCCGCACTCTCTGCCTCCAGGCACAACGGTCATGTGCCCCATTTCGCCAGCAAATCCATCGTGCCCATATATCATCTGACCTCCTGCGACAAATCCCGAGCCGAGCCCTGTGCCGAGGGTCACCACCGCAAAGTCGCTCATGCCACGAGCATTGCCAAATATCATCTCACCAAGGGTTGCGGCATTGGCATCGTTGGTGATGAGGCACCTCTCTACCGTGGGGAAATATTCGCTTAGGTCACGACATAGGTGAAATAGGCGTGCTGACTCCTCGCCTTGGGACGATATATATTTCCACAAATTGGCAGGTTGCTCGATTGTGCCCAAATGGATGTTGGCGTTGGGTGCTCCAATACCAATACCTATGAGTTCGTACTCAAAATCAATGCTCTTTAGTGATGTGGACATTGCAGCCGCCAAGTCTCGAACATAATCGTTGTAGTCCTTAAAATCTGGGTATTTGCGGGTCGAAATGGTAGCCTCTGCATATATTTCACCCTCACTATCAACCAATCCAAATGCTGTGTTGATACCCCCAATGTCTACTCCAAATGATAATTTTTTCATTGCTAATGCGAATTAAGGTTTGAACTAAGTAGTGAAAAACAATTATTGCCATATTTTTAATAGCACTATCAAAAACACACCAATAATTATTTTACACTACTTATTTTTGATTGTTTTTATACATTTGTACTTCACCCCACCCCTAAGTCCCCTCCCTTTGGGCGGGGACTTAGTCACAAAACTATGGTTTTGTTCCCTCAAGCGGTACGAATTAAGGTTTGAAATTTCAAACCTTAATTCGTATTGCTATCTCTTCATTGATAAAACCCTATATTGCCACCCGTCGAGGAGTTCATTCATCTCGTCTGGTAGGTGATAATCCTCACCCGTCATGGCATCTTTGTAGTTGCCAGCATATATGCCTGTGTTGTAGCAGGTGTATATTGTGTGGGGCGACATATTCATAATCGCAACAACTCTGTCGGCTGATGTCTCACGCACCAACACTAGCAGACAATCCTCTGCGTTGTTGTGTATTGTGCACCAAACTCCGCCCTGCTCACCTGCTCTAAGAGATGTGTGAGAGCGTTTGATGTTGATTAGTTTCTTGTAGAATTCGGTTGTTTCGTTTGCTTCGTAGTGTGGAATTGGGTCACGGTCAAAGAATTGAAATGAGTGGTCGTAGCCCACCTCTTGACCTGTGTAAATTAGTGGCATTGAGCCAGGTACAAGGAATGAAAACACATTCATTATCTCTAGTGCAGCTCCAAAGCGACTCTGCTCCGTACCCTGCCAAGAGTTCTCATCGTGGTTCGATGTGAATGTCATCTTCATTGACCACCTAGGGTATTGACTCTGCGACCTATACATATAATCCCTCAAAGCATCGGCACGCTTGTGCCCTTGTGCCACATCACACATCAGGTGGTGTAGCTCCCACGCATAGCAAGCGTCGAAGGCTCTGTCAAACAGATTTAGCTCCTCAGCCTCGGCTAGGAAAAATATCTCGGGATTTATGGCGTGCAGTGCAGCCGAAGCCTCCTGCCAAAATTCGATAGGCACGAGCATTGCCATGTCGCAGCGGAATCCATCCACACCCATGCTAGCCCAGAACTTCATAGCTCCGATTTGCCCCAACCACACATCGTGGTTGTCGTAGTTGAGTTTTGCGGTGTCGCTCCAGTCCCAAGGTACTTTGGCTGCTCCATTCTCGTCGCGTTCGTACCAATCCGCAGGGCGTTCAGTAATCCACCTTGCATCGCGTGCTGTGTGGTTTGCCACCCAGTCTAGAATTACACGTAGCCCGAGTTTGTGAGCTTCGATAAGGAATGTGTCAAAATCGCCAAGAGTTCCAAACTCGCTATTTATGGCGCAATAGTCCGCAATGGAGTAGTATGAGCCGAGTGAGCCTTTGCGCTCGATTTTACCTATTGGGAATATTGGCATCATCCATATAATATCTATGCCCATTTCCTTTAGGAATGGTAGTTTTTCGCGTGCAGCGTTGATTGTCCCCTCGGGGGTGAGCTGTCTAATATTCATCTCGTATAGAGTTGCCGAGTAGCTCCAAGTTGGATGTATCATAGTTTTATAGTTTTTTTGTTATCGCTGACTACAAATATAATAAAATTTATGAAAGTTCAGTCATAAATCTCAATCTAAATCGTTATATTTGCAATGTTTCCGCTCCGCGAAGTGTGTGGGGTGGATTTAAATGCGAGATTAATTTGTAAATGAATATATTTAGACGCATATCTTCCGCGTGGAACAATTTTTTTAGGCGACGCAGGTTGTCACTCCAAAACTCGACCGATAATCGAGAGGAGTGGTATACACACATATCCCCTGTGAGCATATTCTTGGCATTTGTATCATACACGACACTTATATTCATCGTGGTACTCACTTTGGTGGGTTACACCTCTATTTTGGAGATGTTGCCTGTATATCGCTCCGATATATCTAGGTCTAGGGAGATTATGGTCGAAAATATCTTGCGCATAGATTCCATGGAGTTGGTCATAAATGATATGATGTTGTATAACGACAATATAGCGTTGATTATGGATGGCAAGAGCCCCGTGGTGCGCAATAGCCAACTTATGGATAGTGTGACACTAAACAAAACTATGATTACTCCAAGCGGTGCAGACTCTATGTTGCGAAGCCAAATGGAGGGTGAGGGCGAGTATGGATTGCGACGTGCAGCGATAAATCGTTCGACCATGCAGTTTATATCTCCTTTTGATGGAGAGATAACTCAGCACTTTAATATGGGTGCAGATCTTCGTTCCATGAAATTTCTGGCAAGTGGCACCGAACCCAATAGGGTAGAGTCTACGGATGGCGGAGTTGTGATGTTGTCGTTGTGGTCGCCAGACCTAAACTACATAGTACAGATTCAGCACTCTCGAGGGCTTATATCAATATATAAGAATATGTCGCAGTCGTTGGTGGCGAGTGGCGACGTGGTCAAAGCAGGTGAAGTTATAGGCTACACGCAACCAGGTAATGACTTCGAGTTTGAGTTGTGGGAGAATGGCAAACCTGTGAATCCAGAAAATTACATAATATTCTAACGAGCCGAATGAAACAAAAGGTAACAATATTGGGCTCGACAGGCTCAATCGGAATACAAACACTCGATATAATAAGAGAAAACCCAGAACTTTTTGAGGTGACGACACTCTCCGCTAATCGAGCGTGGGAGGAGTTGGCGCGTCAAGCCGTAGAGTTCAATGCCGATTCTGTAGTGATTTCGGATGATAGGTTTTATGTGCCACTAAGGGATGCTTTGGCTGCGTATAACACTAAGGTATATAGCGGAGACGAGGATTTGGAGCAGGTGTGCCGCAATCCTCAGGTCGATATTGTGGTAAATGCTCTGGTCGGCTATGCAGGGTTGCGACCCACAGTGGCAACTATCCAAACGGGCAAAAAGTTGGCTTTGGCAAATAAGGAGTCGCTCGTTGTGGGTGGAGAGTATGTCATGCGATTGGCTCACGAAAAGCAGGTGGCTATTTTGCCAATTGACTCCGAGCACTCTGCAATTTTTCAATGCCTAATGGGCGAAACGACCCCCCTAAGGCGCATGATACTAACTTGTAGTGGCGGTTCGTTTAGGGATTACAAGCGTGAGGATTTGGCAAATGTAACAATTGCCGAGGCTCTAAACCACCCCAAATGGAGCATGGGTGCAAAGATTACAATTGACTCTTCGACGTTGGTAAATAAGGGGTTCGAGGTGATTGAGGCACACTGGTTGTTTGGCGTTGAGGCAGATAAAATAGATGTTATTCAGCATCCTCAGTCGGTGGTGCACTCGATGGTGGAGTTCGAAGATGGAGCAATCAAGGCGCAGTTGGGTACCCCCGACATGCACATGCCCATAAGTTTGGCGTTGATGTATCCTCGCAGAGCAAATAGAGCGTCGGAGTCATTTAGTTTTTTGGATAATCCGACCCTTACGTTCGAAGCTGTGGATAGGGTGAAGTACCCTGCGTTGGATGTGGCGTATGATTGCCTCAGGCGTGAAGGTACGGCGGCATGCGTCATGAATGGAGCTAATGAGGTGGCTGTAGAGGCGTTTCTTAGTGGGCGGTGCGAATATTTGCAGATAGTGAAAAGCATAGAGTATGCACTCTCGAGGTGTGACTTTAAGTTGTGTCCGACGCTCGACGACTATGCGTTGGCAAATGTGCAGTCTCGAGAGTTGGCTGCGGAGTTTTTAAAGTATAAAATATAAAATAGATATGGAAATAGTAGTAAAAGTAGTACAGTTCTTCCTATGCTTTACGCTGTTGGTTGGAATACATGAGTGGGGTCACTTTATCGCAGCCCGAATTTTTAAAATTAGGGTCGATAAATTTTATATCTTTTTTGATCCGTGGTTCTCAATTTTCAAATTCAAAAGAGGCGACACCGAGTATGGTTTGGGATGGTTGCCACTGGGTGGTTACTGCAAAATCGCAGGTATGATAGATGAGAGCATGGACAAGGAGCAGATGGCGCAACCAGCTAAGCCCGATGAATTCAGGAGCAAGCCAGCGTGGCAGCGACTTATTGTGATGTTGGCAGGTGTGACCCTGAACTTGGTGCTGGCGATTGTTATATACATAGGTGTGAGCTATGCGTGGGGAGACAAATATTTCGCAAATGAAGATGCCACTTGGGGCTACACATTCTCTGAGGTGGGTCACGAGCTTGGATTTGAGGATGGTGATAAATTTGTATCCATTGGAGGTGTGGCGGTTGATAATACCGACAAAATACCTTCGATGTTGATTCTCTCGGATGGTGCGCAAGAGATTGTTGTGGAGCGTGCCGGCAAAAATGTAGCCTTCACAATTCCATTGGAGAGTTTGGTGGCACTTCGCAAAGGCAAGGAGTTTCAAGATTTATTTGCGCTGAGAATGCCATTTATCATTGATAGCGTAGCTCGCTCGTCGGCTGCGGCACTCATGCCCAGTGACGAAGTTGTAGCATTTGAGGGTGTGCCTATGGTGAGCCATTCAGATTTCCGCAAAGCATTTGCAGGTGCTAAGGGTCAGGATGTTGCACTTAGCGTGAAGCGTGGTGGTGAAGTTGTCGATGTGCAAGTTGCGGTAGATACAGACGGGTTGATTGGCGTGACTGTGCGTAATCCATACTCCCTAAGAACCCAAAAATATACACTCCTGGAGTCTGTGCCAGCAGGTTTCCGCAAAGCAGGCTCTACCGTGTCGTCGTATTGGGGGCAGCTGAAGCTTATTGTGCAACCCAAAACCAAGATGTATGAGGAGTTGGGTGGTTTCGTAGCTATTGGCAGCATGTTCTCGGGGGTGTGGAATTGGTATGATTTCTGGCTTAAGACGGCGTTTTTGTCGATTGTATTGGCGGTGATGAATGTGCTTCCAATCCCAGGGTTGGATGGTGGACACTCTCTGTTCACTCTTTGGGAGCTTGTTACGGGGCGCAAACCGAGCGATAATTTCTTGGAGAGGGCGCAAATGGTGGGCATGATACTTCTGTTTGCTCTACTTATATATGCCAACGGAAACGATTTCTATAGATTACTCTTCAAATAATGGCAAAGGTCAAAAAGGCATACTTCTGTCGTAATTGCGGATATGACGCACCCAAATGGTTGGGTCGCTGTCCTTCGTGTGGCGAGTGGAACACCTTTGCCGAGGAGGTTATAGCCAAGGAGAGTAGCTCCATAGCGGCTCAGGTGGCAAATATACCAACCTCCAAACCGCAGCGAGTGGAGGATATCAAGGAGTCGAACTACCAACGCATAGACCTCTCCAACAGCGAGGTTAATAGAGTGTTGGGCGGAGGTATGGTGCCTGGCTCCATGATTCTGCTGGGTGGAGAGCCTGGTATCGGAAAATCTACACTTAGCCTTCAGTTAGCTCTACAAAACAATGGGCTCAAAACCCTGTATGTGTCGGGAGAGGAGTCGGCGGAGCAGATTAAAATGCGTGCCAATAGAATTGGAGTGAACGCGAGCGAGTGTTTGATATATACCGAAACTCTGCTCGAAAATATCATTGCTCAAGCCAATGAAGTGCAGCCAGACCTAGTCGTAATAGATTCAATACAAACAATATATACCAACCTCATAGAGTCATCAGCAGGTAGCGTATCGCAGATTAGAGAGTGTGCCGCCACACTGCTCAAATATGCCAAAGGTCGCAACACTTCGGTGGTGATTATTGGTCACATCACCAAGGATGGAACAATTGCAGGACCCAAGATTTTGGAACATATCGTAGATGTTGTGCTCCAATTTGAGGGTGATAGCAACAACACATATCGCATACTTAGAGGCATAAAAAACCGCTTTGGTGCGACATTCGAAATTGGAGTTTTTGAGATGCTCGACTGCGGACTCAGAGCTGTGGATAACCCCTCCGAGATTTTGTTGTCGCACTATGATGTGCCACTTAGTGGTATTGCGGTGGGTGCTTCGGTGGATGGAATTCGTCCATACCTTATTGAAGTCCAAGCTCTTGTTGGAGGTGCAGCGTATGGAACACCGCAGCGTAATACCACAGGGTTTGACTCCAAGCGTATGAATATGTTGGTCGCAATCCTCGAAAAGCGTGTGGGGCTAAAGATGTTCCAAAAGGATTTATTTTTGAATTTCGCTGGAGGTTTTAAGATTGCAGACCCTGGTCTCGACCTCGCAATCCTCGCCGCTATAATATCATCATATTACGATCGCCCCATAAGCGAAGGGGTGTGTTGCGCAGGCGAAGTGGGCTTGTCGGGCGAAGTGCGACCTGCACCACGTACCGAGCAGCGCATAAGCGAGGCTGCACGTTTGGGGTTCAAACGAATAGTGGTGTCGGCATACCTAAGCAAAGGTATCAAAAAGGTGAAGGGGATAGAGGTTGTCGAGATTCAAAGTATCGACCAGTTGCCCAAGGCGTTATTTGTTTAGGGTTATCTTATTGGTTGAGCCCACCCTCGTTGTTTAGCCCTAATTAATTTCAAAGAGAGGTACTCCTCGAACTGGGATTAAACACACGCAGGGTGTTTAATAAAATTAGATAGTCAATATTTTGGTCGAATTTATTCGAAACCAAAATATTGACTATCTAATTTTTAGAGCCTTCAGGCTCGTATCCCAGTGCGCAATGCAAACTGCCCGTGCGGCTTCGCACCGCCCGCCCGGCGTTAGGCAGTCCCCTATTATAGCTTACCTAATAGAATTCATACGAATACTAGCCTTAACTAACGCTATTGCACGTATTCGAGATATATCCACCTCTTTTTCGGCATGGTGAGTGTTTTGGCTTACGAGTTTCACACGTGAGGGGTCGTCGGCACGTTGTATGTACTTTACTGTCACATACTCCTCGCCATCTATATCTATTGATAGCAAATACATGTCGCCCCAGAAAATATCTGAAATGTCGGATATCTGTTTGTATAGCACTATGTCACCACTTTTGAGCAGTGGATACATTGAATCACCCACAATATATATCGCTCCGTCGCACTTTGGTAGGTTGGGGATATGTATATAGTTTATGGGTGTTGCATACTCAGGTTTGGTGAATAGAGGCACCAAGCCAGCAGAACCCTCAATAGAATAGAGCGGTACGCTTTGCAGGGGTATCGACGAGTCGGTGCGAAGTGTAAATTTGTTCAGATCCCTGTGAGCATTGAACATATTGCCCTCTCCAGTCTCCATCCACTCTTGGCTCACATTAAATTCTTGAACTAATATATTCAGGTTGCGAGAAGATAGTCCCGCTTTGCCTGTTTCAATCATCGAAAGGGCAGCTTTGCCCACCCCAAGTCGCTGTGCTAGCTGCTCTTGAGTGAATCCGAGTTCCTTTCTGACCTCTCTAAACCTTTGATTTATCATAAAACTATAAGTTTTTATTATAACAATTATTTAACTTTCGTGTTCTGTTTTTAACTTTTGAGTGTATCTTTGTACTGCAAAGTTAAGTAAATTATCTTTAATAGCAATCGTTTTAACACAATAAGTTTTAAAAATTATGTATTTAGTCACAAGTGCCATATATGAAGATATGGCGAATTTGTTGTTGGAGGAGATTGGCGACACATCTTATTTTTCGGGATTTGTCGAATCTGCCTTCATTGACGACCTCGGGCAAAATGTCGAGTGTCGATTTGTTGCCTCTCTTGTCGTTTATCGCCGAGACCACTCTGCCCCCGATGGCGACACCGAGCTTATTTCAAACATTGTACCCGTGTGGTCGGAGTTTCACACATTTGTCGAAATGGAGGAGAAAATCAACGATTTTGATTTTGAGGAGCTCAAAAGTTACATTTGCCGATGGAATTAGTGGAGTGCCCTTCGTTGGAGGAGATGAGTTTGGAGCTGTGCCCCTACATGAAATTTAGTGGTTTCCACTCCACTTATTATCGCTTGTTGGAGGAGTTTGCTCGTGGTCGTGTGCGAAAGCTGATTGTTACGATGCCTCCACAGCATGGTAAGAGTCAAGGAGCTACCACTATGTTGCCTGCCTATATGTTGGGTCTCAACCCCGACCTGCGTATAGCCATAGCTTCATACTCCTCGTCGTTGGCATCAAAGTTCAATAGGCGAGTTCAGCGACTCATCGACTGCGAAGATTACACCTCAATCTTCCCCGATACAACTATTAAACATGGTTCACGCCCGACGAACTACATCCGCACATCCGACGAGGTGGAGATTATTGGACACGAAGGCTCGTTGTTGTCGGTGGGTCGAGAGGGTGCACTCACTGGTAATAGGGTCGATTGTTTTATATTGGACGACCTATATAAGGATGCCATGGAGGCTAATTCGCCACTGGTGCGTGACAACTGTTTGGAGTGGTACACATCGGTGGTTAAGACTCGCATGCATAATGACTCTTCGGAACTCATTGTCTTTACTCGTTGGCATGAGGAGGATTTGATTGGTACGCTCTGCCAGCGTGAAGAGTATGAGTTGTTTGAGAATTTTGACCAAATCAGTAACCTCTCTCCTCACAGGTGGTTGTACTTGAATTTCGAGGCTATAAAGAGCTCTCCTCCCACCCAACTCGATCCTCGAAACATTGGTGAAGCACTGTGGTCGGAGCGTCAAAATATTGAGCTACTTCGTCAAAAACGAGCTTTGGACCCTGTGCGATTTGAGTGTATGTACCAAGGCAATCCCTCCACTCGTGAGGGGTTGTTGTATGGTGACAACTTCGTGGAGTATGACTACCTGCCAACCAATATTGTGCGTCGTGCAAACTACACCGATACTGCCGACACTGGGGATGATTACTTGTGCTCGGTGAATTATGTGGTGGATGGTGAGGGCGACATATATATTACGGATGTGGTCTACACACGTGAACCCATGGAGGTGAGTGAGCCATTGGTGGCCTCTCTGCTGAGCGACGATGATATGCCCCTAGCCCGCATAGAGAGCAATAATGGAGGTCGTGGATTTGCCCGTGCTGTGCAGCGTCTAGCCCCCGATGTGAAGGTGGAGTGGTTTTATCAGAGTGCCAACAAGGAGGCTCGCATACTCTCCAACTCCGCAACGGTGATTCATAGGCTTCGTTTGCCCAGAGGTTGGCGGCAACGATGGGCGGAGTTGGCGGCACACCTAACCAATTATCGTAGGCAATATCGGTCGAATAGGTGGCACGACGCAGCGGATGTATTCACAGGCATAGTCGAGACGGAGGTGCGTGACAAGGCATCAAAGCGTGCGAGATTGAGATTTTTGTAGTGTATGACTTGTACTGAAATAGCTTTACAAAAATAATAGGATTAAAAACTACAAAAAAAGTAAAGTTATGCAAGCAAAAAATGAGTGCTCGCAAGAGTTGAGACGACGAGTAGCACACTGCTATCTCACGAGTGATTTATCAGTGGTGTAAGTGTCCATAAATGGAGTCGGATGTTTAAATCCGAGTTCACCCAAGAAGCGCAAGTTCGCCAAGAAATTACTACCTTTGGGGCAGTCACTAAGTAGGGTAAAATAATTATTGGTGTGTTTTTAAGAGTGCTATTGGAGATGAGATTTTTTGCTATTGAATTGAAAATATAGTGGTTCTATACTGAAATTTAATAGTGAAAAATATCGCTCCAAGAGTGCTTTTAAAAATATGGCAATAATTGTTTTACACTACTTAATACTTCCAAGCCGATGAAAGAGAAAAAATTAACTCCCGAACAGATGGTGGCTCGCATCGCAGAACTCGAACAAAAGCTCGAACACGAGAAGATGCACCGCATTGTCCTCGACACGATAATCGACATCGCTGAACGCGACCTAAACATTGCCATCAGAAAAAAATATGGAGCCAAGCAGTCCAAGCAGCCAGAGAGCTCCACCCCGAGTACAGGGTGGATCGCCTCTGCAGGCTGTTTGGCTACACTCGCCAAGCGTACTACGACCGACTTAAATATAAGGAAGTCAAGCTGTTTTCGTCGGAGATAATCTCCACAAGGGTACGAAGAAATAGATTTCCAAAGCCGTGATCCTCCTCTGGATTAAAGAAAAAGGCGTAGATATTCGACCACACATTCTCTAAATGTGGTTGCTTCATAACATCAAAAGGCACTATAAAAAATATTGTGTAAACAGAGATCCGAGTCGCAAGATTCGGATCTCTGTTTACACAATATTTTTTATAGTGCCTTTATTTAATTTTTTCCATAGAAATACAGAAATTTCGAGGTATCTGATTAGGGATAAAATCACAGCGATTCTTTAGAATTGAAGGCTCGACTGGTTTTGGTTCTGACAATAAATAGTATGTAAAGAATGTATCCTCATTGTCGAAGTTTACAAATTTTAACCCTTCTCTCCACTCGGCATATTTATTCTGAAGGAGTGTGTTTTCCCTTATACCTTTAGGGGTGATAGTTATAATATGCTTTATTTCATATATTATCTTCACTCCTCCTCCGCCCCCAGTAAAATATGGAGCGAAGTTCGTGGGAACACCTTTTGTAACACCTGTGCGATAAACCCGATATTCTTTAAGACGTCTAATTTCTTCATCATTCCCCATGTCTTGAATTAAAAGCTGAATTCAACCTGCAAATGCAACTGAATTCATATTAATAATTTGTTTAAATTTTTCATTTGGTGTGAGGTATCCGAGTCTTTTACGAGGACGAT
>JBCQUV010000018.1:0-32188 GCA_047173765.1 Rikenellaceae bacterium
TGTCGAGGTTAAAAACAATAGCCATAATTTACACTTTTTAATCCTGTGCAAAATTATGGCTATTGGGTGTGCAAGTCAATGCGTTTTCGTGGAGACGGTTACAGAGGGTTTTACGGCAGATATAAAACAACAAGCCCGACTAACTTAAAACTAGTTAGTCGGGCTCATTACATATATTGTTTAGGAGTTATTACTCCGCCAATATCTCTAGCATCTTAATAGCCGCTGTAGCGATTGGAGTACCAGGACCGAAGATAGCTGCTGCGCCATCTTTGTAGAGTTGGTCGTAGTCTTGGGCTGGTATTACTCCACCCACGATAACCACGATATCCTCGCGACCTAGTTTCTTCAATTCGCCGATGATTTGAGGTACAAGGGTCAAGTGACCTGCCGCCAAAGATGATACTCCGACAACGTGCACATCGTTCTCAACTGCCTGCTTAGCAGCCTCCTCGGGAGTTTGGAACAGAGGTCCCATATCCACATCGAAGCCGATGTCGGCATAACCTGTTGCTACAACCTTGGCTCCACGGTCGTGACCATCTTGACCAAGTTTAGCAATCATAATACGTGGCTGGCGACCCTCGCGTTTAGCGAACTCTGCTGCCATCTCTGTTGCTTTAGCAAATGCTGAATCTGTTTTCACCTCTGAACTATAAATACCTGAAATTGAACGAATAACGGCTTGATAGCGACCTACGATTGTCTCGCAAGCGTCTGAGATTTCACCCAACGATGCACGAAGTTTTGCAGCCTCGACTGCCAACGCCAACAAGTTACCCTCACCGCCATTTACGCACGCTGTGATAGCATCCAAAGCTGCTTTGACTGCTGCCTCATCACGACCTGCACGAAGCTCATTCAAACGCTCGATTTGGCTTATGCGAACTGCGGTGTTATCCACAGCTAGGATGTCGATTGGATCCTCCTTCTCTAAGCGGTACTCATTGATACCGATAATCTTCTCGTTGCCTGAGTCAATACGTGCTTGCTTGCGAGCCGATGCCTCCTCGATACGCATCTTTGGAAGTCCTGTCTCGATAGCCTTCGCCATACCGCCTAGCTCCTCAACCTCCTGAATAAGTGCCCACGCTTTGTCGGCAATCTCACGAGTGAGTGACTCCACGTAGTATGAACCTGCCCATGGATCTACCTCGCGGCAGATGTTTGTCTCCTCTTGGATATAGATTTGGGTGTTACGTGCAATACGTGCTGAGAAGTCCGTAGGGAGTGCAATAGCCTCGTCGAGTGCGTTGGTGTGCAAAGATTGGGTGTGACCCAACGCTGCGCCCATAGCCTCTATGGCTGTACGACCTACGTTGTTGAATGGATCTTGCTCCGTGAGTGACCATCCCGAAGTTTGTGAGTGGGTACGCAATGCCAAAGATTTTGGGTTCTTTGGGTCGAATTGCTTAACGATTTTCGCCCACAACATACGTGCTGCACGCATCTTGGCAATCTCCATAAAGTGGTTCATGCCGATAGCCCAGAAGAATGACAGGCGTGGTGCAAATGCGTCGATTGACATTCCTGCGTTTACTCCTGCACGAAGGTACTCTAGACCATCCGCCAAAGTGTAAGCTAGCTCGATATCTGCCGTAGCACCTGCCTCTTGCATGTGGTATCCCGAGATTGAGATAGAGTTGAACTTAGGCATATTTTGAGATGTGTACTCAAAGATATCAGCAATAACCTTCATAGAGAACTTAGGTGGGTAGATATATGTGTTACGCACCATAAACTCCTTGAGGATATCGTTTTGGATAGTTCCAGCTAGTTGGTCGAGTGTGCAACCTTGCTCTAGTCCAGTGACGATATAGAATGCAAGAATAGGAAGTACCGCACCATTCATAGTCATAGATACAGACATCTTATCCAACGGAATACCATTGAACAGAACCTTCATATCCTCCACAGAGCAGATAGATACTCCCGCCTTACCTACGTCACCAACCACACGTGGGTGGTCAGCATCGTATCCACGGTGAGTAGCCAAGTCAAAGGCAACAGATAGTCCCTTTTGACCTGCCGCCAAGTTGCGACGATAGAATGCGTTAGACTCCTCAGCAGTCGAGAAACCTGCGTATTGGCGCACAGTCCAAGGGCGCATAACATACATCGTAGAGTATGGACCACGCAAGAAAGGTGCAATACCTGCTGCGTAGTTTAGGTGCTCCATGCCTGCCAAGTCCTCCTCGGAGTAGCTACCCTTAACCTCGATTTGCTCCGCTGTGAGCCATGGCTCCGACGCAGCATTGTTTGGAGTGGCGCAGTTGCTCTTTAGACCGCCACCATCATATTGTAAATCTGAAAATTTAGCTCTCATAATTAGATTCCCATCTCTTTAAGGTAAAACTTCAAGGTCTCAAGCACATTGCTCTTAACGTTTATAAAGTTGTTGATGCCCTGTGCTTGCAACTCCTCGGTGCATGCTGGTGCTCCTGCTACCACTAGGATAGCTTCACCTGCCAACAACTCCTTAGCCTCAGGTGCTAGGGTAGCGTAGTCATCATCCGACGAGCAGATAACAACAATATCCGCTCCTGAGGCTTTAGCTGCCTCGACTCCCTCTGCAACCGACTTGAAGTAGGTGTTGTCCATAACCTTGATTCCTGCGCAAGCGAAGAAGTTACAAGCGAATTGTGAACGAGCACGTGCCATACCCAAGTTTCCGCAAGTGAGCATAAATGCCTTAGGCTCTTTGCCTGAGCGATCTACGCCAAGTCTCATAGCCTCGAATGCCATAGCTCCACGGTATGGTTTGAGGGTGTTGCCCTCTGCCTGGTCACGAGTTACTGCGCATGCGCAAAGTGAATCGGCAGCGGTCTCTGTGAAGTTAGGGTATTGATTTGCGCCCAACAAAATTTGGCGACGTGTAGCGATGTTTTTGTCCTTAGCCGCTGCTGATGCCTCGACTCTCTCGACGATGAATCCTGCGCCGAATGCTGCTGCGTAGCCACCCTTATCCTCGATTTCGAGAAATAGTTTCCATGCCTCCGCTGCAATGCTTTGGGTAAGGTTCTCGATGTAGTACGATCCACCTGCTGGGTCTACAACTTGGTCGAAGTGAGACTCATGCTTAAGAAGTGCCTCCACATTGCGAGCTATGCGCTTAGAGAACTCATCGGGAGTCTCATACGCTGCGTTGAATGGTAACACCTCCAACGATTGAACGCCAGCAAGGGCTGCCGACATAGCCTCTGTGGTACCACGCAACATATTCACATAAGGGTCATAAGCTGTTTGATTCCACTGCGAAGTGGTAGCGTGAATGTGCATCTTAGCCACACACAAACACTCTGGTGAGTAGCCCTTGACTACATTTGCCCACAACATACGAGCTGCACGGAACTTCGCCAACTCCATGAAGTAGTTAGATGTAACGCTAAATGCGAAACGCACCTTGCGACCAATTTGCTCGATTGATAGACCTTGCTCCATAAGGCGCACGATATATTCGTGACCAGCCGACAAACCGAATGCTAGCTCCTCGACGATGGTAGAACCAGCGTTTGAGAAGTAATCTGCACCCACGGTAACGACCTTGATGTGGTTGTACCCCTCGGTAGCTTTTATCAAATTTGCAACTGCCTCGAAACACTCTTTGCCGTCGCCGCCACACACGTAACCACCCTCAACTGAAAGGTTCTTGATGATAGGGTCGATGTCGAATGCTGCACGTACAGACTTAGGGTCGATGCCCTCAGCCTTAACTTTAGCTAGGAATAGCTCCGCAGCGACAACCAATTTTTTGCCCTTGAAAGTAACCTCCACATCTGCAAGCGAGATACCCTTCAAAAGTGCGTCCAACGACTCAGCTGTAACGCCGCCCTCTGGCAAAATAAAGCATAGAGAATCCACCCCCTTCATTAGGATGTCGAGAGCCTCGGCATTTGCAGCCTCCACTGACTCAACAACAATAGATTGAGATACTCTCCAACGATTGTGGTTCATGATACCACGTACAAATGGGAACTCCCCAGGTGTGCCACCCAAGAAGCAGATACCCTCAAGATCCTCCGCACGATACAAAGGTTGAACCTTGATACCCTCTGGAGTCTTCCAAACCAACTTGCGCTCGTAGTCGGCTCCTTTGAGATCCTTTGTGATTACTTCACGCCACTGCTCCGTAGATACAGCGGGGAATTCAGCAAACAACCCCTCTGGTTTTGTGTTTGTCATAACTTTATTAGATATTTAGTAAATGTTTGTTTTGTATTAATAACGCGTAAAGATAGAAAAACTTTTTTATAGTTAAGTTAATATGTTTCACTATTTTATGCAAAAAAATCATTTTTGTTATTGGTGTGAGTTACAAGGATGAGTTTGGGGGGCTCCGTGAAGGCTCTTAACCCGCAGCGTACTTTAGGTACGTGAGGAGTTAAGAGTCGAGGGAAGTGCCAAAAATCGCCTTGTAACTCGCACTATTTTAAAAAATAATTTTTTCGAATGGTTTATTCTTTATCATCGCTGCGGTGTGTGGAAATCCGCTATTGAACATCCTGCCTGTTTGCAGCAGGTATATCTTATCGGCACCAGCTATCATCAGGTAATCGACAAAGGCTTTGGAGTGCATATCGAATGACGACCCCTGGGTAAATGCCATGTGCACCAGCTCTCCGTCTATGGTATATACGTATGGTTTTTGGGCTGCTACATCCAAGAACCGCCTGCTCTCCGATGTCACAAGTACTCTTTTTTGAGGGTTTGCCGAGTGTATATTCTCTATCTGCTCCATGCAACGCTCAATCAAATCTTGCTGCTCCTGCTCGCTACTTAGGGCTTTGCGTTTCTCGCCTTCGTCGAAATCTCCTAACAGGTTTTGGAAACGCAGAGTTACATCTATGTAGCCTGTGCCAAGTGCCTTAGTGTGAGTATCTAATATTGCTTGTACTCTTGGGGAAGGTTTGAATAGTTCGTTGAATGAGTCGGTGAAAGCACCCTCTCTATCGTCAAATCTGTTGCAATAGACGTGGATTTCGTTGTGGCGGCTATTGGCTATGCGGTGCAAAAGATAATCCCTATGTCGTTGGTTGTCGCCACGTGTTCCAAATTTTATGATTTCGACCTGTGTGGGGTTGTAGCTAATATCGCCCTGTGATATTTGCCAATCATACGACGCTGGGATTAGATAGGTAGAGAGCTCGAAGGGGGAGAAGTAATCTATTTTAAATCCACATCCACCCCTTTTGCTCGCAGCTCCTTGACGCAGTTGTATGTGTATATTGCCCCTTTTAGCCTGTCGGCTAACCCAATTTTTTGGTTTCTGTAATCCAACATCGCTATCACCGTACGAGTGGTGATTTTGCGCCTCGGTTTAAATATCGAGTAGTTTTGGGTGCGTAGTTTCCACCCCCTGCGATATACTCGCAGGGTGAAATATAGATCTGAAAAGTATTGTTTTATCCCCATCGTGCGTGGTATTTCTAATGTGGACCTCGGCGGTCATCATCCTTCGAGACCTTGAAGTCATTGACATTTATGTTTTTTGCACCGTTCTTGCCGAAGTAGCGTAGGTTGTAGATAAACTGCATGGTGAAGTATCTGCCTATGACGCTATTGGTTTGGTTTTGAGTGTAGTTGGTACCTGTGGTGCGGCTAAACGATCTGTTTTGGTTGAGTAGGTCGCACACGCCTGCTAGCACTTCACCTCGTTTATTCTTGAACACCTTCTTGCCTAGGAATAGGTTGCATACCAAATATTGCTCGTCGTAGTCGTCGGTGATACCCTCGTACTGGTCATACGCTGCACTGGCGGTGATAGTGAAGTCGAGGGGTAGGACAAATTTCATATTGGCACTTGCCGATTGACTCCAATATTCGTTGCGAGTAGTGCTCTCCGACGAGGCGTTGGTTGCGATGTTGTATTTGCCGCTCCACTTAAATGTAAAGTCCACTTTGTCGGATATATTACTTCCCAAGGTGGCGTATACGGAGTAGCCTAGGTTGTCGCTGTCGGTGAGTGTACCACCCTCAATTGTGCCATCGTTTTGCACCTCGCCACCCACGTATGCTGGGTTGAGGTTGTAGGATACAGACGCTCCGATGTTGAGGTTACTCTTGATGAAATCCACGGGGAATCCATACGAGAATCTAGAGAACAGGTACCACTGCATGCCATCAATATTGGCGTATGTGGTGTATTGGTCGTAGCTAGTCTCTTCGCCGTTGATGTCAATTGAACCTGGCTCATATACTATGTGGTCACCTATGCTGTTTATGGTGTTTTGGATGTGTGCCATATACATAAACGAGCTACCCTTATCCAAATTGGAGTGGTTGTATTGTATTCGGAGTTTGTTGGTGTAGGATGGGTCCAGGTTGGGGTTACCCTTCGATATGTTGGTGCCGATGTTGTATATGTTTTGCAGCTTCCATATCGTTGGGTTGCTCACGTAGGAGTTGATTCTGAACTTCATGGAGTTCTCTTTGTTGAAGTTGATGTTCGCCATAGAGAAGTATGTCACGTTTTGGAATCTGCGTGAGGGGCTATCCGAGCCATCGCTATTTACGATGTTGCTCGACAGTTTAGAATCTTCGTAGTAGACTTTGGCTATGACGTTGGTTTTGTCCTTGGCGTAGCGGAATCCTAAGCCCACTTTGTGTTCGTCGAAACGGCTATCCGAAAGGCTTGTGGCGTCGTCGTTCACAGACTCTATAACGTAATCACTTGTTGTGTAGTATGTTGTGTTATCTGACTCTTGGTATTCGTTTTCGTATTTGTAGTTGAAACTTAGTGAGAATTTTTTGCTCAGGGGCTCCATATACATCAAATCACCCTTTAGTTTTCGGGTGAGTGAGGTTGCATCCTTGTGTTGGTAGCGTGCAGAGGGTACATATACGCCATCTTCATCCGAATAGGAGTAGGTGTAATCTTGCCAATTGTTGTCGTTCATGTAGTCATTCAAAGAGTAGTATCCGCTAAATGTTATGAGGCGACCCTTTTGGTCTAGTTTTGCCTTATAATTCACGCTGGTGCTGAGGTTGAAACCTTGCCAGTAGTTGTCCGATGTGCCATTCATAGTGCGCTCATAATCTTGGTAATCAGTGTAGCTCTCACCCGTCTTTTCGCCCGTAGTGGTGCTAAATGGGTCGTTGTTTTGGAAACTTAGCGAGGGGCGAATCATGAGGGATTGTGAGTCGTTTATCTTCCAATCCAGGCGTCCGTTGAGGCGGTGGTTTAGGTTGCGAGTGTCTGACACAGTCTCCGAGTCGTTTACGTTGGCTGGGTCGTCGAACCACTTGGTGGTGTTCTTTTCGTTGTATGTGTCGGTAGAGTTGTAGAAGTAACTCGCCTGCAATTTAACCTTATCCTTCTCACCAAAGACATCGGAGTAGTTGATACCCACAGCGTTTACCACCGAGACTCCAGGTTGGTTCTTTACCATGAAGTCGCCCGAGTCGCTTGACTCGTCCGAAGTACCCATGATATCCTCGAACGAGAAGTTTGTTTGGTTGAGGTTGTTGAATAGGAATATGGCTGATATTCTGCGTGATTCGTTGAAGTAGTTGAGGTTACCTCCCACCAAATATTTGCTAGGGTCTACACCATCCGCTGGATCGGGTTCGTAGGCGTATCCCGCGTATAGTTTACCAAATACTCCGCGGCGCATACTCTTGTGAGTCACAATATTAATAGCTTTGGTACTCTCACCATCATCGACTCCCGACAGTTCGGCATTGTCGCTCAACTTGTCGTATACCTCGATTCCTGCCACAACTTCGGCAGGCAGAGATTTGAGGGCTGTGGCAACATCGCTACCAAAGAATTCGCGCCCATCGACAAAGATTTTGGTCACCTGCTCACCCTGTGCCGAGATTGTGCCATCCTCGATTGTGATACCTGGCATCTTCTGCACCAAACTCTCGACATCGGCATCGGCTGCCACTTTGAACGAACCGGCATTATAGCTCAATGTGTCGCCCTCCTGGGATGCACGCAGAGCCTTCACCTCCTTCACTACAGCTTCGATTTCGTTGGAGGTCATAGTAAGTTTAATTTCGGGGATAGTGATGGAGTTATTCGATATTGTGAAGCTTTGAATATGGTCATCATATCCAAAAAATGAGATTACTAGGGCATAGATTCCGTTGCTCAGCTTTGTGGTTAGGAAATTACCATCTAAATCGGTAGAGAAATAGAGCTTATCGTCTGGTTTTGCTGCCGAGGATACAGAGACTACAGCTCCAACTATGGGGGTTCCAGTCTCAATATCTTTGACTACTCCTTTGACTATGTTTTGTGCGTCAGCCGAGAATATTGTGATGAGGAATGCTGCTAGTGTGAATAAAATTTTTCGTGTCATTACGTTAAGTGAGTATTAAATGGTTTTGTGGGTTGGTTACTCTTGATACCAAGAGGCATATAGTGTGTAATCTGTGGCTATGCGCTTGATTATCTCTTCGCGTTGCTCGGGAGTGACATCCTTCACCTTTTTGGCTGGGACTCCTGCATATACGGAGTTGGGTTCTAGTTTGGCATTGGATAGTACCAAAGAGTTGGCTGCTACGATACATCCTGATGCCACAACTGCGTTATCCAACACTGTGGCTCCCATCCCTATGAGGCAACTATCCTCAATGATTGCTCCGTGGATTGTGGCGTTGTGACCCACCGATACATCGTTTCCTATGATTGTTTTGGATGGGTTTTTACTACCCTTGAATAGGGTATGGATAACTGTGCCATCTTGTATATTGGTTCTGTCGCCTATGATAATAGAGTTCACATCGCCTCTCAACACTGTGCCATACCAAATAGAACACTCCTTGCCGATTTTCACATCGCCAATTACGACTGCTGTTTCGGCCAGGAAAGTTCCCTCTCCAATCTCGGGTGTGAACCCTTGTAAATTTTTAATAAGTGCCATTTTATATATTTTGTGTTTATTCATTGCTCTTTACTTTGCACCACAGCTCCTCCATTTCGTCTAGGCTCAAATCCGAGATTGCCCCTTCGCAGAGCTCCTCCATGGCGTTGAATCTGTGTATAAATTTGCGGTTGGTACGCTCCAAGGCTGCTTCGGGGTCTATGCCATAGAGTCTTGTGGCGTTGATGAGTGCAAAGAATAGGTCGCCAAATTCACCCTCCAGCGCATCTTTGTCTTTGGATGCAATCTCTGCCTCAATCTCCAAAATCTCCTCTTTGACCTTTGCCCACACATCCTCTTTGTGTGCCCAATCGAAACCTACGCTTGCCGCTTTGCTACCTATGCGTGTGGCTTTGACCATGGCGGGCAAAGAGCGTGGGACACCTCCCAGCACCCCTTTTTTGCGCAACTTCTTTTTTAGTTTTAGCTCCTCCCAGTTGTGTTTTACCTCCTCGGGGGTATTTGCTAAGGTGTCGCCGTATATGTGTGGGTGTCTGTATTCTAGTTTGTCGCAGAGGTCGCTCGCCACATTGCCTATGTCGAACACTCCTTGCTCCTCGCCTAGTTTGGCATAGAAGATTACGTGCAGGAGTAAATCGCCAAGCTCCTCCTTAATATCTGTCATATCTGCACGACCTATAGCATCGACCAATTCGAAGGTCTCCTCTATGGTTTGGTTGCGCAGTGACTCGAAGGTCTGCTCCCTATCCCAAGGACATTTTTCGCGCAACTCGCCCATCATTACGATTAGACGACTTAGAGCTTGTAATTTATTCTCCATTTTTTATATTTTTACTTACATCGGCATTGAATTTGCTACTACTCTTCCACAGGTAGGGCTGGGTAAAAGGTTATTCAATAGCTTCTTTTTTTGGATATGCTTCACTATACAAAAACACATCTTTCTGTTTATTTTCTGTTTGCAATTCCTGGCTCTACCTTTTTCGTGTAGGTAAAACTAAAAATCATATATTACCCCACCCCTAAATCCCCTCCCTTGGGGATGGGACTTAGTCGCTTACAGCTCCCTGTTTATTTTCTGTTTGCAATTCCTGGCTCTACCTTTTTGTAAAAGTAAAATAGCGAGCCATCAAATAGCTATAAACTGCGGTGACAACTGACGCTGTAACCTTGGCGGGAGTAGCCCACACGCCACACGACTCAACCAAAAATTTGAGTACCACATAGCTAATAATCAACGAACCCACAATCGACACCACATACTTCAAAAGCTGCACCTTGGCTCGCTGCGCAGTGGAGTTGAACGCCACATGTCTATTCAACCAAAACCCCACAAAAAAGGTGATAGGAAAAACAATCAACATGGCCAAAACATGGGGCGACACAACAACAAAGCCCATATCAAAATACCGATGCCCCACAACATAGTTGTAGAGCACAAAGTATAACACTGTATCTAAAATAAAGTAGTTGCACACGCCACAGAAAAAATACCTAAATAGGTGGTGTGGAATATACTGTTGCAGGGGTGGGAGGTAGAATAAATCTACAAACCACGTGACTACTTTTGCTATAAATTTACTCACCTCGACGCTTGCTAATCCATAAATCTGGGTAGGTATTTTTGTTCTGCTCCATGAAGGATTTGCAATCTTCCACAGAGTCGGATTCCAACACACTCACCATAAACAGTTTGCCATAGGGACGGATGTTGGTGGTCACCGAAGGGCTCTTTTTAGATATGGTATCGACCGCTTTTTGGGCATTTTCGACAGTCGAAAATACGCCGTACACCAATCTGTAACGTGGATTTTCTACCACAACCACAGGCTCAACTGGTTTGACTGGGGATTCAACCTCCACAACCTCTACGGAGTCCACAACGGGTGGTTGCTCTACTTCCGCTATCCCCACTTGAGGTTCCGCTTGCTCTATCTCCACTTTAGGTGACGATACGTAAATCTTGGATATGTAATTTGCTCCCAAACCTACAACTACACACGCCACAACAGAGAGTACAACCCACACCAGGCCTCCTCTGCGCCGTTTGAGCCTAAGCTCCCTTAGAGCTTCAGGGTTGAGAATAGAATTAAATTCTGGAGTGAGTACAAAAGTTTTGTTTTTGAGTGTACCAACGCCCTCTATTACAACATCTTGAGAGGTGGATATACTATCTACCCATTGTCCGTATATTGACTCTGCTACTGCATTATCGCCACCGCACGCAGAGGATATTATATCTATGATATTTACCCCCACCTCCGCAGAGCTAAACTTCACAACATAGCTAGGAGGTGTGATAATTCGACCCGAAGATTTTAGCTTGGAGGGTATGGAATCAACCTGAAGCGAACCAATCCTAGGGAGGTATATGGATGATTTTGATAGGAGCGCATTGGCTACGATATTGCCAATCTGCACAGATATATTATTTGCCATAGGTGGTTGTGTTTTGGGGCGAATATGCTCTGTATAGCATATAAAATCCCAATATTATAAATGGAATACTAAGCCATTGACCCATATACAAAACCATACCATTCTCGAAATCTACTTGTGTAGTTTTGATAAATTCCAAACAAAAACGTGTGAGGAAAGTACCCAATAAACCTACTCCAAATATAGCTCCTGGGTGTTTGCGACCTGCATCGTAGCGATAGTACATAACCACCAAAATCACAAAAGTTATGAGATAACACAACGCCTCGTATAGCTGCGTGGGGTGGCATGCTAAGGGTGCGTAGTCCATATTCCACGTTCTAGAACGCAGAAATTTAAAACCCCAAGGCAGAGTTGTGGGCTCACCAAAAATCTCGGAATTAAAGAGGTTACCAAATCGCACCGCAGCACCTCCGATACCCACAGGAATCATAATTCTGTCTAGGCTCCACACATAGGGGAGTTTCCACCTGCGCGAAAACAACCACAATCCAATAAGTAGACCTGTGGCAGCTCCGTGGCTCGCCATACCACCATTGCGGATGTCGGAGATTATGCGCCAAGGCTCAAGCAGATATACTTCGGGCTCATAAAACAGGCAGTGCCCAATGCGAGCACCTAGTATGGTTGCCAAAGTTCCGTATATGAAAATTGACTCCGAAATCTCCTTTTTCAACCCTTCGCGCTGGCAAAAATTATCGAAGAACTTAGCTCCCATAAATATAGCCAATGCCCACATCAAACCATAGTACCTAATCTCCAACCCACCAAGGCGGAGTAGAACAGGGTCGAAATCCCAAGTTATAGCAAGTGGTAAGAACATACGTTTATTTGTTTAGGTAACCCTCCATAAGGCGAGCTATATATTTGCCGATGATATCAAACTCCAAGTTCACAGAAGTTCCAACTTGGAAGTTGTGGAAATTTGTGTGCTCGTAAGTGTATGGAATAATCGAGACTCTAAAGCTCTTGGGGCGTGAATCACACACCGTGAGTGATACTCCATTAACGGTAATAGAGCCCTTCTCGACAGTGCAATTTCCTGGCGTTAAGGGCTCATATTCAAAGGTGTAGTTCCAGCTACCCTCTGCATCTTCTATGTGTGTGCATACTGCACGTTGGTCTACATGACCTTGCACAATGTGACCATCCAAAAGTGCATCTGGACGCATTGCACGCTCCAAATTCACTTCGTCTCCCACTACCAATTCTCCTAAGTTGCTCTTGTCGAGCGTCTCCTTCATAGCAGTCACGGTGTAGGTGTCCCCGTCGATATTGACAACTGTTAAGCATACTCCATTGTGGGCGATGCTTTGGTCAATCTTAAGCTCTGATGTGAAATCAGACTTTAGGGTGAAGTGTTTGTTTTGTTGCTCGGTGGTGATATTCACCACCTTTGCAACGCTCTCTACGATTCCTGAAAACATATTTCATTAAAATTTAATATGTGCCAAGAAAGTCGTACTTATGCTCAACACACTTAGTTAATCATTATTTTAGCTGTAACTTTATATACCGCCTCCACATCTTGGCGACCTAGGTATATGTCGTTAAACTTGGTGCTATCTGCCGACACCAACTTCAGAGTGTCGCCATAAGCAGAACCATCCGAAATATTGTTGTCGAAACATACAATACGCAAAGTTACAACATTTTTAGTTAAAATCACATACTCTCCACCTGGAATAATGGTCTCAGGCAAAATCTTTTTGAGTAGTACGATAGTATTAGGCGGAATAATGTCACCCATAGCTCGACCTGAGTACAACATTGCGATGTCACCATCTACGTGTACTGGCATAGCCATAACCGATACTGGGTCTAACTCCTCTATATTACGAATTTGATTCTCTACGTCCAAGTTGTAGAATGGAATACCACTTCCTACAACATCTGGTTCGGCAAACATTTTACCCTCACCCGTGAGGAGCCACAAAAGGTTTATTTCGGGGAACGATTTAACAATCATATCAGCCAAGTTGCGTGATATGCCGTTGTTACCCCTTTTAATTTGATAGAGGTTTTCGCCTCTAAGCAATCCAATGTGACGCGCAAAATAGTTTGTGGACATGTTAGCCCACTTAATCACACTCTCTAATCTCTCCCAATTTGTTAATTTTTGCATTCTCTTTTTTGTTTGTCATTAATTATTTTTGCATCTTTGCAATCAATAAAAATGGTCTCGTAGTTCAATGGATAGAATATAAGATTCCGGTTCTTACGATGAAGGTTCGATTCCTTCCGAGATCACATACTCTTAGTGCTTTAGCCCACAATGTAAGCACTCTAAATAAAATATACGCATTTCCGTTGCAAAGATAGTACAAAAACGATAGTTTAAAAAATTTATTGCATAAATTGTTATAAAAATAACAACCAATAAATCTTTTTTGTTATAGTTTTAGTATAAAAAGGTTATTACCACTGGGTTATGGTCTGAATTTTTAAACTTTAAATCCAATAATTTACACTCTAAAAGCAGATGTTTATTATCTAAAATTGCAAAATCTACCATAGAAGTTATACTTTGGGAGGGGGAGTATGGAGTGTTCAAAAATCTAACGCTTTCTTTAGAAATATCAGCTGCGATGGTTACATTTGGCGCAAACTCATTAATGGTCAAAGGTATAGGTTTAAAGTGTTCGTTGGTGAGTGAAGCGAGTGATGGGGTGTAGGTGGGTGGGGTGGTGTTCCAATCTCCAGCTGTGATGGAGTGGTTCATTTTACTAATCGTATTATTTATAAATTCTATTTCGCTATGACGCATATCTCCATCGTCGAAGGCAGAGTTGTGGGTGTTGTTTACCCAGAGTGTGTCGCCACGAGTGGTGGGGATTGCTATGGATAACATTGCTCGTTTGAGGTCGAAGAGGCGTGTGGGGAGTGTAGGCACGGAGGGGTATTGCCACCTTACGCTCTGCGCAAATGGATATTTGGAGAGTATGGCTACTCCTGATTTTACTCTGCCCATAGGGTTGTGAATAGGTATGGGGACAAATTGTGAGTTATAATTTAGGGCAAAAGCTACGTACTCAAAATTTAGAGCTTCGCTTATTTGTTGTAGTTGGTTTGTGTAGTAACCTCTTTTGGAGTGTATATCTACCTCTTGGAGGAGAATGAAATCTACATCTCCTAGGGATTTGAGTTGTGAAATTATGGCTCTCATGTTTTGTTCGCTATCTTCCCTAGATGTTCTGGTTTGGGTGCCTCCGTCGTAGAAGAAATCCATATCTTCGCCTAAGCCTGCGTAGCCAATGTTCCACGATACTAGGGTTAGGGTGTCGGGAAGTGAAACTCTTTGTACATCAAAAATCTCTCGCTCCACAATCTTGGGTCGCCACTCGGTGAGTAGTAGCCACAACGGAGGGGTGAGTAAAATTAGGAGTAGAGGGAGTATGATTTTTTTTGGCTTCATAGTGTAAAGATATATAATTATCTATTGTTTGAGTAATAGTTTGCACGGATTTTGAATTTTAGTATTAAAAATTCTATTATGCAACTTTCGAAATACACTCCACATTTTGCTCTATTGTGCACAAATTTGATATGGGCTGTGGCATATCCTATGTATCACTTGGTTTTGAATAAATATATCGAACCTATCTCTATACTCACTGCTACGCTTATTGTATCTGCTATATTTTCGTTTGTGCCTTTGTTGTGGGAGAAGAGGGAGAGAGTTCACGGGGATGATGTTGTGGCACTCATTGGGGCGGCTATTCTTATAGCTGTGATTCGTAAAGGGTTGTTGATATTTGCGCTCTCTAAGACTTCGCCTATAGATGGCTCTATAATCTCTACATTTACGCCGATTGTGGTGTTGGTAATATCTATAATCATTGGTATGGAGAGGTTTACTATATCCAAATTCGCGGGGTTAATGCTTGGATTGTGTGGTGCGATAGGTGTGATACTAACTTCAGGGGGTGATGCCACACACCCCACGCAAGAGATGTTGGGTAATGTGATGGTGTTGGGGTGTGCAGTGATATCAGCTGTGTATATGGTGTGGTTTAAATCGTTGGTTAAAAAGTATTCACCAGTAACTATTTTGAGATATCTGTTTTGTATATCTGCGATTGTTGTTACTCCATTTGGTGCTAAGTCGCTAGTGCACACTGACTTTTCGGCTATGCCTACGCATATATTTATGGCTGTGTTGTATTTGATAATTATGCCTACTTACATACCAAATCTCCTGCAAAACTACGCGCTGAAATATGTGCAACCCACTGTGAGTGGAACATTTGCATATTTGCAGCCTGTGGTTGCAGGAGCTGTATCGGTGTATATAGGCGTGGAGAGTCCCGAGTGGGAGACTCTACTATTTGCTGCGCTGATATTTGTGGGGGTAGGGGTTGTTGTAAGATCCTATGCTAATAAATAGGGGGTGCGTTATTTCACAGCGACCATATTCAAAATTGCTTGCTCGGCTGCCTTGCGTGTGGGTTCATCTATATCGACTTCGGGCGACATATCTTCGAGTGTAGAGATTATGTTGTCGAGCGAAATCATCTTCATGAAGTTGCAGTTGTTGCATCCACAAGTGGAGTCTATGGGGGGTGCTGGGATAAACTCCTTGGTGGGAGCCAAGCGTTGAAGCTCGGCGAGGATTCCAGCCTCTGTGACTACGATAAATTGCGAGGTGGGGGTTTGTGTGCAATAGTTGATTATTGCGGCTGTAGAGCCCACAAAATCGGAAATTTCGACTATGTATGGTCTGCACTCTGGGTGCGTGACAACTTTTGCTTGGGGGTATTGTGATTTGAGAGCTAAGATACCCTCTAGAGAAAACTCCTCATGCACGTGGCATGCTCCGTTCCATAATACCATGTTTTCTCTTTTGGTGAGTTTTTGGATGTATGAGCCCAGGTTGCGATCGGGAGCAAAGATTATGGGTTGTGACGCAGGGATGGACTCCACAATCTTGAGTGCATTAGAGGATGTACAGCAGATGTCGGTTAGAGCTTTTACACCCACAGAGGTATTGACGTATGACACGACGATGTGGTCGGGGTATTTAGCCTTAAAAATCTCAAACTCCTCTGCTGGGCACGAAGTAGCAAGTGAGCATCCAGCATCGGGGCGGGGCAGAAGAACCGTTTTGTGGGGAGCCAAAACCTTGGCAGTCTCAGCCATGAAGTTTACACCAGCAAATAGGATTACTGGAGCATCAATCTCCTGGGCTTTGATGGATAGAGCTAGGGAGTCTCCCAAAAAATCTGCGCACTGTTGCACCTCGGCTGTGGTGTAGTAGTGAGCTAGGATTACAGCTCCTCTCTGCTGCTTGAGTTGATTGATTCTATCTATTTTTTGTTGAGTCTCCATTTTGTTTTTTTTCTTTTTTATTTAATTAATATTAATCTATTAATAATAAATATAATAGCTGTTGATAGTGTTGATAAGAGTGAGTGAGAAATTTTAATTAACAATAGGGTGTAGGAATTGTTAATTTGTAAAAATCCTCTTTTGCTTTATATTCTACCATTTTATCTCGACTATTTCACTCTGCAAAAATAGTTATTAACATCCATATTTTGTGTTATTAACAAAAAAATCTTTCAAAATTATTAACATTAACCCCCAGATTTAACTATAAAAAGCCGATGATAACTTTTGAAAACTTTCTCTTGCATTTTGAAATTTTCTGATTATACAAACGCCAAATCATAAAAGTCAATAGTTTTAACCATAAAGTTATTATTATTTTTAAACAAGGGTTTGCATATATTATAAACAAAAATAAAGGGGTTTGTAAACATAAAATAATAGTTTATAAACACTTTTTGGTAGGTTATAAACATAGTTTTTCTTACTTAAAGTATAAGTAAGTAGTGTAAAACAATTATTGCCATATTTTTAAAAGCACTCTTGAAGCGATATTTTTCACTATTAAATTTCAGTATAGAACCACTATATTTTCAATTCAATAGCAAAAAATTTCATCTCCAATAGTACTCTTAAAAACACACCAATAATTATTTTACCCTACTTAATTTAACCTCGGGTTGGGTTTAAATACCAAAGGTATTTAAAAAGTTTTGGTAGATATATATGTAATGCAAATTCATTTGCAATTACATATATATCTACCAAAACATTAGAGTAAAACTCTAAGCCCAACACCGCAACAAAAAGCAAATCACAGCTTGCTGTGTGCCCGCCCGGCACGAGGGCAGTAGTATATATTACTTACTCATCTTCATCAGCAAGCGTAGAGTATACATTCACAACATCCTCATCCTCTTCCAATCTTTCGATGAGCTTCTCCATATCCTCACGCTGAGCAGCTGCGAGCTCCTTAGTGTCGGTAGGTATGCGAATACTCTCACCCGATACAATCTCATAACCTTGCTCATCCAACCACTTCTGTATAGCTCCAAATGACTCATAAGGGGCAGATACATGAACTGCACTATCTTCAGCTTCGAACTCATCTACTCCAAGGTCAATCATCTCAAGCTCCAACTCTTCGGGGTCTATACCTGTGGGAATCGTGAACTTAAATGTACACTTGTGCTCAAACATAAAAGCTACACTACCACTTGTACCGAGTGCTCCACCACACTTATTGAAGTGCATGCGAACATTAGCCACCGTGCGGTTGGTGTTATCTGTAGCAGTCTCTACAAGAACCGCAACTCCGTGAGGTCCATATCCCTCGTATACAACCTCTTTGTAGTCGGCAGTATCCTTAGATATTGCACGCTTGATTGCACGCTCCACATTCTCCTTGGGCATATTCTCCGCTTTGGAGTTTTGAATAAGTACACGTAGGCGAGTGTTAGATGAGGGGTCTGGACCACCTGCTTTTACTGCTATTTCAATCTCCTTACCTATCTTTGTAAATACACGTGCCATGTTGCCCCATCGCTTTAGCTTTTTGGCTTTGCGATACTCAAATGCTCTTCCCATTTTTTTAATTTATATGTTTTATTTATATGTTTTTTGTTTTTTGTTTGATACAAAAGTAAAAAAAAATAGTTAGCTTAGCAATGAAATCGTTATATTTGTAGCATCAAAAATTTTTTACTTATGAAAATTAAAGCAAAAATCGACCACATCAATATTAATGTAACCTCTTTGGAGAGCTCTATCGAGTTCTACAACAAAGCATTGGGACTAACAGAGTCTATGCGCAAAAAGGCGGAAGATGGCTCATTTGAGCTGGTATACCTCACAGATGGTGTAGTGCCAGTGAGCTTGGAACTCACATGGCTTAGAGACCACCCCGAAGCTTATGAATTGGGTGATAATGAGACACATATATGTTATAGAGTTGAGGGTGACTACGACGCAATACGTGAGTATCACAAAGAGATGGGATGTGTGTGCTACGAGAACCACGACATGGGATTGTACTTCATAAACGACCCCGATGATTATTGGATTGAGGTGCTACCTATAAACTATTAACAATATGTCGATAACAAATATGGATGCCGCAATTAAGGATGTTGTGGAGATTTTGCGCAAAGGGGGTATTGTGCTTTACCCCACCGACACTGTGTGGGGCATAGGGTGTGATGCTACTAATGCTGAGGCAGTTGATAAAATATATGCACTTAAGCGTAGTGAGGATAAAAAGTCAATGCTCGTGTTGTGCAAAGATGTTGATAGTGTGGTGAGATATGTTAATAAAGCCCCCAGCGTGGCATTTGATGTGATGGAGATGAGCGAAAAACCACTCACCGCAATTTTGCCAGGAGCGGTGAATGTTGCCACAAACCTCATACCCGATGAGGGTACTTTGGGAATTAGAGTCCCCAATCATGATTTTTGCCACGAGGTATTGCGAAGATTTGGCAAACCAATAGTTTCGACCTCGGCAAATATTTCGGGTGAGGCGACCCCATTCAAATTCGTAGAGATAAGCAAAGAGATAATTGATGGGGTGGATTATGTCGTAGACCCACGATTCGAAGGAAAACCTACACGCAAACCATCCTCTATAATTTCGTTTGGTGCAGATGGTGCAGTAAAAATAATTAGAGAATAAAAATATGTCACAAGAGAAACTTTTTGATTTTGCGAAGGAGAGTAGCAAAAAAGTATATATCAAGGGTGTACTCCACCCCAAAGTAGAGGTCGGTATGCGACAACTCACACTCCAAACAGGCGAGGAGGTGCTGCTATACGACACCACAGGAGTCTACTCCGAGGAGGGATTCACGCCAGATATTAACAATGGAGTAACAAAGGTGCGCAATAAGTGGGCAGATGATACTAAACCATTCGTAACCCAACTTGCCGCAGCTCGTGCAGGGGTCATCACCCCCGAGATGGAGTATGTCGCAATCCGTGAATCACAAGGGTTGCAAACCACTATAACTCCCGAATTTGTGCGCCAAGCGGTTGCCGAAGGTCGTGCAATAATCCCTTCGAACAGATGCCACCCCGAGTGTGAGCCGATGATTATTGGTAGGGATTTCTTTGTGAAGATTAACGCCAATATCGGAAACTCTGCCCTAGGTTCTTCGATAGAGGAGGAGGTTGAGAAGTCGTTGTGGTCTATTAAGTGGGGTGCCGACACGGTTATGGATTTGTCTACGGGTAAGAATATACACGCTACTCGTGAGGCTATCCTGCGCAATACCCCCGTGCCAATTGGTACTGTGCCTCTGTACCAAACCTTAGAGAAGGCTGGTGGCAAGGTGGAGAATTTGTCGTGGGAGTTGTTCCGCGAGACAATTTTAGAGCAGTGCGAGCAGGGGGTAGATTATTTTACTATTCATGCTGGACTCCTCCAAAGACACGTGCCTTTGGCAGTGAATCGTGTCACGGGAATCGTATCACGTGGAGGTTCAATTATGGCTAAGTGGATGTCGCTTAATAATAAGGAGAACTTCCTATATACACACTTCGAGGATATTTGCGAGATACTCAAACAATATGACGTGGCATTTTCGTTGGGCGATGGACTTCGCCCAGGGTCGATTGCCGATGCCAATGACGATGCGCAGTTTGGCGAGTTGGAGGTGTTGGGTGAGCTCACACAGTTGGCGTGGAAGCACGATGTGCAGGTTATAATCGAGGGTCCTGGTCACGTGCCTATGCACAAAATCAAGGAGAATATGGAGATGCAGGAGAAGTGGTGCCATGGAGCTCCATTCTACACTTTGGGTCCTTTGGTGTGCGACACGGGTGCTGGTTACGACCACATCACCTCTGCTATAGGTGGAGCTATGATTGGATGGTTCGGAACTGCTATGTTGTGCTACGTAACCACCAAGGAGCACTTGTCACTTCCTAACAAGGATGATGTGCGTGAGGGTGTTGTGACCTACAAAATTGCTGCTCATGCTGCCGACCTTGCTAAGGGTCACCCTGCGGCATATCAGCGTGATTTGGAGATGAGTAAAGCTCGATATAGCTTCAGGTGGCAAGATCAATTTAACTTGTCGTACGACCCTGCACGCTGCCGCAAATTCCACATGGATATGATTAAGCATAATGACCCTGATAAGGAGTATTGCTCGATGTGTGGCCCCGATTTCTGCGCTATGCGTATTACGCAGACTATCAATAAGGAGTAGTTGCTTTTATGATACAAAAAAGGGAGTTCGAATTTTACTGAACTCCCTTTTTTGTGTATTTGGTTATACTATGAGTGACGCTTAACTAGCTCATTCTCTAGGTCGGCGATTGATTTACCTGTAGCCTCTAGTAACACTAGGAGGTGGTATATGAGGTCTGAAGCCTCGTATATCATATCGTCGTAGTTGCCTCCAACCGCTTCGATTACAGTCTCTACAGCCTCCTCACCCACTTTTTGGGCGATTTTTGGTACTCCCTTATTGAATAGTTTGGTGGTGTATGAACCCTCGGGCATCTGCTCGTGGCGAGTTTTGATGAATGTACCCAGGTGGCGGATAAATCCTTCGGTGGTGTCGCCATCTTGGCGGAAGCAGCTGCGTGCTCCAGTGTGGCACACCTCGCCTACGGGGTTCACACGTATAAGGAGTGTGTCGTGGTCGCAGTCGTCACGCATATCGACGATGTTGAGGAAGTTTCCGCTTGTCTCGCCCTTGGTCCACAATGTTTGGCGTGTGCGGCTATAGAATGTCACACGACCCTCGGCTAGGCTCTTTTCGAATGCCTCGGCGTTCATATAACCGAGCATCAACACCTCCAAGGTGTCGTTATCCTGAATAATCACAGGAATGAGTCCATCGGGTTGCTTTTCGATGGATAGATCTGCAAATGATTGTACGTTGCTTTTCATATTTTTAGTGTTTTAAATTTTCAAAAAATGTAATGGCTTAGGTTTCCCTCGGATGTGGGCAAAAAACTTTAGTTTTTTGTTGATTTATAAATTATATTTCGGGGCAGGGAGTTTACTCACTGAGCTGAAATATAATTTATAAATTTAAAATCTTAGCATAAGATTTTAACCCACAATCCGCTAAATAAAAGGGTAGCTCCGCGGAGAGCACTCCGCCGCCGCCCGCGCAGGGCAGTCCCCTATCTAACACAAATATTCTGCTCCCGAAGGTACTCCTTCAGCACAGGAATTGGAATCTCGTTGTAGTGAAAAATACTAGCTGCGAGGGCTGCATCGGCCTTGCCAGCGGTGAGCACATCGGCTATGTGTTGCGACGTTCCAGCACCACCACTCGCAATTATCGGAATTGGCAACTCCGCCAACCTGGCAAATGAATCGCAGGGGTAGCCACTCTTTGTGCCATCGTGATCCATAGATGTGAATAAAATCTCACCTGCTCCACGCTCATAAGCCTCACGTGCCCAAGTAAATAACTCACGCTCCGAGAACTTCTTGCCTCCGTGCGTAGTCACTCGCCACTGCCCCTCCACGGTCTTGGCATCTATAGCCACCACCACAAATTGCGAACCATACTTGGATGCTATCTGGTCAATAAGCGCAGGGTTTGCCACCGCAGCACTATTTATGGTAATCTTATCTGCTCCAGCACCTAACAGACGCTCAGCATCAGTTATGGAGCTTATGCCACCACCCACGGTGAAGGGGATATTTATGCGCTCCGCAATGCGAGTCACAAGGTCGGTGAAGGTGTTGCGCCCTTCGAGCGTTGCACTAATATCTAGGTAAACCAACTCATCGGCACCCTCTGCGGCATACTTCGCTCCCAACTCCACAGGGTCGCCCACCTGTTGTAGTTCGAGGAAGTTGATACCCTTAACTGTCTGACCCTCTTTGATATCGAGACATGGGATTATTCTTTTCGCAAGCATTCTTCCAATTCCTTTAGAGTGATGCCACCTTCGTACAAGGCTTTACCAACGATTACACTTTTAACATTTGCAGCCTCCAATTCCTCAATGTCTGCCCACTTGCTGATGCCACCGCTAGCGATGATATTCAAGCTCGGGAACTCCGACATAAGTTGCACATATAGGTCACGTGCTGCGCCACACATCATGCCATCACGTGAAATATCGGTGGTTATGATGTGCTTTAGACCATGTGGCATAAAGCGGTTGAATAGGTCGGCAGCAGTCATCTCCGACTCCTCTAACCAACCCTGAATCGCCACCTTGTCGCCTTTGAGGTCGGCACCCAACACCATCTTCTCGCCACCAAATTTGTCTAACCACGCCGCAAAAGTCTCGGGCTCACGTACCGCCAAACTTCCAACTATGGCACGTGCTGCACCTGCGTTGAATACATCCGTTAGAGCCTGCGTACTTTTGATGCCACCGCCCCATTGAGGAGTGAGTGATGTGTGTGTTGCTACCCTCTCTAGTACCTTTAAGTTCATTGGTGCAGAGGCTTTTGCGCCATCTAGGTCTACCATGTGTAGGCGTTTGATTCCTGCATCCTCGAACTGCTTGGCGGCATCCAATGGGTCACGGTAGTATGTGGTTTGGCGTGCATAGTCGCCTTGTGATAGGCGGACACATTCGCCACCTATTATATCTGTTGCTGGGATTATCTCGATCATTGCTATAATTTTAAGAAGTTATTGAGTATTGCCTCACCCACCGAACCGCTCTTTTCGGGGTGAAACTGTGTGCCATAGAAGTTGCCACGGTGCAGAGCTGCGCTGAACTCTACGCCATAGGTCGTAGATGCTATTGTGGCATCGCACAACTGCGCCGCAAAAGAGTGGACGTAGTAGAGGTGTGACGATGGCTTAATACCCTCAAAGAGTGGAGTTTTCAGATTCTCGATAGTATCCCAACCCACGTGTGGAACTTTGAGTATCTCGCCACTTTGGAGTGTGTTGGGTAGTTTCACCACCTTGGTAGGGAAAATCCCTAGGCACTCAGCATCGCCCTCCTCGCTATATTCGCACATGAGCTGCATGCCGATGCAGATGCCCAAAACGGGTTGTGTGAGCGAGGGGATAATTTTGTCTAAACCTCTCTCACGGAGCTTCTCCATTGCGCTTGATGCCTCGCCCACGCCAGGCATAATCACCTTGTCGGCTGCTCTGAGTGTAGCCTCATCGGAGGTGACAACAAACTCTGCGCCAGTGCGTTGCAGGGCATTCATCACCGAGCGTAGGTTGCCTGTATCGTAATCTGTTACTGCTATCATTATAGTATTCCTTTAGAACTTGGTATATCGTTACTGAATTTCTCACGGCGCACCGCCATTTTGAGTGCCCTAGCAAATGCTTTGAAGATACCCTCAATTTTGTGGTGCTCATTCTCGCCCACAGCCGAAATTTGGAGGTTGCAACGTGCCGCAGCACACAGCGAAATAAAGAAGTGTCGGAACATCTCCGTAGGCATATCACCCACATATTCACGCTTGAACTCCGCATCCCACTCAAAATCTATGCGACCGCCAAAGTCTATGAGTACCAACGCTCTACACTCATCCATAGGCAGAGCAAAGCCATATCTTGCGATACCTGCCTTCGAGCCCAAAGCTTTGTCTATGGCCTCGCCCAGAGTGATTGCTACATCCTCAATGGTGTGGTGCTCATCGACCTCCAAGTCACCCTTGGCATCGACCACTAGGCTCACGCCTCCGTGGTGGGCAATTTGGTCTAGCATGTGGTCGAAGAACTTTAGCCCCGTAGATATTTTTGACTCCATACCTGCCGATTTATCTAGGTCTAGAACCACTTTAATTTGGGTCTCCTTGGTGCCTCTAGTAATCTCCACACGACGCTGACCACGGCGGATAAACTCCGTGACCTCCGACCAATCCTCGGTTACGAGCACGCATGACTCCTCGCAATCGGCGTCACGCACCATCTGCCAACCTTCAACTTCAGGAGCTAGGAGTATTCCTTTAGCACCCAAGTTCTTAGCCAAGATTATGTCGGTCACTCTATCACCAATCACGTAGCTACCAGCCAAATCGTAGTCGCCCGACATGTATTTACCAAACATGCCTGTGCGAGGTTTGCGCGTTGGGGCATTTTCGGACTCGAATGTGCGGTCTATGAGTTGGTCGTCGAACGTAACTCCCTCACTTGCAAGGATGTCGAGCATCTTGTTGTGTGCTGGGTGGAACGTATCTTCGGGGAATGAATCTGTGCCCAGACCATCTTGGTTTGTAGCCATCACCATGTCGAAATCCATAGTTCCTAGAGCTTTGAGTGCCGAGATTGCGCCTGCTCGAAATTGCAACTTTTCGAGTGAATCAACCTGAAAATCTATGGGTGGCTCGACGATGATTGTGCCGTCACGGTCGATAAAGAGTGCTGTTTTCATTATTTGTAGTTATTTATTATATCTAACATTCTGTCGTTCTCCGTGGCTGTGCCTATTGTGATGCGTAGGGTGTTTTCGCAACCCTTGACTCGTGAGCGGTTGCGGACTATTACGCCGCCATCTACTAGTTTGTCGTATAGGTCGTTAGCTGCTGCAGTGCGAACTAGGACGAAGTTGGCTTGGGTGTCGAAGATTCTCTCTATGAGGGGAATTTTGGCTAGCTCCTCGATTACTCTTGTGCGTTGAGCGACAATCTCCTCGACCTGTCCTGTGATTCCCTTGGTGAGCATTTCGGCCACTTTGGCTTGGGTGAGGACGTTGATGTTGTAGGGATATTTCACCATATTCATCAGCGAGATTATCTGCTCACTTGCAAATGCCAAACCAAATCTTAGGCCTGCCATAGCCCACGCCTTAGACAATGTTTGCAACACGATAAGGTTTTCGTAATTAGCGAGCTTAGGCAAAAATCCATCGCTATCGGCAAAGTCGATATATGCCTCATCCACAACCACGATGCCATTGAACCTCTCGATAATATCGACAATTTGTTCCACGGGGAACATATTTCCTGTGGGGTTGTTGGGTGAGCAAATCCACATTAGCTTGGTGTTTTCGTCCGCAGCCGCCAGCAACTCCTCGACTGGGAGTGCAAAATTCTCGCCCAACTGCACCTCACGTACCTCTATGTCGTTGGTTGCAGCTGCCACTTTGTACATGCCGTAGGTGGGTGCTATGCTCACCGCATTGTCCACCCCTGGGCGTGCAAAGACTCTGAATGCTAGGTCAATAGCTTCGTCGCTACCATTGCCGATAAAGATGTTTTTGGGGCTCACACCCTTGATTTGGGAGAGTTGCGCTTTGAGAGAGAGTTGGTGTGGGTCGGGGTAACGGTTCACGCCATTGTCGAATGGGTTTTCGTTGGCATCCAACCACACATCTATCTCGCCACCTTCGTACTCGTCACGTGCTGTGGAGTAGGGTTCTAGGGCTAATATATTGGGGCGCACTAGGCGCAGAATATCTTTTTTCATTACTTTAAACTATTTGCTCTTAGTCTCATAGCGTTGGCGTGAGCATCTAATCCTTCCGCCTCTGCCATGGCAATTACCGTGGGGGCTAGGGATGCAATACCCTCGGCCGTAAGCTCTTGGTAGGTCTGCTTGCGCATGAAACTATCCAAGCTCACGCCGCTGTATGACCTTGCCCAACCTCCTGTGGGGAGTGTGTGGTTTGTGCCCGAAGCGTAGTCGCCAGCACTCTCGTTGGAGTATTGGCCGATGAAGATACTTCCTGCCGATGTAATCTCTGCTGCTACACCCCACGCATCCTCCATAGAGATTATGAGGTGCTCGGGAGCGTACTCCTCTGCAAAGGCTATCATATCTGCTTTGTCGGCAAAAACTATTGTGCGTGAGCTCTCTATTGACTTGGCTGTCACATCTTTGCGGCTTAGTGTGTTGAGTTGCTTTTCGACCTCTGCGTTTACCTCCTCGGCGAACTTCGCAGATGCACAGACCAATATCGCTTGGCTATCTGCTCCGTGCTCCGCTTGCGACAACAAATCCGACGCTACGAACTCTGCCGAGGCTGTGTCGTCCGCCAATACCAACACTTCCGAAGGTCCTGCGGGCATATCTATCGCCACACGTGATGTGCTCACAATCTGCTTAGCTTTAGTTACATAGCGGTTGCCTGGACCAAAGATTTTATCTACCCTCGTAACACTCTCTGTACCGTAAGCCATTGCTGCTACTGCTTGTGCTCCGCCCAAGGCGTATACCTTAGTAACTCCGCATAAATCAGCTGCATACAACACCTCGGGGGCTATTTTACCATCCCTTGCTGGTGAGCAAAGTACAATCTCTTTGCACCCTGCAATCTTGGCTGGAATTGCCAACATCAACACCGTAGAGAATAGCGGTGCACTGCCTCCAGGGACATACAAACCCACTCTGCGAATGGGCACTGCACGTTGTGAGCAGACCACGCCAGGCATCAATTCGAGCTCGATACCCTTGTACATCTGCGCCGAGTGGAATCTCTCGATATTGGATTTGGCAGTCGCTAGGGCTGCCTTCAATTCGTCCGAAAGCTCCTCGGCTGCGGCTGCACGCTGCTCCAAACTCACCTCGAAAGAGTCGGGTACGGAGCCCTCTATGCGCTCCACGATAGAGCGTAGGGCAGTGTCGCCACCTGTGCGTACCTCCTCGATGATGACGGCTACTCGCTCCGCAATCTCATCATCTTGGGGGATATTGCGCTCAATGAGGGTATCCCACTCCGTGCGTGGAGGGTTTTCGTATATTTGTAAACGTTGCATATTAGCGTATCATATTCTCCAGCGACAACACCAAAATTCCCTCTGCACCCATAGCTTTAAGCTGCTCCACAGAGTCCCACAAGCATGACTCGCTGATGACGGTGTGGATAGAGCACCAACCCTCTTGTGCCAAAGGCAATACTGTTGGGCTGCGCATTCCTGGGAGTAGTTTGGTAGCCTCCTCGACCTTTGCAACTGGCAGGTTCATAAGCACATACTTCATGTTCTTGCTGTCCAAAATAGTCTGCATACGGAACACCAATTGGTCGAGAATAGCTTGTTTCTCGGCCGATAGTTCGTTGTTTGCGATGAGTACCGCCTCCGAGAAAAATATCTTCTCCACCTCAACGAGTCCGTTAGATACGAGTGTACCGCCCGAAGATACGATGTCGAAGATAGCATCTGCCATGCCTACGGCTGGGGCAACCTCTACGGAGCCTGCAATTTCGTGAATCTCGGCATTTATTCCCTTTTCGGCAAAGAACTTGCGCAAGATTACGGGGTATGAGGTAGCTACTCGCTTACCCTCGAAATACTCCAAACCTGGGTACTCTATCTCCTTAGATATTGCTAGCGAGATGCGGCAACCGCCAAATCCTAGGGGTAGAACCTCTGTGACGTCGAAATCCTTTTCGCCTACCTCGTTTTGACCTACGATACCGATGTCCGCCACTCCCATAGCTACTGCTTGTGGGATATCGTCGTCACGAAGATAAAGTACCTCTAGGGGGAACCCTTCGGCCTTTGAAATTAGTTTGCGCTTAGACTCTACTACTCCGATACCTGCCTCTTTGAGCATCGAGACACATTGTTCGTTTAGGCGACCTTTCGCCTGAATTGCTATTCTTAGCATAATGTTTTTGTTTTTATATTGTTTAATTTATTTTAGCTGTAAATAGACAAAAACTCACCCTGTAATAGGGTGAGTTAGCTTATTTGTTATGTTTGGTTCACACACATACATACTATCTCTACCCCTTTATTAAGTGGTGGTGATGGTGATGTGTATGTACGAACATTGTATTCATACCCCAAAAGTACATATTTTGCTGCAAACCACAAAATTTTTGGCGCAATAAATTACTATTTTTACAAAAAATGGGTCGAGAGCTACTGCCTCGACCCATTTTAATATACTTAGAAATCAGTAGTTATTCGAATGTGGGGTAGCTGCCCGATACGGCTTTCCACGTAAGTGCTAGTGGTATTGGCGATTTGATATTATATGAATCAACGAACTCATTGAGTGTATCAACAAAATCGCTGTTTTGAAGTTCTGTCGTTGTTTTGGCAGTAGCAGCGGTGAAGCTTATGGCAGATATAGTGCTGTCGAAGTAGCATAGAGATACGTCACCTGCGCAAGAACCTATCACACAATCGACATTAGAACCAACACCCACAACCGTAGCTGCCGAGTAGCAGTTTTTTGTTACAGAACCACTTACAGCTGTTCCGACCAAGCCACCAACATAATTTGTCGAGCTTGTAACCGTGCCGAGGTTATAACTGTTTTTGAGGGTTGCAGTGGTGTATAGGTGACCCACAAGACCTGCAACATTTATTTCATCCGTAGTGCCTGTGCCTGATATAGTACCCTTGTTATAACAATTAAATACTGTCGAGTTTTGAGCCTCGCCTACAATTCCTGCAACGTGCCCTAGTGCTGTTACTTTAGCAGTGTTGTAGCTGTTGTATACATTTCCAGTGCTAAGAACGCCAACAACACCGCCACAATAAGAGTCCGAAGATTTAATTTCGCCACTATTTGAGCACTCGAATAGTGTTGCAGATGATTCAACTTGACCCGCAATACCGCCACAATAAGAGTCCGAAGATTCAATTTCGCCACTATTTGAGCACTCGGATAGTGTTGCAGATAATACAACTTGACCCGCAATACCGCCTGCATATTTCGAACATATCACCTTGCCGCTATTAGTCGATAATGAGATTCTGCTAGAGGTGATATATCCCGTAATACCACCTGTGAAGTGTCCAGTACTTATATTATTTATCTCTCCTCCATTTGCCGATGAAGATATAGAGCCTGTGGTGTATCCTGCAATACCACCAATATAACTACCGCCACTTGTTACTTTACCGCTATTTTTAGACAAAGTGATAGTACCTGCGTTATATCCTACAGTTCCACCTATGTAGTAGCCAGTAGTTTCATTTTTTACCTCTCCCTTGTTTGTCAAAGAGGTGAGTTCGCCCGATTTGTTGTAGCCGACAACTCCTCCTACATAACCTGCTGTGCCAGACACATATCCGCTATTTGTCGCAGAGGTAACTGATCCTCCGTCGTTGCAACCCACGACTCCTCCTACAGTATCAGTTTTATTGCTAATAGTTCCGCTATTGGTTGATGAAGATACTTCGGCTGAGTTGTATCCCACGACACCACCTACATCTGTGCCACCTGTGTTCGATACTGCTCCTTTGTTGTTGCAATCCGTGATAGAGCCATCGTAACCCCTACCTACCAAGCCTCCTATATAAAATGAGTAGGTACTTGTTATATCACCCTCATTTGTGCAGCCCGACATTGTACTACTACCAGAATAGTAGCCAACAATACCACCAAGGTGTCCACAGACTGAACCCGACTGGTCGCTCACCGAGCCATAGTTTGTGCAGTTTGTGAAGGTTGATGGGGAGTCAGTACTCACAGTAGCTACAATACCGCCTGTGTATTGTGCACCTATGACTGTTGCGTAGTTCTTGCAGTTTGTGAATGTTGTGCCTACTGCCCAACCTACCAAGCCACCTGTGTTGCGATATTTGCCCGAAACGGTTGTTTCGGAGGTTGTAGCACACGAACTAAAGATGCTATTTGTTGCCTTACCCACAAAAGCACCACTCATTTCGCTTGTCGCACCTGTGTTTGTGATTGTGCCCTCGATTGTGAGGTTTTGGATTGTTGCACCATCTGTCTCGGCAAAAAATCCTATACGGTTAGCATCAGATGTGATTTTGAGACCCGAAATTGTCTTGCCATTACCATTAAGTGTTCCGCTAAACACCTCTGCAACAGGAGTCCACTCATCGGTGAGGGTGATATTTGCGGTGAGCTTGTAGGTGTCGTAGGCGTAGTATGTGTCACCGCCTATTGCACCGAGTATATCCTTTAGCTCTGTTGCGTTTGATATGTTCCACGACTTCACGCCACGAGATGTGGTGCTGTCGAAGTTTAGTGTGGGGTATGATGCTGTTGCGCTCGCCCAGTTGCACGCCAAAGTGGGGAGTGTTGGGGATGAGTTGTTGTATGCTTGTGCATTTGCGCTGAGGGTCTCAACAAAATCGTTGCTTGTCATATTTGCGGTCGATACGCCTATGATGCCTGATGCTTCCTCCACGTCGTTGTCTCCGCTGTCGTAGTAGCATAGGGTGGTAGTTCCATAGTTATAGTAAACAATGCCATCCTGCGAAGAGTAGCAGTTAGTGATAGAGCCATGACTTCTATAGGCGATACCGCATTTATCGAGACTTATATCTCCTTGGTTGTAGCAGTTGATAATCGAAGAGTAGCTATTATTATCGGCTGCGATACCTGCAACATAAGAGACGTTGGCTGTCGATATTGCAGCTGTATTGTAGCAATTTATAATGGTACTTGAATTATTAGCACCAGTGATTCCTCCGACGTTATAATGAGTACTAGCGACATCACCACTGTTTCCGCAATTCGAAATAATAGATTCATCATTGTAGCTCTATATACCAGCAACGTACTGATAACCAGAAACTTCCGCTGTATTATAACAATCTGCAATATAACTATCAGTACCCGAATATCCTGTGACTCCTCCAATCCATTTATTAGTACCATTAACATCACCTCTATTTTCACAATTCAAAATAGTAGCTCCAATACTGCAGCCCGAAATGCCAGCTACATACCTAGGACCAGAAATTTCTGCTGTATTATAACAATCCGCAATATAACTATCAGTACCCGAATATCCTGTGACTCCTCCAACACATTTATTTACTTCTTCATTCGTAAGTGCACCCGTCGTCACGTTACCACTATTACTACACCCTGTGACAGTAGAACCGCTAGAGGCTAATGAACCTACAATACCGCCAACGTAGCTATATCCCTCAATCGTAGCACTATTTGTACAATTAATTACAACTCCAACGCCATATAATCTGCCTGCAATACCTCCTACGTAACCTCCAGTTGAGTCTTTTATACTACCCTCATTTTTACAATTTGTAATAGTTGCGCTATCATATACGTAACCAACAATTCCAGCCGAATACATGCAACCATTAATAGCAGCTAGGTTGGTACAATTCTCGAATGTCGAATTTGATACCCATCCTGCGACGCCTGCGGTCTTGTAGCCCAAGCCTGTCACTGTGGAGTCATCTGTGGTTGAGCAGTTTTTGAATGTTGTGTTGGTAGCTGTGGCTACAAATGCTCCAGTGCTCGCTTCTGTGCCCGTAGTTTCGTTTAGGATTGAGCACGATATTGTGAGGTCTTGGATTGTGGCACCATTTGTCTCTGCAAACAATCCCTGTTTTGTGCCCGATGGAGTGTTAATAGTTAGTCCCGAGATTGTTTTGCCATTACCCTTGAAGGTTCCAGAGTAGACGGTGGGGATTGGGGTCCACTCACCACTAAGTTCAATATCCTCCATTAGCTTTGCGCTAAATGAGGGGTCACTCTCTAGCTCTGTGACGAAACTTGCGAAGTCCTCGTCGTCGTAAATTTGGAATAGATTTGCATCTGGATTACCAGACGAGCTGTCATCCTTGCTGCACGACACGGCAAAGATTGCTATTGCCATAGCCCATAAAAGTAATTTTTTCATTGTTGTAATTTTAATTTACTTGAATTCAACTTGTAAATGCAACTGAGGAATTTGAATGTTGCAGGGAATAGGATAAAATATTTTTTCAGAGAGGAAAGAGAGAAAAAACTCTCCTT
>JBCQUV010000068.1:0-3664 GCA_047173765.1 Rikenellaceae bacterium
GCTTCTGATTCTGTGGGAGGTTGAGGGCGTAAGATAACATTTTTATTCCATTCAGCGGAGCGAAGGAGAGTTTTACCTCTCTTTCCTCTCTGAAAAAATATTTTATCTCATTCCCTGCAACACTTCAACTCCTCAGTTGCATTTACAAGTTGAATTTAGGAAATAAAAAGTGTTACCTTCGTTTGCAAGAGCCACCACTCTTTGAATTTGCGCCAAACCTTAACACTTAAAATAATGAATAAACTTCGGATACTTCGTATTACGTTGGCTTCGATTTGCACCCTGGCACTCACACTTCTTTTTCTCGATTTTTCGGGGACACTACACCATTTTTTTGGTTGGATTGCGAGGGTTCAATTTTTGCCTGCGCTTTTAGCACTTAACGTTGTGGTTATTACGGCATTGATAGTGCTCACTCTATTTTTTGGGCGACTCTACTGCTCGGTCATCTGCCCCTTAGGTGTGTTCCAAGATGTTGTCTCGAGGGTCGCCTCGAAGGTCAATCGCAAGCGTAAATTCTCGTGGTCTGCGCCACGGACTCTGCTGCGGTGGTCGATGGTGGCACTACTTATTATAGCCTTTGTGTGCGGCATAGGTTCGGTGGTGGCGTTGTTTGATCCATATAGTAGCTATGGGGTTATGGTCTCCAACCTTCTTTCGCCAATATATAAATTAGGCAACAACATCTTGGCTCACTTTGCCGAGCGACTTGACAGCTACGCCCTATATTCGGTGGATATTTATGTGGCAACCTCAGGGGTGATTATCACATCATTGGTGATATTGGGAGTGGTAGGATATTTGGCTTGGAGAGGAGGACGCACATATTGCAACACGATTTGCCCTGTGGGTACAGTGTTGGGTTTTGTGTCTCGTTTCTCGTTTTTTCGCATAGAGATTGACCACTCAAAATGCAACGGATGCCAACGATGCGTGCGTAGTTGCAAATCGTCGTGCATACCCAAGGATAGCCGTGAAATAGATTATGAGCGATGTGTAGTTTGCTTCGACTGCATAGATAGTTGCACAAAGGGTGCAGTGTCATATCGTTGGCGTTGGTCGCAACACAAAGCAAGTAACACGACCAACAGCAATGGCGACGATGACATAGTAGATAGTTCAAAGCGCACGATGCTGACAATATCGACGACACTATTGGCTACCACTGCATTGCGTGCCGAAGATAAGCTAGTCGATGGCGGTTTAGCACTTATAGAATCCAAGAAAATACCTAAGCGCAGTTGTCGAATTGTACCTGCTGGATCTCAAAGTATTCGCAACTTTTCGAAACACTGCACAGGATGTCAATTATGCGTCACAGCGTGTCCAAATGGTGTTTTGCGACCTTCGACTGGGCTCAATAACTTTATGCAACCCGAGATGTCGTACGAGCGAGGTTACTGCCGCCCAGAGTGCACAGCATGTTCGCAAGTGTGCCCCACGGGAGCTATTGAGCGTGTAGATAAAGCCGAAAAATCAGCTGTTCAGATTGGACATGCGGTGTGGATTGAACAGAACTGCGTTGTATTGACCGATGGAGTAAATTGCGGAAATTGTGCCGCACATTGCCCTGTGGGTGCTATTAGCATGGTAGTGGCAAAGAATACGGAGCGTTATGGAGAGCGCAAAATCCCGATGATAAATATCGAACGTTGCATAGGGTGTGGCGCATGCGAAAATCTATGCCCTTCACGCCCCTTTAGTGCTATATATGTCGAGGGTCATTCAATACATAATAACATTTAACTTTGCGAAGATATGTCAAAAGATAACAACAACAATATAGGTCGTCGTGATTTCCTCAAAATATTTGGCGGCGGAGCTGCGGCATTTTCGTTGGCTGGCTGCAAACCATCATCCGCAACATTGAACGCAGGTGCAACAATTGGCGATGTCCCCAAAGGTAAAATGGAGTATCGAACCACCACTAACAAAGGCGACAAGGTGTCGCTTCTGGGATACGGATGCATGCGATGGCCACAACTCAAAACCCCCAAAGATGATGGCAATCACATAGACCAAGATGCAGTGAACGAGCTTGTGGATTACGCTATCGAACACGGTGTAAACTACTTCGACACAGCACCTCCATATATGCGTGGTTGGTCAGAATCTGTAATGGGTGAAGCTTTGAGCCGCCACCCTCGCAACAAATATTTCATAGCCACCAAGCTATCCAATGCCAACAAAGCATTTTGGAGTCGTGAAAAGTCGCTTGAGATGTACTACCGATCATTCGAGCGATTGAGAGTAGACTACATAGATTATATGCTGTTACACACCGTTGGTAGCGGAGGTTGGAAAAATTTTAAGGCGAGATTTTTGGATAACGGCATCTTGGATTTCTTGATTGAGGAGCGCAAGGCAGGGCGTATTCGCAACCTCGGATTTTCGTTTCATGGCGATATCAAGGCGTATGACTATCTATTGTCACGCCACGAGGAGATTGGGTGGGATTTCGTGCAGATTCAACTCAACTACAAAGATTGGAACTATGCCGACGAAACTTCGAAGAACAATACCGACGCATCGTATCTGTATGAGGAGCTCGCAAAACGCAATATTGATGTGGTGATTATGGAGCCTCTTTTGGGTGGTCGCCTTTCTCGATTACCTGAATACCTTGCCAATAAACTCAAAAGTGAACGTCCCGATAAAACCCTTGCATCGTGGGCATTTAGATATGCAGCATCATTCCCTAAGGTCATAACGGTGCTTAGTGGCATGACATACCTAGAGCACTTGCAGGACAACATCATAAATTATTCACCACTGGAGTGGATATCACCCTCTGAAAATGAGTTGCTTATGGAAGTTGCAAAGCTGATGATTGAATATCCGATTATCGAATGCACAGCGTGTCAATATTGCATGCCATGCCCATACGGAGTCGATATACCTTCGATTTTCACACACTTCAACAAGTGTGTTTGCGAGGGTCTATACCCCCAAAGTTCGCAGGATGAGAATTATCGTGAAGCACGTCGTGCATTCCTTGTGGGTTACGATCGCTCGGTCGAGAAACTTCGCCAAGCAAACCACTGCATAGGGTGTGAACAATGCCTAGTGCATTGCCCTCAGAAACTCAAAATTCAGGATGAGATGCGACGTGTAGATAAATATGTGGAAGCCCTCAAACAACAAACTTTATGATAGATTTAGTAGCGCAACTCGACAATGGCAACCACTCATGCGTAGTGGCTAATGGCACAGATGTGAGGTGTTTCGACCAACGAGGAGTAGCAGACCTACACCAAATATTGAGCGATGAGCCAAATTTCCTGCGCAACTCCAAAATAGCCGATAAAGTTGTGGGCAAAGGTGCTGCCGCAATTATGATACGTGGAGGTGTGGCACAACTATACACCCACATCATAAGCGAGGGTGCACTGCAACTCTTCGACAACACCGACGTCACAGTAGAGTATGGATTGTGCGTGTCACACATCATAAATCGCAATGGTAGCGATTGGTGTCCAGTGGAGAAGTTGTGCCGTGATATTCACAATGTGGATGATATTATTCCACTGATAGATAAATTTTTGATAGAGATAAAAAAACCTGAATTCAACTTGTAAATGCAACTGATGAGCTGAGATGTTGCAGGAGCTAAGATAAAATATTTTTTCAGAGAGGAAAGAGAGGTAAAACTCTCCTTCGCTCC
>JBCQUV010000069.1:0-3578 GCA_047173765.1 Rikenellaceae bacterium
TAATCGTCCTCGTAAAAGACTCGGATACCTCACACCAAATGAAAAATTTAAACAAATTATTAATATGAATTCAGTTGCATTTGCAGGTTGAATTCAGCCAAAATAAATATACTATTTTATACAAAATATGATATGTACACATATCGCAGTAATAATATATTTTCATGTATTTGCAATATTATTAACATGTTATTTAATGTAAAATAACAAAGAATAAAAGCAACATAGTGATATTACAAATAAAATAACAGCAAATGCAGTATATGCCATCATGTTTATACCTACCTTAAATATTAATCGCTGAAATTTATTACAAATATTTCACTATATGAATATAATTATAGATTCTAATAACATCACATTTGCAACACTTATCATATATAAATTTGTTATCAGGATTACCGCTCATTATTTACAAATTGTTGCACAGCGTCACGGGCATGTTCATTGATGGGTATATATTGTTTGCCAAAGACGATAGAGTTGCGTTCCAGGAGTGTTACCTTTTCGAGGTTTACTATAAATGAGCGGTGGACTTTAAGGAAGGTCTCCGATGGAAGTTTTTCGAGGATGCTCGCCAGAGAGCCGTGGATTGTTACTACTTCGCCCTTTTCGAGGTGTATGTCGAGATATTCGCGTTGCGATTCTATGTAGAGTATCTCGCTAAAGTTTATGCGCATGGTGCGGTTGCCCGAGCGAACGAAGGTGTATTCTCGGTCGGTTTGCTCCGTGGCAGAGCGGTTGAAGTAGCGATTGTTCACCTTTTCGACTGACTTTAGAAATGCTACATAGGAGAGTGGTTTGAGAAGATAATCCGCTGCATCGAGTGCAAAACCTTCGAGTGCAAATTCTCTATGGGCAGTGACAAATATTACCTTCACATCATAAGGCAGAGCCTCGACAAACTCCAACCCCGATAGGCGAGGCATATTTATATCTACAAACAACAAATCAATACTTATATTGTGCAAGTATTCAAGTGCTTTGGCAGCAGACGAAAATCCTCCTCGGAATTCGAGAAGTGGGGTGTCGGCTATATATTGTTCAATTTGAGCGAGCGCAAGTGGCTCATCATCAATGGCTATGCACTTTATCATTGGATTGGAATTTTTAGGTTTACAAAATATATTGCCTCCTTTTCGCTGATGTCGAGGGTATAACTACTGCCATATATCAAATCCAGACGGCGGCGTGTGTTGCTTATGCCTAGACCATGTTTTCGGGGAGTTGCACCCTCGGAGTGGTTACTGTTTAGCACCTTCATCTCGATGTGTGAATTGGTAAAGCCGAAGTGGATATTTATGATTGACTCCTGCTCATAATCTACGCCATACTTAAATGCGTTCTCGATGAAATTTAGGAATAGCAGCGGTGGAATCTTCACCTTTGGGACATCATCGTCATACGAGAAGTTAATCCTCACCTGCGATGAAAATCTTAGGCGCATAAGGTTGATGTAATTCTCCACAAAATCTAACTCCTTTTGCAGGAGGATATTATCTGTATTGGAGCAGTCATAGAGCAGATAGGACATCAAATCCGACAGTTCAATAATTGTTCGCTTGGCTCTTGCGGAGTCCAAATCAACAAGTGCGTGGATATTGTTGAGCGTATTCATAAAGAAGTGTGGACTCACTTGGCTTTGCAGGTTTTGGAGCTGCGAGAGGGCATTCTGTTTATCTATTTCGGATTGTTGCTGCTCGGTTACCACCCACGTAGATGCAATCCTTAGTCCCAAGTCGAGTGCCATAACAAGGATCGACATAATAAGCACGGTTATAGTTGGAGGTATAGCGTTCATTGATGGTGCAGGTAGAGGTGGCATAGGCTCAAACCCAAAGTGCGGTGGCATATCCATTGGTGGCATTGGCTCGAAGAAATCCCCCTCACCCCAAAGTGATACTATCATATTGACTCCATCGTAGTAGAATATGAAGATACTTAGCAGAGCTAATAGCACCACAACCGATGCAAAATAAGCAATATACCTCCTCGCAAAAAACAACAGAGGCATAAGCACAAATCTATTTACCAGAAATGCAACACCCACCACCACGCACTCCGACCACATAACGTGCACCATCCTCCAATCATCCACAAAATCATCCATAAAGAGGAGCGGCGAGATAACCACAAGAGTCCACAGCAAGGTTATTGCTGTGAACTCTACTGCATATATTTTGCGTTGGTTTATCACCTGCTTTACTTTGTATTACGCACCAAACGCACGAAGTTGTAGTACCTCTCCTCGCCGCCTTCGACCTTCATTCCATTGTTAGCTTTGGAGTCAAAGCGTACAGCTCCTGCTCCATGGAAGTCGGCACCTTGATTGTTCACCGCACGACCTGCTGCCACATACCACGCAAAATAGAATGGGCGACCCTTAGTGAAGCAAGCCGAGGTTGATGACCAGTAGTATCCATAATCATCTGCCTTTGCCTCATTAATGATTGGTGTACAGTTAAATATCGGATATACTGCTGGCTCTAATGCCTTTTGACTTGGCGCACGAGAGTAATCTGCAATACTCTGTAACTCTTTGATATTTGGCAAACGCCAATCCGTGTGACCTGCTAGGGTTGCGCCCTCGGCATAAGGTAGTGCCTCTGTCCACTCTATGCCCTTGCCATTGTCATCCTTCGACCACATAAGACCTGTGGCTAGGTCTGAAATTGTGCCATCGCCATTATCTACAAATTTATTTTCGCCATACACTGCACCTCTCACGGCACGTATTTGCTTAGCCATTGGGTTGCCACGAGGTCTGCCGCCTTGTTGTCCACCCTGACGAGCTTGTCCACCTTGTCCGCCTTGTGGTGGGGGTGGCATATTGCCTTGCATTTGTGGGCGTTGTCCTCCTTGTCCGCCCTGCATCTGTGGGCGTTGATTATTCCCACCACGCTCTTGCATCTTCGACCCTGCAGGGTATGCTTTGATGTGTCCTGTGACATGATTCACTCCAAATGCAGCATCGTCTCTACCCTCTACGGTCTCGCCCACATATTTATTGTCTGCCCAGTACTGCTCATCTTTTGAGATTTGGTCGCTCGATAGGCTGAAAAATTTGGTGTCTAGGTATGGCCATCCTGTCTCGAAGTTGCTAATCGAGAATAACTCCTTGAGGGTCGGCATACGCCAATCTGAGTGACCTCCTAGCTCCAGTTTCTCGCAATACTCCTTAGCTTGTGCCCATGTCATACCCTCTGGTGTGGGTATCTGTTGCCACATTAGCCCTGTGTTTTGGTCGGTGATTGTGCCATCGCCATTATCTTTGAAAGACATTGGCGAACCGCTCAGGTAGTTGGCATCCTGACCATAGAGCTTGTCGCCTGCCTTGGGAGCTTTTATCTCATTACCCTTGTCGTCGTAGCATTTTGTTTGACCCGTTGCATTTATTGGGTAGCTTAGCTGCCCATAGCAAAACGTAACAAGTAGCAGTGCTGCTACTGTTGTGAATAATTTTTGTAGTTTCATGATCTTTATTTGCTGAATTCAACCTGCAAATGCAACTGAATTCATAGTTAATATTTGTTTGAATTTTTCATTTGGCGTGAGGTATCCGAGCCTTTTACGAGGTC
>JBCQUV010000019.1:0-30918 GCA_047173765.1 Rikenellaceae bacterium
CTACTGCCTGACAAATGGAAATCATCTGAAATGTAGCAGAAAACCGCCGAGCATCATAGATGAATCGGCGGTTTCTTTACTTCATTGCGGAGACGGTTACAGTGTATATGGAACTACTGATCCAGATCCAATCAACAACAAGGGTCTTACTCTACTAAACGAGGATTCAACTCCATATTTGGAGAACTGGACTTTGTTGTTGGACAATGTAGAGGTGTACAAACCTACAAAGGCAAAGAAAGATGTTAATGGCGACGGTAAGGTAGACGAAGAGGATGATCTTCAAATCTTCACTGACGGTTGGTCTTATGACATCAAGGGTGACTTCCCAGCTATGCGCTACATCAAGGTTGTTATGCACACAAACTGGGCTAACAAACCTACAGGTTTCCGCATGCAAGAGATATCAGTTTATCACAATGGTGTTGGCGAGACTAAGGCTGTGAAGGCTAAAGTACCTAAGAAGTTCAAATCACCAAAGTGGTCTGAGACATTGTAATTCTCTCAACCTATAATTTAAAGGAGTAGACTTGCCACTTGTGGCAGTGTCTACTCCTTTTTTATTATGCCATGCTAATACTCCAACCCTCGGCACACCATCTGCCACAACTCGGCTCGATAGTCGCCCGTGAGTTTGCGATTGGCTCGTGTGGGGTGAACTCTATTGGTGAGGAGTACAACATATATATTGCGAGTGGGATCGACCCAAAAATATGTGCCAGTGAATCCTGCGTGACCATAACTCTCCGCAGCATAAGGTCTTTTGTCGGGATTAACCTTATCGAACCCTAGAGCATGAATACCTCCGCTATCGAAATGTTTGGCAAGGGTAAAGTGCTCCAAAGTCGATGTCCGAATCATATCGTTGCCACAGTAATCAATACCCCCTCGCAAAAACATTGCACACACTTGAGCCACACTCTCCGCCGAGCCAAAGAGCCCTGCTCCCCCGCAAACTCCTCCCTGCACAAATGCAAGCTCGTCATGCACAACACCTCGCACGGTATCTCGACGCAACAACATATCACACTCTGTGGGAGCTATTCGCTCTACATCGCTCCACTCCAAAGGTTTGAATCCCAAATCATTCACACACATACGGCTATATAGTTCGCCCACATATTTATCCAGAGGCTTTTGAGTTATACGCTCCACTATTTTGCCCAATACATAAAAATTCAAATCGCTATATCTATATATGCCTAGTTGTTCAGGATTGTATGCTGCGCATATCATGGAGTCCAATTTAACATTAAAATCACGATTCAAAAAGGCACCTTTAGCTATCTGCACACCCCGATATTGAGGTGATACGTAAGTGGGGTCATAAATGGTGTAACGAGCTATAAAATAGTTATCGTCAAATAGATATGGATTTTTACTGCTTCGCTTACGAGCTATCAAGGGTATCGAAGATGACTTTGATTGCACCAGAGCACGTGCCACGCCCACGCTAGAGCTAAAACCAGAGTTATGATGCAAAAGATTGTGTACCCTAACATTGGAATAAGAGAAAGAATCACCCCCTTCGAGCAGTTCACCCACCGTAGCATCAAGCGACAAACGAGCCTCATCAACCAAAGTCATAACTGCAAATGTTGTGGCAAGAGCCTTAGTGCAAGAGGCTAAGTCATACAGAGTTGCAGACTCTACGGGCACACGCCTAGAGTAATCCAGATATCCATACGACTTGGAGTATATAACCTCATCACTATTACCCACAACAAGCTATGCTCCAGGGAAATAATGCTCTTCGATTGCATTGTTTATATAGGTGTCTACACTATCTGCCATCTGCGGATATATGCTCTTCGACTGAGCCGCAGCGGTGTAGTTACAAAATATCAACAATAGAGATATTGTAATTCGATACATATTTAACGTGAGTTCGACATAAGCAAACCCTCTTTTATTTTGTTAATTTCAAAGGGGTTTCTTATGCTCAAACCCCGTTAATTTAATTTTACACCCCCTCCCTCGGGGATGGGGCTTAGTCGCTAACGCTCCCTATAAAGTGTTCTCCTTTAAGTCGAACGAACTTTTTTATTCCAAAAAGAATGGAGGGCTGAGATAGTAGACCTCGACCCTCCAAAATTTGACTTCTTATTATAATCCTAGAACGGCAAGTTCGCAACAACCTCTATTTCAATAAGTAACTCCTCACGACACACATCACCAAGCAGATACACAACCGAAGTTTTAGGCCATCTATCCTCCACTACTCGCTTGATATCTACGGTATCCTTAGCAAATTTCACATAGGCACGTGCCGAGTGAATTTCACGCACTTTGTTTGATAACTCTATGCCATACCTGTTGCATGTGTGGTCTGAGATTAGGTGCTCTATATTCTCCATTGTCTGCACAGTTTGGGTTGCAGCATCATCACTCTCCATGCTATCTTCACCACGAATTGCGGCTGTACCCGAGATAAAGCAGATATAACCCTCTTCGGCATTACCCAAAACTTTAGCTCGCTCAAACTTTGGAGTCGAGCGACCCTCCACTTCGTCACCCTCTGCACCTATCAGCACCTCTTGCGAATAGACATGTGCTGCGAGTTGCAAATCGTTATCAATCGGTATAATTCTGTAGCTAGGATTAAGTGGCTTCACCGCCAAAACATCCACAACAACCGCTCCACACTCCATGCCGATACCCGTAGCTGCTGGGTAACCCACCTTGCTCCAATCAGCTTTGCGATAGAACTCCGTGCGTGAATCATTGAATGCTTGATAGTGCTGGTAATCATCCTTATCGACAGCTGTGATTTTAGGGATATAGTTCCATTGGCGGAAAATGTCTGACACTTCGAACCCCTCTTTTACGAGGATATTGTCTAACTTCGTAAACAGATCATCCGACTGCTTGCGTATAGAGTCCTTAACCGAACCCCTCACACCACAAACCATAAGACGTTTCATATCGTCTGACTCCATTAGAAGGTAACGAACACCATCCAACTCTTTGTGCTCAACGTCTACATTTATGACTTGCACCTCTGCCACATAGTGACCCATAGTGAGCAGTGGTTGAGTGACATAGCTTGTCATTGGAGCTCTATCTCCATACTTTCCTACAACTTTACGTTCCAAGAAATCTGCATTTTTCTCATACTCATCATCACCTCCTATACACTCACCAAACATCGTGAAACGAATCATAACTCCGTTGATTGATTGTGCTTGTTGCAAGATATCCAACACACCCTCCTCGAAATTTGCCTTCGGGGTAAAAAGATGCACGCAGTAGCTGTAATTTTTCATATATATTTTTAAGGTTTTTAGGTTCTATGTTGGCGTGGTAAACCACCTCCCTGGTTTAAAAGATGGACTCCAACATAAATCAAATTTACGTATTTTTTTTTATCTTTCAAATAGTTTGGTTGTAGACTGCGTAAATTTGTAGGTAAATAGCAAAAAAGGTTATATATTCCCCTTCTCGCTTAGCTCCAACCACCTCATTGTCATCTCGTCGATTTGATCGATTATCTCGCCGATTTTATTGGCTGTGGCTGTTAGCTCCTCGACACTGAGTGTGCCGCTGCTTAGTTCAGCCTCCATTTGGGCTTTTTGCTCTTCGAGCTTAGGGAGTTCGGACTCTATTTTTTCGAACTCACGTTTCTCGTTGAACGTTAGCTTTACAGTGGGGGATTTCTCTCGTTTGGGGGTTGATACAGGGGTTACAACTCTCTGTTTCTTAAGCTCTTCATCTTGACGTTTAAGCTCTCGCCACACTAGATAATCGCTATACGATGATGGGAAATCTTTAGTGCGCCCCTCGCCCTCGAATATCATTAGGTGGCTCGCTACCCTATCCATAAAATAGCGGTCGTGAGAGACCACAATCACACACCCCGAAAACCTCTCCAAATAATCCTCCAACACCTGCAATGTCATGATGTCGAGGTCGTTGGTTGGCTCATCCAAAATAAGGAAATTGGGGCTAGTCATAAGCACCGTGCAGAGGTATAATCTTCTGCGCTCACCTCCACTCAATCGCCCCACAAAATTGTGTTGCACCTTGGGTTCAAACAAGAAGTATTGCAACAACTGCGACGCTGTGAGTTTACGTCCATCACCCATATCTACGCTGTCGGCTATGCGCGATACAACATCTATAACTTTGTCGCCATCGTTGAACTCTATACCCGACTGCGAGTAGTAGCCAAACCTCACCGTTTGTCCAATGTCGATTTTGCCACTATCGGGAGCGACTTCACCCATGAGCATTTTGAGGAATGTAGATTTTCCGACTCCATTTTCGCCCACGATTCCCATCTTCTCATACCTCGAAAATAGGTAGCTGAAATCTTTGAGCAACACCCTCTCGCCATAGCTTTTGCATAGGTTTTCGACCTCAAAAATCTTTTTGCCTATGTAGGTCGATTTCATGTCTATTTTGACACTTCCCTGCTCTCGTTCTCGCCTTAGTCTATCTTCAAGTTCGTAGAAACTCTCGATTCTCGACTTCGCCTTTGTAGCCCTCGCTTGGGGTTGCCTGCGCATCCAATCCAGCTCCTTGCGAAATAGGTTCATATCGCTTTCTCGTTGTTGGGCTGCGGCGGCTTTTCGCTCCTCTCGCTTTTCGAGGTAGTAGCTATAATTACCTCTATACGAGAACATTTGATACTCATCAATCTCCAATATTCGATTGCACACCCTATCCAAAAAATAGCGGTCGTGAGTAACCATCAGCAGTGCCATACGGCTATGAGTCAAGAACTCCTCCAACCACATTGTAACATCCAAATCTAGGTGGTTGGTAGGCTCATCAAGTATCAAAAGTTCGGGTTCGTTTATCAGTGCATTGGCAAGTGCCACACGCTTAAGCTGACCGCCCGAAAGATGCCCCACGAGTTTGTCATATTCATTGATCTTGAGCTGCGAGAGTATCTGTTTTACCTTTGATTCGTAGTCCCATGCGTGGTGTGCATCCATCTCACTCACAGCGGATTGAACCTTGTCATCGTCGCCCGAAAGCAACGCAAGTTCGTATCTAGATATTACCTTTAGCACCTCCGCTTCGCCCCTAAAGCAAGCCTCCAACACCGTAATATCTACTGGGTAATCAGGCTCTTGAACCAAATATGCAACCCTCAAATCACGCCTATAAGTTACCGTGCCAGCTTCGTAATCATCCGCACCCGATATTATATTGAGCAGCGTGCTCTTGCCAGCACCATTGCGTGCAATGAGTCCGACCCTTTCGCCCTCGTCTATAGTGAAGTTGAGGTTTTCGAATAGGGTCATATCGCCATAGCTCTTCGCTAGAGCCTCAACTTGCAGATAGTTTACCATGCGAATTAAAATTCAGATGTGAAGTAGAACTTAATATTCTTGAAATTCTCTTGTGCAAGAGCCAAGCCATAGCTAGTATCTGCTAGGAATACATCACGACCATGTTTATCGACCGCCATATTGGTGTGCTTTCTGCGCTTGAAATCTGCCAACTCTGCGGCATTGTCGCTCTCAATCCAACACGCTTTATATATAGATATAGGTTCCCACCTACACGCTGCGCCATACTCATGCTCCAAACGATATTGTATAACCTCGAATTGCAGTGCACCCACCGTACCAATGATTTTGCGACCATTGAGGTTAGATGTGAATAGCTGTGCCACGCCCTCATCCATAAGTTGATCTACACCCTTCGCTAGCTGCTTAAACTTCATAGGGTCAGCATTTTCGATGTATCGGAATTGCTCAGGTGCAAAGGATGGTATACCTGTGAATTTCAACTTTTCACCCTCCGTGAATGTGTCGCCAATCTTGAAATTACCCGTGTCGTGCAGACCCACGATGTCGCCTGGGTAAGCCTCATCGATGATTGATTTCTTTTCCGCCATAAATGCTGTTGGTGACGAAAATTTCATCTGCTTGCCACTACGCACATGCAGGTAGTTTTTGTTGCGTTCAAATTTTCCTGAGCATATCTTGAGGAATGCCAAGCGATTGCGGTGGTTCGGATCCATATTGGCGTGAATCTTAAACACAAATCCCGTTAGCTTACCCTCCATAGGGTCTACTTCACGAGTTTCGGTGGGGGCTAGACGTGGCGAAGGTGCAACATCTATAAAGCAATCCAGCAACTCTCTGACTCCAAAGTTATTAACCGCCGAACCAAAGAACACTGGCGCAACATCGGCACGCATATAACCGTCTCTATCGAATGGCTCATATACTCCCTCCACAATCTCAATATCTTCACGAAGTTGATCTGCATATTTTTTCTCGATATGCGCATCCAACTCTGGAGTCGAAATATCCTCAATCTCGACCGTTTGAGCCTCGGCAGTTTGACGCTCATCCGAAGTAAAGAGCGAAAGTTTATGCTCATACAAATTATATACTCCCTTAAACGAAGGTCCACTCGAAATTGGGAACGACAGTGGGCGCACATTAATCTGCAACTCCTTCTCAATTTCGTCCAACAAATCAAATGGGTCTTTGCAAGGTCTATCGCACTTATTTACAAATACGATAACTGGCGTTTTGCGCATACGACACACATTCATCAACTTCAGAGTCTGCGACTCTACTCCCTTCGCACCATCAATCACAATGATTACAGAGTCCACAGCCGTGAGCGTGCGGAATGTATCCTCCGCAAAATCCTCGTGACCTGGGGTATCTAGGATATTGATTTTTGCACCCCTATACTCAAAACCCATTACGGAGGTAGCCACCGAGATACCTCTCTGTCGCTCAATCTCCATAAAGTCGGAGGTTGCCCCCTTTTTGATTTTGTTGCTTTTTACGGCACCTGCCACGTGGATTGCACCTCCAAATAGGAGGAGTTTCTCGGTGAGAGTGGTCTTTCCAGCATCTGGGTGGGCAATCACCGCAAAGGTTCGGCGGCGTGTTATCTCTTCTTGTAGTGTCATTTATATATACTATTTTAGCATTTATGAGTTTGACTAACATGGATGAGTTTTGGGGCTTTGACTTCGTCCTCCTCCTTGCAACTCAGCAATTCGAGTAAACTCGACTGCATTCGTCTGCTGCGTCGGTTCGTGAGCATTTTTAACCGCAGCGTACTAAAAGTACGTGAGGATTAAAAAGCGGAGGGAAGTGCCAAAAATCGCCTTGTTTGTCGAACTATAGTTATTTTTTTGGGTAATCTATATTATAATGCAACCCCACTGACTCCTTGCGCTTGCCACCCTGCTTGATGGTGAGATACGCTACGGCTATCATATTGCGCAATTCGCACAACTCTCTATTGGGGGTTGTTTTGTTGTATAACTCCTCGGTTTCGTGCCAGATGGTCGATAGACGCACTAGAGCTCTTTCCAATCGTAAGTTAGAGCGAACAATGCCCACATAATTAGACATTATTTGTTGCAACTCCTTGCGATTTTGAACCACAAGTACCATCTCCTCTGCTGAGGATGTGCCCTCGAAATCCCATTCGGGGATTCCCTCTTGTATCTCGATTTTCGAGAGTTTATCAGCAGTGTGGTTAGCTGCTTGGTCGGCATAGACCAAAGCCTCAATCAATGAATTAGATGCCAAGCGGTTTGCGCCGTGCAGTCCCGAGCAAGAGCTCTCGCCCAAAGCATATAGTCTCTTGATTGATGTGCGACCATTGGTATCGACCGTGACTCCTCCGCAGCAGTAGTGCGCAGCAGGGGTCACAGGTATCATATCCTTAGTGATGTCGATTCCTATAGATTTGCACTTCTCATATATGTTGGGGAAGTGACTCTTTATAACCTCTGCTTCTTTGTGAGTAACATCTAAGTACACAAACTCCTCGCCTCTGATTTTCATCTCGTGGTCTATGCTTCGAGCCACTACATCACGTGGAGCTAGGGATTTCATGGGGTGATATTTATCCATAAACTCCTTGCCATTTTGCAAGCGCAGGATTCCACCAAAGCCACGCATAGCCTCCGTTATAAGGAATGAAGGGTGCTCCGACGGGTTGTAAAGCGAAGTGGGGTGAAACTGAATAAACTCCATATTTTCGCTCGCAGCTTTGGCTCTATGGCACATAGCTATTCCGTCGCCCGTAGCGACATCGGGATTGGTGGTGGTGTGGTATATGTGCCCACAACCGCCCGTAGCCACAATCGTAAACTTTGCCAACATAGTCTCTATGGCATCTGTCTCCAGATTGAGCACATACGCACCAAAGCATGCCAAACCTCGAGTGTGGCGAGTGACAAATTCGCCCAAGTGGTGTTGGGTCAATAGATCTATAGCAAAGTGATTTTCGAGCAATGTGATACGAGGATGACGCTTCACGGACTCCACGAGTGCACGCTCAATCTCGGCACCTGTCAAATCTTCGTAGTGCAAGATTCTGTGCTCCGAGTGCCCACCTTCGCGGTTGAGTTCGAATCGACCATCTTCGGTTTTGTCGAATCTTGTACCCCACTCTATAAGGTCTGCAATGAGTTCGGGGGCACGACGCACAACGAGTTCTACCGCCTCCTTGTCGCATTTGCCTGCACCGCAGACAATCGTATCCTCTATATGTTTTTCGAATGTGTCGGGCTCGTAAGTCACCGAGCATATTCCACCCTGTGCGTAGTTTGTGTTACACTCATCTATTCTACCCTTGGTGACGATTGTAACATCGCCTACTTCTGCAGCCTTAAGTGCGAAACTTAAACCTGCTACTCCAGAGCCTATAACTAGATAATCGCTCTTCATTATATTATTGTAAGTTTGTTGTTAGTATGTATCGTAATAACTTTGACTTTTATCGTACTTCAAATCTGCCAAAGATGATGCTCGCACACCAATGTTGAAGCTCCAACTCTTGTAGTATCCAAACGGAATCCACGAGAATGACATCTGCCAACAGTGCAAATCACGACTTATAGCCACCGACGAGGTGGTGAGCTCACGGCTCTGAATATCATATCCTCCACTAAATGTGATACCCGTTTTGGGGGTCAAGGTCACCGAGCCATTGAATCCAATGGACTGCGTGACATTTTGGGTGTAACCCGTAGTTCCATTGTCTGTGTAACTTATCGAGTAGCTTATGACGTAGTTGAATCCAAAGTTCCACGGCAGCGAGAAATCGTAGTAGGCGGAGGTCATATATTGCCGTCGTAGCACAGGATCCATTGTGCCATAGGGGTCGTAGAATGGATTGGCGTATTCGGGTGGTATGCTCGTTATATCGTTTATCGCAGGGGTGCTATTATCTGTTCGTGAGCGGAATGTGTAACCATACGACCAACTAGTCGAAGTGATACGACCAGGGAAGAATAGTTCGTCATATCTCACACCCTCGGGGGTGACTTTGTATGGGTCTAGGGTAAACGACAAACTGACACCAAAGTTATTGAAAATTGTGGTTCTAAACGACACTGGAATCGTAGATAGTTTCATGGAGTCTGCCAAGAAGTTGTATGAGCCACTGATACTCAAGTTCTCGATTAGCTTGATTTTGCGCAGTCCCGAAGTGTCTCGCTTAGATAGCACCTTCATCTCCAAGGTTTGAGACAGACCAAAGGTCATGGCCATGGTCTTGCCCGACGATGGCACACCATAAGCGTTACCCGAGTATGGTGAATATGTGGTTGTTCCGCCCAATGAGTCGCTCTGCACGGTTTTGTAGTAACCATATTTTTGTTGCGAGAAATCTGGAGCATACGAAACTCCAACATTTGGGGTCATCGTGTGGCGTATAGCTTGAATTGGATTTTTACTCTTTTTGGCTTGATACATTCCATATATGGTGGTTGATGCCGACGCACTTGTAGTGTAGTTGTACAACCTGTAAAATCCATACTTAGGGTCTTTTGTCACTAGCTCATTAGCCGTAGGATCCCAATACTGCTCAAAACTCTTGAAGTACCATCTTTCGGTGTAGCTTATCGAAGGTGATATATTGATGTAGTTGAATAGACTAAATGATGCCGACACAGGGATTGTGTGTTGAATTCCGTTAGACATGTCGTTGAGTGTCTGTTTCGAGAACACCTCCGACTCGGTGGTAGTCACAGAGTTGGTGAGCTTACCTGTATAGGTCATTGAGATTTTTTCCCACCACTTCTCCTCGCCTAGGGTCTCTTTGCGCTTGAAGGGGTAGAATCTCGACACGCTAACTACAGCTGTGGGGAATGTTAGCGATATAGCTTGGGTTTCGGAGTTCTGTGATGCCGACAAACTTGTAGACAACGACACATTATTCCATGTTTTGGAGTATGAGATAGATGAGTTGGTTTGAGTGCTCAACATATCGTCAAGCGTCGTAGCCGAATATTTGCTATAACCACTCGTGGCGAAGTTCACCGACGCAGAGAATGTAGAGGTCGGATTAGCTTTGGAATCTTGGGCGTGCGACCACTTGATACTAGATGCTATCTGCTCCACATAGTCTGGTTCGCCCTTGTCACCACTCTTAACGTTGGAGTATGTGATATTATAGCTTCCTTTATATTTGTATCGCTTGACATAGTTGGACGACGCATTCAAATCCCACGAACCATAGGAGTAAATGCTTCCCGTGAGGGCTAAATCCATGTGTTGATTAATGGTGAAGTAGTAGCCCAGACCACTTAGGTAGAATCCACGAGAACTCTCACCATACGACGGCATCAGAAGTCCCGACTTAGGACCACTATTGATAGGGAAAAATCCTTCGGGGATACCCAAAAAGTATATCGGCACATCCTCCATGACAAGGTATGCAGGACCGGTGACTACTTTTTTGCCTGGTATAACCTTGGCCTTTGTCATTGCCAAATAGAAGTGCGGGTGGTCTGTGTGCTCACAAGTTGTGTATTTTCCACCCTTGATATTAAATGCGTTGTCGGGCATCTTTTTGACATGCCCACCTACTAGCCATCCTTCACCCTCTTGGGTTGCTACGCCCTTGATTTTTGCCTTTTCGGATTTTAGGTTGTATGTGATGGTATCCATCGTGTATGATGAACCGTTGTCGGTGAAAATAGGTTTATTAACCTTTATTTCGTTTTGAACGGTATCGACTCCTCCGTAGGCGAATATTTCGTTACTGACCATATCTATCTCCATATAGTCAGCTTGCAGAGATTTACTTTGGTATACGACATTTCCACCGTCGTATATGTGCACCTTTTGGCGTGGAACATCATAAAAGAGAGAGTCCTTGTTCGAACCCTTCATGATATCATCCAACAAAGCTCTCTTTTTGCGGGGGGCAGCAATAGAGTCACGGCCAAGAGAATCTACACCCAAAGAGTCTCGCGACAACGAATCAATGGTAGGTTCACCCTCCGACACAAGCGATGTCGCAGGCTCTGCTCCAACTACAATCCCCAAAGCGAGGATTACAAGGAGTGTAGATATAAAATATTTTAAACTAAAATTACTCAAATTCTTAAAAAAAATTGTACCTTTGCCGACAAGTCGGCAAAAAACCTACGACACTACCTTGACAGCACCGCAGGGGGTTATTTACGCTTGACAAAGATAATAAAAAAAACGTATAGAGTAACTTTTAAATTGTGAAAAGCCAACATTTTTTTAGTTTCATACTGCTCATTTTTATGAGTTTTATACTACCCTCCTCCCTATGCCAAGTTTATGGGCAAGGGGTGAAGGTTATTGTCATAGATCCTGGTCACGGAGGAATATTCCCTGGAGCTACGTACAACGGCGTAAAAGAGAAGGAATTAACACTTGCCGTGGCACTGAAACTAGGTGCTATAATCAAAAAAGAGCTCCCCACAATCAAAGTAGTATATACTCGCACTACCGACATTGAATTATCAAAGTCCCTGGCTCAAGATTTGCACGCTCGCACGATGATTGCCAACAAAGCCTCTGGAGATTTGTTTATATCAATACACGCCAACGCTGCATCAAACCCTGCCGCATACGGAGCCGAGACAATTCTTATGGGTGAAAGTTCCCTAGAACAACAGCGCAACGAAGCGGCTCTATACACAGCAAATAGAGACCAATTACTTGATATGTCCAACCAAAAAGAGGCCGCCATAGTAAGAGCATACATTCAAAATCTACAATACACCTACGGGCAATATAGCGAAGCTTTTGCTCGCCTGATACAAAAAAACTACGCATCTCAAGGGCGCAAAGATAGAGGACTTAGATATCAGTTAATCAAAGTGTTGTACGGAACAGATATGCCATGCGCACTTACCGAAATCGGATTTATGACCAACTCCAAAGAGTTTGCGTACATGACATCCGAAAAGGGTCAAAACGAGATTGCACGAGCAATATTTAATGGAATAAAAGAGTATGTAAATATGGTGAATAAAACGGCATCTACATCAACTGCCACGCCACCACCTCCTGCACCCGAACCAACTCCTGCACCCAAGCCCGACACTCAAACCAAAAAGATAGAGCCCACTAAAAAGAGCACAAAAGAGATATACACAATACAGATTCTATCCTCTGGAACTCCAATAAAAACAAACGACCCCATATTCAAAGAGTACAAAGGCAAGTGTTGGAGCGAGGTTAAAACAGGAGCTTACAAATATAAATATTACGTGGGTAAATTCACAACACAAGCAGAGGCTCAAGTGGAGCTAAAAAATGTAAGACGCAGTTTCAAGGATGCTTTTATAACAACATCGCAACAGTAAAAATTTAGATATAGCAATGAAAAAAGAGGTAAAAATTGGTATCTTCGCCATCGTAATGATATGTTGCGTATGGGCAGGTACAAAGTATTTTAGTGGCATAGATATTTTTAGCCGTAATGTCGAATACAAGGCTATGTATCAACAAATTGGAGGCGTGCAAAGTGCGTCAGCAATTATGATAAAGGGAGTCAAGGTGGGTACCGTAACCAAGATTGAGTTTGACCCTACCAAGGATGAAAATGTATATTTGCAACTCACAATGCAGCGCAAATACAAAATTCCAGTGGACTCCAAAGCCAAAATCGCAAACAATGGTCTAATGGGTGGCAAAATCATAGATATCACATTGGGTACAAGTAGCGAATATCTCGAAAAGGGCGACTACATACCAACCGTGGAGGAGACTGATATATTTGCTACTGCAGGGTCGGAGTTTGAGAGCCTAAAGCTAAAACTCGATGGGCTAAACAACGAAATGACACGCACGCTCCAAAACATAAATTCACTTCTCGAAAGCAATAGCGAGAGCATGAATGGAGTATTCAAAAACCTCGAAGGTATATCGGCAAACATAAATTCACTACTCGACTCTCGCAAAAATGATTTGGGTCGCATGGTTGAAGGGTTGGCAGATTTTTCGCAGACACTAGGTGCAAATTCACACAGAATGGATAGCATCATGATGAATATGGCAGCTATATCTACTCAGCTCAACGACGCTAATGTTGGCGAGTCATTGGGCAAAACTATCGAAGAGCTAAACAAGAGCCTAGCGGCACTGAACTCTACGGATGGAAGCATAGGTAAGTTGATGAATGATGAGAGGTTGTACAACAATTTGGCAACTGCCACCGCAAGTCTCGATTCCCTGCTCATGGATTTCAAAGAGAACCCCAAAAGATATGTTCACTTCTCGTTGTTTGGTAGCAAAGAAAAATAGGGATGATATACCCCCAGAATTTCGAAGATAAAATTGGCTTTAGCCGCCTGCGCACGCAGGTAGCATCTAAGTGTACGACCTTAGCTGGAGCCGAAAAGGTTAATTCTCAAGAGTTCGTAAGTTCTCGCAGAGTGATTAACCACAGATTGATGCTGTGCGACGAAATGCGCACGCTACTGCTCATGGAGCGCGATTTTCCGAGTGGCGAGTATGCCGACATAGATGGCGTGCTATCCAAAATATCTATAGATGGAAGTTTCCTCGATGTGGATGAAGTTGTAACTCTGCGCCGAGGCTTGTCGGCAGTAGATGCCACCACACAATTCGTCGCTGCCAAGTCGCAAGAGGGGGGATACCCTACCCTCAAAGAGCGTGGCGAGGGGATAGATTCATTTGGGTGGATAGTGGTGCAGATTGATTCAATAGTAGATAAATTCAACAACATAAAGGATAACGCTTCACCCGAACTATACTCTATTCGCAGAGCAATCAGAGACTACGAGTCGCAACTATCCAAAAAATTGCAACAGGTTTTAAACTCCGCCAAAAGCGCAGGATATATCGACGCAGAGTCTCAAATATCGTTTCGTGATGGAAGAGCAGTAATCCCAGTCACGGCAGGCAACAAGCGCAAAGTGCAGGGATTTATACACGATGAATCGGCTACGGGAAAGACCGTATATATAGAGCCTGTGGAGGTGGTGCAAATCAACAACGAGCTCAAAGAGTTGGAGTATGCCGAGAGGCGTGAGATAGTGCGAATACTCACCACGTTTACCGAGGGTGTCCGCCCACACATTGGCAGTATGGAGCAGGCGAGTGACTACTTGTCGGATATGGATATGCTGCGCGCCAAGGCTCTGTGGAGCATTGATAATGAGTGTATTAAACCTATCATATCTAAGGACGATAGATTATCCCTCAGGCGAGCTAAGCACCCGATACTTACCCAGACACTCAAAAGCCAAGGTCGCGAGATTGTACCTCTAGATATGGAGCTTGATCGCTCAAAGCATATATTAGTAATTTCGGGTCCCAATGCTGGTGGAAAGTCCGTATGCCTAAAGACTACGGGTATTGTGCAATATATGTTTCAATGTGGATTTTTGATTCCAGCCTCCGAGAATTCGGAGCTGCCGATTTTCAAATCCATATATATAGATATTGGCGATGAGCAATCTATGGATAACGACCTTTCGACATATTCGTCGCACCTGCTCAATATGAAAAATATGGTGGCAGGGGCATCTGACCAAACTCTCGTACTCATAGATGAGTTCGGTTCGGGCACAGAGCCTGTGATTGGAGGTGCAATTGCCGAGGCTATACTCGACAGATTGCTACACAAGGGGTGCTACGGAGTTATCACCACCCACTACTCCAATATCAAATACTACGCATCGCAAAGTGAGGGTATAGCCAATGGAGCTATGACATTTGATGTGCAGAACATACGCCCACTCTTTAGGTTGGAGATGGGCAAACCAGGCAGCTCATTTGCAATAGAGATTGCCCGCAAGATTGGTCTTGCGGAGGATATTATCAAAGCGGCAAGCGACAAAGTGGGCGGAGAGCATATAAACATCGAGAAGCAACTCCGCGAAATAGCACGTGACAAGAGATATTGGGAACAGAAGCGAGACCGCATACGCCTCACCGACCGCAAAGTCGAGGAGTTGGAACAAAACTACGCAGAGCAACTCTCCAAAATCAAAGCCGAGCGACAAGAGATTATAGCAAAAGCCAAAGCTGAGGCAAAAGCACTTATAGCCGAAGCTAACAAGCAGATTGAGAGCACCATAAAAACAATCCGTGAAGCGCAAGCCGACAAAGAGCTCACACGCCTAGTACGCAAGGAGTTTGAGGAGTTCAAAGATAAGGTTGATACTGCCGACCACGACAAATCGGAATCCGTAGCACGCGAAATGGAACGCCTAGCACGCAGACGAGAGAGACGTGAAGAGCGCAAACGAAAAGGGTCGGAGCACAAGGATGAGCAGGTAGTAGAGGTACCACAAAAGATTGAGGTCACAGTGGGTGCAAAGGTTCGCATTGAGGGTCAAGATATGACGGGTGATGTGCAATCCATCAAGGGCAAAAAGGCACAGGTGGCATTTGGGCAGATTCTAACGACGGTAAATATAGATTCACTCACAGTGGTATCTAAATCCGAAGCTAAACGTGCCGCAAAGATGGATGCTCCTAGGGCAAAGATTTCTGTCGATATATCATCTCGCAAACTCAACTTCAAGGATAATATAGATGTCAGAGGACAGCGTGCTGTGGATGCACTCGAAGCGGTACAGAACTTCATAGATGATGCTTTGATGGTGGGTGTGGGTTCAGTTGCGATACTTCACGGCAAGGGCACAGGAGCACTCAAAGATGAGATTCGCAAATATCTGCGCACGATACCCGATGTGGCAAGGGCTGTAGATGCTCACGCCGATAGAGGTGGAAGCGGAATAACAGTGGTGGAATTTAACTAATGTGCACGTATGAAATACAAACTCTCTAAAATCGCAGATATTTGTGGCGGAAGGCTCATTGGAGCAGACCGCACGGTGGAGTGTGTCATCACCGATTCTCGCTCGTTTATGAGCGAGCGAGGAGCTATGTTTGTCGCTATGAATGGTGCAAATCACGATTCGCATATATATATAGGTGATATGGTGCGCCGTGGTGTAGAGAGTTTCCTCACCGAAAGAGAGGTGGAGAGAGTGCATGATGAGTCATACGTTGTGGTCGAAAACTCTATTGCGGCACTTCAAATGTTGGCTACTCACCATCGACAAGGATTCGGCGGCGAAGTGGTCGCTATCACGGGGTCGAATGGCAAGACGATAATCAAGGAGTGGATCGCGCAAAGTGTACCCTCTTGTGTGAAGATTTTTCGCTCGCCAAGGAGCTACAATTCGCAGCTTGGAGTCGCGCTGTCGCTACTTATGATTTCGGGCAAGGAGGATATTGCGGTGATTGAAGCTGGAATTTCGCAAGTGGGCGAAATGGAGAAACTGCACAATATGATACGCCCCAACACAGTGATTTTCAGTTCCGTGGGCGATGCTCATAGCGAAGGTTTTTCGTCTGTGGAGCAGAAGATTTCCGAAAAAATGAGACTATGCGAAGGTGCCTCGAAACTAATATATCATAGTGATTACAGAGCCATTTGCCCGTTTATACCAAACATAGCAACTATAGATGCCGCCACGTTCGAAGGTGGCAAATTTGCAGATGAGGCGTCTTGGCGCAACACCCAAATCGTAGCGGCTTTTTGTTCTGTTATGCACTACCCTTCGCCCGATTTCGACACTCTGCGCCCTGTGGCGATGAGGCTTGAGGTGAGGGAGGGAATCAACGATTCGGTGATTATAAACGACTCATACAATTCGGATATAAACTCGCTCAGCATTGCTCTCGACCATCTCCAGAACTTGGCATCGGGACGAGAGACAACACTTATATTGTCGGACATATTGCAAAGTGGAGTTTCATACAAAGCTGTGGCAGAGATTGTTAATAGAGCTAGTATCACTACCCTAATAGGTGTCGGCTCTCAAATTAGTCAGTCGGCAAAATACTTCAAATGCGACAAACGACTCTTCGCAACAACAGAGGAGCTCATAAACTCAATAAACAGAGCCGATTATGCAGGGCGTGCAATACTCATAAAAGGCAATAGAGATAGTAGATTCGAGAAAATTAGCCACACCCTATCACGCAAGAGTCACACCACAACTTTGGAGATAGACCTAGATGCTATGACTCACAACCTCAACTACTTCCGTTCACAACTCAAACCCTCGACAAAGCTCACAGCAATGGTCAAGGCATCGAGCTACGGAGCTGGAGATGTCGAGATTGCACAAACGCTACAACACCAAGGAGTTAATTACCTAGCCGTGGCATTTGCTGACGAGGGAAAAACGCTGCGAGAGAGGGGAATCACGATGCCTATAATTGTACTCAATGCCGACGATGGCAGCTTTGCGCAGATGATTGATTATGGGTTGGAGCCAGAAATTTATTCACTCCGCTCGCTTGCGGCATTTGCTCGCGAAGTAGAGAACCATGGTGAGAGAAACTACCCAATACACATAAAATTAGACACAGGAATGCATCGCTTAGGCTTTGAACCTAAGCAAATTGCAGAGCTAATAGAGGAGATAAAGCACCATAAAGATACGCTACTCGTAGCATCTATATTTTCGCACCTATGCACCTCGGACACGGTGGGGTGGGAGCAGAAGAGCAAGGAGCAGGTCGAAGTATTTGATATAATGTGCTCAGAGATAAAAGGAGCAATCGACTACCCCACTTTGTGTCATATTTCGAACTCAGCAGCTATTCATAGATTCCCAGAATATCAAGCCGATATGTGCCGCCTAGGTATTGGACTATATGGCTTTGGATGGGGCAAAAATCTGCGACCTATATCGACTCTTAAGAGCCGAATTGTACAGATTAAAGAACACGCCAAGGGGGTAACTATTGGTTATGGTTGCGAGGGCGTCACACAAAGAGAGTCACGAGTAGCAACAATTCCGATTGGCTATGCCGATGGACTCAACAGACACTTGGGCAATGGAGCATGGAGCATGATTGTCGGCGGAGAAAAAGCACCAATCATAGGTCGGATATGCATGGATAGCTGCATGATAGACATCACCGACATTGAAGGAGTGAAAGAAGGCGACGAAGCTGTAATATTCTCTGCCACAGATGGTAACACAGCCGAGGATATGGCACAGGTATTGGGTACAATATCTTATGAGGTGCTCACATCGGTGTCATCACGCGTAAAGAGAATTTATTTAAAAGAGTAGATGAAAGGAACATTATATTTAATACCATGCCCCATTAGTGAGCATACGGAGGTGTACGATGTTACACCTGGGGCAAACAAAGCTGTGATTGATTCATTGGATTATTTCATAGTCGAGAATCTGCGCTCGGCACGTAGGTTTTTGTCCAAAGCGAAGATTGCACGACCTATTGATTCGCTGGAATTCAGGGAGTTAAACGAACACACTACCAATCCTCAAGAGGTTGCCGAGATGGTGAAACTCATAGAGGAGGGTCGCTCGGCAGGTGTGATTTCGGAGGCTGGAGTACCCGCGGTGGCTGACCCTGGAGCGTTGGTTGTGGCGGCGTGTCACAAGCGTGGAATTAAGGTTGTGCCGTTGGTTGGTCCTTCGTCGATTATCATGGCTATGATGGCTTCGGGACTCAATGGGCAATCATTTGCTTTTAATGGCTATTTACCTATTAAGGAGCCTGATAGATCACGAGCAATTCGCAACTTCGAGCGACGAGCACAACAGGAGGGGCAGTCGCAAATATTCATCGAAGCGCCCTATCGCAACCTAAAGCTATATGAACAATTACTCACTACCCTAGCGGCTCAAACTCCACTTACGGTGGCTATGGATATAACATCCCCAGCGGAGTTCATCCAAACCCACACGGCGGCAGAGTGGCGCAAAATCGAGAGACCCGAAATGAATAAAAAACCGACAATTTTTATTATCGGTTAGTTTGGTCTGCAATTTGCGATATATAACAACATAAGAGATTAAAAACACTAAGATATGACAACACAAAAAATTAACAATGAGGAGATTAGCCATCAAGATGAGGTTAATCAAGAGGGACAAGAGCAATCGCAAGAGCAGTCACAATGTGACAATTCGACAGAGAGCAACAGCGAGGAGAGTGACAATATGTCAGACGACACGCCAATTGTCGAGATGGTAGATTGGAAAGATAAGTTTATGCGTCTGCAAGCGGAGTTTGACAACTATCGCAAACGTACTCTCAAAGAGAAGATGGATTTGGTGCAGAGCGGAGGTGCAGATGTGCTAAAGGCGGTGTTGCCTGTTGTGGATGATATGCAACGTGCTCAAGCTGCGATGCAGAAGAGCGAAGATATTGTGGCTCTACGTGATGGTGTAGCACTTATTGCACAGAAATTCGAAGAGATGCTCAAACAACGTGGTGTAACTCCAATTGATGCTGTGGGCAAAGAGTTGGATGTAGACCTGCACGAAGCCGTTGCGAGATTTGCTGCGGGAGAGGAGCATAAGGGAAAGATTATTGATGTTGTGCAACAGGGTTACATGCTAGGTGACAAGGTGTTGCGCTTTGCTAAGGTCGTTGTAGGAGAGTAATATTATGGCAGAAAAAAGAGATTATTACGAGGTACTTGGTATACAAAAAAATGCCAATGCCGACGAAATAAAAAAGGCTTATCGTAAAGCCGCAATCAAATACCACCCAGACAAAAACCCAGGCGACAAGGAGGCTGAAGATAAATTCAAGGAGGTTGCCGAGGCGTATGATGTGTTGTCGAGTGATGACAAGCGTGCGCGCTACGACCGATTTGGTCATGCAGGAATGGGCGGTGCTAGTGGCGGTGGCGGTGGTGCTGGTGGCTTTGATGGCTTTGGTGGATTCGGCGGTGGATTCGGCGGCGGCGGATTTTCGATGGATGATCTATTCTCGCAATTTGGCAATGGCGGCGGTCGTTCGTCACGTGGCGGTAGAAGTGTCAATAAGGGTACAGATATCCGCATAAAGGTGAAGCTAACATTGCAAGAGATTGCAGAGGGTGTGACCAAGAAGGTGAAGATTTCGAAGCAGGTGGCTTGCGACAAATGTGGTGGTTCGGGTGCTAAAAATTCATCGTCATATTCGACTTGCCACACCTGTAATGGTGCTGGGTATGTGACTCGTATCGAAAACTCATTCTTTGGTAGAGTTCAAACCCAAGGCGTGTGCCCAACATGTGGTGGTTCGGGAAAGGTGATAACCGAGAAATGCGACAAGTGCCACGGCAATGGTACAGAGCGTGGCGAGGAGGTTATCGAGATTCAAATACCAGCAGGAGTTGCAGATGGCATGATGCTTAATGTGTCGGGCAAAGGTAACGCTGCGGTGCACGGAGGCATAAACGGAGATCTGCATGTACTCATAGAGGAGGAGGCAAATCCAGAGTTGGTGCGTGATGGTAACGACCTAATTCACAACCTCAATATCACAATTCCAACAGCGATACTTGGAGGCACAATCGAGATTCCAACTATTGATGGACGAGTTAAGATTAAAGTTCCTGCAGGCACGCACGCTGGTAAGGTTCTAAAGCTAGCTGGCAAGGGATTGCCCGATGTAAATGGCTATGGCGTAGGAAACTTATTGGTGGTTGTAGATATTACAATTCCCGAAAAACTCAACTCCGAAGAGAAGCGTACAATCGAGAAGCTAGCTAAGATGCCAGCATTCGAAAAGGCTAGTCCTGTAAAAAATCAGGATATTTTTGAGAGAATGAAGAATTTTTTTCGTTAATTTGTAATTAACAAAAAAAAACGACACAATTATGGCTGGATTCTCACCACATAAAAAACACGCTAAGAGTTTTAATTACACCCCACGCTACTACGACCCACTCAAAGAGGAGTTCGAAAAGCGCAGGGAGGAGTTGCGTGGAGAGCGTCGAGACACAACTAGCAGCACAAACACAGAGTACACCCCAGGGCAATATATCCGCACCAAGAGAATGGCTCGCGAAAATAAAAAGCGTGAGGCTACGCTAGGTGGCAAACGCCGAGCATGGATATCTATGGCCGTGGTGGCAATTTTTATATTGCTGGGGTATATTATCATACCCAAATTTGTGGAGGTTTTTGGCTTCTTAACAAGCAGCTCATCACCCAAGCAGGAGGTTGTGGTTGAGAGTGAGGAGTGGAACCCATACCGACCCATTGAGGTTGTGCCAAATGATTACGTAGAGGAGTAACACTATGTTGGACAGAATCAAATTACTACCCGAAAAGGTAGCCAATCAAATTGCAGCAGGAGAGGTGGTTGTCCGCCCCTCCTCAGTTGTCAAAGAGATGATGGAGAACACAATCGACGCAGGAGCTACGGAGGTTGTGGTGAATTATCGTGAGGGTGGGTTTGATTTGATTCAGATTGTAGATAATGGCTGTGGAATGTCGCCAAACGATGCTCGCATGGCATTTGATAGGCACGCCACAAGCAAGATTTCGTCGGTGGATGATATATATGCTCTGCGAACTTTCGGATTCAGAGGCGAAGCATTAGCATCTATTGGCGCTGTGGCTCGTGTCGAGTTGCACACTCGCAGAGAGGGCGACACGGTAGGTACTATAACCGAGGTTCATGGAGGTGACTTCATAAGCCAAACCACAGCTATGACCCCCGTAGGTTCTAAATTTATGGTCAGAGAGCTATTCTACAACCTGCCCGTGAGGCGTAAATTTGCGAGCAAGCCCAATGTTTCGGCTAACCAAATAAAGGCGGAGTTTAAGCGTGTGGCGTTGTGCTACCCTTCGATTCGCTTTGAGTTGTATGGCAATGATGCCCCTCTATATTCGCTATCCCCAAGCTCACTGGCTAGTAGGATTGTGGATGTTGTGGGTCGCAATATGAAACAAAATCTGTTGGAGATATCGGCCGACACTTCGATTGTGAAAATCAATGGTTACATAGGTCGCCCGTCGGCTGCCACCAAAAAAAACTCCGACCAATATCTATTTGTAAATGGTCGATTCTTTCGCTCGGCGAGCTTCACCAAAGCCATAATGAAGGGGTATGAGAAGTTAATTCCCGAGGGTTCGAACCCATCGTTTTTCTTGTTTTTGGAGGTTGAGCCCGATAATGTGGATGTGAATGTACACCCTCAAAAAACCGAAGTTAAATTCTCGGATGAGGACTCAATTTGGCAAATCATAAATGCGGCAACGCGTGAATCACTAGCCAAAAGTGGAGCTGTGCCAATGATGGAGTTTGACGACATTATGCCTATCGAAATACCCGTAGCTCAAAAAGGGGTGTCGTATGCCGAGCCAAAATCAAACTCACAGAGCGACTACAACCCATTCAGGGAGGATTACATAAATGGTTCTGTGCCCGATGTGACAGAGGATTTCACTGGGTTTGATGTGCCATACAAAGAGAGTGCTCCAAAATCTACTGGTCGATTGAGGGATAGCGGATTTGAGTCGGTCGAGATATTCGAGAGTCGAGCTTTTGCCGCAGATGATGAATCGACATTTGATATTATAGAATCTACGGTGAGACCATCTCAAATGGAGTTCGAGAGCGTATCCAACCAAATGGAGCCGACATCGTTTAACTTCCTAAGCACACTACCTGGAGGATATATTGCGGCGATGATAGGTACAGAACTTGCGGTGGTGGATGCGCGGCGTGCCAAGGAGAGGCTGCTGTTTGATTACTACATGAAAACCCTCACGAGTGGTTCGACCACGAGCCAACAGTTGCTATTTGGGCAGAGGTTGATATTGTCGATGAGCGAATATGAGATTATGGAGCAGAATGCCACAGAGTTTGCAATGTTGGGTTTCGACATAGATTATTGCGGATGTGGAGTAATTGAGGTTAAGGGAGTGCCAGCCAATGAATCTACGGAGCAGATTGATACACTTATATATGATATACTAAAACTCGTCGCTTCGCCATGCGATGTAGAACAACAGCACAAAGAGCGACTCGCGGAGACCATGGCTCGAAGTGGAGCTAGGCGAATAGGCAAACAGATAAATTCTCAAGAGGGCGAAGAGCTACTCAAGCAACTCTCAACGGCAAGTAATGTGTCATATAGCCCCAGTGGCAAAGAGATATTTTGGAAATTATCCACAGAGGATATTAAACATAAATTAGGATAAAATCATGATAAACAACAGATTTACAAACTCGGCACCCCCAGTGGTGTTGAACCTCATAATCATCAACTGTTTGGGATTGATGGCGACAACGATATTCCCCACGTTGTCATTCTACTTGGGGTTGCACACTCCGCAGTCGGAGTATTTCAAATTGTATCAGGTGGTGACATACATGTTCTTGCATGGTGGTCTTTCGCACCTATTCTTTAATATGTTTGCGCTGTGGATGTTTGGTCGCACGCTCGAAAATGTGTTGGGGTCGAAGAGGTTTTTGATATACTACATGGCATGTGGTGTGGGTGCTGGATTACTACAACTTGGTATTGGTATGGTGTCGCCATACTATCTCACGGTGGGTGCTTCGGGTGCTGTGTTTGGATTGCTATTGGCATTTGGTGTGCTGTTCCCAAATTCGATTATCATGTTGCTTATACCACCTATCCCGATTAAGGCCAAGTGGTTTGTAATTATATATGGAGTCATGGAACTGATGCTGGGCATAAGAAACTCGGCGAGCGACAATGTGGCACACTTTGCCCACTTGGGAGGTATGATTTGGGGATTTTTACTGCTCCTATATTGGCGATACAAAAACGTTATACGTTTCTAAAATCCACGAATTATGGCTCGGGAATATAACTATTACGGAGATAGCTACGGCTCAAAGAGTGAGCGACAATCCTTAGCGTGGGTTGTCGCCAAAATCATCTTTATGCTAGTGGCAACAGGGGCAGCAGTGTTGTTGGCTCTGACTCTATTCACTCCGATAGTAAACCCTGCGGTGTGGAGTGTGTTCCCGTTGTTGGGAGTGGCGGCGCCAGTGGTATATATTGTGAACTTTGCCTTTGCGATGGTACTAATTGTGAGGTGGAAGCTAAAGTTTGCACTACCCATAATTGTGCTACTACTCATTGGAGGAGGTAAAATTTCGAGGTATGCGAAGATGGATTTCTCGACACACTACGACACCCCCTCATACAGAGGCACAACCAAAATTATGAGCTTCAATCTTCGCTCACACTTCAACGACCAAGGCGAGTGGTCTACACCCGAACTAATAACACTACTAGACTCTATATCACCCGATATCTTGTGTGTGCAGGAGTTTAACCTACGCGAATTCAATAAACACGCATCCACAAAACTCAAAAAGCTAAATCTGCACAACCACTCGGAACTCGGAATATTCAGCCGCTACCCTATCGTAGCCAAAAGCGAATATATATTGCTAAACAACGAAGATGATGGTGCGAGCCGAGTGATATGGGCAGATCTCAAAATATCCAACGACACCATAAGGGTATTCAACTGCCACTTGACATCAACCACCATAAACAAGAGTGATGATGAATATATAAGTTCCCAAGAGTTTATAGCGGACTCAAAGCGCGAATATAAATTCCGTGACATGGTCTATAGGCTCAAACGTAGTGCCATAACTAGAGCGCAGCATGCTGACTCCATAGCCCATATTATCGCTCTTTCGCCACACAAAGTTGTGGTGTGCGGAGATTTTAACGACACACCTATGTCGTACACATATAGAGCAATGGCGCAAGATTTGAACGATTCATTTTCGGAGAGTGGCGTGGGATTTCCATACACATACCGAGGCTTTATGAATATGTTGCGCATAGATTATATATTGGCGTGTGACGATATAGAGTTTAAGAGCTATATGGTCGATACTGGTATCGACATATCAGATCATCACCCCGTAATATCACGTTTTTCGATACTTAAATAAATAAACACTACTAAACTATGATTTTAGATTCTTTTAAAAACGCATCACTCTACTACGGAGTATGCCCACGTATGCAAAAAGCATTTGAGTTGCTCTCAAAACTCGATTTAACAACTCTTGAGGCTGGCAAACACTCACTCGATGGAGACGAAATCTTCGTGAACGTTTTGGAGCGTGACCTCAAAGAGAACACCGCAGACGCTAAGTTGGAGGTGCACAACCTGTATGCCGATATTCAGATATTAGTGGAGGGCGAAACCGAGGGATTCGGATGGTTGGAGCGCAAAGATTTGAGCTCTCCAGTTAGTGAGTTCGACACCGTAAAAGATGTTCAGCTGTTCAACGACGACTATCAAACAATCTACCAACTCCGCAAAGGTCAATTCACAATCCTTATGCCCGAGGATGCTCACGCACCAATGATTGGAAGCGGCAAAGCTAAGAAGGCTATTGTCAAGGTGTTAATCTAGAATTTTAGATTATAAAATATTATCTGCACATTTCTTAAAAAAGATGTGCAGATTTTTGTTTGTACCAATAATTTATATTAACTTTGCGACCGCTTTTGCCCCTAATGCTAGGGATAATAGGCACAAATTTAATCATTTAACGAGCGATTGTATCGCAAAAATTCCAGAATGGAAGGAACACAAAATTTTGTTTCAAACGAGGGATTCGATTGGAACGCATTTGAAAACGATTTGGGCGTTTATAACCAACCCAAAGAAGAAATTGCTGCTGAGTATGACAAAACCCTATCAAACATCGCTGTAGGCGAGGTAGTTGAGGGAGCGGTTATATCTGTAACAAAGCGCGAAGTAGTTGTAAACATCGGCTACAAAAGTGAGGGTATCATCTCTATCTCGGAGTTCCGCTACAACCCAGAGTTGGCAGCAGGAGACACTATCGAGGTTTATGTAGAGTCTGCAGAGGATCGCAATGGTCAGCTTGCACTTTCACACAAAAAAGCTCGTCAGCTTAAGTCATGGGATCGTGTAAACGAGGCTTTGGAGAACGACGAAATCATCAAGGGTTACATCAAGTGCCGCACGAAGGGTGGTATGATTGTCGATGTATTTGGAATCGAGGCTTTCTTGCCAGGATCTCAAATCGACGTGAAGCCAATCCGCGATTACGATATTTATGTAGACAAGACTATGGAGTTCAAAGTTGTTAAGATCAACCAAGAGTTCCGCAACGTTGTAGTTTCTCACAAGGCTCTTATCGAGGCTGAGTTGGAGGCTCAAAAGCAAGTTATCATGTCTAAGCTCGAGAAGGGTCAAATCCTTGAGGGTACAGTTAAGAACATCACATCTTACGGTGTATTCATCGACTTGGGTGGCGTAGATGGTCTTATCCACATCACAGACCTTTCATGGGGTCGCGTGAACAAGCCTGAGGAGGTTGTATCACTTGACGAGAAGATTCAAGTTGTTATCCTTGACTTCGATGACGCTAAAAAGCGTATCGCTCTTGGTCTTAAGCAACTTACTGCTCACCCTTGGGAGGCTCTTTCTTCAGAGCTTTCAGTTGGTGACAAAGTTGAGGGACGTGTAGTGGTTATGGCTGACTATGGTGCATTTGTTGAGATTGCAACTGGCGTAGAGGGTCTTATCCACGTATCTGAGATGTCTTGGAGCCAACACCTTCGCTCTGCTCAAGAGTTCATGAAGGTTGGTGACACTGTTGAGGCAGTTATCTTGACACTCGACCGCGAAGAGCGCAAGATGTCTCTTGGTATCAAGCAACTTACTCCAGATCCATGGGAGGGTATCGAGGCTAAGTACCCAGTAGGTACTAAGTGTAACTCTAAGGTTCGCAACTTCACTAACTTTGGTGTATTTGTAGAGATCGAGGAGGGTATCGATGGTCTTATCCACATTTCGGATTTGAGCTGGACTAAGAAGGTTAAGCACCCAGGAGAGTTCACTTCAGTAGGTGCTCCAATCGAGGTTGTAGTTCTTGAGATTGACAAAGAGAATCGCCGCTTGAGCCTTGGTCACAAGCAATTGGAGGAGAACCCATGGAACGGGTATGAGGGTCAATTCTCAGTAAACACAATCGTTGAGGGTACAGTAACCGAGGTAAATGACAAGGGTGCAGTAGTATCACTTGCTGAGGGTGTTGAGGGATTCGCTCCATCACGCCAACTCGTTAAGGAGGACAAGACATCAGTTGCTGTAGGCGACAAGATGCAGTTCAAGGTAATCGAGTTCTCGAAGGCTACTAAGCGTATCACACTTTCGCACACACGTATTGCAGAGGATGCTAAGCGTGGTGAGGCTAAGGCTGAGATGGCAGAGAAGCGTGCAAACGCTGAGGCTACTAAGTCATCTGTAAAGAAGCTTAACGCTTCTATGGAGAAGGCTACATTGGGTGACATCGCAGGTCTTGCTGAGTTGAAGGCTGCAATGGAGAAGGAGCAAAAGTAATTCTTCGTTACATATATCTAGAAAGGTGCTCGGGCTGCAAAGCTTGGGCATCTTTTTTTTGTGATTTTACTGTTAATTTTCTCACAAAAAGTAGCTATTACTAATAATTTTTATTAAATTTGCATCGTTATTATTCCGAGAGGTTTTGGAACAGAGCAACTTTTGACTATATTTTAAACAAATTATAACAAATTCAAAATTATGGTATCTTACAAAGAATTAGGTCTTGTAAACTCTAAAGAGATCTTCAAGAAGGCATTTGATGGTGGTTACGCTATCCCAGCGTTCAACTTCAACAACATGGAGCAAATGCAAGCAATTATCCAAGGTTGTGTGGAGTGCTCTTCACCAGTTATCTTGCAGGTTTCTGCTGGCGCACGTAACTACGCTAACCAAACTCTTCTTCGCTACATGGCTCAAGGAGCTGTTGAGTATGCTAAGGAGTTGGGCAAAAATATTCCAATCGTACTTCACCTTGACCACGGTAACTCATTCGAGTTGTGCAAGAGCTGTATCGATATGGGATTCTCATCAGTTATGATTGATGGATCACACCTTCCATACGAGGAGAACGTAGCTCTTACAAAGAAAGTTGTAGAGTATGCACACGCTCACGACGTAACAGTTGAGGGTGAGCTTGGAGTATTGGCAGGAGTTGAGGATGAGGTATCTTCAGACCACCACACATACACTGAGCCAGATCAAGTTGAGGATTTCGTTAGCAAGACTGGCGTAGATTCACTTGCAATCTCAATCGGTACTTCACACGGAGCTAACAAGTTCAAGCCAGAGCAATGCACTATGAACGCTGATGGCGTTTTGGTTCCACCAGCTTTGCGTTTCGACATCCTAAAGGAGATCGAGGTTCGTATCCCAGGATTCCCTATCGTACTTCACGGAGCATCTTCAGTTCCACAAGAGTATGTAGCTGAGATTAACGCTAACGGTGGTGCTTTGAAGAATGCAATCGGTATCCCAGAGGAGCAACTTCGTGAGGCTGCTAAGAGCGCGGTATGTAAGATCAACATCGACTCAGATGGTCGTTTGGCTATGACTGCTGCTGTACGTCGTGTATTCATCGCAAGCCCAGGAGAGTTCGACCCACGTAAGTATTTGGGCCCAGCTCGTGACGAGCTTAAGAAGCTTTACGCTCACAAGTGCGAGAACGTTTTGGGTTCAGCTGGCAAGGCTTAATCTAAATCAGAGACAATAAACAAAAGCGGTGTGCATTAAGTTGCACACCGCTTTTGTTTGGTTATTAACTCTCGTTATTTTAATCCGATTCTCTGTTTTATAAGATCAACAAACTCCTCTTGTGACAGAGCACTCCTAGACCAAAATTTATCTTTAAGCTGTTCTATCTCCGCTCTATATTTATCATCCAAGCAGAAGCTCTCTTTGTGTGAAATGTGTTGCAATAAATCTGAGAACTCCAAAATTACAGAGCCACAAATATTTTCTTCAAAAGGAAATGCTAAATCACGACAGCTATCAATATAATAATCTTTGTCGGGGACATACAAAACCACATCCTTGTCGGGAATTAAAATATAGTCGTATAATATTGACGAATAGTCTGTTATAAGACAATCTGTAAGCGGCAAGAGCGGATACATATCCACCTTATTCTCTATGAAGATTATGTTCTCAAGTGGTTTCTCTGGTCGTACATTTAAAGTTCTAAAGTGCATTTTTATCAACATCAAGGCATTATTGCGACCCAGAGTCTCGTCAAGTTCTGTGAGGTTGATACCCGAAAATTTAAAGAAGTCTTGCCCCGTATCTCGCCAAGTAGGCATATATACATAGGTGTAGCTACTGCTATCTACTCTTCGGATTATATCATCCAACCCCTTTTCGTTCTCGCTTATATAATGGTCAAGACGCTCTCGACTCCACGAGAATATCGAGCATCGAGGATAGATTCCCTCGACACATACACTCTTGTCTATTTGAAACCCTTCGCTAAAATGGTTGGTCATCATATCCGATGTCGATAAAAAAATATCTGGAGAGGTGAACATATACAAACGCCTCAATCTCTTAATTGATATAGAGAGCCTCTTCCAAAAACCACATTTTTGCAATTCATCTCTATTTTCATTGAGGTGTGATATTTTTTTCAACCCAACACCATGCCATAAATTAACCTTGAAAGCAGAGCCTGCAACCGCAGTTTTTATATCTCCGAGATGTGAGTTATAAAGCCATACACCTGCGGTTAAGCAGTGATATATTCCCTTCAAGCTATTTCGATAATATGCTCTATAGCCCAGTTCATTGAGGGTTTTGACCTCGTGGCGAGTGGGGCTAATCCATATATAATCAATATCGCTACGCTTTGTATTGAGGTATAGATACTTTGTATTGCCACCAAAACCCATAACTGAACCAAAAACCCACTTGCGCTTTGAACGAGGAAAGATAAACGATATTCCCCATAGAATTAGTTTAAAAATAGTACTCATAGGCGCAAAGATTACTCCATTTTTACATCAAAAACCTGACCCGTAACATTCGACGTTACAACTTCGACTGATGCCGTAGCAACTTTTTTTGCAGTTAATAACGTGCACTTATCTTCGTGCCCAAAATTCCTGACTCTCATTGGAGTATCGGTACGTTCTGGATTTATGCAATTTATGCGCACGTGCTGGCTATCCCACTCTTGAGCCACCGCTTGCGTGAAGTTTACAGTAGCAGCCTTGGTTGATGAATATAATGAGTATAGAGCTCGCCCTCTTGTATAAGAACTTGAGGTGAAAAGCAATAAACTACCATGGCTTTGTCTTAGGTATTTATATGAGCCACGAACAACATTCACCATTCCATAATAATTCACATTTATTATGGAGTCTATATCCTCTTCACTCATCAAATCTAACGCAACTCGTTTGAGTATAGCAGCCGTATTAATGACATAATCTATACCGCCCTTATCATTATACACAGACTCCAATGCTGCATTTACCGTCTTAGAATCTGATATATCAACGCTATTTTCACCTCGTGAAAAAGATTTCACGTAGCACCCTTGTGCCTCTAACTCCTCCACTATGGAGTGACCTATGCCATAACTTCCTCCAAAAACAACTGCAACCTTACCTTTTAAATCCAGTTTTGGTGTGTTAAAATATATTTTCTCTGATTGCAATTGAAATAATTTGTCAATGATAAATACATCGACATTATTTGTCAATTTGGTATTTGTGTCTTCTCCATCAACAATATGAATAGGTTGAGTTGGGATATATTTGCGCACGACACCACAATCGTCAGTGGTTTTAAACTCTTTATCCTTTAGAGCTATATCGTAAGCTCTCTTGATTAATGAGGATCTAAATGCTTGAGGAGTTTGACCACTCATTAACAACGAGCGGTCTGGTATATCGTCTATCAAATCCTGAATTCAACTTGTAAATGCAACTGATGAGCTGAGATGTTGCAGGAGCTAAGATAAAATATTTTTTCAGAGAGGAAAGAGAGGTAAAACTCTCCTTCGCTCCGCTGAATGGAAT
>JBCQUV010000003.1:0-101380 GCA_047173765.1 Rikenellaceae bacterium
CCTGACCTAACGCCACCTACCCAAAATCTCAAAACCAACTCTTTTTCAACTATGTTGCCCCAAATTTCCTACTCTTACATTTTTTTTGTATCTTTGTAGCTAAAATTCATTGAACCCTAAAACCATGGATATCAAAAAATACAGGCTCGTAGAGGTCACAGACGCTCGCACGCAAAAAGAATTTTTGGATTTGGCTCGTCGCCTATACAAAGGCAACACCCACTGGGTATGCCCTCTGGATGAGACCATCAACAAAATCTTTGACCCCTCGCACAACACTCTATTCAAGGGTGGTGATGCTCGCAGGTGGCTAGTCTACAACTCGGACGGCACATCTGTTGGTCGCATTGCGGCATTCTACAACCACGAAAAAGCGGCCATAGAGGAGCAGCCCACAGGTGGTTGCGGATTCTTCGAATCTATCGACGACCAAGAGGTTGCCAATATGCTATTCGACGCCTCACGTGAGTGGCTCTCGTCGCAGGGAATGGAGGCTATGGATGGACCCATAAACTTCGGGCAAAGAGATTCGTGGTGGGGAGTTTTGGTGGATGGATTTGATTACCAACCTCTGTTCGAGAACCCCTATAATTTACCATACTACAAGGAGTTGTTCGACGCATATGGATTCCAAAACTACTTCAACCAATACACATATCTGTGGAAGGTGAAGGATGACGACGTGAACAACTGGGTACATGAGCGAGCAAAACGATTGGAGCAGACCCCAGGTTACTCATACGGCACAATCGACATGAATAACCTAGACGAGGCGACCGAGAACTTCCGCACAATATACAACGCGGCATGGTCGGTATTCTCGGGCGTGAAACCCATGACCCCCAAGGAGGCTAAGGCGATGATGAATATGCTTAAACCCATCATCGACCCCGACATCATATTCTTCACATACTTCAATGGCAAGCCCATTGGATTCTTTATTATGGTGCCCGACCTCAATCGCATAATCGGCAAATTCAATGGCAAATTTGGATGGTGGCAGAAGTTGCAACTCATGTGGGAGCTGAAGGTTACACGCAGCTGCGACCGCATATTTGGAATTATATTTGCGGTGTCGCCCGAGTTCAGAGGCAAGGGTGTGGAATCGGGAATGATGCAGGCGGTGTTAGACCAATACATCCGCACGCCTCGCAATCGCTACACGACGTTGGAGTTTGCATGGATGGGTGACTTCAACCCCGTGATGAACCGCATGGTGGAGCAATATGTGGGTGCTACCAAGCACAAAATTCACGTCACATATCGCTACCTATTCGACCGCACCAAAGAGTTTAAGAGATGCCCACGCATAGGAATGATAAAAAAATAGATATGAATGCGAAGATTAAATTACACGACCTAGTTTTCGAAAAGATGATTTCTGCCGCAGAGATAGATGCGGCAGTGAGCAGAGTTGCCGAGCAGATTAATGCTGACTACTGTTCTACGGAGCAGCCACCCATAATATTTAGTGTGCTCAATGGAGCCTTTATGTTTACATCTGACCTCTGCAAAAAGTTTGAGTTCTGCCCCGAAATCACATTCGTGAAGCTCAGCTCATATGACGGTACGGAGAGCTCGGGAGCAGTCAAAAGCTTGATTGGGCTTAATAAATCGGTGGAGGGTAGAGATGTGATAATCGTGGAGGATATTGTCGATAGTGGCAATACGATTGTCTACATTGACCAATATCTCAAGGGTTTGAACCCTGCAAGTGTGAGGTATTGCTCGCTATTCCTGAAGCCCAATAGTTACGACAAGGATGTGAAAATCGACTACGTGGCTATGGAGATAGGCAATGAATTTATTGTGGGTTATGGGCTCGATTACAATGAGTTGGGTCGTAATCTTCAGGATATATACGTCACAAAATAATGAACAATAGTGCTACGCTTTCGCTACTCGACGAGGGCAAAAAACTACCTCTAGTAGAGGATTTCTACTCTATTCAGGGCGAGGGTTTTCACACTGGTAAACCAGCATATTTCATACGCCTAGGCGGATGCGACATAGGGTGCAAGTGGTGCGACGCCAAAAGCACATGGAACCCCAAGCTATATCCACCCGTAGAGATTGAAAAAATCGTGGAGCGAGCAACTTCGTGTGCCGCAAAAGCGATTGTGATAACTGGAGGTGAGCCACTATTGTATCCGCTCACGCCGCTCACCAATGCCCTCAAAAACAAGTCGTTAAAGATATTCTTGGAGACATCGGGGTCGCAACCCTTTAGTGGATATTTCGACTGGGTGTGCCTCTCTCCCAAGAGACAGCAGCCACCACTCATGGAGTCATTTTGGCATGCCGACGAGCTAAAGGTTATAGTGGAAAGTGAGGCTGATTTTGAGTGGGCAGAGCAGAATAGAGCGCGTGTGGGTGAGGATTGCCTACTATTCTTGCAGCCCGAATGGAGTGTGTCAGAGAGGGTTATGCCGCTGATTGTGGAGTATGTGAAATCGCACCCCGAGTGGAACATATCTATTCAGACGCACAAATATATGCACATACCATAACCAGATGCTCAGCGACAAAACGATACATAGGCTCATACTCATGGGAGTCGTTATAATTATGCTATTTATGCTATTTGTCATAGGTCGCAATATGCTTCACGCCCTGCGAATCAAGGGCAGCATATCTACGCTCGAAGCGGAGGCGGAGTACTACGAAGAGCGCGTAAAGGCAGATAGCATGCTCATCGAAGAGTTGAAATTTGATGATAAACTCGAAAAATATGCACGTGAGCACTATCGCATGCAGCGACGTGGAGAGAGTGTTTATATTATAGAGTAGATTTCCTGCAACGGATAAATTTTAGAGCCCGACTAACAATCAAAAGTTAGTCGGGCTCTAAAATTTAGCCTACGTGGAATAACCCTACTATATAGTCCAGGTCTCGCCCGAATTAAGTAGATCCTCCATGCAAGTAACCTTAGCGGTCTGCTTGACCTTAGTAACCTGTGCCTCAACCTCTTGGTCGTAGACTGGAGCATCCACAGAGCGGATAACACCAACTGCTACGGGGTACTCTGGGTATTTCATAGCTGCCAACATAGTGTGCAAAGTTGTAGACTCCTCCTTAGCATCGTGAGTCAATACGTCGTCGATGGTGTAGCCATCCTCGCCGATTGTTATCGCCTTAAGCTTAAGACCATCTAGAACCAAACCCTTCTCGTTGTTTGCACCATAGGTCATCTTCTCGCCATGCTTGAGTGTGATGAGGTTTGCTTGGCGAAGAGCCTTGCTACCTGCGAACTCCGCAAATGTTTTGTCGTTGAAAATCACACAGTTAGTAAGCACCTCAACGATTGAAGTTCCTGCGTGGCAACCACCCTCTACGAGCATATCCTTGGTGAGTCCCACCTCAGCATCAACAGACCTAGCGAAGAATGTTCCCTTAGCTCCGATTACCAACTCTCCTGGGTTGAATGGGTGCTCAACAGTTCCGAATGGTGATGTCTTGGTGATTTTACCCAACTTCGAAGTTGGTGAGTATTGACCCTTGGTGAGACCATAAATCTCGTTGTTGAACAACACGACATTCAAGTCTACATTACGACGGATAGCGTGTATGAAGTGGTTTCCACCAATCGCCAACGAGTCGCCGTCACCTGTTGCAACCCATACGCTAAGTTTAGGATTTGCAACCTTCACTCCAGTAGCTATGGCATTTGCACGACCGTGAATAGTGTGGAATCCATAGGCGTTCATGTAGTATATGAATCGTGAAGAACATCCGATTCCCGATATAAATGCGAAGTCGTGGTGTGCAATACTCTTCTTCTCTGCAATCTCGGCACATGCACGTTGCACGGAGTTGATAATTGCGTGGTCTCCACATCCTGGGCACCAGCGAACCTCTTGGTCGCTCTTGAAATCTGCGGGGGTATATTTATATAGTGACATAGCTGTTATTATTTACCTAAAATTTGACTAAACTTCTCCTTTAGCTCAACCACAGTGAATGGCTGACCTTGAACCTTGTTGTATTGCAAGTACTCGAACTGTTGGAAGTTTTGGCGCAAGTAATCTGCGAATTGACCCATATTGAGCTCACACACAACAATCTTCTTAAACTTCGTGAATATCTCCTCAACTCCGTGTGGAAGTGGATTGATATAGTTGAAGTGGCAAAGCGAAATGCTCATACCCTCTTTTGCGAGTTGGCTCACGGCACTTTGGAGGTGACCCTTAGTTCCTCCCCATCCTACTACCAACAAATCACCCTCAGCTGCTCCCTCAACGGTTTGAGCAGGGATATAATCCACAATCTTCGCCACTTTGTTTTGGCGATTCTCGGTCATGATTTGGTGGTTCTTAGGGTCGTGAGAGATATTACCCTTAAGGGCATCCTTCTCCAAACCTCCGATGCGGTGCTCTAGACCCTCGGTGCCTGGGAATCCCCAGCTGCGTGCCATCTTCTCGTCACGAGCGTAGGGCATAAATGGAGTGCCATCTGTGCGAGGTTGCGCAATAGGAGCTGTGATTGTAGGGTAATCGCTCATCGAAGGAATCTTCCAAGGCTCTGAACCATTGGCGATAAATCCATCCGTAAGAAGTACCACAGGAGTCATGTGCTCCAACGCCAAGCGGCTAGCCTCAAATGCGAAGTGGAAACAATCGCTTGGTGAAGATGCCGCAACAACTGCTACGGGGCACTCTCCATTGCGACCATATAGTGTTTGCACGAGGTCACTCTGCTCAGTCTTGGTAGGTAGACCTGTTGATGGGCCACCACGTTGAACATTCACAACAACCAACGGAAGCTCCGTCATAACGGCCAAACCAAGTGCCTCGCTCTTGAGTGCAAGACCTGGGCCCGAAGTTGTAGTTACGGCAAAGTTACCAGCATAAGCAGCACCTACTGCTGTACAGATGCCTGCAATCTCATCCTCCGCTTGTACTGTTTTAGCACCCATACCCTTGTGCTTAGCAAGCTCTTCGAGGATTACGGTAGCTGGAGTGATAGGGTACGAACCGCAGAAAAGTGGCAAAGAAGCCTTCTCCGCTGCTGCCAATAGACCCCACGCAGTAGCAACGTTACCATTTATGGCACGGTACTTACCGCTCTCCATACCCTCGCCATCGGCAGTTTTGTATGTGTTGGCAAATGCGTGAGTGTTAGCTCCGTAATTGAAACCAGCCTCGATAACCGCTACGTTAGCCTCCGCAATCACTGGGTTCTTCTTAGCGAACTTAGCCGTCAGGAAGCTCTTAGCGTGATCCTCGGGGAGGTTGAATAGGTAGAAACATAGACCAAGTGCAAACATATTCTTACACTTAACCTTTGATTTATTGTCAAGCTCAAAATCTGCCAAAGCGTCCTTTGTCATAGATGTGATTGGAGCGAGTACTATATTATATGTCTCCAAGCCGAGCTCCTTGATTGGGTCGTCGGTGGTGTAACCTGCCTTTGTGACAAGCTCAGGAGTTAGAGTATCAGAGTCTAGGATTACGGTAGCATCCTTTTTCAACCACACACGGTTAGCCTTAAGTGCTGCGGGGTTCATAGCTACCAATACATCACAATAATCCCCCGGGTTTACGATTTTCTCGGCTCCGAAGTGAACCTGAAAACCCGACACACCTGCCACTGTTCCTTGTGGGGCACGAATCTCTGCTGGATAATCTGGGAATGTAGATATTCCATTTCCAATCAGAGCTGAAGTGTCCGAAAAGAGAGTTCCTGTAAGCTGCATTCCATCGCCTGAGTCACCCGAAAAACGGATTACTGCATCGTGCAACTCTAGCACATTTAATTGTTCCATCTCTACTTACTTTTTATATATTAAACTTAAACTAAACCTACGCATCATAAATGTATGTCGGTCTGCAAATTTATGAAAAATTTAAGTAAAAAAGAACTGTTTTGGCGAAAATCTACAACATTTATACGCTCAAGTAGATAGTTTATCAAAAAACTACAAAATTAGTTGCTAATCGTAACTTATAACCCTCGAAATCTTTTAATGTTATATTTTCATTTTCTAAATAAATAAATTACCTTTGTAAATATATATCAATGTATTCGAATTCTATGGATGTAATTTTTCTTATTTTGGGGCTTTCCTTGATTCTTGGAGGGGCAAATTTCTTGACAGATGGAGCTGCTGTGATAGCCAAAAAATTCAACATTTCTGAATTTGTTGTGGGACTTACGATTGTCGCTATCGGAACATCGGCTCCCGAAATGGTGGTGAGTGTAATATCTGCCATAAAGGGTAATGGAGATATCGCGGTAGGTAATGTCGTGGGCTCTAACATATTCAACACATTTGCAATCCTCGGCATCTGCGCCTGCATACAACCCATCGAGCTAACGCCAAGCAACATTCGCAAAGATATACCAATGGGCGTATTTGCATCCGTAGTACTCATCATAGCGAGCTACACAGGTGTGATATCATCTCTGCACGGAGTGATTATGGCTATTATATGGTTTTTAATAATACTATACTCCATCAGATCAGCAAAAAAAATAAAAGCAAATCCGCCAACCACACAAAAAGAAGAAAAGAGAATATCACTAACCCTATCAATCGTATATGTTGTTGGAGGATTAGGAGCACTAATAGGGGGTGGTGAGCTATTTTTGGATAGTGCCGTAAGAATTGCCGAGCATTTTAATATATCCCAAAAAATCATAGCTATAACATTAGTGGCAGGAGGTACATCATTGCCAGAGTTAGCCGCATCGGTGGTGTCGCTCATAAAGGGCAAAAACGAGATTGCACTAGGCAATGTCATAGGATCGAATATCGCAAATATATTTTTGGTTTTGGGCATAAGCTCGGCTATTACTCCTCTCTCGATAAATGGAATCACGATAGTCGATATGCTGGTGGCACTTGGGGGTGTGGTGTTTGTATTTATCACTCCTTTTATATTCAAGCGCAACCATATCGACAGACCCGAAGGGTCATTCCTGATAGTATGCTTTGTTGCTTACATATATTATACAATCATATCCTAACCAAGCTATGAAAAGAATCCTAACTCTACTAACCATTCTCATTATTGGCATCACCACCCAAGCCCACTCTGCCGAGAAGAAAAGCAAGGCAAAGGGGGTCGAAACCGTACACGTCACTTCGCTCAAGGAGCTAATATCCTACATGAGCAAAGACTCCATAAACCTCACCATGACACCAGGCACATATCGCATATCGACTGCCGAGGTGAGTGGAGGAAAATACAAGAAGGCGACCTACGTAAACTCCGAATTCCCCACCTATGGATTGTTGTTGGTGTCGGGCAATGGTAGCTACTACGACCTTTCGGGGGTTATTGTAGAGGTCGAAACAGGTGTGGCAAGCGCATTCCCTGGGGGCAAGCACGAAGTTGTGGAGCTACACTTCATCGGCAATGGCAATGTGGTGAAGGGACTCAAATTGGTCAATTGGGGAAGCAAGCACAAAGGGCCCAAATATGGATGGTGCAATGTAGTGATGGATGGCTCTGCCAACCGTGCCGAGGAGGTTACGGTTCACTCCACAGGCTCTGTGCCTTATGGCTACGGAGAGGTGTTTGGCAAGGGGCGTGGCAATACGCTCACCTTAAAAAAACATAGCACGTGGCTAGTGCGTGGCGACAACAACCATGTCAAGAATTGCAATATCCTGCAACGCACCTTTGGACACCACATGTTTATCCAGGGAGCTATGGGTGCCATAATCGAGGGGTGCCACATCGAGGGTGAGATGGTCACCACCGATATGATTTTAGCGGAGCACGGCACAGGTTCCAAGGCAGATAAGATTAATTTCAAGACAGTGTTCGGGTACAAAGTCCCTGGAGGATACACACTATCTACGGGTGAGGATGGAATTCGCACATACGCCAATGGCACAACATATATCAATGGCAAGAGCGTGACACGCGGCACAGGTGGCGACATCATCATACGCAACTGCACAGTGAAACATGCACGTAGTGGAATATCGCTCACCGAGGGTGGTGGCACTCGCTATGTGGAGAACTGCACACTCATAGGGTGTCAAGATGGATATTCAATACGAAGCGGAGGCAAGATTGTAAATTGCCGTGCCGATGCGGAGTTTGGCCCAGCTCTAAGATTCGTAAACAACAACGACCGCAACACCGAGATTGATATCACAATCACCCCCTACATGGGCGAGAACAAGGATAAATATAGCGGCAATGGCAGCAAGCACCTTGCCCATATATTTGGCACGGGACACAATATCACTCTTCGCCGTGGCGAAGGGCTGGAGGTGGTAGAGGGTATAACCATAGCCATTGGAGGCGATAGCCGCACGGTAGGTAATCTGGGCAATGACCAAAACTACATTGGCAACAGTATCACATTGGTGAATGAGACTGGCTACCCCATAGCGTTGGACGACAACACCAAGAATGGCAAAATCACCACCAATAGCGAGGTTACAGACAACGGAGTAGACAATACGATAATTAAAAAATAGTAGTGTTATGAGAAGATTACTAACCCTATTTATCTTTCTTCTGTTGGCTATGCCACTCAATGGATTCTCAGCCGAGAATAAAAAAGCAAAGAGTGGCGGGGTAACCACGGCCAAAGTGTCGTCACTAGATGAGCTACTGCCATACCTAGCCATGGACTCTGTGCAGCTAACCATGACACCAGGCACATATCGCATATCGGTTGCCGATATCAAGGCTGGCAAATATAGCAAAATCACATACGTGCGCCCCGAGCAGGTGACCTACGCTATGTTGCTCGTGGAGGGCAATGGCGGAGTATTTGACCTCACGGGGGTGACCATAGAGGTCGAAACTGGAGTGCCGAGTGCATACCCAGGTAGCAAATATTTCGAGGTGGCGGAGTTGCACATCATCGGAAACAGCAATGTAGTGAAGGGGCTCACGCTGGTGGATGTGGGCGACATAAATCAAAATCCACGCTACGGATGGTGCAACGTCATAATGGATGGCATCAGCAACCGCGTAGAGGGGGTCGAGGTGCGCTCTATGGGCTCTATGCCTTATGGCTATGGAGAGGTCTTTGGCAAGGGTCGAGGTGCTAAGATTTCTCACCGCAAACATAGTTCGTGGTTGGTGCGTGGAAACAAGAACCATGTGAAGGATTGCCGCATTATTCAACGCTCGTATGGTCACTACTTGTTTATGCAGGGGGCGCAAGACCCACTAATTGAGGGGTGCTACATCGAAGGTGATATGGTATCCACGGAGCAGATTCTTTCTCAAAAGGGAACAGGCTCTAAGGCAGACAAGGTGAACTTCGAGACGGTATTTGGGTATAAAGTACCCGAGGGCTACACCCTATCTACGGGCGAAGATGGCATACGCACTTATGCCAATGGTACTACATATATTAATGGGGAGAGTGTGACGCAACCCACAGGTGGCGAAATCATAATCCGCAACTGCACGGTGAAACACACACGCAGCGGAATATCTCTAACCCTAGGGCAAGGTAGCCGCTTGGTGGAGAACTGCACGCTCATAGGGTGTCAAGATGGATACTCTATAAATAGTGGCAGCAAAATCATAAACTGCCGTGCCGATGCAGAGTTTGGACCTGCACTTAGGTTTGTGAGTAATCGTGACCGCAATTCTCAAATCGACCTTACGATTATACCTTATGAGGGTGAGCGTAAATTCTCGGGCAATGGTAGCAAGCACGTAGCACATATATTTGGTAGTGGGCACAACATCACACTTCGCCGTGGTGAGGGTCTAAAGCTCAAGGATGATATGTATATAGCCGTGGGAGGTGACAGTCGCACCATAGGAAACTTAGGTTCAGACCAAAACTTCATAGGCAACGAGATAACTCTATCAAGCGATTTGGGCTGCCCAATAGTGATGGACGACAACACCAAAAATGGCAAAATCACCACCAATGGCGAGGTCGTGGATAATGGCGTAGATAACACCATAACTAAAAAATAATATGAAAATCAAAACCCTACTTCTCACGCTGTTGGCACTAACCATGACCTTCAGCAGCGGATACTCTGCCGAAAAAAAGGCAAAGGAGCCAAAAGCCAAAAAGGTCACTGTATCGTCGCTCGACGATTTATACTCCTACCTCAAAAAGGATAATATCAACCTCACGATGACTCCTGGTGTCTATCGCATCAAGGCATCCGACATAAAGAGTGGCAAATTCACCACACCATTCGAGATTTCGGAGGGTCGCATAACATACGCACTACTCCCCTTCGAGGGCAACAACAACACCTACGACCTCACGGGTGTGACAATAGAGGTGGAGTCGGCGGTCATAAACTCATTCCCAGGAAAATATTTCGAGGCTTCGGAGTTGCACACCTTTGGTAACAACAATGTAATCAAGGGGGTCAAGATGGTGGATGTGGGTAGCGTGCACGACTTCCCCAAATGCAGCTGGGTAAATGTGATTATGGATGGCGAGAACAACCGCTTGGAGGGGGTCGAAATCAACACCCAAGGCTCTAAACCATACGGCTATGGCGAGGTGTTTGGCAAGGGCAAAGACCATGTAATTGCCCACAAGAAGCATTGCGGATGGTTGGTGCGTGGTACAAATAGCCACATGAAGGGGTGTCGCATAATTCACCGCTCCTATGGTCACTACCTCTTTATGCAGGCTGTGGATGGCACAACCATAATCGAGGATTGCTACATCGAGGGTGAGATGGTATCCACAGACAAAATATTGGCCGAAAAGGGCACAGGCTCCGCAGCCGATAAGATTGGATTTAAGACCGTATTTGGGTATGTGCTCCCCTCTGGCTACACTCTATCCACGGGTGAGGATGGAATTCGCACGTATGGTTCGGGCAACACAATGATAAATGGCGAGCGTGTGAAGCGTGACACGGGAGGTCACATCATAATCCGCAATACAACCGTGAAGCATGCACGCACAGGCATATCGCTTATGCAAGGCAAGGGAACTCGCCATGTGGAGAACTGCACGCTCATAGGTTGTCAGGATGGATTCTCGATAAACAGCGGTAGCAAAATCATAAATTGCTATGCCGATGCGGAGTTTGGCCCTGCACTAAGATATGTAAACGACAAAGACCGCAACACCGAAATCGACCTTACGATAATGCCATACAAGGGCGAGAACAGACACAGCGGCAATGGTAGCAAGCACCTAGTGCATATATTTGGTGGCGGACACAACGTAACACTTCGCCGTGGCGAAGGACTCAAAGTAGAGCAGGATATGGTGATAGCCATCGGAGGCGACAGCTACACCATAGGCAACCTCGCAAGACAAGAGGCTTACAAAGCACCCAACATAACCCTCCTAAACGAAACTGGATACCCCGTAGTGATAGACAAAAACGCATCAAACGTGAAGGTCACAACCAATGGCGAAGTTACGGATAATGGAGTGAATAGTACGATTGTAAAGTTGTAGTGTTTAGATGTTTATGGCTGGACTGCCTCACGCCGGCGGGCGGTGCGAAGCCGCACGGGCAGCTATTCCGCTAGCGATTTGGGTGCGAGCCTTACGGCTCTGAACAATAATAGTCTATATTTTGGTTTCGAATAAATTCGACCCAAAATATAGACTATTATTGTTTTTCGGACACCTTGCAGGTGCCCGACCCAAAGCGAGGGTAACCATTCCACAATCATACTAACTGTATCTCCTCTATTGTCATCCTAAATCAAGTTTAAGATAATATAAATGATATAAGTAGGGTAAAATAATTATTGGTGTGTTTTTAAGAGTACTATTGGAGATGAGATTTTTTGCTATTGAATTGAAAATATAGTGGATCTACATTGAAATTTAATAGTGAAAAATATCGCTTCAAGAGTGCTTTTAAAAATATGGCAATAATTGTTTTACACTACTTACTTACATATAATATAACGTGAGTTCGAGAAGTCGAACTCACACCTCTTAGGGAGCGTAAGCGACTAAGCCCACTCCCCAAGGGAGGGGGTTTGGGGGTGGGGTAAAATATAAATATATATATATAATAGGAATAAGTCCAAATAACTCCGACGCATTAAACCTCGGTGGGGTTCAAACACCTGCAAGGTGTTTGATAAATTATAATATGGTAAAGAGGTGGTCAAATTCATTTGAACCACCTCTTTACCATATTATAATCATAGAGCTGCACAAGCTCTATGCCCCATCCGCTAGCAAAAAACGCCCGACTAACGTTAAGGTACTCCAGCCATAGGCACTTAAATCTTAGTCACAGCAATCACAAGTGGCGACTCATCCAAATCGGACTCCACAACGAAGTCTCCTGCTGGAGTAGCTGAAGTTATAACCTCCACAGCTAGAGTTTGTTGTGCTATGTAGTCTGCGTAAGTTGCGAGTGAAGTCACCACGCTGTCACGACTCTCGACCTCTACACGAATTTTATCCACCACCTCAAACCCAGAATCCTTGCGGATGTTTTGTATGCGGTTCACAAGCTCACGTGCCACACCTTCGGCCTTAAGCTCCTCGGTGAGGGTGATGTCGAGTGCCACGGTGAGCTTACCCTCGGACGCTACCAACCATCCTGGCATATCCTCAGATGTAATCTCGAAATCGGCAGGGGTCACGGTAATTTGCTCTGCACCCATATCCAACACCACCTCGGCTGATGACTCAATCTCGGCAATCTTCGCTTGGTCGAACTGCGCAGCCATTGCGGCAATCTGCTTCATGTACTTGCCATAACGAGGCCCTAGGGTCTTGAAGTTTGGCTTTATGCGCTTGGTGATTACACCTGCGGTCTTTTCGATAAGTTCAATCTCCTTGATATTCACCTCGCCCAAGATTAGTGACTTCACAGCCTCTATGTGGCGAGCCATAGATGGGTCGAGCACAGGAATCAAAATCTTAGAGAGTGGTTGGCGCACCTTGATATTCACCTTGCGGCGAAGTGCCAAAACCATTGACGACACACGTTGTGCGAGTGCCATAGTCTCCTCCAAATCACTATTTACGAGCGTCATATCCGCCTCGGGGAACTTAGACAAGTGAACCGAAGAGTCCGAGTGACGACCACTCATAGCGTTGAGGTCACGGAATATGCGATCAGTAATAAATGGTGCAAATGGCGCAGATAACTTCACGACAGTCTCCAAACAAGTGTACAAAGTTTGGTATGCTGCAAGTTTATCCTGAGTCATATCACCCACCCAGAAACGCTTGCGGTTGAGGCGCACATACCAGTTTGAGAGGTTCTCACCCACAAACTCCTGAATCATACGTGCCGCAGGTGTTGGGTCGTAACCCTCCAATTGAGCCGTAACATCCTTCACGAGGGTGTTGAGCAATGATATAATCCAGCGGTCAATCTCCGTGCGCTCCTCCATCGGAATCTCTGCCTCCGCACCTGTGAATCCATCGACATTGGCATACAATGCGAAGAATGAGTATGTGTTGTATAGCGTACCGAAGAATTTGCGACGCACCTCATCCACTCCCTCTGTGTCGAATTTGAGGTTGTCCCAAGGTTGCGAGTTGCTAATCATATACCAACGTGTGGCATCGGCACCATATTTATTGAGTACCTCGAATGGATCTACGGCATTACCCAAGCGTTTAGACATCTTGTTACCGTTTTTGTCCAACACAAGTCCGTTCGAAATGATATTCTTGAACGCTACCGAATCAAACAACATAGTCGCTATGGCGTGCAGCGTGAAGAACCAACCACGTGTTTGGTCTACACCCTCCGCAATGAAATCGGCAGGATATACATCGTTGAAATCGGCACCACCATTCTCGAATGGGTAGTGCAGCTGTGCATAAGGCATGGCACCTGAGTCGAACCATACATCTATAAGGTCACTCTCGCGCTTCATTGGCTCGCCCAAGTCCGACACCAAGATGATTGAATCAACATAAGGTTTGTGCAGGTCGATATTCTCGGTCGAGTAGTTCTCCTTCGACATATCGCCCACCTTGAAGCCAGCATAAGGATTCTCGGTCATGAAACCTGCCGCAATTGACTTCTCGATTTCGCCCATGAGCTCCTCCACAGAGCCGATGCACTTGATTTGCGAATAATCCTCGGTAGCCCACACTGGAAGTGGAGTACCCCAGAAACGTGAACGAGACAAGTTCCAATCCACAAGTCCCTCCAACCACTTGCCAAAGCGACCCGAACCCGTAGACTCTGGTCTCCATTGGATTGTGTTGTTGAGCTCCATCATGCGACCCTTGAGTGCTGTGGTTTTGATGAACCATGAGTCAAGTGGGTAGTACAACACTGGCTTATCTGTGCGCCAGCAGTGTGGATATGAGTGGACATGTTTCTCGATTTTGAACGCCTTGTTCTCCTGCTTTAGTAGAACCGATATGTCTATGTCGAGGGTTGCGTCAGCGTCGGTCAAGGTGTCGTCAAATGCGTTCTTCACGTAGCGACCTGCATACTCTGCGTATAGCTCCTCATTGATGTTATTAGCCACAAACTCTGCATCCAAATCTTCGATAAGGAAGAATTTACCAGCCTTATCAACCATTGGTTGCTCCTTGCCTGCCTTGTCTATCATAAACATTGGCACGATTCCCGCAGCCTTTGCTGCACGGTCATCATCCGCACCAAAAGTTGGCGCAATGTGCACGATTCCCGTACCATCCGAGGTGGTCACAAAGTCGCCCGTGATAACCTCAAATGCCTTGCCCATAGGTTTTACCCAAGGTAGCAACTGCTCGTATGTGACACCTGCCAACTCACGACCCTTCCATGACTCTTCGGTAATGGTGTAAGTACCCTCCATCTTTTTGGTGAAGAGTGACGACACCAAATCCTTAGCCATGATTATGGTTTGCGCATTGCCAGTGTAGGGGTTTGCACAGCGGATTTTCACATACTCTATATCGCCTCCCACCGCAAGAGCTGTGTTCGAAGGCAAAGTCCAAGGTGTAGTTGTCCACGCTAGGAAATAGAGTGTGCCCTCATCATCCGAGCTAAATAACTTCTCTGAGGCTTCATTGCGCACAATCTCGAATTGAGCCGTACAAGTTGTATCCTTCACATCACGATAGCATCCAGGTTGGTTCAACTCGTGAGTCGATAGGCCTGTACCTGCCGCAGGTGAGTATGGTTGAATTGTGTAGCCTTTGTATAGTAAGCCCTTCTCGTGGAGTTGTTTCAAGAGCCACCATAGGGTCTCGATATATTTGTTGTCGTATGTGATGTAGGGATCATCCATATTTACCCAATAGCCCATTTGACGAGTGAGATCCTCCCACAGGCCTGTGAACTCCATCACCGCCTCACGACACTCCTTGTTGTATTGCTCCACAGAGATTGTCTTGCCGATAGCCTCTTTGGTGATGCCTAGTTTCTTCTCCACGCCCAACTCTACTGGCAATCCGTGGGTGTCCCAGCCCGCTTTGCGGTGCACCTTAAACCCTTGTTGGGTTTTGTAGCGGCAGAAGATATCCTTTATGGTACGAGCCATAACGTGGTGGATTCCAGGGACTCCATTTGCTGATGGAGGTCCTTCGTAGAATACGAATGTGGGGTTACCCTCACGTGTGGTGATGCTTTTGTGGAATGTATCGTCCGAGTCCCAATCTTTGAGTACTTCGGCTGCGATATTGGGTAGGTCTAACCCTTTATACTCTTTAAACTTCATAGTTTTTATATTGTTTTTCTAATCCGCAAAGATATAAAAATATTTTGGATTTTTGAAATACATATATAATATGTGTGGTATCTTTTTTTAAACAAAAAATTTGCAAAATAGAATTAGAGTGATTATCTTTGCAAGCAATGAATAAAGCAGTTACATACCGAATGTCTATGTCAATGATGGCAAGCCACCTAACGAGGAGGTAGGACGTTCGTGTGTAAACATAATAATCCGACTTCCTCATAGGGGAGGTCGGATTTTTTATAACTAGAATAATTAAAAATAACATAATAATCATGGAACAAAAAAAGTACAGCTTCGACACACTCCAAGTTCACGCAGGTCAATGCCCCGACCCCACAACTGGAGCTAGCACTTTGCCAATTTACCAATCTACGGCTTATGTGTACGAGAGCACCGAGAAGGCAGCATCGCTATTTGCGCTGGAGTCTGCTGGCAATATATACACTCGCTTGTCGAACCCCACAACAGATGTTTTTGAGCAGCGCATAGCTGCCCTAGAGGGTGGAGTTGCTGCGGTGGCTACTTCGTCGGGTATGTCGGCACAATTCACTGCGCTGGCGACAATAGCGTCGGCTGGGGACAATATCGTCACTACGTCGTACCTGTATGGCGGCACATTCAACGCATTTCGCCATGTGTTCCCACGCTTGGGCATAGATGTACGCTTTGCAGATGGTAACGACCCCGAAAGCATCGAGTCGCTCATAGATGACAAGACAAAGGCGATATATTTGGAGACTATCGGCAACCCCGAATTTAGCATTCCAGATTTTGAACCTATCGTAGAGATTGCTCGCCGCAAGGGGGTTGTGGTGTTCTGCGACAACACTTTCGGATGTGGAGGTTACTTCTGCCGCCCTCTAGAGTGGGGGGTAAATATCGTCACTCACTCCGCTACGAAGTGGATTGGCGGTCACGCAAACTCTATGGGTGGCGTGATGGTCGATGGCGGTACTTTTGATTGGAGCGGAGGCAAATATCCACTCATTTCGGAGCCTGTGGAGAGTTACCACGGAGTGAATTTCTTGGAGAGATTTGGAGCGGTGGCATTTGCTGTGAAGATGCGCTGCGAGGGACTTCGTGACTTTGGAGCTTGTCAATCGCCATTCAACGCATTTTTGTTGGCGCAGGGTCTCGAAACTTTGTCTTTGCGTGCTCAACGCTCGGCAGACAACGCATTGGCACTTGCAGAGTGGTTGCAATCGCACCCAAAGGTAGAGAGTGTGAACTACCCAGGACTCGAAGGTAACAAATATAAAGCATTGGCAGATAAATATTTACAGAATGGATATGGCTGCGTATTGTCGTTCAGAGTCAAAGGCGGCATGGCAGAGGCATCGAAGGTTATAGACAACGTGAAGTTGCTATACCACGTGGCAAACGTGGGCGACAACAAATCGCTAATCATCAACCCTGCATCTACCACACACTCGCAGTTGAGCGAGGCGGAGATGATTTCGGCAGGTGTCTACCCCAACCTAATTCGCATATCGGCAGGTATCGAGAACATTGAAGATATTAAGGCAGACCTAGACGCTGCACTTAGCGCACTATAAGCATGAGCGAAAACATCAAATATTACCACCACACAGAGCCATTCGTGCTCGAGAGCGGAGAGATACTTCCCCAACTCACCATCGCCTACTCCACTTATGGAACTCAGAGCGAGGAGCACAATAATGTCGTGTGGGTATGCCACGCCCTCACAGCCAATTCGGATGTGCAAGATTGGTGGCCTCACACGGTCGAGGAGGGGGCTATACTCGACCCAGCCGACCACTTTGTGGTGTGTGCTAATATCCTAGGTTCGCCATATGGAACCACAGCACCGCTGCACACCAACCCATCGACTGGTGAACCATACTATTTGGATTTCCCCGATATCACAATTCGTGATATGGTGCGTGCGCATCAGATTATGGCTGAGGTGCTGGGCGTGGGCGATATAGATGTGATTTTGGGCTGTTCCGTAGGTGGATTCCAAGCCATAGAGTGGGCTGTGATGGAGCCTACGAGGTTCAAAAAGTTGATACTCGTGGCGACTGCCGCCAAAGCTACTCCGTGGTGCATAGCCATAGATGAGACCATGCGCATGGCGATACGTGCCGACCAAACATTTGGCGAGCGCAGAGCCGATGCAGGCATGGAGGGGCTATCGGCTGCACGTGCCATAGCACTACTCACATATCGTGGATTCTACGGCTACAACATCACCCAACAAAATGGAGATGAGCGCACGAGCGACCACCGAGCATCGAGCTACCAACGCTACCAAGGCGAGAAGTTGTGCAAGAGATATGATGTATATTCGTACTACACAATCCTCAACGCATTTGACACACACGACATTGGGCGAGGGCGAGGAGGCACATTTGCCGCCGCCGCAACAATCCAAGCCGAGACAATTGTGGTGGGCATAACTACCGATATATTGTTTCCGCCCTGCGACCTGATAAAGCTGTGCGACATAATCCCAAATGCCCGCTACGAACAAATTGAATCGCCATTTGGGCACGATGGATTCTTGGTGGAGCACGAAATATTTAACAAGATGTTGCTCCCTGTGATGAAGAGATAACAATATCGGGACTGCTTATGGCGGTTCCGATATTTTTTCTCATAATGTATGAAATATAAAATAAATTGTCTATTTTTGGAGATTAAAATACAAGGTAACTATGGCACGTGATTATAACCGCTCTGAGCGCAATAAAGATTCATACGAAAAGCTGGATAACATAGCCCGCATACCACCCCAAGCGATTGAATTGGAGGAGGCTGTGCTGGGTGCGTTGATGCTCGAAAAGGATAGCGTGATAGCTGTGCAGGAGTATATTTCGCCCGAGGCATTCTACTCGGAGCAGCACAGCATAATATACAAAGCCATAGAGAATCTATCCACGGAGCTCAAGCCCATAGATCTATTCACCGTCACGGAGCGTCTGCGCATAGATCGCAACCTCACCAAGGTGGGCGGTGCGGCATACCTTGCGCAGCTAACCCAGAAGGTCGATTCTGCAGCCAATGTGGAGTTTCACGCCAAAATCATAGCCCAAAAATATGTGCAGCGTGAACTTATACGCTCGGCAGGCGATATTCAAAGCCGCTCGTATGACGAAAGCGTAGATGTCACGGAGCTCATAGGTTTTGCGGAGGGTGAAATTTTTAAAGTGGCCGAAGGTCACGTCAAGCGTTCGGTGCAGTCGTCACGAGATATTTTGGCACAGGCACTGTCGCAAATTGAGGAGGCGGCGAAGAACAAAAACGCATTTAATGGAGTCCCCTCGGGATTTGCAGCCATAGACAAAAAGACTATGGGGTGGCAACTCTCCGACCTTGTGATTGTGGCGGCACGCCCCTCAATGGGTAAGACGGCATTTGTGCTTACGATGGCTCGCAATATGGCTCTGGAGTATGACCAAGGTGTGGCGTTTTTCTCGCTGGAGATGTCCTCTGTGCAGCTTATGATGCGTTTGATTGTGGCCGAGACTGGTCTGTCGAGTACAGCAATCAAGAGCGGACAGCTCACTGCCGACCAGTGGAAACACATGGAGGCGGCAGTGAAGCCACTTGGCTCTGCTCCACTCTTTATTGACGATACCCCAGCCCTGTCGGTCTTTGAGTTCCGCTCGAAGGCTCGAAGGTTGAAGATACACCACGACATAAAAATCATAATCATCGACTACTTGCAGCTGATGACTGGCACCACCGACACACGTGGAAATCGTGAGCAGGAGGTGGCATTTATATCACGTACCCTAAAAGCGATAGCCAAGGAGCTAAATGTTCCAATCATAGCTCTGTCGCAGTTGAGCCGTGCCACCGAGATGCGTGGAGGCTCTAAGCGTCCGCAACTCTCCGACCTTCGTGAGTCTGGAGCCATAGAGCAAGATGCTGATATCGTGGCATTTATACACCGCCCCGAGTATTACGGCATAACCCAAACCGAGGATGGAATGCCCACGGCAGGTATGGCCGAAATAATCTTGGCTAAGCACCGTAACGGCGAGGTGTGTGATGTGCCGCTAAGGTTCATAAAGGAGCAGGCGAGATTTGCCGACACAGATGATTTGGCACTTGTGGGGGTGAATACAACCCCCAAATATGAGGATTTTGCAAGTGCTTCGAATGTGGAAATAGCGAGTGGAGGTTTGGCATCCACTCCGCTGCAAAGTGGCGAATTTGATATTGCACCCCCAGCGTTCAACCCTGAGGATGCACCATTTTAAAATATAAGAGCCCTATGTTTGTCAAGAGTTATTCGGGAGCAGTAGTAGGCATAGATGCTGTGATGGTGTCGGTCGAGGTGAACCTTGGCGAGGGTGGACTGGGTCTATTCTTGGTGGGGCTGCCCGACAATGCAATAAAGGAGTCGCAGGAGAGAATACGCTCGGCATTCGAGAATTCGCAGCTGCGCATGACTGCCAAAAAGATGGTGGTGAACCTTGCACCTGCCGACCTGCGCAAGGAGGGTTCGGGGTTTGATTTGCCTATTGCGGTGGGTATGCTGGGAGCTATGCAGCAGGTCGTAAGCGACAAGTTTGAGCAGGCGATGTTCCTTGGCGAATTGTCGCTGGATGGGTCGCTTAGAGCCATAAAGGGGGCACTGCCGTTGGCGGTGGAGGCTCGCAACAAGGGTCTAAAATATATAGTGCTGCCAGCCGAAAATGCTTTGGAAGCGGCTGTGGTCGAGGGAATTGAGGTGTTGGGAGTCACATCTCTACGCCAAGTAGTGGATTGGATGAATGGGTTAGAAGACATAGCCCCCACACAATACACGGCGGTGGACACTACGGAGTTAGACGACGACATATACGCCGAAGATTTTGCCGATGTGAAGGGTCAAAAGCAGGTGAAACGAGCCATGGAGATTGCCGCAGCAGGTGGGCACAACGTGATAATGATTGGTGCTCCAGGTTCGGGAAAAACGATGCTTGCACGCAGACTCCCCACGATACTTCCGCCCATGTCTATGGCGGAGGCTTTGGAGACCACCAAGATTCACTCTGTGGCTGGTAAGCTGGGTACTCAATCGGGACTTATGCGCAGTCGCCCGTTTCGTGCTCCGCATCATCTCACTTCGCAGGTGGCACTCATTGGAGGTGGGCAGTCGCCGCAGCCAGGGGAGGTGTCGTTGTCGAACAATGGAATTTTGTTCCTCGATGAGCTGCCCGAATTTGGGCGCAATGTGTTGGAGGTGCTGAGGCAACCCTTGGAGGAGAAGCGCATCACGATTTCGAGGGCTAGGTATTCGGTGGAGTACCCTGCGAATTTTACGCTTATAGCGTCGATGAACCCCTGTCCATGTGGCTACTATGGTCACCCCGACAAGGAGTGCAGCTGTTCGTCGGGGGCGGTACACAAATATATGGGGCGCATATCGGGTCCATTGCTAGATCGCATAGATCTGCACATAGAGGTCACACCCCTATCAATTGCCGATATGTCGAGCAGCGTGGAGGAGGAGTCGAGTGCCACAATTAGAGAGAGGGTGATACGAGCGAGGGAGATTCAGAGCGCAAGATTTAGGGGCATAGAGGGTGTGCACACCAATGCAATGATGAATAGCAAGATGCTAAGGAGTTATGCCCCATTGGACGCTAAGGCTCGACAGATGTTGGAGTTAGCGATGAATAGATTGAGACTCTCGGCACGTGCTTACGACAGGATTATAAAGGTGGCACGCACGATTGCTGACCTGGCAGGAGAGGAGAATATAAGCGCGCTGCACATTAGCGAAGCGATAAATTATAGAGGTTTGGATAGAGATAATTGGGGAAAATAGAGAGATATGAAAAAGATAATATTGTCGGGTGGTGGCACAGGAGGTCACATATACCCTGCCGTGGCGGTTGCCGAGGCATTAAAAGCTAGATATGGCGACGATGTGGAGTTGTTGTTTGTGGGTGCAGAGGGTCGCATGGAGATGGAGAAGGTGCCAGCCTTGGGTTACAAAATCGAGGGATTGCCCATAGCTGGATTGCAGCGCAGATTGGATTGGCGCAATATACAGGTGCCATTCAAACTCATGAAGAGCATAAGTCGTGCAAAGCGCATAATCAAGAGCTTTGAGGCAGATGTCGTGGTGGGATTTGGAGGTTACGCATCGGCTCCAGTGTTGTGGGCAGCGCAGAAATGTGGTGTACCAACAATAATCCAGGAGCAGAACTCATACGCTGGACTCACCAATAAAATATTGGGTGGCAAGGTGAAAAAAGTGTGTGCGGCGTATGACAACATGGAAAAATTCTTTGCCGCAGAGAAGATTGTGCTCACGGGAAATCCGCTGCGTGGAAACTTCTCGGAGGTGTCGAAATGCAGAGCCGTAGCACTCAAATATTTCGGGTTCGATGAGTCGTTGCCCGTGGTGTTGGTTGTGGGTGGCTCTTTGGGTGCTCGCACATTCAACAACATGATGAAAACATGGGTGGAGAGCCTCGGTGGCAAAGCTCCGAAGTTTCAGGTGATATGGCAAACTGGCAAATATTACCAAACCGAAATGACCAAGTTCCTAGCCGAAAATCCCACGCCCAACATCTGGCAAGGGGCATTTTTAGAGCGCATGGATTACGCATACGGAGCTGCCGACATTGTGATTTCGAGGAGTGGAGCATGCACCATATCGGAGCTTTGCGAGGTGGGACGACCCACGATTTTCGTACCCTCACCCAATGTGTCGGAGGATCACCAAACCAAAAATGCACAGGCGTTGGTCAATAAAGATGCTGCGCTGATGGTGGCAGACAAAGATGCTAATGCGGATTGTATGGCGTTAGTAGGTAAGACTTTGGGCAACCAAGAATTAATGGGTTCGCTAAGTAAAAATATAAAAGCTATGGCATTCAAAGATTCGGCTAGTCGGATTGTGGATGTGATAGAGGAGGTTATAAACAATGGAATTTAAGAGCGTATATTTCGTCGGCATTGGCGGCATTGGCATGAGTGCCATTGCTCGATATTTTTTGCATGAGGGTAAGATTGTTGGAGGCTATGACCGCACGCCAACACCACTAACTGCGGAGTTGGAGGCGGAGGGAGCGCAGATTCATTACGATGACAATCTGTCGTTAATTGCCCCCGAATTCAAAGACCCTGCGTCGTGTGCGGTGATATATACACCTGCTATACCTGCCGACCACTCGGAGCTTAACTACTTCTTAAGCAATGGGTTTGAGGTGGTGAAACGCTCGCAGATGTTGGGTGTTTTGACCGCAGGAAAGTATGTCATGGCGGTGGCAGGCACACACGGCAAGAGCTCCACATCGACTATGATTGCGTGGTTGAACCATGCCGTCGAGGGGCAAGGGTGTGCATTTTTGGGTGCTATCTCCAAGAATTTCAACTCCAACTTAGTACTTGGCTCTGGAGATAGAATCGCTGTGGAGGCGGATGAATTTGACCGTTCATTTTTGAGGCTCACGCCCAATGTGGCGGTTGTGACATCGGCAGATGCCGACCACCTAGATATATATGGCACGCACCAAGCTGTGAAGGAGGCATTTGCGCAATTCATACGGCAAATAAAGGCTGGGGGTGCTCTCATTCTCAAAAAGGGGGTGGATTTGGTTGTGGATAACCCCGACATTGAGGTGTGGAGATATTCGTTTGATGAGCCTTGTGATTTCTATGTGAGTCGCCACACGCTGCTCGATGGAGGCATATATAGCTATGACATAACCACTCCAAGTGGGGTGATAGAGGATTGCAGATTAGGAGTTCCTGGATGGGTAAATCTCGAAAATGCAGTGGCTGCGGTGGCGTCGTTGTGGTGCGCAGCACGGGGCGAAGGCAGAGAGTTGGACGTGGAGGTAACACGCTCTGCATTAGCTCAGTTCGTGGGCATAAAGCGCAGATTGGAGGTGTGGGTGAATAGCCCTAAGGCGGTGTATATGGATGATTATGCGCACCACCCTCGTGAGTTGATGGCGACACTGACATCGGTAGCAAAGATATACCCTGGGCGCAAGGTCACAGCTATATTTCAACCCCACCTATTCACTCGCACTCGCGACCTATACCCCGAATTCGCGGAGGCTCTTTCGCACGCCGACGAGGTGGTACTGCTGCCAATATACCCAGCACGTGAAGAGCCGATTGAGGGGATAACAACAGAGATAATAGCGGAGCGGATAACGGTGCCATGCACGATTGTGGAGCGTGAGAAGTTGGTAGATTATATAGCTAAAAACCAGACCGATATAGTGATTTCGTTTGGAGCAGGAGATATTGACACCTGCTGCGAGGGGTTGGCAAGAGTTATAGAAAACAAGAGATAGATATGGGTTCGAAAATTTGGAGATACGTGCTCTACGCATTGGTGTGGGGAGCTGTCGGGGTGTATGTGGTATACTCCGCAACACGTGTACGCCAAAATCGAAAAGCACAAATAATTAATAGTGTGGAGATTATAATCGCCGACAGCGCAATGCACGGAAATTTAATCACCACGCCAATGGTCGAAAAATGGGTCGAAAATAGCGGAGTGAAGGTTGTGGGACGTACCCTCACAGAGATTCCGATATGCGACATAGAGAGCTACATCCTCCGCAATGGATTTGTGGACAAGGCTAAGATATACCCCACACGTAGCGGAGTGTTGAAGGTGGAGCTTTCGCAACGACGGGCGGTCATGAGATTGCTTATGACGGGGTATAATGGCTACTCGACTAAGGATGGCTATGTGTTTGAGGCTCCGAACTTTGCGTCTATGTATCTGCCAATAATAACAGGTTCGTACAAGCCACCATTCCCCCCTTCGTACAAGGGTTCAATCAAAGATTTCATGCGCTCAGAGACCAAGAGAATGGAGGTGCAGATAGTTGAAATCGAAAGAGAGAAATATCCGCTATACAGACAAGAGCAGGAGAATCTGGAGAATATGCGTGATGTGCGCAAGATGAACACCAAGCAGAGGTGGTTTGAGAGCGACGAGAAGTTCGAAAAACGGGTATTGGAGCTGCGGGCACACAAAGCAGAGCTTCGCAAACTCTACCGCTATCGTGGAAAAGTTATAACAGAGCAAATTGCAAAAATATCAGAGAAACAGAAGCAAGTAAAAGATGCAGAAAAAAAGATGCAAAAAAGATGCGAAGATTTCGCGAATTTGATTAACTTTGTGCATATAGTCGAAAATAGTAAATTCTGGAGTTCGGAGGTGGTGCAAATAATCGCCTCACAGAGTCCAAGTGGCGAGCTGAGAGTAAATCTTTCGGTTCGTAGCGGTGACTTCGAAGTAGTGTTAGGTTCAATCCAAAACAGCAATGACAAAGAGTCTGAGAGCGTGGAAGATAGATTGGATAAACTTATGAAATTCTACCAAGATGGGCTTAGGCGTGTGGGTTGGAACAAATACAGAAGTATCAATATCGAGTATAAAGGACAAGTAGTTTGCAAATAAAAGATTTAAGTCGTGGAAAGTAAAAAATATATAGTAGCAATAGATCTGGGCGAAGCAAATGTTGTGGTTGCTGTGGGCTCTGTGAGTAGCAATGGATTGATGTGCGTGGATAGCATCGTGAGCCATCCGTGTGAGGGTATCAAATTTGGAATGATTGAGAATATCGCAATGGTAGAGAGTGCCCTCAAGGGAGCTATCAGCGAGGTGGAATCAACTCTAAATATCAAAATATTAGAGGCTTATGCTGGTATATCGGGCGAGTTTGTGCGCTTTGCGTGCCATAGCGACCATGTGTATGTGTCGCAACCCGAAACAGGTGTAAATCAAGCAGATGTGAATGCTCTGTTTGATCGCATGAGGCATGTTCAAGCACCCGACAATGAGCGAATCATGGAGCGTATTCCTCAAAATTATATAGTGGATGAGACCAAAGAGGTTAAGAATCCTGTGGGTTCGTATGGTCGTAGATTGTCATCTATGTTTAATTTCATATTGTGTGGCAAAATCCCTATGCAACGCCTCGAAAATGCACTCAATAGACTGAATATCAGAATGATAAATAGCCTACCAAATGCTATATCTGTTGCCGAAGCGGTGCTCTCTCCAGAGGAGAAAGAGGAGGGTGTTGTGGTTGTGAATATCGGTGCTGGACTCACCGACCTGACCATATACTATCGCAATGTTGTGAGATACATAGTCTCAATCCCTATGGGAGCTGCGGCAATCAACACCGACATACGCTCGATGATGATTCCCGATAAATATATCGAGAAATTAAAGTGCGAATTTGGCTCGGCTGTGGCAGACCTAGTCTCTGAAAATAAGGTGGTTAGAGTCAATGGTCGCACGGCTCGCGAATCGAAGAATATCGTTTTGTACAACTTGGCGGTGGCTATCGAAGCCCGTATGGCTATGTTGATTGATTTCGTAAAGAGAGAGATTGCAGAGTCGGGGTATGCAGAAAAAGTACCATACGGAATTGTGCTCACGGGAGGCTCTGCTAAGCTCAAAAACATAGATGAGTTGTGCCGACGCATGACCAATATGGAGGTGCGCATAGGACTCCCAATAGAGGGTGTCACCAATGAATCGATAGCTAAGTGTGAGGATTGCGGATATGCCACAGCGGTGGGTATATTGATTAGAGGAGCGGAACTGGGCGGCTGCATGACAAGTAGCCACCAACCTCTAGACCCCACAACCGAGGTGGAGCCACCCAAAAAAGTTGTTGTCCCACCGCCACCCACACACGAGACGGAGACTCCACCAGTTAAACGTCCGCCTATTACTCCATCTACAACATATACACCTCCACCACCACGAGTATATACACCCCCTACACCAGTGGTCGTGGAACCACCCCAAAAAATGGTCGTGGAGCCACCCAAACCATCTCGTCACACCGCCCCATTGAGCGAAACTGTGAACCACACAACCGATGATGAGAGAGTTGAGGAGGAGGAGCCAAGGGTAAAAGATACGCACACCATAGATGATGACAAAGAGGAGTTTATCACAACCGATTTAGAGACAACAGAGGGTAGTGAGAACACTCCCAAAAAGGAGAAAGGATTTAATATAACAAAGATTCTCAAGGGTGTGTTTACTTCTATAAACAAAAACTTCGACGAAGTAGGCGAGGAGGAAATTTAAAAATAAGTATGCTATTATGAGCGAAGATTTATTACGAGAGTTAGCCGTGGAGCACCTCCCTGCCTCGACTATTACCGTTATGGGAGTTGGTGGCGCTGGAGGAAATGCAGTGAACCACATGTGGGATATGGGAATCGAGGGTGTGAACTTTTTGGTGTGTAACACCGACCAACAAGCACTCGACAAAAGCCCCATAGCCAACAAATTACGCCTAGGTCGAGAAGGACTAGGAGCTGGAAATGACCCTGAGGAGGGGCGTAGAGCTGCCGTAGAGAGTATGGAAGAGGTGCGTTGCCGCCTGGAGGCGTTGGGCACACGCATGTTGTTCATCACCGCAGGAATGGGTGGAGGAACAGGTACGGGAGCATCACCAGCACTAGCGAAACTCGCCAAAGAGATGAATATATTGACCGTAGGAATTGTAACCTCGCCACTTATTGTCGAGGGAAACATACGCTACAATCAGGCGATGGTCGGAATTGAGGAGCTCAAAAATAGCGTGGATTCGCTACTTGTGCTCAACAACGAAAATATATTGCAACTATATGGTCGCTTGCCTCTGAAGATGGCATTTAGCAAGGCGGATGATATTTTGTGCTCGGCGGCTAAGGGTATTGCCGAGATTATAACTGTCGAGAGCGACTTGGTGAATGTGGACTTTGCGGATGTGTGCAAAGTGATGCGAGGCAGCGGACGTGCGCACATGAGTGTGGAGTCTGCGGAGGGTGAAAATCGTGCCGAGATGGTGGCTCAGAGAGCTTTGAGTTCGCCTCTTTTGGACAACAACAGAATCGTAGGAGCTAAAAATATATTGTTGAACTTCTCGGTGGCAAGAGCCGAAGATTTGGTGTTGGAAGAGGTGACACAAGTCATGCGCTACATACAGGCGCACGCCACTACATACGACGAAAATGGCACACCTATAAATGCAAATATCATATGGGGAACGAGCGAAAAACCATACCTCGAGAATAAATTAGAGCTTGTGTTGGTTGCCACTGGTCTAAAGATGGAAAAAGAGGAGGAGGAGGAGGTTATATCTCAAGATTTACCCGCAAAACTTACGACTCCAAAAACCCCCACACCTGGTGGTGATTTGGAACCATACAACGGAAGAGGTAGCAACCCATCAAAGGTGCATGACCCTAGCCATCAGGTAGTTCTGGGCGAGAGAAGATCGAAGTATAGCAACATAGATTCGCTGCTGTCGCAACCAGCATACAAACTTCGCAATGCTAAATTCATAACCGAAGTGACTGCTGCACGCCGTGAAACCCTAAAGGAGAAAGAGGCTCAAAAGAGTGAAGGTGAGGTGGATGATAACCTTCTATTCCCCAATTAGTGATAGTTAAAAATCGTATATGGATATAGGCATAAGTTTCAATGGATTTACTTCGAACGATGGTGTGATGCTCTCAGTCACGCTGCTACTCCTTCTTCTCTCGGCGTTGGTGTCGGGTGCAGAGGCAGCGTTCTTCTCGTTTAATCACAACGATATTCGAGAGATTAAAAAAGAGGAGTCATCCCGCAATAGTGCCGTGTTGGAACTACTTTCAGATGTTGATTTGCTGCTAGCTACAATACTTGTAATCAATAACTTAGTCAATATCTGCATATCTATTTTAGCGGCTAATATCATAGACAATCTCTTTGCATTCACTCGATTTGAGTTCCTGTTTAAGATGGTGTTGGTGACATTCCTGCTGCTGCTTTTTGGTGAGATTGCGCCTAAAGTTTTTGCGCAAACAGCACCTCGGGCTTTTGGGCGTGTGGCTGCTCGCCCTTTGATAATACTACGCAAGGTGTTCTATCCACTTTCGACTCTGCTACTTAAGGCGGGGTCATCCATAGGGCAACGGGCATCGCACCACAGCGAAATTTCGCTCGACGAATTGGCCGATGCGGTAGACCTAACCCAGAGTGCCACCAAGGAGGAGAAGGGGATATTGTCTGGAATATTGAACTTCATAAACACGGAGGTGCAGGAGATTATGCGCTCACGTGTGGATATGATAACAATCTCACTCACAGACCCTTATTCGAAAGTTCGCAGCACAATTATCGAATCTGGATACTCCCGAATTCCCATTCACGACGACAGCTTGGACAACATCTGCGGCATACTCTACGTCAAGGATCTACTCCCCTACGTAAACCTTGAGGATGTGGCGTGGCAGGAGCTTATGCGCAAACCATATTTTGTGCCTGAGCATAAGAAAATCAACGACTTGCTGGAGGAGTTTCAATCCAACAAGGTGCATGTGGCCATTGTCGTGGATGAATATGGCTCAACCCTAGGATTGGTATCTTTAGAGGATATCATAGAGGAGATTGTGGGCGAGATTTCGGACGAGAGCGACAATGACGAGAAGCTATACACGCGACTCGATAAGCTGACCTATATATTTGAGGGTCGGACACATATCGGAGATTTTGAGCGCATATTGATGCTGGAAGAGGATATTTTCAAGGATGTGCAGGGCGATGCCGAGACTCTGGCTGGGTTGATACTCGAAGTCAAGCGCACACTCCCCAAATTGGGCGACTCCATCACCACTCACGACATACGCTTCACGGTCGAAAGCATGGGTGGCGAGAGCGGACGACGCATAGAGAAGATACGTGTTGTGATGCCCCTAACCAATGAATAATCACCAACTTATAATTGAGCCAATTCTGCCGCTCGACACTCTCCGCACGATGGTTACCCCCAGTGAGTGGCATCAAGCGCAGGAGTTCACAAGCCTTAGTCGCCAGAGAGAGTGGTTGTCGTGGCGTGCACATCTGCGTGCGCAGTGGCGAAGTGACATAGAGATTGCGTACACCGAGCAGGGCGCACCATATATAGTTGGTAGTGACACACATATAAGCGTGTCGCACACCCGAACACACATAGCCATAATCCTTAGCGACACCCCCTGTGCCATAGATATGGAGCAACTATCACGCAACTTTGCGAAGGTCGCTAAGCGATATATATCTGGTGCAGAGTCCCACATCATAACCACACCTCTGCATCAAGCAATAGCGTGGTGCACGAAGGAGGCAGCATATAAATATGCCACTCGGAGTTGCGATTTCTTGTCTGATATTTGTATTAAGCGGATGTCGGGCGGTGAGATATTAGTGGAGATTAGGGGTATCAATATCGTGGCGCACTATATTGTAAATGAGGAGTTTGTAGTAGTATATATAAAATAAGCGTGAGTTCGAAAATTAGAACTCACGCTTATTATTTTATGGCTTGCAAAGACTAGAACGCTAGCTTCACACCAAAGAAGTATGTGCGTGGAAGTGTTGGACCATATATATAACCTGGGTCACGGTCATATCTCCAGCCTAGGTCATCTTGATATGCGTCAAAAATATTCTTCATACCGAGGCTAACCTCTGCATTGAAAATAGATGTGATAGGGAAGTTGTATGCCAACTTAAGACCCATGTCGAAGAAGTCTTGAGACTCCTTAACGTACATATCAGCCTCGTTCATAACCATCATTTTACCTGTGTAGTTACCAAATAGAGACGCCGTGAAGTTCTTTGTAACATCGTAGTTCACAGTCACATATCCATAGTGGTCGGGTGAGCGAAGCATATCTTTGCCCTCGAACACCTCGTCTGTTGTGTCGTTTGTGATATACTCCACAGTGTTGTTGTATTTGCTGTGTTGGAATGTGTATCCAAGTTGCACATCGAACTTATTTGGGATGCCGATTCTTAGGTCTGCGCTAACTCCACCTACGTAAGCTCCGCCCTCCTCGTTGGTACGCAACCACTCGGTTGTACCCTCAATATTTTCGAGCAAGAATACATCGTGAAGTGAAGTGTAGAATCCCTCAACAAGAAGATTCGCCTCAAATTTACCAAATGATTTGTAGAGGTCTGCCGAAGCACTAAACGAGTGCGAATACTCAGGTTTAAGATCTGGATCCATAGTGATAAATGTCACCGCACCACCCACAGATTCAATGTGCAAATCCTCACTATATGCTTGTGGAGCACGATATCCGCTCGAATAGCTTGCACGCAAACCAACACCATCAACGGGAGTGTAGCGCAACGAGGCACGTGGCATAACCTCCACGCCGCTAACCTTGGTACCACCCACTAAATCCTTGATTTGGTAACCCTCCAAGCGTGCACCCACGACGAAGTTGAACTTCTCGTTAGTCCACTCATTTTGAGCATATACGCCATAAGTATCCACATCTTGTTTGATTTCGGGAAGGTCGGCAGCAAGCAGAGTCTCATCGAGGTTGTTCATCGTGTACTCCGCACCCACGGTGAGGTTACCCGACGAAAGGATGCTACCATACGAGAATGTGTATTGAGCTCCAGCAGCCAAGGTTAAATCCTTAGTTATGCCGTATGGGTACTCCGTAACATCCTCAAACAAACTGCCTGCGAATCCATCCTCTGCGTCGAACAGATTGCCACCGAAGTAGCTGTCGCGGTGGATGCTTTGCAAAGAAGCATATAGCTTAATCTTGTTCTTTTGGTTGGGCGTAAGCAGGTCATAAGTCACACTACCTCCGTGGATTGCGTGCTCCAATTGCTCGGTTGTCTCCGATAAAATCACGGGAAGTGACAATATATCGTTCCCATCCTCATCCTCAATCTCGCCACCACGGCGGAACTCCGAAATGTAGTGGTACTCGGCAGTAATCTTAGAGTAGTTCGTGGGCTTGAAGAATGCGTTGAAACCTAATGTTTGAGCATCCATTTGAGATGTCTCCGAGTATCCATCGCCATTGCGGTCGTATGCCTCTTTGTTGCGAATCATACCAAATATGTATGCTCCCGTGCGGTTGTCGTCCGACACATACGATGCGTTGAGCGAAGTTGCCACATCGGTTGTGCCGCCTGTGAGTACGTTGGTTGTGTTTTGGAGAGTTACCGAACTGCGAAGTGGATCTTTGGTGATGATATTTACCACACCACCAATAGCACTCGAGCCATACAAAGCCGAGCCACCACCGCGGATAACCTCCACACGCTCAATCATAGACACGGGCAACATCTCCAAGCCATAGACTCCAGCCAAAGAACTAAATACTGGGCGGCTATCCAACAAAATTTGCGAGTATTGACCTCCCAAACCATTGATTCTAAGCTCCGACGAACCGCAGTTTCCGCAGGTAGTCTCGAAACGCAAACCTGGTTGATAGGGGATAGTCTCGCTGAGGGTTGATGATGCTATGCCATCGAACAAATCTTGCGACACGACATTTACTATCGTTGCACTACTCTTGCGATTTGTCTCGTTGCGGGTAGCCGACACCACGACTTGGTCTACACCAATGCCTTGCTCCGAGATTGAGAATTTGCACTCTACGGTTTTGTTTCTAGCGGTTGTAACTTCTTGTTTTTGAGTTGAGTAGCCCATAGATGATGCCACTACAGTTAGATTGCCGATAGGTACATTCACCATTTGGAAGTGACCCGTAGCGTCTGACACGCACCCAACGGTTGTGCCCTCGATTGCCACTGTGATGTATGGAAGGTGCTTGCCTGTCTCTGCGTCCACTACGTGACCTACGATTACGGCGTCGCTCTTTTGTGCAAATATAGGGGTAGCTGCTACTGCTGCACATAGCAATAGCAAACAAAATTTTGTAAATTTCATTTGATTTAATTTTTTGTTTAATGTAAAAATTGTCTGAAAAGGTATCTAAGTAGTGTAAAACAATTATTGCCATATTTTTAAAAGCACTCTTGAAGCGATATTTTTCACTATTAAATTTCAATGTAGATCCACTATATTTTCAATTCAATAGCAAAAAATCTCATCTCCAATAGTACTCTTAAAAACACACCAATAATTATTTTACCCTACTTAAACAAAAAATCGTGGGGGTGCACGTGGAGAACTAAGGGCACACAGATCCTCAGAGACGACATCCACACTCGATGGCACATATATATTATATGTGCACTCCGCATCCACAGCCGCAATATCGAAACTCTCGATTTCGAGAAGCACTATATTGTTTAGGTGTTGGATAAGTGTTAGCTCACCTTCGGTGTGTTCGCAACCGTCGGTGTCGTCGTCGTGACCCTCGCCATAGAAGTGGGAGTGAGTGATGGTAGCACCCTCGATAGTGTGGGTGTGCGAGAACATTGTGGAGTTGATATAATATACGCAGAGTATCACGAGCAACACGCTCGCAATCACACTCCTTATATCCACGCTCTTTCTCATCAGCGGCAAAGATACAAATTTTTAATGAAATTCCTACTATCTGCGAGGCAACAGCACCGCAACAACGCCCAATAGCGGCAGATAAGCAGACAAATTAAATACCGCCTCTATACCATGCGACTCGGCATAGCTACCCCAAAACGCCGCAGCGATTCCAGCTATTCCAAAAGCAAACCCGAAGAACAACCCCGAAATCATACCCAACCTATTGGGCAGCAACTCTTGGGCAAAAATCACAATGGCAGGGAATGCCGAAGCCAACATAAATCCAGCGCAGAAACTAAAGCAAATAGTGCCCCACAGCCCCATGTGGGGCATCATAAGCGAAAATGGAGTAGCCCCCAAGATAGATGCCCAAATCACATATTTGCGACCTATTCTGTCGCCAATAGGTCCTCCGAGCAGAGTACCCAAGGCGGTAGCAAATACAAATATAAAGAGTGCGTATTGCGACGACTGCACCGAGATTCCGAACTTCTCGATAGTGTAGAATGTGTAGTAGCTACTCATGCTCGCCATGTATGCGTATTTAGAAAATATGAGCACTAGCAACACACCTATATAAAAATATGTCCGACGATTGGAGTATGGACGCTCAATCCACCCCTTGTCGCCAGGTTGCAGAGCTTTGTTTTTGCCCGTGTGCAACAACCCTGCAGCCTCACGCTCCGCCAACACACCCTTATACCACTTGGCAACCACTAGGCTTGCGGTGATGCCCACAACCGACAACAGTGCCACCAACACCGTGTTGTGCCTGCCATAGGGAGCTATAACAAATGCCGCCAACAGAGGCCCCAGGGAGCCGCCCAAATTGCCACCCACCTGAAATATGGATTGCGCCAAACCCTTGCGCCCAGCCGATGCAATGGATGTCATACGCGACGCTTCGGGGTGGACAATCGACGAACCACAACCCACCAACATAACCGATGCAATGACCCACTCAAAGCTGCTGGCGAATGCCAACGAACACAATCCACTAAATGTCAGCAGAGCCGCCAAAGTTATAAAGTATGGATTTGGTCGCCTATCGAGGTACGAACCCATGATTGGCTGCAATACAGATGCGGACATTTGATACGCCAGAGTCACGATACCTATCTGCACGAAGCTCAACATCAAGTCATCCTTAATCATTGGGTACAAGGATGTTACAACAGCTTGAAGAGCATCATTGCAACAGTGGCAAATGCTTAGCGAAATGAGTATCCCCATGAGTGGGGTTTGTGGGTTTTTCATTTTGTTAATTAAAGCTGAATTCAACCTGCAAATGCAACTGAATTCATATTTATAATTTGTTTAAATTTTTCATTTGGTGTGAGGTATCCGAGTCTTTTACGAGGACGATTATTTAGCTTGCTTTCAATCCATTTAATCTGCTTTGCGGTTACTTCACTAAAGTCCGTTCCCTTGGGGATGTATTGCCTAATGAGTCCATTTGTGTTCTCATTCGCTCCACGTTCCCACGAGTGGTACGGTTTACAAAAATAGAAATTTATTTCTAACTTTTGTGCTATTTCCTCGTGTTTTGCAAATTCTTTTCCATTGTCAGCCGTAATAGTATGTATTAATTTCTTTACTTTACGTAGTGCTAGAGCCGTTATCTTCGCTACTGGGGTGGCTTCTTTTCCTTGTAGCTTACGGATCCAGACCCTACCTGTTACTCTATCATTTATGGTAAGAATTGTACCTTTGTGGTTCTTACCAATTATCGTATCTATCTCTAAATCACCAAATCTCTGCTTCTTATCCACTACCTCAGGACGCTCATCAATGTCCACTCTGTTAGGAATAAACCCACGTCCTGCATTCTTTGAGCCTCGTTTTGCGTATTTACGCCCTTGTCTGCGCAAGAACTTATGCAAGTCGCCACCTCGTCGCTTATCCAACCAGATCCATCTATATATGGTCTCGTGCGACACCATCTCATGTCCCTCAAGTCGCTCACGACCTGCAATCTGCTCAGGACTAAAACCTCTCTTAAGCAGCTTTCGAATGCGTTTACACATCTTATAGGTCAGTTTCTGAGCGTGTAGCTTCCCCTTTTTGCGACCTTGTGCTTTACGATGAGCTAAGTCACTGTTATACTTACCACTACGCTTGTCACAATTGCGCTTTAACTCTCGGCTAATAGTGCTTTTACTAACGCCAATTACTTTGGCTATCTCATTTTGTAGGTACTCCTCTTGCAACATCGCAAATATTGTGTACCTTTGTTCTGCGGTTAAATGTTTCATCTTACAACTGATTCTGTGGGAGGTTGAGGGCGTAAGATAATAATTTTATTCCATTCAGCAGAGCGAAGGAGAGTTTTTTCTCTCTTTCCTCTCTGAAAAAATATTTTATCCTATTCCCTGCAACATTCAAATTCCTCAGTTGCATTTACAAGTTGAATTCAAGAAAGTTTAAGTAGTGTAAAACAATTATTGTCATATTTTTAAAAGCACTCTTAAAAACACACCAATAATTATTTTACCCTACTTAGAGCGCAAATATAATCTTTTTTGCAAGATTAGCTCTCCCCCTCCTCAATAAATCTGCACATATGGACACGTGCACGATGAATATTGGTCTTTACGGTGCCTAGGGGCATGGATAGTTTTTCGGCAATCTCCTCGTAGGAGTATTCGTCTAGGAATCGCATGCGGAAGAGTTGCTGCTGCGTGGTGTTGAGCCTAGCGATGCAGTTCTCTATATGTACTCTTTTTTGGGAATTTATGACACTCTCCTCGGGGTTGGGGATTTTGGATTCGGAGGTTATGAGTCGCTCATCTATGGGGAGCTCGTCTTGGCGTTTGCGGCAATAATCTATGAATGTGTTGCGTGCTATGGTGTATATCCACTGACCGAATGTGTATTGTGGATTGTAGCGATGGATGTTGATATATACCTTTATGAATGTCTCCTGCAACAGGTCGTCCACCTCCACCGAACCGCCCAACTTGGCATTTAGGAGCCGACGTATAGACTCCCTATACCTCGTAAAGAGGAATTCGAAAGCGACATCATCCCCCTCGTGCAGCACTCTGCCGACGAGTTGCTGGTCGTCTGCTATGATATAATCCTCTATCTCCATACCTTAGGGTCTCGACTTAGGCGCAACCACACATCTAGGAAGGTCATGTATATAGGGCTCACAATATCAAACAATCCATACATCATCACCACGCCATCCTCACCCAATCGCTTAGCTATATTTTTCACCGCAATAGCGACCATAATTATGCGCAACACAACAAGCACCGCTGCCGCAATCTTAATCTCCAGAGGCATAAAAATCATAGCCGCCACTGCCGCCACAAAAAATAGCAACCTGCTGCGTCGCTCCCACCTCTCGTATGATTTTGCACCAAATGGATACAGCGCAAACGAACTTCTGAAGTATCTCATCTGCTCTGTCCACCAGCTCACACCACCCCAACACACTTGGTTTAGAGTGGCTTGAGGGGTCAATATTATGCTCACCTTGGGTGCATTTTCGCTACTTAGGAGTCGCTGCACAAATAGGTCATCTTCGCCAATGTTCATATTTAGGTGGCTAAAACCTCGTGCCTCATAATACATGCTCTTTGTCCAACCGATATTTGTGCGATGACCACGATATGGCCGCCCCTTTATGGCACGGCTTATCCAATTCACAGAGCCCATCATGCGAGATATACGCATGATGTATTGACCCAGACCCTTCTTGGGTTCTAAACCCGTATATCCGATTACTAGGTCACCACGCTTGAATCCACTTGCCATCAGCGACAACCATTTGTCACTCAGCGGATAACACTCCGTAGAGGTGAATATCATGTGCTCATTATTTGCAGCCTTTACACCCACGTTCAGGGCTGTTTTTATGGATATGGGGAATCGTGGATTGGATTGGATTTTGGTCACCACGACATTGGGCAGCACCTGTTGTAGTCGCTGCATATCGTCGTAGAAGTCGTTGTTGGTGCCGATATATACCAACACCACTTCGAATTCAACCCTCTCTTGCGCCATAATCATTGGGAGTCGCTCCTCTAGGAAGGGGTAGTCGTCGGTGAACATGGGTATCACGACCGACACTTTGGGGGTGCTCTCGCGGATTACCTCACGTGCGCTATTTTTGTATTTTGCGATTTTGCCATAGCAAAAAATGTAGTACCTCAGCTGTATGATAAAAAATAGAAGGGTAGCAACCATAAGCGCAATGCCCCACCAGCCATACATGCCAACAACTATGTCGATATATTGAGTCATAGAAAAAGATATTGTAATGTGCAAATTTACATAAAATATCTTGAAAACAACCAATATTACTGCACCTATAATAAAATATCTGCAATAATCACATCGCCATTAAGTAGTGTAAAACAATTATTGTCATATTTTTAAAAGCACTCTTGGAGCGATATTTTTCACTATTAAATTTCAGTATAGAACCACTATATTTTCAATTCAATAGCAAAAAATCTCATCTCCAATAGCACTCTTAAAAACACACCAATAATTATTTTACCCTACTTATTTGCACCGCCACCCGATGTGCGACGCTGTTTTTCGGCTCGGAGTTGCTGCTCAAATCGTGTGCGATACTCCTCTCGGTCACTATCCTCATGGGCTGCATCTATGCTTTGCAGCTCCTTTTGACCCTCGTAAATCTCGTTGAATATGTTGATTATAAAATCCCTACGGTAGTCGTAATCCTCCTTGCTGGATATGCCCACAATCCATGCGTCCAACAAATCGTCGGGGATTTCGCTTAGGCGGAGTGCATCGCTTTGGGTGATGAGTGAGATTGTTTGGTTGATTAGATTTTGTGCCATTGCCATTGATTTAAAGGGTTCAACGGGACAAAAAAGGGGTAACTTCACCCGACCCGTTGCTATACACCGACAACGGCAGTAGGTACATTAATACTCTACACGGGAGGCGAAGCTACCGTATAGAGTATGACATAGACACATAGCGTGCCTATCTCAAATTTTGTTGGCAGGTTCCCCTGCCGTTGTCAGATGTATAGCACTACAAAAGTAGTAAAAAATCTCAATAATCATAAAGACCGCTAAGGGTAGTGTATAATATTTTTGTGGCTCACGCTTATAATTCGGGAAATTTTGTGTAATTTTGTACGATTATATAAGAAACAACGTTTATAAAGCAATGAAATTCAAGGTAGAAAACATATCCCCCAACACACGAGCTCGCGCTGGAGTATTCACCACCGACCATGGCGAAGTGCCCACGCCCATATTTATGCCCGTAGGTACTGCGGCGGCTATGAAGGGTGTGTTCCATAGGGATGTGGAGCATGAGGCTGGGGCGAAGATTATCCTTGCCAACACCTACCACCTATACTTGCGCCCTGGTATGGATATAATCGAGGCGGCAGGTGGAGTGCATCGCTTTAGTGCGTGGGACAAACCTATGCTCACCGACAGTGGCGGATTCCAAGTTTTCTCGTTGGCGGCGTGCCGCAAGCTCAAAGAGGATGGGTGTCATTTCCAGAGCCATATAGATGGTTCACGCCACATATTCACACCCGAGAGTGTGATAGATACGGAGCGCACAATAGGCGCAGATATTATGATGGCATTTGATGAGTGCCCTCCAGGGGATTCCACTCGTGAATATGCTGCTAAATCTTTGGGACTGACCCAAAGGTGGTTGGAGAGGTGTTTTAATCAATACGCCAAAACTCAACCCAAATATGGTCACTACCAATCTCTGTTCCCCATAGTGCAGGGTTGCACATTCCCCGATTTGCGCGCCAAGGCCGCCGAGGATGTGTTGCAGTACAACGCCGATGGTTACGCACTCGGAGGTTTGGCGGTGGGTGAGCCAGCACCTGTGATGTATGAGATGATAGAGGTGGTGAATGAAATTTTGCCGCTCGACAAACCCCGATATTTGATGGGTGTGGGTACTCCGATAAATATATTGGAGGCTATAGATAGGGGAGTAGATATGTTTGACTGTGTGATGCCCACACGCAATGGTCGCAATGCTCAGCTATTCACGTGGGAGGGTGTAATCAACATACGCAACAAAAAGTGGGAGGCAGATTTCTCGCCCATAGACCCCGCAGGCAAGGCGTTTGTAGACCACACATACACACGTGCTTATCTTCACCATTTGGTTGTGTGCAAGGAGATGTTGGCGGCACAAATCGCATCGTTGCACAACATAGCCTTCTATTTGGATTTGGTGGGTGAGGCTCGCAAACATATCATCGCTGGTGACTTCAAGGAGTGGAAGGAGGCGGCAATAGTAAAACTTGCACGTAGATTATAAATTATGAAACTTCGTTGGCCTGGTCTCAAAATATTAGACCGCTACATAATAGGTAAATTCCTATCTACATACTTCTTCTCGATTATCCTCATAATTGTGGTAATCGTGATATTTGACTATGCCGAGAAGGTCGATAACTTCACCGCAAGCAAAGCCCCTTTGGAGGCTATTGTATTTGATTATTACCTCAACTTCATACCCTCGTTTGTCAATCAATTTAGTGGATTGTTTGCATTTATTTCGGTGATATTCTTCACCTCCAAATTGGCTTATCAGACTGAGATTATCGCCATGTTGTCGGGAGGTATGAGCTTTAGGAGGTTGATGTGGCCATACTTTATTGGCTCGTTGATTATCGCATCATTGTCGCTCGCACTCAATTTGTGGATTGTACCTTTGTCCCAAAAAACATGCGTGGCATTCGAAGCTCAATATGTGGACAACAACAAAAAGCAGAAGTACGACAAACACATATATCGCCAAGTGGAGCCAGGGTTGTTCTTGTACCTCAGGGGATTGACATCCGCAGACCGCGCGGCATTTCTAAGCCTAGAGAAGTACGAAGATGGCAAAATGGCGTCGGTGCTAGAGTCCTCGGGAGCATCCATAGATAGCATATCGGGCAGGTGGACAGCCCTGAGATACACCACACGCACGTTTGACGTAGATGGCGAGGATATATTCACACAACATCGCAACCTCGACACGCTAATCAACATAGACCGCTCCGAACTGGGCAACGTCGGCGACTTGGTTAAGACCATGAATATCGAGGAGCTAAACGAATTCCTCGACCAGCAACGCCAAAAGGGTTCCGACTCCATACGCATAATAGAGGTGGCAAAACATACGCGATACGCATTCCCAGCAGGTACGTTCATACTCACGCTCATAGGTGTGTCGCTGTCGTCGCGCAAGGTGCGAGGAGGTACGGGACTGCACATCGGAATTGGTACGGCACTCTGCTTTTCGTATATCCTATTTACTAGGTTCTTCGAAGAGTTTGCCAAGGGTGGTACTCTGCCGCCTGATTTGGCGGTGTGGTTGCCTAATATCATATATCTATTCATTGCGATTTACTGCTACAACAAAGCTCCAAAATAGTGCAAACACTACCCACACACATAGCCCAAATAGCCGATAAATGTAGACTCGGTGAGCGTATCTCTACACACGAGGCACTCTCGCTGTGGAGTGATGCACCCCTATGGTTATTGTCGCAATTGGCTGTGGAGCGCAAGCGAAAGGTGAGTGGCGACATGGTATTCTATAATCGTAACTTTCACTTGGAGCCCACAAATATTTGTCGTTTCCGCTGCAAATTCTGCTCGTTTAGGCGAGGAGAGGGTAGTCCCGACAGCTGGAACTACTCCATGGAGGAGATGGAGGAGATTGCTCGGGGGTATGCAAATAGTGGCGTCACGGAGGTGCACATTGTGGGTGGAGTACACCCGTCGCACTCGTTGGAGTTCTTCGTGGAGCTTACTCGCCGAATAAAGGCAATACTGCCCCGTGTGGTGATAAAAGCATTCACTGCTATTGAGTTGTCATACATGATTCATGAGGCTGGAGTCTCGGTGGAGGAGGGGCTCAGACAGTTGCAAGCGGCAGGCATGGAGTCCATACCTGGGGGAGGAGCAGAGATTTTTGATGATGCTATTCGCCAAGAGATATGCCCCGACAAGGGTTCTACGGCGGAGTGGTTCGAGGTGCATGACACAGCTCACAAGCTAGCAATTTCGACCAACTGCACAATGCTATATGGGCACATAGAGAGCGTAGAACATCGCATGGCTCACCTCCAAATGTTGCGCACACAACAGGACAAGACGGGGGGATTCAACGCATTTATACCCCTCAAATATCGTGCTGCGCACAACGATATGTCGTCGCTTGGCGAGGTGTCGATTATGGAGGATTTGCGAATGTTGGCAATCAGCCGCCTATTTTTGGATAACATCCCCCACATCAAAGCGTACTGGGTGATGTATGGCAAGCAGACTGCCGAACTAGCACTCAGCTTTGGAGCAGATGATGTGGATGGCACGATTGACGACTCCACAAAAATATACTCCATGGCTGGAGCCGAGGAGCAAAAACCACGAATGACAATCACCGAGATAGAGAATATGGCTCTGCGAGCAGGATTTAGAGCCGTAGAGAGAGATACACACTATAACATAATTCAATGATGAGCAATAAAAAAGAGACCGTTTCGGATGGTATAAAGTTAGCTAAACACCTTGTAATCATAGTATTACTAATCATAATGGGGGCTGCCGCAGCTCACTTTGGACTGGTGATATTTACTCGCCATAGTGCCCATTGTGTGGTTCCCCAGTTCAAGGGACTTATACTCGACGAGGCGGAGATGTTGGCAGAGAAGCATAAATTGAATATCGTAATCAACGATTCGCTCTATGCCCCTATGTATGAGGGAGGTATGGTCTTAGATCAACTTCCCAAGTCGGGAGTGGGGGTAAAACCAGGTCGCACGATATATGTCACAATCAACGCCTTTGGAGTCAAAATGGTCAATGTACCCTATGTGGCAGGTCGCTCGCTAAGGCAAGCAAAAAATATGTTGGAGGTGGCAGGGCTGCAAATCAAGGAGCTTGTGTACAAGCAAGATATGGCGACAAATTACGTGTTGGCACAATTCTGTGGCGAGACCGAAATCACGGAGGAGAGTTCGCACGAAGCAACTATTGGAAGTGGGGTAACGCTCCACGTGGGCATGAGCGACAGCAACAACACGGTCGTAGTGCCCCAGCTCATAGGCATGACCCTTAGAGAAGCTAAAAGTCGCCTGTGGGAATCGGGACTCAATATCGGGCGTATAAATATGCCTTCGGACGCCACACCCGACAATCAAGGGCAAGCTAGGGTATATCAACAAAGCAGAAACAAAGGCGACGAAATAAGATTGGGCAACTCCATATCCATAACCTTCACCCTCGACAACGAAAAGGTAGAGGAGGTGATAGAGTATGTAACCAAAATGGAGGCAGCAGCGGCAAAGCTCAAAGCCCAAGAGGAGGATTCGCTAGCAAAAGTTAGAATCATGGAGCTATCTCGCCAAAATAGCGAGGCGCAATCTAAGCCACAAATTCAGGCCGAGGCGCAGAGTGAGCAGGAGGAGAGTGATGAGGATATGGATAGTTTTTTTGAGTAGATTATGACAGAGAATATTATAGAGAACACCCCAGAGTGGGACGATGAGTTGATGGAGGATGTGCAGACGGAGGGGGGACTTTTCGAGCACTATAAATTTGAGGCGGACAAGGGGCAATCCCTCATTCGCCTAGATAAATTCCTAGCCATAAATATGCGCAACACATCGCGCAACAAAATCCAGGATGCTGCCGACGAGGGGTCAATATTGGTAAATGGCAAGCCACAGAAATCGAGCTACAAGGTAAAACCCTATGACTCGATTTCGATAGTTATGTCATACCCCAAATACGAAAACGAGATTATTGCGGAGGATATCCCTCTGGACATCATATACGAAGATGACCAAGTGTTGGTGGTGAACAAAGCCCCAGGCATGGTTGTTCACCCTGGGCATGGCAACTACACAGGTACGCTGGTAAATGCCCTAACCTTCCACCTCAAAGGGTTGGAGCTGTTGGAGGATGCCGATATGCGTGCAGGTTTGGTGCATCGCATAGACAAAAACACATCTGGACTACTCGTAATAGCAAAGAACGCCAAGGCTCATGCCTACCTCGCAAAGCAGTTTTTCGACCACACCACATCACGCAAATATGTCGCTATGGTGTGGGGTAACATCGAGGAGGATGAGGGCACTATAACAGGTAATATAGGTCGTGCGGTGAAGGATAGGCTCAAAATGTTTGTGTTCGAAGATGGGTCGGATGGCAAGCATGCGGTGACTCACTATCGAGTGCTCCAACGCTTTGGATATGTCACACTTGTGGAGTGTCAGCTCGAAACTGGGCGCACGCACCAAATCCGTGTGCATATGTCGTGGAAGGGTCACCACCTATTCAACGACGAGAGATATGGCGGCGACAAGGTGCTCAAGGGTACAACTTTTTCGAAGTACAAACAGTTCGTGGAGAACTGCTTTTCGATAATGCCACGCCAAGCTCTGCACGCTAAATCTTTGGGTTTTGTACACCCCACAACTCGTGAGCGCATGGAGTTTGAATCACCCCTGCCCGACGATTTCGTGCAGCTCATAAGCAAATGGGAGGGGTATGCAGCCAACCGATTAGCGGCTGAGCGTATTGCGGCTATCAACGAAGATAAGGTCAGCGAGAATCTTAGTCACGTAGGGTTTTAACTCATGTTTTTACCCACAACCATAAAAGAGGTCAGAGCCCTAGGCTGGGACTACATAGATGTCATCCTATTCACGGGCGATGCCTACATCGACCACCCCTCATTTGGAGCGGCGGTTATAGGTCGCCTGTTGGAGGCGGCAGGATATCGTGTGGCTATAGTGCCGCAACCCAACTGGAGGGATGACCTGCGAGATTTCAAAAAGCTGGGTACTCCACGTCTATTTTTCGGAGTCTCGGCAGGCTCCATGGACTCCATGGTCAATCACTACACAGCCAATATTCGCCTGCGCAGCAACGACGCCTATACCCCTGGTGGCAAGGCAGGATTCCGCCCCGACTACGCTGTCACGACCTACACAAAGATACTAAAGGAGCTATTCCCCAACACCCCCGTGGTGATTGGCGGAATCGAAGCATCACTGCGCAGACTCACTCACTACGACTACTGGAGCAATTCGCTGAAGCCCTCAATTTTGGCGGAGAGCGGAGCCGACATATTGGCATATGGCATGGGCGAAGGGGTGATGGAGGATATCGCCAAAGCCCTAAGCAATGGCTTTAACATGAAACTTCTGCGCCGAATTCCACAGGTGGTATACCTCGCCGACAGGGATTATGTGGAGCGTCTCGACCCTGCTCGAACCATCCGCCTACACTCATTCGAGGAGTGCAAGAGTAACAAGCGAGCCTTTGGAGAGAACTTCGTGCGCATGGAGACCCAGAGTAATCTCCGCACCCAGGAGCATTGGTTGGTGGAGCAAACGGCCGAACAATACGTAGTGATAAATCCACCTCGCCCAATACTCTCTGCGGAGGAGATAGACCACTCGTTTGACCTCCCCTACGAGCGTGCGCCACACCCCAAATATAGGGGCAAGGGCGATATTCCAGCGTGGGAGATGATAAAGTTCTCGGTCAATCTTCATCGCGGATGTTTCGGTGGCTGCTCATTCTGCACCATATCTGCACACCAGGGTAAGTTCATTGCATCACGCTCCGAGAGGTCAATCCTAAGCGAGGTGCGCAAGGTGAGCCAAATGGATGGATTCCGAGGCAACCTCTCCGACATTGGAGGCCCTTCGGCCAATATGTGGGGCATGGGTGGTCGCAATACAGAGCTATGCAACAAGTGCCGCAGAGCCTCTTGTTTGCACCCTAAACCCTGCGCAAATCTCAACAATGACCACAACCCTCTGCTGGAGTTATACGCCAAAATACGCCGTGTAAATGGAGTGAAACGAGCATACATTGGTAGCGGCATTCGATACGACTTATTCGACAAGTCACCATATCTCGCAACGGTGCTCAAAAACCATACATCAGGTCGCTTGAAGGTTGCGCCCGAGCACACCGAAGAGCGAGTTTTGAACCTTATGCGCAAGCCCTCATTCGAGCAGTTCGAGCAGCTCCATGCCAACTTCCGCACCATCTGCAAACACGAAGGATTACCATACCAGCTAATACCCTACTTCATATCGTCACACCCAGGGTGCACGGAGCGTGATATGCAGTCCCTAAGTCGCAAGGTGCTAGGCAAGCTAAATTTTTCGCTGGAGCAGGTGCAGGATTTAACCCCCACACCCATGACTCTATCGTCGGTGATGTTCTATACGGGAGAGGATCCATACACACACCAAAAAGTATTCGTCGCACGTAGCCAAGAGGATAAACGACGTCAGAAAAGTTACTTTTTTAAGCGGTAGGTTTTTGCGCTAGCGGATGGGGGTATGCGAGCTTGCAGCTCTATAATATTAAGAGGTATGAGATTATTCCAAATTAATTTGGATAATCTCATACCTCTTAATATTTCAAATGGCTGTGCCATTTGACCCCCACCGAGGTTTAATGCATCATTATTATTAATTATATTTTACCCCACCCCCAAACCCCCTCCCTTGGGGAGTGGGCTTAGTCGCTTGCGCTCCCCAAGAGGTGTGAGTTCGAGAAATCGAACTCACGTTATTTTATGTAATCAATCAGTGAATAGTCTCCTAGAAAAATTACCCTCGATTTGGGTTCGGACACACGAGGTGTGTTCGATAAATTTATCAAGAGGTTATTTTGGTCAAATTCATTTGAACCAAATAACCTCTTGATAAATCTTAGAACTTGCAAAGTTCTAAGCCCAAAGCGCAATACAAAACTGCCCGTGCGGCTTCGCACCGCCCGCCCGGCGTTAGGGCAGTCCAGCCACTAAAAAACTTAAAAAACCTCACGCAATATCTCCACCGACTGCACAGATTTTATGGAGTCGAGGTGGTATCCGTAGTACCTGAGGAGTGCGGCAAGGAACTCTACGCGTTGGGCTCTGTTGAGTCCGATTTCGCCTAGGTGGCGGACGTCGCATTCGGTGAAGTCACGCATTAGTTCTGCCTCTTCGGGCGAAAGAATCATGGTGTGTGGGGGCTTTATTGCGGTGTATCCGCCCTCTGCGATATCTATCCATGCACCCTTTTGCCATGCGTTATTGGGGTAGAAACCTAGGAGTCGGCTAAGGTTTGCTAAGAACCATAGGTGGAAATTTGCCACACCCTCCTCTATCGTGTCGAGTGCTATGAGCGAACCCCAAGCGTAGTCGAAAAGTTCGGGGTTGGGCTCACTCTCCTTGACTAGGCGGTACAACACTTCGGCTATAAATAGAGCCACTGTGGAGCGGCGAATATCGTATGGCGTATGTTGTAGGAGCACCCCACTTTGCACCTCCTTGAAGCGATGCATATCTCCATATCGAGACTCCACGCCCTCAAATTCCAAGGCAAATAGAGGCTGAAAGAGTGCCATTTTGGAACCTCTGCCACGGCTGCTTTTGACCCCCTGCACAATGAAACTTTGGCGTCCGCACACATCAGTGAGCAGATGCACGACAAGGGCAGAATCGCCATATTTGAGCGAGTTTAAAACTATGCCCCGCCCCTTGTAGCTCCGCACTTTCGGATTATGCTTTAATCGTCATTACAACCCAACCATCACGCACACGTACCCCATCAAAGCTCATCCCTAACTCCGTGGCACGAGACTTCAGAATCTCAATATCCGCCTCCAAAAATCCACTCATGAGGAGTGTGCCACCCGAGCGCAGAGCGTTGCGGTAGGTGGGCATGTCGGCAAGTAGAATGTTGCGATTGATGTTGGCTACTATGAAATCGTAGCTCTTGCCAGCGATGAGAGCAGCGTTTCCGAGCATTGGATTTATACGCTCCGCTACCCCATTGACTACAATATTCTCGTCGCAATTCTCCTTTGCCCAGTCATCAATATCTATGGCATCGACACTTTTGGCTCCACATTTTGCCGCTACGATAGCCAAAACTCCAGTGCCTGAACCCATATCGAGACCCTCCAAACCTTCGACATTTAGCCCTAATATGGACTCCGCCATGAGGTGTGTGGTGGCGTGGTGACCAGTGCCGAACGACATCTTGGGCATTATCACAACCTCCATTCCGAAGCTAGAATCCGACGGGTGAAACGGAGCACGAATTAGGAGTTTGTTGCCCCCTACTGCCACCTGTTCGAAGTTGCTCTCCCACTCGGCATTCCAGTTTTGGGTCTCGATAGATATATATCTGAACCCCTCGATTCCGTAGCTCTTGACCACAGCATCGACCTCACTCATGCAATCCGCCAACTGCTGTTGGGGGATGTAGGCTTTGAGGTAGCCACCCTCGGAAAGGAAACTTTCGAAAGGAAACTCAGCCAGCTCTGCGGTGAGAATCTCGCCCATCTCCGCCGAGGGAACTGGGATATTTAACTCTACATAATCCATTATTTTCTTGGTTTTATTTTGTATATTTGCATATCACAAAGATACAAAACTATGGCAGATAATCAGAGCCGCTGGGCAAAAATATCACGAAAATTTCGTATTTATATCAAGACTGAACGGGGTCTCAGTGACAATACTGTGGAGTCATATATGCGCGACGTGAGAGAATTTGGACTCTTCGTGGTCGATAGATTTGACGTGCCACCCAAGGAGGTGACACGTGAGATGATAGAGGCATATCTGGCGGAGATATTTGAGCGAGGGATGCAGGATAGTTCGCAAGCGAGGATACTTAGTTCGATTAAAACATTCTTTGTATACTTGCAGCTGTCGGAGGTTATAGAGTCGTCGCCTGCGGAGTTTATACCTGCCCCGAAGTGCAATAGGCACTTGCCCGACACGCTGAGCTTGGAGGAGGTAGATTTGATTATAAATAGCGTGGAGAGCACTACCCCAAAAGGGATTCGAGACTGCGCGATATTGGAGGTTTTGTACTCTTGTGGCGTTCGTGTGAGTGAGCTCACATCGCTTAGATTGTCCGACCTATTCTTTGGGGAGGGATATTTGAGGGTTGTGGGTAAGGGCGACAGAGAGCGGTTGATACCAATTAGCGAGCAGTTGAAAGAGAGAGTTGAGCGATACTTGGAGGTGCGCAAGAAGGGGGTAAATACAGATATTTTGTTTTTGAACAATCGAGGACGAGCTCTCACACGAGTGATGATATTCACCATAATTAAGAGTGCTACCCTATCTGCTGGCATCACAAAAAATGTTAGTCCGCATACATTCCGCCACTCATTTGCCACGCACTTGCTGCAAGGTGGCGCATCAATTAGGCAGGTGCAAGAGATGCTCGGACATGAGAGCATAACGACCACTGAGATTTACACTCACCTGGAGATGGATGATTTGAGAAGTGTGATTGAGGGCGGAGGTCTGCTATAGAAAATTTGAGTGTTCCACGTGGAACACTTTTTTTGTTTGATATTACGCTGTTTTAAGCCTCTGAGAATCGAATATTTGGATACGAAGTGGGTGGAGGTGCGTAATATTTATTTAATAAGGGTGATAACCAAACACTAAAAACCACCTAACTTACTCTGAACCAAATATTTAGGTATACAAAAACCCCTCACTCAAAAGAGCGAGGGGATATAAAAAACTCGTATGAGTTACGCTACTACTTGTTGTTGAAAGCGTTCATAGTCTCGATAAGCATAACAACCTTGTTTGAGTAACCCCACTCATTGTCATACCAAGAAACAACCTTAACGAAGTTGTCGTTAAGAGCGATACCTGCGTCAGCATCGAAGATAGAAGTACGAGCGTCGCTAGTGAAGTCAGTAGAAACTACTGCATCCTCAGTGTAACCCAAGATACCAGACATCTCGTTCTCAGAAGCTGACTTGATAGCAGCTTTGATATCAGCGTAAGAAGCACCCTTCTCCAAACGAACTGTAAGGTCTACTACAGAAACATCCAAAGTTGGAACACGGAAAGCCATACCAGTAAGCTTACCCTTAAGCTCTGGGATAACTACACCTACAGCCTTAGCAGCACCTGTTGAAGATGGGATGATGTTACCACCTGCTGCACGACCGCCTCTCCAGTCCTTCATAGATGGACCATCAACAGTCTTTTGAGTAGCTGTTGTAGCGTGAACTGTAGTCATAAGACCCTCTACGATACCAAACTTGTCGTTAAGAACCTTAGCAACAGGAGCAAGACAGTTAGTAGTACAAGATGCGTTAGAAACGATAGTTTGACCAGCGTAAGTGTCAGTGTTTACACCGCACACGAACATTGGAGTAGCATCCTTAGATGGAGCTGACATAACTACATACTTAGCACCAGCCTCGATGTGCATTTGAGCTTTCTCCTCAGTAAGGAACAAACCAGTTGACTCTACAACATACTCAGCACCTACTGCATCCCACTTAAGGTCTGCTGGGTTGCGCTCAGCTGTTACACGGATAGCGTTACCGTTAACGATAAGAGAAGTCTCGTTGAAGTCTACAGTACCCTCGAATTTTCCGTGTACTGAGTCATACTTAAGCATGTAAGCCATGTACTCAATAGAGATAAGGTCGTTGATTCCTACAACCTCAACATTTGGGTTTGTGCAAGCTGCACGGAATACCAAACGGCCGATGCGTCCGAAACCGTTGATACCAATTTTGATCTTTGACATAGTTTTAATTTATTTGTTAAAAAACTTTTTTATCTTAATACGTCCACAAAAATAGTGACTTTATACATAACGACCAAATGATATGCCATTTTTTTTATTATAACTGCGTTATATTTTTACTTTTATGGCTAATTGTTCTTTTTTTTGCGTTATGGCGGATTATGTGTGCGTACTTTGGAAAATTTGTATATTTTTGTGCCGAATACTTTAGAAAGCAATTTTTTTTAATTTTTCATGCGCAATGATCACCACCACGCACAATGAAGATTTAGTAGATGTAGCAGATCTACTACTCGAAATAGCAACCACGCTGATGGGAGCTGGAGCACACACATCACGTGTGGTAAACAACGCTAGCCGCATGGCGGAGTCGTTTGGATACGAAGTTTACTTCACCATATTTCAAAAAACTATGACAATTATGGTGCGCGACTACGAAACCCATGAATCGATAACCATGGTGCGCCCCTCAAAACGCATAGCCCTAAATTTTAGGTTGGTAGCCGAGCTTAGTTCGCTGAGTTGGGATACGTATGATTTGAACCTCACACCCTCGCAGGCACGAGAGCAATATGAGCAAATTGTGGCTCAAAAACGGATGTCTCGATGGCTGGTGTTGTTTCTGGTGGCGTGTGCCAATGCATCATTTTGTAGATTGTTTGGTGGTGATATCGTGGGCATGGGCATGGTATTTACATCTACCCTATGCGCGTTTTTTGTGAGGCAGGAGATGATGAATAGGCACATGAACCACAGCATAATATTTATCATAGCGGCGTTTATATCGTCGTTCATAGCTGGTCTGGGTGTATATTTCGGGTGGGGCGAGACCCCTTCGATTGCGCTGGCTACAAGTGTGCTGTTCCTCATACCTGGTGTGCCGCTCATAAATTCTATTATGGATTTGATGGAGGGGCACGTATTGGTGGGTATTGCTCGCATGGTGAATGCCACGATACTTATTATTAGTATAACTATCGGCTTTATAATTTCGTTGTTGATGCTTGGATTTGAAAAATTATAGGAGGATATGGAAATAATTAACACTCTACTTGCCGATGCACTATTCTCGGCTATTGCAGCCACGGGATTTGCTGTGATATCTAACCCTCCACGCAAAGCTGTGTTGATTTCGGCTCTGCTGTCGGCTATTGGCCACTCGTTTAGGTACTATATGACACACTACACTTCGCTCGATATTGCTACCGCCACGTTCTTTGCTGCATTCACAATTGGTATGCTTAGCTTTGCGTTTGGTAAGCTTATACGATGCCCTTCGGAGGTATTTACATTTCCGTCTCTGCTACCTATGATTCCTGGAATGTATGCGTACAATATGTTTTTGTCGCTCACAAAATTCATACGTAGCGACTCGGCGATGCACCCTCAGCTCATAGAGGATATATTCAAGAATGGACTCACAGCGGTGTTTATTATGTTGGCTCTTGTGGTGGGAGTATCGCTGCCGACACTGTTGTTCCACAAGCAGTCGTATATGATGTCGCGAGGCAGGCGAGGCTAAGGCTTTACTCGCATATTGTCACAAAATTAGGGCTAACTCCACACGCTGTGGAATTAGCCCTGATTTTATTATTTGATTTAGCAGAACTAAGTAGGGTAAAACAATTATTGCCATATTTTTAAAAGCACTCTTGAAGCGATATTTTTCACTATTAAATTTCAGTATAGAACCACTATATTTTCAATTCAATAGCAAAAAATCTCATCTCCAATAGCACTCTTAAAAACACACCAATAATTATTTTACCCTACTTACTCTACCAATGCTGCGAATCCTGCTGCCAAAACTGCTGTTGGGTAATCCTTAGCATCCAAACCTGTAATCTCTGACATATCTGGAGTTGCTACATACATCTCCTCATTTGTAGGGCTCATCGTGCTGTAGTACACTGCACTAGTACCCTCGTTACCGATAATTACAGATTTACCAGCTAGAGTCGAAGTGCTACTTGTTACTCCATCTGCTGCGCAAGCTCCAACCAAGTCTGAGCTAAGTGCAAGCATACGGTCTCGTGATGCGCAAGTCGAAAGTGTGCCGTTGTATACGAAGTTGTAGCTAGCATAGGTGATTGACGCCGTAGGATTGATAACCATACGACAACCTGCGAGTGCATAGTATCTAGATAGCTCTGGGTATGAGTATGTATCTTTACATACACTAAGACCCATTCCTCCCCATGGAGTATCTACGATAACAGGAGTTGTACCCCATGCGCACCAGTTACCCTCTACTGGGTGAATCTTTTGGTAGCTCACTGTCTCATCCTTGTTTGGATCTGCCACGAAAGCAGAGTTGTATGGATAGTCTGAAGCAGAGTCATTAACCTCTGATGTACCATAAACGATATACATATCGTATTGCTTAGCCAACTCCAAGAATTTGAGTGCATACTCACCATCTACTACATTCTCTGCATTGTCAATCATAGACAACCACTTGTAGTTACCCACAACACTCGTAGATGCGTAATCTGCCAAAACCAACTCTGGGAATACGATGATATCTACACCTTGCGACGCTGCATCCTCGATGTAACCCTTCATCTCTGCGTAGTTTGCGGCTTTGTCTGCCCACGTAGGAGTCATGTTCACAACCGCAACAACTGGGTCTGAAGAGTCTGTAACTGCTGGAGCTGTGGATGTAGCTAGTGACGCATACCACTCCTTGTACAAATCAGGTTGGAACAGAGAAGATCTTGTCAAGCGTGAAGATTTCACCTTCGATGTGTCTACCTGCGACACAACTAGCCCTGCGGCAGTGTCGCCAATCTCACCTGCATTGTATGTTAGGTATAGATATTTGTTTGCAGTACCCGACACTGTAGATGGACCCATAACAAGTGAGCTTCCGATGAACGACTCATCCGTGTCACCACTCACACCTGTGAAGTTAGCATGAGCTACAAACACACCCGAAAAATAGGTGTTAAGCTCAACATTTATGCGGTAGTAATCCTCTGTTGTCTCGGCGTAGTACTCCACGCTATATTCGTCGTCGCGCACAGCTGCTGGATTTGTGATTGTTGTCACGTAGTCATCCTCGCCAATAGATGTTGGGTTCAAAATCAAGAAACAATCCGACACCGCAGAGTATATGCGGCACATCTCTGGCATAGCGAAATACTCCACACCAAGGCTTAGACCAATGCTACCCCATTGAGTGTCAATCATTTTAAGCTCCGCACCTGCTGCACTCCATGACTTGTCATCCCAGATTGATTGGTAGCTTACGACCTCTCCTGCTGGAGTACACACAAATAGTGAGTTGTAGATATCACCCTCCAAACTCTCTGGTGCACCATACGCAACATACATGTTGTACTCATCGGCCAAAGCTGCAAGTGTTGTTGCGCTTGCGTCGGTTGTGCTCTCAGCCATAGATGCCATCTCTGAACTATCGAAGCTGTGACCTGTGAGTGCCAACTCGGGGAATACAACGATATCAACACCTGTGAAGTGTGCATATTTTACGTATGCAACCATAGCGTCGAGGTTAGCATCTTTGTCTCCCCACTTCGCCTCGAAATTAACCGTTGCAACCATTGGGTAAGTGTTCGATGATAAATCGGTATCGCTAGGATCCTTCACATACGAATTATTACCACCATCATCACCACTTTCATTCAAATCGTCGCTACAAGCCACGACACAAAGAGCAAGCATTAGCATCCACACGCTCATTAACATTTCCCATTTTAATTTCATAAAACCAATTTTTTAATTTATAAAAATATTTAAATACAACACTTTTCGTATTATAGATACAAGTTATACTAATCTATTATGTTACATTAAAAATAGCATTATATTATCAGGTATTAAAAAAGCATTAATACACTAATTATCAACTACAAACATAAAATATAAGTATATCCTTTTATCTAGCAACGAGTATCATCGGGGACAAAACTACCAACTTTTAGGTAGTAATACGGCGATTATTATTTATATTTTTTAATAATAATCCAGGAATATTATCAATTTACATAAAAGCGATGCGCAATGTGACACTTTTATATTAAATAGCGGCGTATGCTTACGATTTTATATTATGATGCACGTACGAGAATTTAGGTTGCGGTTCGACAAGAGACCAAATAACGCAGAGGAGCGGGCAATATTCATCACCGCATCAAAGGGGGTTAAGCAGCAATGGCATAGCAAAACACCCTGCTGAGCAACACAGAGCGGATAAATATGTATTTTGGAAAAGTGCTATTCATATATAAAAAAATGTTTAAAATATTTGGTCGTTAGAAAAAAAACATTACCTTTGTATCAACGAATTGAGTTTTACATCTCAACAACCAAACTAACCTAACCTATGGGGAGGAGTGCTATCTGACGAGTTAGCACTCCTCTCTTCTTTGTTTTTCACTCTCACGTATAAATATATAGGGCACAAAAGATGAGAATATCACCAAAAATTTATATCTTTGCCCACAAAATAATTTAATTATCATAATAATATGAAAGTAGAGATGAATAAAATGGTGGCTGTGAACTACACGCTCACCGTTGATGGCGCAATCGCAGATCAATCACAACCAGGAGCACCACTTCAATTTGTATTTGGTACAGGCATGTTGCTCCCTAAGTTCGAGGAGGCAATTGTAGGTATGTCAGTTGGTGAGAAGGTATCTTTCACACTTGAGGCTAAGGATGGTTATGGAGAAGTTGCTGCTGAGGCAGTAGTGGAGCTTCCAAAGACAATCTTTATGGTTGATGGCGTTGTAGACGAGGAGTCTTTGGTTGTGGGCAAAGTATTGACCATGGGTGATCGTGATGGCAACCGCATGATGGGTAAGATTGTATCTATCGCTGAGGAGTCAGTAACTATGGATTTCAACCACCCTATGGCTGGTAAGACTCTTAACTTCGAGGTTGAGATTGCTAGCGTGCGTGATGTGACTCCAGAGGATATGATGGGTCAAGGTGGTGGTTGCTCATGTGGCTGTGGCGAGGGTTCTTGCGACGGTAGCGAGGGGTGCAATTGTGATGGTGAGGGTTGCAAATAATAATTTTGAACACCTATAACTTTATAAAATAAAATGGCTACAACAGCAGATATCAAAAACGGTATGTGTATCGAGTTAGATAACAAGACATACCAAATTATTGAGTTTCAACACGTAAAACCAGGTAAAGGTCCAGCTTTTGTGCGCACTAAGCTCAAGAATTTGGAGAATGGTCGTGTTATAGACAACACATTCTCGGCAGGTTCGAAGATTGAGATTGTGCGCGTAGAGCGTCGCCCATACCAATTCACATACGAGGATGATTTGGGTGCTCACTTTATGCACACCGAGACTTTTGAGGAGATTAATATCGACAAGGAGCTCATAACCAACTACGACCTTATGGCAGATGGTCAAATCGTAGAGGTTATGTTCCACACCGAAAAGGAGATGGTTCTTTCGGCTGAGTTGCCTCCAATCGTGGATATGGAGGTTACATACTCTGAGCCAGGAATCAAGGGCGATACAGCATCTACAAACTCGCTTAAACCAGCTACAGTAAATACAGGTGCTACAGTTCGTGTACCTTTGTTTATCAACACAGGAGACAAGATCAGAGTAGATACTCGCACACGTGAGTACTACGAGCGTATCAAGTAGAGTCTAATGCCTCGGGCAAGATAAGGAGATTAACTTTCAACATAAAGGTTAATCTCCTTTTTTATAAGTAGTGTAAAACAATTATTGTCATATTTTTAAAAGCACTCTTGGAGCGATATTTTTCACTATTAAAAACACACCAATAATTATTTTACCCTACTTATTTACAATTTTTCAACCCTAAATTCACATATTACGATGGCGGCAACCTCAGTAATAAAAATTTTAGACTCCGTAATTCGTTCGCAAGCGGTGACCCGCAGCTTGGGCAAAATCAAACTATGGAGAGATGAAGATGGCTCGGTTCTATACTATGTGGGCAATAGCATTGTGCTATTCAAAATCAGACACCAAGGCGAATGGAAGGCGATGAGGTGCTACACACGCAACGTGCCACGCTTAGCGGAGATATACAACGGAAAGTACCTAGCCGAGGAGTTATATGTGTATTCGGGCTCTAAATCGGGCGTGTGGATAGATGTGGTATTGGAGGATTGGGTCGATGGCACAACACTTCGCAAATGCACGGAGCGAGCAATAGAAAATAACGACACCGCAACTCTCACCACCCTAGCCAACAGATTTGACTCCCTAGCTTGCGAACTGCTACACAGCGACTGGTCGCACGGAGATCTCACCGCCGAAAACATATTGGTGACCCCAGAATTACAGCTCCGACTCATAGATTTCGACTGCAAGTTCATGCCCCAATTCGCAGGGCAACACTCCTCGGAGCTTGGCACGGCGTCGTATCAACCACCCTCTCGCAAACTGCACGACTTCGATAAAGATATAGATGACTACTCCATAGCGTTGATATCGACTGCGCTGCGTGCACTCACTATTTCGCCAGAGATATACCACAAATATGGATTCTATGATGGTCTTATATTCTCGCCTGCACTTATCGAGCGTGGTCGATGCTGCGCATTAGATGAGGTTAAGCGTATGTTTTTGAGCCGCAATATGGGTGTTGCGTATCGTGTTGCGATGCTTCTCGAAAAAGGAACGCTAAGAATTGCTCATCTGCGCAATATTTTTTCGTGCACAGATAAATTTCGGGGCGCAGAGTTGCAACTATTTATGAAACATGGCTTTGTGGGGTATACAACCATGAATGGCGATGTTGTGATTCCTCCGATTTATGACGACGGATTGTCGTTTAAGGATAATATTGCGAAGGTAAAATTGGAGAGTAAATGGATAGGTATAAATCCACAAAATGAGGTTGTGGAGGAGCCCAAGAGGAAAAAAAGGTAAAATAGACCAAATTCAAGGGCAATATGTTTTAATATTTGAATATAAATAGCTACATATTGCTATTTGTTTTTATGCAAATAATTTTGTAGATTTGTATATCATGAGCCCACAAAACAGATACAGACCCCTTACCCCACCAGAGATATCCACGCTCAAAAGCAGAGGATGTCTTGCGGAGTCGTGGGCACAGGTCAATGTAAGCGATAATTTCGATACCGAGCAGCTATGGCGTGTGCGATTTGAGGGGGATATATATATAGATGATGAGGCTGTAATCATTGACTCCGCACTGCGCAACTACCACATAGGTCGAGGAGCTAGAGTGGAGTCGGTAACTCGCCTAGAGTGTCGAGCTGCGAGCCGATTTGGCAATGGCGTGGAGTGTGCAGTTGTGAATGAGTGCGCAGGTCGCACAATCAAAATATATGACACGCTAAAAGCTCCCTTGGCTTATGTGTGGGCAATGTTTCGCCAATGTGGCGAATTCTGCCAGCGACTATCTAACATGGTAGATGAATATGCCCATGCCAAAGAGTCCACCATTGGGTACATTGGCGAAGGGTCGGTCGTCATAGGAGCGAAGTTCATCAGAGAGGTAAATATAGGTCGAGGTGTGCGCGTAGAGGGGGCATCGCTGCTCTGTAATGGCACATTGATGGATGGTGTGCGTGTGGGCGTAGATGTCAAAGCTCAAAACTTTATAGTGGCTGAGGATGCACACATCGACACTGGAGCCACGCTGGAGCGTTGCATGGTGGGCGAAAGTGCTATCATAGCAAATGGATTCACGGCTGTGGATTCTGTGTTCTTCGGCAATAGCCACCTCGAAAATGGAGAGGCGGCATCTGTATTTGGTGGCCCATACACTGTGTCGCACCACAAATCATCGCTCCTTATAGCTGGGATGTTCTCGTTTTTCAACGCAGGAAGCGCATCAAACCAAAGCAACCATCTATTCAAAACAGGCGCGGTGCACCAATCTATACACCCCAGAGGTTGTAAATTTGCTAGTGGCGCATATATCATGGCTCCCGCTGTGGAGGGGGCATTTACTATGGTGAAGGGTTACCACGCAAGGCATCACGACACTTTAGCTTTTCCGTTTTCGTATCTCATAGATGATGACGACCGCTCGGTGTTGATGCCTGGAGCAAATTTGGTGAGCTACGGCACATGCCGTGACATAAACAAATGGGGGGACAGAGACAAGCGCACCACAAAGCGTGAACACATAAACTTCGAGGAGCACAACCCCTACATCACCTCTATGATGGTGACAGCCATAAATACAATCCACACCCTGAGGGACGAACACCCCGACGGGGAGCAATATATGTGGAACAGAGTGATAATAAAACCAGCACACCTACGCCGAGGCGAGGGGCTATACAACAAAGCGATAGTATCATCCCTGGGAGCTATGCTATCCAAGGGCAGCGCAGGGGGCTGTGGCAGTGGCGAATGGATAGATGCCGCAGGGCAATATATCACCCTACAATGCGTTAGAAGTATGATTCTAGGGGTTGAGAGCGGAGATATTGTGTCGCTGGAGAGCATAGACAATGTGTTCGAAAATTTTGCGTCGTCGTATGACAACCACGCATACGACTACGCATACTCATTGCTAGGGCAGCTGCTAGGTCACTCACCCTCACCCGAGGAGGTGGCAAATGCTGTGGCATCGGGAGAGGCAAGCCGAGAGGCACTCAGAAAAATGATACTCAGCGACATGAAAAAGGATTGCGATATGTCGATGGCTGTTGGGTATGGATTACATGGAGACAGAGAAACTGATTATAAAACTGTTAGAAACTTAGAAACCTAAAAACTTAAAAATCTGGAGGAGGATATGCAATGTACGAGAAGAGCATAACAAGAGAGAATCGTTCTGCGTTCGTGATTATGATTGACCAATCGGGCTCTATGGCAGAGCCCATAGATTATGAAGGGCGAACAATGACTAAGGCCGAAGCTGTTGCGGAGGTCACAAATTTAATTATCGAAGAGTTAATCGAAAGAGCACGTCGCAGTGACGGAGTGAGAGACTACTACGATATTGGCATAGTTGGATATTCGGGTTCAAAAGCCACATCTATGCTAAGTGACGACGAAAGGGTGCTAATCCCCGTCACGGAGCTATCCGAGCGCAATGTAGAGTCTCGTTCGTGCACCATAGAGCGTTGTGCACCCGATGGCACCACATTTAAGCAAAACCTCACAACCAAAATGTGGGTTGCACCCATGGCCATGGGAGAGACCCCGATGTATGAGGGTATGAATATGGTATACGACATCATGAAATCGTGGTGCGCAAAGCCCGAAAACTACTACAGCTTCCCTCCTATGATATTTAATATCACCGATGGTGAGAGCTCCGACTGCACAGGACGCGATATGCTTAATATGGCTCGTAAAATTCGCTCTCTATCGACTGCGGATGGCAAAGTTTTTATGATAAATGTACACATCGCATCATCCGTAGCCCAAAAATCTGTAATATTCCCCACAACTGAAGAGGTCGAGGCATCGACAAACAAATATGCTAAGGATTTGGGATTGGCATCAAGTACTATGCCCGAAGCATACAATGATATGATTTGCGAAATCAAGGGCGAGAAACTCCAAGGAGACTTCGTTGGAGTGAGTTATAACACCTCCATAGAGGAGCTTATAACAATATTGAACATAGGTACAATAAGCGTTAAAAAAGGTTAATTATGAGACTTACTATAAATTTATTCAAGGAGTGTTTGAAACGCCCTGCATCCCATCTATCAATATTGGCAGATGTCGAAATTCTACGTGACCAATGCCACGACCCTGCAGTGTGGCGCACAACAAACTTTGCAGAGGCAGAGGTGATGTTTGAAGGAAAAAGATATATCATAGGTATGCCACTCACCGAAGAGGCTCATATACATTGCCTGCGCAAGGTGACGCTTATGAACAAGTTTAACTCTGTGCACCTCTCTTACAGCGAGATGCTAATCGACGAGATGAAGTTTAAGAATCGTCGAGGTGAGGTGGTTGCCACAGATTTGTTGCTGCACGAGATACCCGAAGGAAGCACACTATACGAATTTGCAGAGTATGCTTCACGCACCAAACTACTGGAGGCTATCAACCGCCTAGAGCAGGAGTTCAAACGATTGGAGCTTGTGCACAACAACCTCACACCACACAATGTGATTGTGGATGAGCAATATAACATATACGCAATCAGATATCACTACACCGAAAAAGCCTCCGCTGATAAGGATTGTGGCGAGGAGTTTGCATCGTTGCGTGAGTGGGTGAACTCTACCGTGAATATCGACCAAGAGGGGAGAGAAGGTGAAGCTACGACTGCGGAGACTCCACGCCTGTCGGCAACTCTGTTTAGTGGGTACAACCACGTTAGCAACCCTTTCGAGGAGTTGGTGTGTGTGGCAGACGACAAGGGGTATATGTATGTAAGTTGCGACAACAAAGTCATAATTGATGGTCGATTCAAATGGGCGAGCGACTTCCACGAGGGGCGTGCCGAGGTGGAGACTGAGTCGGGCATGGGGCTCATAAACAAGGAGGGTGAGTATGTCATATCTCCAATCTACGACATTGTGGATTACAACTTCGAGTATGGTCTTTCGCGTGTGCGCAAGGGTAGCCAATGGGCACTGTACGACTACATGGGCGAGCAGGTGCTACCATTCGAGGATAGATATATCGACGACGAGGATTTAGAAATATTAAGCATATAATGGAAAAGATAAAGACACTAATTGTGGGCAGTGGTCCTGCGGGGTATACGGCTGCGATATACACAGCACGTGCAAACATGCAACCTGTTTTGTATGAGGGCATTGAGCCTGGAGGACAGCTCACCACAACCACCGAAATAGAGAACTTCCCAGGCTACCCAGATGGTGTGGATGGCACGCAGATGATGGCAGACCTCAAGCGTCAAGCGCAGAGATTTGAGGCAGATATTCGCAGCGGAATTGTCACCGCAATAGATCTTTCGGCTCGCCCGTTCAAGGTCGTTGTGGATGGTTCTCACCAAATTGAGGCGGAGTCGGTGATTGTATCTACGGGGGCTACGGCCAAATATTTGGGGTTGCCTTCGGAGACTAAATTTAGGGGTATGGGCGTGAGTGCTTGTGCCACATGTGATGGATTTTTCTATCGCAAAAAGGAGGTCGTAGTAGTGGGTGGTGGCGACACCGCTTGCGAGGAGGCTACATATCTTGCGTCGCTATGCAAGCAGGTCTATCTTATTGTGCGCAAGGATTTTCTGCGTGCATCTAAGGCTATGCAGCAGCGAGTTTTCGACACTGCGAATATCACCGTTATGTTTGAGCATAATGTCGTGGAGGTTGTGGGCGACGATAGCGGAGTTACGGGGGTCGTGGTGCGCCACAACGATGGTACGGATACCTCCTTGGCGGTAGCAGGTATGTTCCTAGCCATAGGTCACCACCCCAACACAGAGTTCCTTGCAGGACAGTTGGAGTTGGATAGTGAGGGGTATATAGTGACCACTCCAGGCACATCTAAAACATCTGTGGAGGGTGTATTTGCCGCAGGAGATGTCAAAGATCCGCACTATAGGCAGGCAGTGACTGCCGCAGGGTCGGGATGTATTGCGGCGTTGGATTGCGAGAAGTTTTTACTCTTGGCGTCTGATAATTAGTAAGATGTAGGGGGTTGTAAATACCTACCATATATAGTTTGAGTAATAAGGCGATTTTGATTCCTCCGTCGCTTTATTACTCAAACTTTTTTACTTCAACTCTCTCATCAACGCCTCGCTATATGCCATATATCCTTGTGCGCTGAGGTGCACATTGTCGCCATAGAATTCACTACGGGGGATATCATTTTCGTCTAGTAGAGCCGCGCCTACATTCACATACTTAACACCACGTTTGATAGCGTAGGGCTCTACTTTGGCATTGAGGCTCTGCACATCTGCCCAACTCATATCTTTGCGTGGAAGTACTCCCACGACTACTATTTGAGCTTGGGGTTGGCGGATTTGAATTTGCGATATGAGGTTGTCTATGCCTGCGGCAATTTCGTCGTATGTGTTCTTAAGTTTGATGTTGTTTGTGCCAATCATGATGATGATTCTGTCAAATTGCACAATCTCGAATTGGTCGTTGTAGACCCTCCACAGCAGGTTCTCGACCCTGTCGGCTCCGATGCCCATGTTGATGAAGCCATCCATATATCTCTCCCAGCTATCCTTACCTAGGCGACCTACCTTACCCCCTCCATTTCGGATTTTGTGGGGTGCATCACCAATCCAATTCTGCACTATTGAGTTGCCTAGCACGGCACTCTTAAATTTGCCGCTGCGCAGATCTCTGAGGATGCAGTTGCATTGGTCGTACCACTCTATGGAGCCTGCACGACTCTGCACCACAGGGCGTGTGGTTGAGATTTCGTCTATGGGGCAGCTGAGTACCTCACGTAGTTTTGGGGCGCAGCCACTGTTATCATATATGTAAATCTGCTCAAATCCGCTCAACGTCAAAGCCTCATACACCTCCTCTTTGGATACTAAAATTGGGGTTTGGGGGTGGTTGCGCCTGATAGCATTCACGCCATCAATAATCGTGGATAGTTTCTTGGGGGCGCCATCTACGACAAACGCTTTGGCTGCAATTTCCGCCACAAATCTCATGGTGTTGCCGCCCAAGCTGACGATGGGTCTATCCATATCGACACCCAGAGTTCTGCTCCATAGTGTGCCCTCACCTTCGCAATCATACACCACTATGGGTAGCTCCTCGCGGCAATCCTTGAAGTCGAAGAATGCGCCATCGTCTACCCCAATCTCCAAGCTCTCGACTCTGCCCACTTCGGGGAGCCAGAGTTGATAGTCGTAGCCTCTATTTTTGTGTACTGAGCTACTGAATTTTATATCTTTGAATGAGTGTGTTATGGTGTTGCCTTGGTGTGTGATACTACCCTCCATCTTGGTTGTAGAACCGTGGTTATCAGTGCCGTATAGGTAACATATGGCAGTCTCTGTGGCTGTTTCCATTTGGCACTTAATGGTGATGTTGGGTGAGCTGGTGCGCAGTCTTACGCTCACGCCATTGGTGCTATTTGCTGCTGCCCACTCCTTTTTGGAGAGTGATTTTTTGGCTCTTAGGGGAAGTTTGTCGAGGTATGATTCACGCTCGTCGCCTTGCCAATATATGCCCTGCATGGGGGATGTTTCGCGAGATGTGGGGTTGTGCCACTCGGTAGCAAAGATTGAAGTGTAACAAAATATGGCAAGGAGGGTTGTAAGGAGTCGATTCATGGTTGGCTTGGTGGTTTTATTTCAAAGTATTATTTCAAAGATATAAAAAAATAGGTCATCTAACAAATGTTAGACAACCTATTTAATGCGATTTAGTGTTTCGCTCTTTACCAAGAGATTACTCTGCGTAAGGAGTTACACTAACGTAAGATTTACCACCCGACTTCTTGCAAAACGATACAGTACCGTTTACGAGTGCAAAAAGTGTGTGATCTTTACCGATACCCACGTTTGCACCTGGGTTGTGGAGAGTACCTCTTTGACGAACAATAATGTTGCCCGCCTTAGCGAACTGACCACCAAACAACTTTACGCCGAGTCTTTTGCTCTCTGACTCGCGGCCGTTCTTAGAACTACCAACGCCTTTCTTGTGTGCCATTTTCTACTAAATTTTAAGAGTTACGCAATTACATCTTCGATAAGAATCTGAGTCAAGCATTGGCGGTGACCATTTTGCTTTTGATACCCAGTTCTACGCTTCTTCTTGAATACGATGACTTTGTCATCCTTCAAGTGCTGAAGAATCTTACACTTTACTGAGGCGCCTTCTACTACAGGTGCACCTACTTTAACCTGACCGTCGTTGTCTGTGAGCAGGACTTTGTCGAAACTTATAGACGAGTCTACCTCGCCTGAAAGACGGTGAACATAAAGTTTACGACCTTTTTCAGCTTTAAATTGCTGACCTGCAATCTCTACTATAACGTACATTTAAAAAAATTAAATTGTTTTGTACATAAAAATGCTCACAAATGTAAGCATAATTATCGAGATAACAAGCACTTTGCCAACATTTTTTACAATTTTAGCAATATGGCACAATTTTTTGTGGAGTCCAACCGCTTTAGAATCGTAAAAAAATTACTATCTTTGGAAGTAACTACTTAAAAATATAGCCCCATGGTCGAGAATCAACACCGCGAGTTCCTTATCGCCCACCTCATAAATGCCGCAATCAAAGCTGGAGCTGCGATTATGGATGTATACAACACGCCCCAGAGTTTGGAGGTGTCGCTCAACGACAACCAAAAACCAATAACCGCAGCCGACCGTGCAGCGCACAATTCGCTCAAGGAGAGCTTGGGCGCAACACGAATCCCTATTCTAAGCGAGGAGGGTCGTACAATGCGATACGCAGAGCGCAAAAACTGGGAGCTTTTTTGGTTGATAGACCCACTCGATGGCACTCGTGAGTTCATAGATCGCAACAACGAATTTACGGTAAATATAGCCCTCATGTCGGAGAATAGAGCCATGTTTGGTGCTATATATGTGCCCTATCTGCACAAGTTATACTTCGCAGAGCGGGATGGTGGGGCGTATGTGTGCTATGATTTGGAGCCTGTGAGTGACTCCAATATTTCGTACTCCGAATTCTCGATTGCGTGCGAGTCGCTACCCTTGGTGCAGCCGCCACACGCAACATTCAAGGTGGCAATTTCGAGGTCGCACAACACTCCTGAGACATATTCTCACATAGAGTTTCTAAAATCTCAACACCCTAATTTAGAGGTTATTGAACAGGGTAGCTCGTACAAATTTTGCCTACTTGCCGAGGGCTCTGTGGATTACTACGTGCGCACATCACCAACTAGCGAGTGGGATACTGCAGCAGGCGAGATTATACTCCACGAGGCTGGAGGTGAGACCGTGACGATGGAGAGTGGCGAGGCTCTTCGGTACAACAAGGAGGATTTGCACAATCCGCACTTTGTTTGCTGGGGTGTGGGCAGCAGGTAAAAAATCACCTATTTATATGGGTAGTCTCAATCTTTTTTACTATTTTTGCCAAATAAATTTAACAGATTCAGAATTAGATTATGAGCATCGAACTCAGCGAACAAGAGGTTCTACGCCGCCAATCCCTTGCGGCACTACGCGAATTGGGCATAGAGCCCTACCCAGCAGCAAAATATGAGGTGACCGCAACGGCACAACAAATCACCGAGGAGTATTCTCAGGAGGAGGGTAACTTCCAGTCAATCACCATTGCAGGACGTATCATGAGCCGCCGAATCATGGGCTCGGTGTCGTTCTTCGAATTGCAAGACCACACGGGTCGTATTCAAGTATACATTCGTCGTGACGATGTGTGCCCAGAGGGTGACCCAACGCTATACAACACAGTATTCAAGAAACTTTTGGACATTGGCGACTTCGTCGGTGTCGAGGGATTTGCATTCCGCACAAACTCGGGTGAGTTGTCGGTACATTGCCAAAAGTACACCATATTGTCTAAATCTATCCGCCCATTGCCAGTGGTAAAGGAGAAGGATGGTCAGACATTTGACGCATTCACCGACCCCGAAATCCGCTATCGCCAACGCTATGTGGATTTGGTGGTGAACCCACACGTGAGGGAGGTATTCGTTAAGCGTGCAAAGATTATATCAACCATGCGTGAGTTCTTCAACTCGAAGGGTTACTTGGAGGTGGAGACACCTATTCTGCAACCAATTCCTGGAGGTGCTTCGGCTCGTCCATTCATCACGCACCACAATTCGCTCGACACGGAGTTGTACTTGCGTATCGCAAATGAGTTGTACCTCAAGAAGTTGATTGTTGGAGGATTCGACGGCGTCTATGAGTTTGGCAAAGATTTCCGCAACGAGGGTATGGATAGAACCCACAACCCAGAGTTTACGGTTATGGAGATTTATGTGGCGTACAAGGATTATTTGTGGATGATGGAGTTCACAGAGACTATGTTGGAGAGGGTCGCTATGGCTACCAACAACGCTACGACTATCACTATTGGCGACAAGGAGATTTCGTTCAAAGCTCCATTCCGCAGATTGTCAATGACGGATGCTATACGTGAAAAGACAGGATTTGATATCACGGGTAAAAATGAAGATGAGCTTAGAACTGCTTGTAAATCTTTGAATGTTGAGGTGGACGAGAGCTACGGAAAGGGCAAGTTGATAGATGCTATCTTTGGTCAGTATTGCGAGGAGGAGCTTATTCAGCCTACATTTATTACCGATTATCCTTGCGAGATGTCGCCGCTTTGTAAGCGTCATCGCAACAATCCAGATTTGACGGAGCGTTTCGAGTTGTTCGTAAATGGTAAGGAGTTGTGTAATGCATATTCGGAGCTCAATGACCCAATCGACCAGTTGGAGAGATTCCAAGACCAGCTTAAGCTTAGCGAGAAGGGCGATGATGAGGCTATGTTTATCGACATGGATTTTGTGAGGGCTTTGGAGTATGGAATGCCTTCGTGCTCGGGTATGGGTATTGGAATTGACCGCCTCACGATGTTTATGACCAACCAACCCTCAATCCAAGATGTATTGTTCTTCCCACAGATGCGCCCCGAGAAGAAGGTGGTCAATGATTCTGTGGAGGATTATGTGGCGATTGGCGTGCCTGAGGAGTGGGTGCCTGTTATTCAGAAGATGGGTTATGTTACAGTTGCATCGCTTAAGAAGTTGGAGGGTGGAAAATTCTTCAACCAAATGTGCGGATTCAATAAAAAGAACAAACTAGGCTTAAAAGCCCCCTCTATTGAGGCGGTTAAGTCATGGTGCGAAGAGTAATAGAGATGCCCTAGGCATCTCCCGCCCGTGCGGCTCGCACCTCCGCCCGAGTAGGGCAGTCCAGCCAATAACCGCCCGACACTCCTAAAAGCACTTTTTTTATGAAAAAAGTGCACAGGAGGGCGTAGCACCTTTAGGTGCTGAAATGGCAAGCTGAAATATGGCAAGAAAGATGCATAGTTACCAAGAAAAACAAAACAATATGAAATTCAACAAACACACAATCGCAAAGTTATTCATATCTGCACTTGTCCTATTTTCAGTAACATCGTGCGCTGTACTCCTAGAGAAACCGAATAACAAAAAGAACACCAAAAAAGAGGTGAAGAGCAGCAGTAAACAGCAATCTAAGAGTAAGCGTTAATATGATTGGCGAAGTTACAGCGTCGTATACTATGTCTGCCGACCCTATAACAACCAAAAATATAAATCGAAATCATAATCTGAAGGTGGGAGTTTACGTTGTAGATGATGATTTCTTATTGAGATTTAAATCAGAAAAAGTAAGTTCGCTATACGCAAAGGCAAAGGCAGCAGTTTTGAACATGGCATTAGAAAAGGCTGGATGCGATATGATTCTCACACCAATATACAAGCTAGAGGTGAAGTATAAAGAGAAAAGCAACAACCATGGCGCAAGTTACAGATCATACTATAATAATGAATTGACATACACGATTTCCGTCAAAGGCTTTGGTGCAAATATTAAAGGTGTAAGGCAGATAAAAACTAATTAACCTGCGTACGCAAATTAAAAATACCACACCAAATCCACCCATTTTTAAAAATTATTTATAACTTTGTGGGCGATGTGGGTAGCAACCCTATTCGAAAAGAGATATTTTTCAAACAAAACATAAAAAACAAAACAATGAGAAAGAAAATCGTTGCAGGAAACTGGAAGATGAACACCACTCCTGCGGAGGGTGTAGAGCTCGCTAAGGGCGTAGCAGCTAAGGCTAGTGAGGTATGTGAGTGCGTAAGCTTCATCGTATGTCCTCCATTCACACACCTTGCAGGTGTTATCGAGACTTTGAAGGGTAGCCGTGTAGCTGTAGGTGCACAAAGCTGTGCTGCTGAGGTTAAGGGTGCTTACACTGGTGAGGTGTCAGCTACAATGTTGGCATCTATGGGTGTGGAGTATGTAATCCTTGGTCACTCAGAGCGTAGAGAGTACTACGGAGAAACTTCTGCTACTTTGAACGCTAAGATGGCGCAAGTTTACGCTAATGGAATGATTCCAGTATACTGCGTAGGCGAGGTTAAGGAGGAGAGAGAGAATGGTACTTATTTCGACGTTGTGAAGGCACAAATCGAGGAGGTAGTATTCAACCTTACAGAGGAGCAATTCGCATCACTTGTAATAGCTTATGAGCCAGTTTGGGCTATCGGTACAGGTCTTACTGCATCGGCTGAGCAAGCTGAGGAGATTCACGCATACATCCGCGAGGTATTGGCATCTAAGTTTGGTGCTGCAGCTGAGAACGCTGCTATCCTTTATGGAGGTTCTTGCAAGCCATCTAACGCTGAGGAGATCTTCGCTAAGGCTAACGTTGATGGTGGTCTTATCGGTGGTGCTGCTTTGGTAGCTGAGGATTTCATCGGAATTGGTAAGGGATTTAAGGCTTAATTTCCTTTATATCATACAAAAAGAGGTCTCGGACGCAAATCCGAGACCTCTTTTTGTATGCAACTGCCAACCCTAAAACTCTTGGGCAAAGAGTTGGAGTCGCTCTTGGAGTAGAGCGTATTGATGCTCCTTGATAAATGATGTGCAGGCTCTAATTCCACTCTGAAGGCTACCTGTGGTGTCCAGAGATATTGCGCTGACACCATAGTGTATGAGTGCCGACATTAGCTCACCGCCGCTCATGTTTTTGTAGCCCACAGTAAAGTAGAATCCGTCGGCTATGGGGTCGCCCATGTCGGCATCGTATACCACATGGAAACCATTTGCGAGGAAAATTTCCTTCAGCCGTTTTGCTCTGCGACCATACTCTTTGACATCCTCCAGGAATCGGAATTCACCATCGCTGGCTGCCTTAAACATCGCTGCTAGAGCATATTGCGCTGTGTGGCTCACGCCCGACGATATGGCGTATAGGGCACGGTGCACAAATGCACTTCCGAATGTGCACTGACCATATCTAGATGTCAAACCAGCGTATGTTCTAGAGTAGAGCTTGTCGGAGATTGCCACCACACCAATTCGCTGCCCTGCGTAGCTAAATGCCTTAGAGCCAGAGATTAGGAGTATGTAGTTGTCCGTATACCTAGCCACCGAAGGTTGGTATGGAGCCGAGAATGGAGTGCCCAGCTCCGAGCGGAAATCCATGGCGAAGTATGCCAAATCCTCCAACACGATGGTGTCAAATTTTGTTGCTGCCTCGCCAATGATTTGCAGTTCTGCCTCCTTTAGGCATATCCACGAGGGGTTGTTGGGGTTGGAATATATGATTGCTGCTATGTTGCCTTGGCTGAGGTAGCTCTCCAACTTGTCGCGGAGTTTGTCGCCACGGTAGTCGTAGACATCGAACGACTCGAATTTGTAGCCCATGACGGTAATTTGCTGCTTTTGAACTGGGAATCCTGGGTCGATAAATAGGATTGTGTCACGCTTGGGGTCGCACTGCCCACATACCAAAAACGATGTGAAGGTACCCTGCATGGAGCCAACCACGGGGACACACCCCTGTGCCGAGATATCAACATCGACAAATGCTTTGACGAATCGGCTAGCCTCGCTTTTGAGCTCCGCCACACCATCAATCACGGGGTATATCGACGCCTTGCCGCTTTTGAGCGCAGCTATTTCGGCATTGACACCCACCTCGGCGGCTGGAAGCCCAGGCACGCCCATCTCCATGTGTATAAATTCTGTGGCTGTTTTTGCCTCCAAGGCTGTGGATATTGCCACCACCTCGCGGATTGTTGCTCGGCCGAAATCGGCGATATTCATCTTCGAAACCTCTGCTTCGACTATGCTCTTTGCTATTGGACTCTCCATAGTTTTTTCCAGTTAATATCCAAATAAAATCGGATAAAGTTTAAAATTAAATTTGTTTTTATTACCTTTGTATCAAGGTGTTAAGAGGAAATAGGCTCTGCTGGGGAGCAACCTATCAAGCAATGAACACCCTGACGGTATGCAATAATGCTTATTGGGGAGGCTGTGAAAATGGTCTCCTTTTTTCATTATTGATACTGTCTATATGGCTTAAAAACCCAAATCCTAAATCCTACGGTAAACAAACTTTCCACAGCAGACATCTCGAATAAACGAGTGCTGCAAATTCCTTTATCAGTTTACTGGTAGGCGAGAGCCACATTCTATTAAGAAGCAGACGTTAACCGACGACAAACCGAGTGTAAAGTCAAGTTTACTTGAGCTTTACCGAGGTGCGAAGGAGGAAAACAAAGTTAACGCTGCAAAAACTATGTTGTGGTATTCTCGTGTGAAAAATTTGTTTACACCATAGGATCGTATATTATTCAACAACAGAGCATACATACATCTGCTTGTGTTTGAGTACATAAAATATTCTTCGTATGAGTTTGCGAGCAATCTTTACAATCGCCTCTGTCGCATCCATACGCTTGCAATACTCTCCAAAGCAGAGTGTCATTGCAGGATCTTTGCGTATTGCGACCCACGCAGCCTCTACAATATTACTTCGCAGAGCAGCGTGTTTGCGAATAGTAATCTCGCCTGTTCCATCTTTCTCCCCACTTGAATGGCACATTGGAATTAGCCCTACAAATGAGGCGAGATGGTCTGAATTACGAAATCTGTGAATATCATCTAATTCGCAAAGGAATGTAATCCCCGTAATTACCCCTATCCCTGGTATGGAGGTTATAAGTCTCATCGACTCCTCAAACTCTACACTTCGTGTCAGCTGGCGTATTTCACGAGTCTCTTGAAGGAGTAATGATCTTAAATGGGTGTATTTAGAGAGATGCACATCTAACCTTTTGCGACCATACTCTGTGATAAATTCAACTCCTCCTAACCAAGCCAAAAAGCGTTTTGACCAGTTGGAGTTAGGACGAGCAAACTCTTCTGGAATCTCAATGCCAAGAAAATGCAATAGAGACTTAATGCGATTCTTCTCTCGTGTTGTATCCTTTACAATCGAATTTCTAAGCCTTATCAAAGAACGTATTTCGAGCATCTGCGCAGAAGGAACATAAATGCCTCTTAAATCTCCACTACGCAATCCTCTCGCTAATTTGCTACAATCCACCGCATCGGTCTTTCGTAGCTTCTCCCAGCTCATCGTCGGAACATCGGCAGGGTTCACAACAATGTTCTCAATACCAAGCTCCATCAAGCGATGGTGTATCCAAAATCCACAGAACCCAGCCTCATAAACCGAGTAGTAGGTGGCATTGGGGTAGTTTGTCGCAAGAAATTTGTGCAGTGCCTCAGGCTCTGGATTCTGTCGAAACTTCTTCAAAACTGAGCGTTCTGACAAAACTTCTACCGACCAACTTTTCAAATGAACATCAATTCCTACGTAAATTGTTTGTCCAGTAAAATCTAATTTCGTAACTTTGTTCTGCGTTTTCATAAGCTATATTGTTTTTAGTGTAACTTTCTTCCAATTACAAAGTTAACTAAAACTTTATAGCTTATTTTTTATTTACTGGTTGTTTCACGGGTTAAACATAGGAACTATTTTTTAATATGTTATAAGTAGTGTAAAACAATTATTGTCATATTTTTAAAAGCACTCTTGGAGCGATATTTTTCACTATTAAATTTCAGTATAGAACCACTATATTTTCAATTCAATAGCAAAAAATCTCATCTCCAATAGCACTCTTAAAAACACACCAATAATTATTTTTACCCTACTTATATATTGCCAATGTACTATTATTTATCGCCTAACAGTTCATAGATATCAACCTATATCTTTTTATACTTCAATGCCTCCTCTGTTCTGCCCAACTTAATGGCTGCCTCATACAGATAGCCATATATTGTGGCATACTCCTCCGTGCTGTCCAGACCCAAATTGTCGTATATCTCTTTGGCCTGCATTGCAGCATCAAAAGCCTCTTGGTATTTTTCGTTAATGAGTTGTAGTCTAGCTATTTGGTAGTAATTACTCATTACATACTCGTGATCTCTGCATACGAATTTTATAAATATATTCACTCCATTGGTGTAGTATTCCAACGCCTCATCTCTCATATTGTGCTCCTCATATATTTGGGCTACTTTGACATATATAGGAGCTAAATATTTGTTATCTCCACCATGGAATATAATCTTAAGATTTATAGCCTTGAAGTAATGGGTTAGTGCCTCTTGATCTTGACCACACCCCTTGAGTGTCATGGCATATTTGAGATAGATGTCGGAATACTCTAGGTTGTTGGCGTGACCAAATCTATCAAACAAAAAATCGTAAGTACTCTTGGCAGCTTCATAATCCTCGACAAAAACTTGACAGCTACCAATTCCTATATATGCCTTGCGAATAGCGTTTAACATCTCTTTGCTCAAATCTTCGCCATTGCCGTCATCCAGTTCAATCACCTTTATGTAATATTCTACTGCCAAAGGGTAGTCGTCGTCAAAGAAATACTCCTCGGCAATGAGACTATAATAGATTCCAGCTTCAACACTACTTTCGCCATATTTAGATTCCGCAATACGCAATCCATTTTGATAGTGCTCCAAAGCTTGTTTGGATTGCCCACACTTAGAATATATGTCGCCCATCTGTTTATGGCAATCCGCCGACTCTGTGCAATCTTTGCCCACTACGGAGTTGTATACGGTTAGTGCATGCGAAAAATTCTCAATCGCATCATTATAACTCTCCAAAGAGTCCTTGATGCGTCCAATTACGAAGAATGTATCTGCCGCTCTCTTCATATCTTGGTACTGCTCTGGAGCAAGGCGTAATCTTTGTATCAACTCCGACGCTACTTTGAGTGCGGATTCGTTGTCTTTCATATATCTGTGTGCGAATATCATTCGGTAGAGTATAGCCTGCGATGTGAGGCTGAGACCCCCGAGTTTGTCGTCCGACATAATGAGTACTTTGCTTAGCACATCTGCCGCCTGCTTATAGAGGTTGCTGTCGGCATACATATCCGCAAAGAATAGATAGAACTCAATGAGGGGCTCCTCTGCGCCATAATAGTGCAATATCATCTGCTCCTTTGCCAAATACTCCTCTTCGCTAAAATCGGGCTGCGACATCTCTTTGCGCAGACGTATTTGCATAAACCAAAACTTTATGCTCATCAAATCGCCCACCGAGTGAGTCATGAGGTATAGCTCCTCTCCAGCGGTGCAGTGAGTTAATGCTTCGGTGTACTCGCCCCTGCGTTCGTGAACCTTTGCTATGCCCCAATAAATTAGTCCCATAACTGGGTCTTTGGGTGAGAGTTTTGATATGATGGACAGAGCTTGCTTAAGTGCCCACATAGCCTTCTCGTTGTTCTCTGCTGCGATATAATAATTTGCAATGTTGAGGTATGCTTTACCAACCTCCATGGACTCTTCGCTTGTTGTGCGTAATAGCACCTCCAACGCTAATTCGTACCACTTCGAGCCATCTGGGTCGTTTTTATACTTACTCAAAAATAGTGCGTAAGTGGTTATGTGTTGAGCATAAGTAATGCCCGATGCTCTACCCTCACCAGCAAATAGAATAGCTTTTTGCATAGCCTCTATTGCTTGGTTTATGTAGATGGGGTTGTACGTATCAGTCATTATCACCAATGCCCTAAGTCCCATAGCTTCGATTGCACCACTAAGCTCTAGGGTGTTATATTGATTTAGCTCTTCACCATTTTTAACCCTTGTACCCAGGCGAGAGGTTGTGTCGGTGAGCTCCTCTATGTTTAGAGCCTTTAGTGATTCGGTAGCGTTACCGTTGTATATATTGTTATAGCCAACTCTAAGTTGCGATGACGCAGCTCGACTCGGTAGTGTTATCATTCGTTTGTAAATCTCGTAATATGATGCGAGTAACTCCTGAATTTTTTGGCGAACTTTGCGGGCGAACACATCTTCTTGGAACTTCTCATTAGGCGACAATGCAGTGTCATGGCGTGCTATATCTGTTTGGTTGAGGTATTGTCGCAGGTTGTTGTAATAAAAAGAGTGCAACACAGCCGAACAATTTAGCATATCTCCGACCTCCAAATTGCGCAAATATATCTTCTGTCCAATAAGTTTTGTCTCGAATAGGCGAGGGTTGAAAGCCTCTAGTTGAAGTGCAAAATTTATACGCAGAAAATCACTATGCTTAAATCTAATCCATAGGCGTTTTGTCTCATCTATAAGGTGTTTGGAGAACTCCTTACAACTGTCGGTTAGCGTATCATCATTTTGGGGCTCTTTGTTATACACATATATAATAGGTGTTTTTCCCCTCATGTTGCACACCGTGGCGGCATTAAACGCCTTCATGATATGGCTCTCAATATCGGTGTCGGTGAGGGCAAAAAATAGGTCGCACTCGCCCATGATTTGAGCTAGCTTATCTTCGGTAAAGGCGTTATTTTCGACTATTTTGATTGGCGGAAAACCATATTCGTCGCATATTTGTGATATAAATTTAACTAACTCCGAACGCTCTGCATTGAGAGTATTATTTGAGGAAATAAATAGTTTCATAATCTTGAGTTTTAGTGGGTTATGTTTGGTGCGTTAGGTTAGCCATTGCATCATCTCGCCGCGAAAAAATGTGTCGAATGAGTCGTATTCATCCCAGCACTCCATACCGTTTATGTCGCGTGATTCAAACATTTGAGTTGTGGCGTTGTATGTGTAAATGTCGTCGTCAATTGAGCCAAAGAATAGGAGGTGAGAGAACTCCTCGTAGTAGTCGTGTTTATCTTCGTTGTGACGAACTATGTCGTCGTCGTGAGTGCCATAAATTATCAAACCGTTATACTCCAAGCCATCGCATATTTTCAAAAATGCAACAAGTGATGGGGGTAATTCACCAATCTCCAGCTCGAGTAAATAGTTGTTCACTCGCTCAATATCTACATCCGAAGCAGGAGGATAGAGTTGTGCGTACTCTTGATTCAATCGGCCAATTATATCTTTAATCTTCTCCATATCAATAGATTTTATGTACTAAGTAGTGTAAAACAATTATTGTCATATTTTTAAAAGCACTCTTGGAGCGATATTTTTCACTATTAAATTTCAGTATAGAACCACTATATTTTCAATTCAATTGCAAAAAATCTCATCTCCAATAGCACTCTTAAAAACACACCAATAATTATTTTACCCTACTTATTTCAAAAATATTGTCCTAAGCGGCTCTATATTGCTACCAAGGCACTCTTCCTTTGTGATGTCAAACATTCCGTTGTATTGCAACTCAATCTCGGCACGATATAGGGATGTTCCATATACTATATTACAATTTACGACAATCATCCTATTCCTCTCCGCTATGGTTGCAGGTTTGATATTTTTGTTTAAAAACAATCGTTGGCTATCCGAAGGATTTGACGAAAATTTGATATCTTCAACTCTCTCACAAACCCTAATCGCCCCATTGTCATCATACACGCTACCTAATACAAATTTGATGTATGCCACGGCGGTTTGTGGTGTAATATGTGGCTTGAGAGCCTCTACATTGTCGAAGAAACAATCCTTATCACCATCTATTTTTATAACTCTATTACCCTTTTCGCTCCACAAAAAATTAATCTCCACACTAGGGATGGTAGAGAAAGTCTTTGCTTTGACAAGCACATATTCTTTGTAGAATGGTAGCTTTGTGGTGCTTAGCAATGTTTTGTCCTCCTTGAAAAGTGGGTACGACATTTGAGCATTTAGTAGCACTAGTAGTGCAGCTTCATTTATAATCTCTTGCATAGGTTTATATTATTTAAAGTGGGTTGTTGGTGTAACTATCATTGCCTATATCTGCAAATATAAAAAAATATTATAACAAGCCCTAAATATATTGTATAAATATTACAAATATATATATCATATATTAATTTAATATAGTTTTGTTGCAGGATTAAGATTCCTAGTATTATGGATATGGACGATGAGGATAGTAGGAAACATAATATTTTTAATCAAAGCCTTTGGATATAGATAAAATATAAGTATATTTACCCTCCGAGGCAAGTGCCACGTAGTTTAAGAAAATTAAGAATCAATCAATAACAACTATGAAAAGAAAAGTTTTAGTATCAATTTTTGCAGCCTTATGTGTAGGTTGTTTGAGCCTATCTGCTCAAGAGTATGCAAACCCCACATTGGAGTGCATACACATGCGAACAAGTGTAAGAAGTTACACATCTAAATCCGTAGGCAAAGAGTTGCTAATGGAGTTGGTTAGGGCTGGAATGGCAGCACCATCGGCTATGAATAAGCAGCCTTGGGAGTTTATCGTGGTTAGGGATCGTGCAATTCTCGATAAAATGGGCACAATTAAACCTCCAGTAGGCAAAGCCCCTGCTGCGATTGTAGTCTTGGGTAATACCAACGCTAGTGGTTCGTGGGTGTTGGATTGTTCTGCAGCGACAGAGAATATCTTGATTGCAGCAACATCTATGGGGCTCGGAACTGTATGGACTGGAGCCCATGGCAATGCAAGGTTCGAGAATTTGTTAAAAGAGACACTTTCGCTTCCCGATGGCATCATGCCACTGTCGGTTATAGCGGTGGGTTACAGCGATGGCACTCCAACTCCTAAAAACAAATTTGTTGAATCAAAAGTGCATTTCGATAAATATTAATTGATATAAAACAATTATCCCGACTAACTGTCAAAAGTTAGTCGGGATTATTATTTTTGAATTACGTTAGTCGTGGATTATTAACGTTGTGGTCTTTGACCGCCTTGACCGCTTTGTTGTCCCTCACCACGCTCACGACGTTGTTGTTGGTTGATGCGGAATCCCTTTGATTGGCAAAGTGCAGAGTAGTATTTTACCCACAACGAAAGCTCTTTCTCGCCTAGAATCTCTGGCATAGTCTCCTCGCTAAGTTTCTTGTGAAGAGGAACCATCTCGGCTCTAAGCTTAGTAGTTTGCTCTTGTGAGCTTTGCATCAATGTGCGCATTGAGTTTCTGTCACTCGAAGTTGCAATTATCTTCTTTTGAATAACGTTAAGCTCTGCTATCTCTTTGGCTAGCTTTTGAGTTGTAGCATCATAACCCTCTGCGTATGCAGCCAATGCTTTGTTGAAAGCATCCTTCATAGCAGAATCCTTAATCTTCACCTTCTTAAGAGCTGCTTTAGCCTCAATTTCGAAGTAACCTGCTTGCTCAAGAATGTTGGGAGTACTTTGCTCCTCGCCTTGACCCATTCCACCTTCACGGCCGCCGCCCATGCCGCCACCGCCGCCCATGCCGCCGCCAGGTTGTGCTACTACTGCTGTTGTTGTGAGTGCTAAAAGCATCAAAATCGAAGATACAATTCTCTTTAGTTTCATAATATTTATATTTAAAAAGTTTTTCGCTATTGTAATGTTAGAGTACTAAATTAGTAAAATGTTAAATATAAAAAATCATCCCTCGACAAAAGGGATGATTTTATAGACAAAATAGTTGTTTTTACTCCTCGTCAGAGTCGGTGTAAGCCTTGAGTAGCTTATCTTGAACATCACTCGGAACTGGCTCATAAGATGCAAACTTCATAGAGTAGGTCGCAGCTCCCGAAGTGAGTGATGACAACGATGTAGAGTATCTGTACAACTCCGCAAGTGGCACACGAGCGTTGAGCTTATCGAATCCCTTGTCAGACTCCATACCCATAATTATAGCACGACGATTCTGCAAATCGCTCATCACAGCTCCCATATAGTCGGTTGGGGTCAATACTTCCACATCATACACGGGCTCCATAATCTTGGGACCTGCATTTCGGAACGCCTCCTTGAATGCGTTGCGTGCAGCCAACTTAAACGAAATCTCATTTGAATCCACAGGGTGCATTTTACCATCGTAGCACACAACACGGATGTCACGAGCGTAAGAGCCCGTAAGTGGAGCCTCGTCCATCTTCTCTAAAATTCCTTTTACGATAGCGGGCAGGAATCTAGCATCAATAGCACCACCAACGATTGAGCTATAGAATTGCAACTTGCCGCCCCAAGGCAAATCGTGCTCCTCCTTGCCTTTGACATTGATATTTATATCCTTGCCGCCAATTTTGTATGTGCGTGGATCCTCAATGCCTTCGTAGTATGGCTCTATTACAATATGTACCTCGCCAAATTGACCAGCACCGCCCGATTGTTTCTTGTGGCGATACTCCGCTTGAGCAATCTTGGTGATTGTCTCACGATATGGAATCTTGGGAGCAATATATTCGAAATCGATTTTACCCTCTGCCATAATCTTGTTGCGCAGGATATTTAGGTGATGCTCTCCTTGACCTTGAACTATTGTCTGTTTCAACTCTTTAGAGTAATCAACAAGTAGGGTAGGATCCTCGAATTTGGCATCATTGAGTAGTTTGCCTAGCTTCTCTTCGTCCGAAGTCTCTTTGCACTTCACAGCTGCACGATAGCGTGGCTCTGGGAATACTATAGGGTCTACGGTCACCACGTCGCTTGCTGAGCAGAGTGTGTCGTTAGTCTTTGTGCCCTTTAGTTTTATGGTGCAACCGATGTCGCCTGCTGATAGCTCCGAAATTTTGGTGCGGTTTTTACCCGCTACTGCAAACAGCTGCGAAATCTTCTCTTTGTTGCCTGTGCGAGCGTTTATGAGCTCCATGCCCTCTGTGATTTTGCCTCTGATTACACGCAAGTAGCTAATCTCGCCGATGTGTTGCTCAACTTGGGTTTTGAATACCATAGCTACAACTGCTCCTTCTGCATCGGGTGCAATCTCCTCGGCCTCGGTGGTTAGGAATTTAGGAGCTGATAGTGGGCCTGGAGCTACATTGATAATAAACTCCATAAGTCTCTTTGTACCAACATCTTTTTTGCCACTGACGCAGAATATAGGCATCAATAAGCGATTTGCCACACCAATCTTCAATCCTGCGCGAATGTCATCTTGGGTGAGGTTGCCCTTGTCGAAGTATAGCTCCATGAGTGCCTCGTCGTTCTCGGCAGCAATCTCTACCAATTCACGGTTGAGCTCTTGTGCACGCTCTAACTCCTCGGCTGGGATATCCAACTCTTCACGTGAGCCATTGGTGTCGGTGAAGCGATACATCTTCATCATAAGCACGTCGATGAACGAGTCGAACTCTGCGCCTTGATTTACGGGGTATTGCACGAGTACGGGTTTTAGCCCTGCGGCAGCTTTTATGCTTTCGAATGCAGCCTCGAAGTTTGCTTTGTCGTGGTCGAGTTGCGAAATAACACCGATAACAGGTTTTTTGAGTATTCGGGCATAGCGAGCTTGGATTTCGGAACCAACCTCCCAGCCATTTTGGGCATTGAACAAAAACACGCCAATGTCTCCAACTTTGAATGCAGAGAAGAGTGCTCCGCAGAAATCATCCGAACCTGGGCAATCAATAATGTTGAGTTTGCGACCCATGAACTCGGTGAATAGGGTAGTAGAGTATATCGAGCGTTTGTATTCGTGCTCGATGTCGCTATTGTCGGATAGGGTGTTGCAACCCTCGATTGTTCCACGACGGTCTATAACTTTGCCCTCATAAGCCATAGCCTCAGCCAGGGTGGTTTTTCCTGTGCCTGGGGCTCCAATCAAGACGATATCTTTAATCTCTTTTGCTACATAAGTTTTCATAATTCGAAGTATTAAGTGATAAATTTTGGTTTATAAATCTAAAATTATAAATATATTTTCATATTAGCAACTTTATAATGTAGTTTTTTATAAATAATTTGTTCATAAAGCGAATTAAGGTTTGAAATTTCAAACCTTAATTCGCTTTCATATATAAATTTTAGTTCGTATTGTCACCCGTCGAGGTCAGATGTTTTATTTGGCAATATGGTTGTGGGGGATATCTGTTAAATTCACATACCTATTAATATTATGAAAAAAATCTTATCCATTATCTTAATTATGATTTGCGTGGTGAGCTATGGTGTGATATCTACTCGTAAACCGCCCGTGTCACCCAAAGAGGAGAGCCGTGAACAACGAGAACAACGACGTGCAGCACGCCAAGCAGCATTCGAGAAAACGAACGATTCGCTGGTTATGTCACGCAACTTTCAATTCACACCTACCACCATGCAGCAGATTACAGGGCAGACAAAAACCCTTATGAACCCAAACTTCGAAGTCGGAATTTGGGATGGGCCAGTCGATGTGTTCCTGCCTTATATCAAAGGATATGTGCCACCATACCACTATGTCACATTGAACTACACATTGCCTTCGGTCAATAAATACATTGCCGAGCAGACCGAAAATGGATGGCGAGTAAGTTTTGAGACTTCGTTGTTTTCGGCTAGTACATACACTTTTATTATGGAGATAAATTCGAAGTGGGGAGGTGCAACTCTCACAATCAAAAATCCGTGGTATAACGATGTGCAATATTCGGGGACTATATCGCAGTATTAAGGGGTGAAAAAATTGATATTTACAAAATATATGTATATATTTGTAGGTATCAATTTTTAACTTTTAAAAGCTCTGTATTATGGTCAAAATCACAAAGGAGGCAGCTCTGCTATATCACTCGCAAGGCAAGCCAGGCAAAATTGAGGTAGTACCCACAAAACCTTATAGCACACAAACAGATTTGTCGTTGGCATACTCGCCAGGTGTCGCAGAGCCATGTCTGGAGATTGAAAAAGAGCCTCTTACGGCTTATGATTACACTGCTAAAGGAAACCTTGTGGCGGTGATTTCGAATGGCACAGCGGTGCTGGGCTTGGGCGATATAGGTGCTTTGGCTGGTAAACCTGTGATGGAGGGTAAGGGACTTCTATTCAAAATATACGCAGGTATTGATGTCTTTGATATTGAGATAGATGAGAAAGACCCCGACAAATTTATAGAGGCTGTGAAGGCTATAGCTCCTACGTTTGGAGGTATAAATTTGGAGGATATCAAAGCACCCGAATGTTTCGAAATTGAGCGCAGATTAAAGGAGGAGTTGGATATCCCCGTGATGCACGATGACCAACACGGCACGGCAATCATCTCGTCAGCTGGATTGTTGAACGCTTTGGAGGTTGCAGGCAAACAAATCGAGGAGGTTAAAATTGTAGTGAATGGTGCAGGTGCTTCGGCTATATCGTGCACATCGCTATACGTGGCTCTAGGAGCTCGCAAAGAGAATATATTAATGCTTGATAGCAAGGGAGTTATCACAGCAGATAGGGCAAACCTCACGGGAGGTAAGGAGAAGTTCGCTACGCCTCGCACGGATGTTCACACATTGGCGGAGGCTATAGTGGGCGCAGATGTATTCTTGGGATTGTCGAAGGGTAATGTGCTCACTAAGGATATGGTGCGCAGTATGGCGGCTACTCCTATTGTATTTGCATTGGCAAATCCTACGCCCGAAATTTCATATGAGGATGCTTTTGAGGCTCGCCCAGATGTGTTGATGTCTACGGGTAGGTCGGACTATCCAAATCAAATAAACAATGTTATTGGATTCCCATATATATTTAGAGGTGCTCTGGATACTCGTGCTACAACCATAAACGAGGAGATGAAGTTGGCGGCTGTGAAGGCGATTGCAGCACTCGCGAAGCAACCTGTGCCCGATGTTGTGAATGAGGCGTATCACGTCAATAACTTCACATTTGGTGCGGAGTATTTCATACCTAAGCCGGTTGATCCTCGCCTAATAACCGAAGTATCGATAGCTGTGGCTAAGGCTGCTATGGAGTCGGGAGTGGCACGCACCGAGATTACCGATTGGGATGAGTATCGCAACAAACTCAAACTGCTCATGGGGCATGAGTCTCTGCTCACTCGTCAGCTGTACGAGACTGCTAGGTCGGCTCCGCAACGTGTGGTGTTTGCTGAGGGTATCCACCCTAATATGCTAAAGGCTGCGGTGTTGGCTAAGTCCGAAGGTTTGTGCCACCCGATATTGCTTGGTAATACAGAACATATCACACGACTAGCCGCAGAGTTAGATCTCAATTTGGATGGCATAGAGTTGGTGAATCACCGTGCTGAGTGTGAATCTCCAAGGCGAGAGAGCTATGCACGCATACTCACTAAAAAACGTGAGCGTCAGGGCGCAAACTACCAAGAGGCGAACGACAAGATGTTTGAGCGCAATTACTTCGGTATGATGATGGTCGAAACTGGCGATGCCGACGCATTCGTTACGGGAGTCTACACCAAATACTCCAACACCATCAAGGTAGCCAAAGAGGTTATAGGTATACAACCCGAATTTAAACACTTCGGAACCATGCACATCGTAAACTCTAAGCGTGGAACATACTTCCTCGCCGATACACTCATAAATCGCCACCCCGACACCGATGTGCTCATAGATGTTGCGAAGTTGGCAGACAAAACCGTGAGGTTCTTTAACCAAACTCCAATTATGGCTATGTTGTCATACTCGAACTTTGGTTCCGACGAGCAGGGTAGTCCGCTACTCGTGCACAAGGCGGTGGAGCACATGCAGGTGCACTATCCCGATTTGGCAATAGATGGCGAGATGCAGGTGAATTTTGCGATGAATAAGCAACTCCGAGATGAGCGTTATCCATTCACAAGACTCGCTGGCAAGGATGTTAATACCCTAATATTCCCTAACTTAAGCTCTGCGAATTCGACTTATAGGTTCATTCAAGAGATGGGCGAAGGCGAAATTATAGGCCCAATCCAAATGGGACTAAACAAACCAATTCACTTTACCGACATCGAGAGCCCAGTGCGAGATATAGTAAATATCACCGCAATAGCTGTGATTGATGCAATAGTGGAGAAGAAAAAGAAGAAATAATAATTAATACCTAAATAAAAATGAAAACCTTAAACCTATTTTCATTAAAATCAAAACAAGGATTTATCACGGGCGCAGCTCGTGGAATCGGAAAGTGCATAGCTGAGGCGTATGCCGATTTGGGCGCAGATATTGCAATCATAGAGGTAGATATCACCGAGGCTAAAAAAACTGCCGCCGAGATTGCGACAAAGTATGGCGTGAAGTGCATTGCCATAGCATGCGACGTAACTAGCGAGCAGAGTGTAGACGCTATGATTGCGACTTATGAGCGGGAGTTCGAGAGAATTGATTTTGCGGTGAATAATGCTGGTATTGCAAATGTAGTTCCAGCGGAGGAGATTTCGGCTGCGGATTTTAGAAAGGTGATAGATGTAAACCTCAATGGAGTATTCTTCACCGCTCAAGCTGCTGGTAAACTGATGATTAAGCGTGGTACAAAGGGTGCAATCATCAATACAGCGTCTATGTCGGGTCACATTATCAATCGCCCTCAAACCATCGCAAATTACTGTGCATCAAAGGGTGGTGTGATTTTGCTCACCAAGGCATTGGCTGTGGAGTGGGCTAAGTATGGCATACGTGTGAATTGCGTGAGTCCAGGTTATATAGCCACAGAGTTGGTTGCGACGATGAAGGATATGCACCCAATTTGGTTAAAGGATATTCCAGCCGATAGATTGGGTACGCCCGAGGATTTGGTGGGTGCTTATGTATATTTGGCATCCGATGCGTCGGCTTATGCTACGGGTACTGACCTTGCTGTGGATGGTGGATATACTTCAATCTAACCCATATAAATATGAAAAAACTATTAATGGCTCTCTGCTTTGCAGCATTGAGCCCCATGGTTGCTAATGCCAATAATATATGGGTGGCGGATAATGGCGATGGCACATACACTAACCCGATTATACATGCCGACTATTCGGACCCCGACCTCATAAGAGATGGGGATGATTACTACATGATTGCGTCGAGTTTCAATTGTGTGCCAGGTATTCCGATTCTCCACTCCAAGGATTTGGTGAATTGGACAATCGTGAACCACGTATACGAGAACTTTCCATTCTCTCAATACACCCGTGTGATACACGGCAGAGGTTCGTGGGCACCATCAATTCGCAAGCACGACGACACATTCTACGTATATTTCTGCACCCCCGAGGAGGGATTATTTGCCGCTACTACCAAAGATATACGTGGCAAATGGGATTTTCACCATGTGTTGCAGATATATCAATGGGAAGATCCATGTCCATTTTGGGATGATGATGGCAAGGCATGGTTAGTGCGCTCGAAGTTGTGCGGAGGACCAGTTTATCTGCACCGCATGAGTGACGATGGACTCACGGTGCTTGACCCAGGAAAAATCGTATATGAGAATCGCACAGAGAACCCTGTGTTGGAGGGACTGAAGATTATGAAACGCAACTCATACTACTACATTTTCGCTCCTGCTGGAGGTGTAGGCACGGGATGGCAAGCGGTGCTGAGGTCTAAGAATATCGAAGGACCTTACGAATCACGTAGAGTATTGGCGGAGGGTAACGGCATAAATGGCCCTCACCAAGGCGGACTCGTTGAGACCCAAACTGGTGAGTGGTGGTTTATTCACTTCCAAGACAAAGATGCCTATGGTCGTATTGCTCACTTACAACCTGCGAAGTGGACTTCGGATGATTGGATTGTTATGGGTGATGACTCGGATGGCGATGGTTGCGGAATTCCAGTTATAACCCACACAAAACCAAATGTGGGCAAGAAGCATAAGCAAATTATCACGCCTCAAACTACCGATGAATTCGATAGCAACAAGCTAGGTTTGCAGTGGCAATGGCAAGCTACACAGAGCCCCGAGTGGTATTCGTTGTCGGCAAAGAAGGGTAGTATGCGACTATACTCTATGCCTTCATCGGCAGATCATGGTAACCTGTACTATGCACCTAACTTGTTGATGCAGAAGTTGCCTGCTTTGTCATTTGTGGCAACTACCAAGCTCGATGCTTCGGAACTAAAGGAGGGTGAGCGTGCTGGTCTTGTGATTTTTGGACTTCCACATTTCTATGTAGCCGTAGAGCGCAGAGAGGGTAAGCTCAAGGCGGTGTTGTACTCTGGAAACTTCCGAAATTGTGGAAATCCTCCACGCCAAGAGTTGGTTGCCGACCTTAATTCATCTACCATATATATAAAGGCAAATATCACAGCCGAGAGCAAAGCATACTTCTCGTACAGCGAGGATGGCAAAAATTTCACACAGTTCGACAAGGAGTGCGAGGTGAAAAAGGGCAAGTGGATAGGTGCAAAGATTGGAATATTCTGCATAAATGTCAATGTTCACAAGGGTGACGGATATGTAGATTTTGACTACTTCAGAGTTGAAGAAACTAAATAAAAACTTAAAATATGAAGAAAACACTTTTAATCTCTGCACTAAGCCTACTGGTGGCGTGCACAAGTGCAACATCGCAAGTGTGGGTTGCCGACAATGGGGATGGTACGTACACCAACCCAATTATCCATGCCGATTACTCCGACCCCGATGTTATTAGGGTAGGGGATGACTACTATATGGTGTCATCTAGCTTTAACTGCGCACCTGGAATTCCAGTTCTGCACTCTAAGGATTTGGTTAATTGGCAGATTATAAACCATGTATACAATGAATTGCCATGTGACAGATACAAAGAGGTGATTCACGGTCGCGGTTCGTGGGCACCATCGTTGCGCTACCACAATGGACTATTCTATGTCTATTTCTGTACTCCAGACGAGGGCTTGTTTATGGCTACCACCAAAGACCCAGCTCAAAAGTGGGAGCTTACGCACGTGTTGCAAGTTCGCCAATGGGAGGATCCATGTCCACTTTGGGATGATGATGGTAAGGCGTGGTTGATTCGCTCGAAATTGTGCGGAGGTCCAGTATATTTGCACCGCATGAGTGATGATGGCAAAAAGCTCCTCGACAATGGTAAGGTGATATATTGGGACGACAAGGAGAATCCAATCCTTGAGGGAGTGAAGTTCATGAAACGTAATGGCTACTACTACGTATTTGCTCCAGCTGGAGGTGTAACTAATGGTTGGCAAACAGTACTTAGGTCTAAAAATATCGAGGGCCCTTATGAGTCACGTCGAGTTTTGGACGAGGGTAATGGCATAAATGGACCTCACCAAGGTGGACTTATCGAGACTCAAACTGGTGAGTGGTGGTTTATTCACTTCCAAGACAGAAACGCCTATGGTCGTATCGCACATCTTCAACCTGCTAAATGGGTAGATGATTGGGTGGTAATTGGCGACGATCCAGATGGTGATGGTTGTGGAGTTCCAGTCCTCACGCACAAGAAACCAAACGTAGGTAAGACATACAACAAGATTATCACTCCCCAAACCACCGATGAGTTTAACAATAGCGATAAACTTGGTTTGCAGTGGCAATGGCACGGTAGCCCACAATCGGAGTGGTATTCACTCTCGGCATCAAAGGGAAATATGCGCCTATATCCAATGGCAGCACCTTCGGATGGCGGAAATGTATATTTCGTGCCAAACTTGTTGCTCCAAAAGTACCCTGCGCCATCGTTTATGGCTACCACAAAGCTCAATGCCGCAGCACTCGAAGAGGGTGAGCGTGCAGGTTTGATTATGATGGCTCGTGCACATTCATACTTGGCAGTCGAGAGACACAACGACGCATTCAAACTCAAATTGTATGACGGAAAGTTCAACAACTGCGGACTTTTGCCACAAGAGCAAGCATCGCTAGATTTGTCTAAATCAACAGTTTACCTGCGCATAACAATGACTGCAGAGGGTAAATATACATATCAATATAGCGAGGATGGCAAAACATTCAAGAATGTTAGCAGCCAAGTATTCGATGCCGACCGAGGCGTGTGGATTGGTGGCAAGATTGGTATCTACTGCCTCAATGCAAATGTTATGAAGGGTAACGGATATGCTGATTTCGATTACTTTAGAGTAGAGAAGGCTAAGTAGTTATAAGATAACTATAGTTTGTAAATTGATTGTCCGCAAAAAGTAAAACAAAACTTTTTGCGGACAATTAATGTAAGTAGGGTAAAATAATTATTAGTGTGTTTTTAAGAGTGCTATTGGAGATGAGATTTTTTGCTATTGAATTGAAAATAAGTAGGGTAAAATAATTATTGGTGTGTTTTTAAGAGTGCTATTGGAGATGAGATTTTTTGCTATTGAATTGAAAATATAGTGGTTCTATACTGAAATTTAATTTATTTAACATAATGTAAATATTACTGAATTAAATAACGGGGCATTGCTGTCATGCTGAATTTGATTTGCAGAGTGTAATAAATATTTGTTACACAATAACTTATTGATTGCAAATCAAATTCAATATGACAGCACAGATTTTATTTGTACGTTAATACTATTTAAATATTAAAGCTCACCTCGGCACTTAAGGTACTGCGTATAAGCGATGCGATTTTTGGAGCGAGATATAGTGAGTTCACTCATGGCATTTTGCCACATGGCTTGAGCTTCTAGGTGGTCAGCTAAGGTCTCCATGCCTGCAATATATTGATTTTTACTCAGGCGCATATTCTCTTCGGCTTGGGCTACGGCAGATGTTGAGAGTTGCACTTCGAGGATTGATTCGTTGTATATATTTATCGCTTGCATAAGTTCCAGAGTCATGAGCTGCGACATATCCTCCATTTGGTTTTGAGCAATTGTTATCTCTCGTTTTTTGGCAGATGTTTTGCGACGACCCTCGCCCCAATGAAATATAGGGATGTTCATAGTCACGCCACCAGTGAACCCTGCATTGTTAAACATAGTGTTTCCGTTGAGCTTCACTCCATTTGTGTAACCGTATGATGCTATGGCAGATACGGATGGCAAGAAATCTCCACGTGTGAGTTTTGCCTCCAACTCCTTAGCCTCAATTTGGCTGCCAAGCATGGCGTATTCGGGGCGTGCAGATATATTGAGGTTGGAGTCATCTACCCTATAATCCATCTCTAACGATACCTGAAGCGCAAAATCGGTGGTCATAAGCGGCAACCCTATCGTGTAGCATAGGTTCATCTTTGCTAAGCGCACTCCATTTGTAGCTTTTTGTGTTAGGAGTTTCGCCTCGTTAAGTTTCACTGCCACCTTCATTACATCGTTGCGGCTCTTCATTCCTTGCGCTTCGGCACGCTCTACCTGGCGATGCAGCTCCTCGACTACGGATTGATATTTTTGAGCACTTAGGAGCAACTCCTCGACCTCTATAACTTTATAAAAAGCATTGTCTGCCTGCTCTATAACAGATGATTCGCTGACTCTTTGTTCGAGTTTCGAAACCTCCACACCCACACGTGCTAGTTTTATGGCATTGGTCACCTTGCCACCCATATATATTGGTTGTGCAGCCATCAATCCAGCATTATATACCGAACCTATCTCTAGTTCGTAGTTTTGGTCGGGCATGTAAGCCACGCTTGTTGGGTCATATACACCATTGGTAAATATGGGTAAGTAGCCACCCGATATTGCAGCATCGAACGACGATGTGGAGTATAAATATGAGGCACTCAACGAAAAATTGGGCAGATAATTGCTCCTGTATGCCGATAGCAAATCCTCCGCAGCAAGTATCTTCTCGCTGCTCGATTTCAGATTTTTCGATGTTTCGAGAGCCATCGTGCGGCACTCTTCTATGGTGTATGTCTTAGCCTCTACACTTTGGGCACAGAGAGCCAACAGTAATATATATATAAATCTACGCACTTGTTTACTTAATTTTAATATTAAAAAATAGAGAGTATAAAACAGGTATAAATATCAGCGTGACAACTGTTCCGACCAAGAGTCCACCCATAATAGTTGCTGCCAACGAACCAAACATGGCATCTGGCAATAGAGGTATCATTCCCAAGATTGTGGTGAGAGATGCCATCATTACAGGTCTAAAACGGCTATTTGAACTGTCGATAATCGCCTGCACAGGCTCCTTGCCGCTTGCAAGTTCGGCATTTATCTCATCCATCAACACCACGCCATTTTTAATCATCATACCTATGAGACCCAACACTCCGCATATAGCGACAAATCCAAATGGCAGACCCGAAACCCAAACTCCAAGGATTGCACCCACACACAAAAGTGGCACACAAAGCATAATCACAAGCGGCTTGCGATAATCCTTAAACAACATAATCAGGATTCCAATCATAAGCACAATTGCTAGCGGTAGATTGGCGAATAGATACTTCATAGAGTCACTTTTGGTCTCAAACTCACCTTGCCACATCATAGAGTATCCTTCGGGTAGCTCGATTGCCTCTATCTCTTTGATTATGTCTTGGCGAGCATCTTCAGCCCCTACGCCAGTTATACTGTTGGCTTGAGCACGCATGGAACGTTGTCCGTTGTACCTCACGACAACTGGGTCCTCCCATTTGATGTTTACGCTCTTTATGGCTTGGCTTAGAGGCGTTGTAGCAAAGGTGCTAGCGATTAAATCTTCGGATGACATTACCCCACTCATGACTCCTCTTAGTGTTTCGCTATTTATCATATTCAGCGACGGAATCATCGAAAATATTGGAGCCGAGTGCAAATCATCTATGCGCTTACCATCTTTATCTACGCACTTCACCACGATTGTTTCGTAGTCCGTACCTTCGTATATGCGAGCTGTGGGCAGACCATCAGTGGATGCCAACAATGACATAGCTACATCTTGACGACTAAGACCTATCTCGCGAGCTGCAGCTTGGTTGTAATCCACCTCCAAAAGAGGAGTCTTGCGCTCCCAATCCGAAGTCACAAGGGTGATTTTGTCGCTGCTCTCCATTATTCTTTGCGCTTGGGATGTTAAATCACGCAGCACTTCGGGGTCGGAGCCCACGAATGTCACCTCCAGTGGATATTTGTTGTACATCAGGTTGTAACGCTTCACTCGAGAGTATGCTTGCGGATAGTTATCCGTGATGTATTGTTGAATCTTGGGCACAGCCTCTGATAGTACCTTTTCGTCGGTGAACTCTACGATTAGGTCGCCATACGACATGGAGGGTGTAGCGATACTACGCACCAAGTTATATCTAGATGGCGTTGCTCCGACCGACGAGGTCACATGTGTGATACTCTCCCACGACAGCAACTCTTTGGCAATGGAGTCTATGTCGGCACGTGTCTGCTGAGAATCTATCCCCTCGTCGAGCTTGTACTCTATGTATAGCTGATTGTAGGTCAAGTCGGGGAAGAAGCTTTGAGGTAAAATCTTGTAGACCAAGCCACTCAATGCCACCATGCCTACTGCTAAGATTATGGATATAGTACGATTGTGCAGAGCCCATGAGAGAGTGCTATTTATCATGCGTTGAGTCACACTCACCTTTGTGCTCTCCTCCTGCTGGGGATTAACCTTCAACATGCCCTTAGCCATAAGCGGAACCATCGTAAGAGAGAGAACCCAGCTAAGCAACAACGACACCGTGAGTACCACAAACAAGTCACGGATATATACACCAGCAGTGTCGGGCGACAAGAATAGAGGCAAGAACGCAATGATAGCAATAAGAGTAGCCCCAAGCAGAGGCATAGCAGTTTTGCGACCAATCTCGGTGAGTGCACGCGAGCGAAGTTGCCCACGCTTGGTGTCAATCAAAATTCCATCCACAATCACAATGGCATTGTCTACCAACATACCCATTGCCAATATAAACGATGCCAACGACACACGTTGCAGCGTGCCATCAAACATATTCAGAAACAATATAGAGCCCAGCACCGTAACCAACAATGTGACACCAAGGAGCACTCCACTCCTAAATCCCATGGCAAACATAAGCACCACAATCACAATCGCTATGGAACTTATGAGGTTAAGGATAAATGTGTTGATTGCATCCTCCACCTTTTCGGGTTGGCAAAATACCTTGTGGTAGTCAATTCCTACGGGGAGTTTCGTCTCTTTGAGGTGTTGAATTTGTGCCTCTACTTCTCGGCCGACTTTGGTGATGTCGGTGCCCGAAAGTGCCGAAATTGATATTCCTATGGCTGGTTGGCGATCGAAATACATTGCGTTGCGCATAGGTTCCATATATCCTCTCTCCACTTTGGCTATGTCACGAAGTAAGATTTGGTCGCCTTCGTGACCTTGGATTATTAGGTTTTCGAGGTCGGCAATATTGCTGTATTTGTCGTTTACACTCACTCGTATGCGGTGCTCTCCGCTTTTGAAGTAGCCCGAATATACGGTTTTGTCTTGACCCATAATCTCTTGGAGCACTTCGGTGGGCGATATTCCCATATTGGCTATGCGATCCTCATATATAGATATATCTATGGTTGGGGTTTTGACTCCATAGAGCTCTATTTTGGATACTCCATCAATTGATTGCACCCTCTTTTTGATGAGCTCCGCATAATCTACTAACTCCTCGTTGGTGTAGCCATCCGAAGTCAGAGCATAGAACATTCCATATACATCGCCATAGCTATCCATGACGATACTTTGAGACGCCCCCGAAGGCAATGACGATTGTGCATCGGAGATTTTGCGACGTAATATATCCCACTGTTGTTCAATCTCTTTGTCGGGGATTGTGCGATCCAGGTTTACGGTTATGAGCGAAAGGTCGGCAGTCGAGCGGCTATCCACCTTCTCTATTCCCTTCATTGTGTATATAGCCTTTTCGAGTTTGTCGGTGACTTGAAGCTCCACTTCGTAAGATGATGCTCCAGGGAATGTGGTCACCACAACTGCTTGTTTGACCGTGATAGCTGGATCCTCCAGCTTGCTCATGCTCATGTATGAAAGTACTCCGCCCACCACCAAAATTGCAATAACGTAGTATACCAACTTACTGTTGGATAGTGCCCATTTGCTTATATTCATTGCGTTAGAGTATATTACCTATATTAGACTTTGAGGGCTCCGAAATTGGCTCCACCTTCATACCCTCCTTTAAACTGTTCACTCCAGCCGAAATTACACTCTCGCCTGCAACTACCCCACTGCTCAGGGTCGCCGTGCCATCGTTATTGATTTTGGCAATCTCTACGGGCGAAAGTTGTGCTACCCCACCCACAATTTGCCACACATAACTCTTTGAGTCACGCTCCACAATTGCACTAAATGGAATAACGACTTGCGAAGCAGTTGAGTTTGGATAGTTGAGCGACACCATAGTTGATACACCAAGCGCAGGGTATACACCTCCATTTGGTTTTACTCTGAATCGAGCCTCATAGAGTTGATTAAGGTTGGATTTGTGAGAAATTCCAATTAGCTCCAACTCAAATTCGGCATCAGAGTGATTGCTCAAAACCGCAGAGGCAGACAATAACTCAGCACGACGCAAATACTCCACAACAGGCAAATTCACAACAACTTCGGGAGCCGAAGCCGACACAAATTTAACAATAGGCATACCAGCCGAAAGAGCTTCACCCTTGTCGAAATTCACCTTTTGTATGTAGCCATCAAATGGAGCTTTGAGTTGCGTATCCTCGTATGCGTTGCGATGAGCCGATAGTTTAGATGTGATCTGTTTGAGTCCACTCACAGCCTTTTCATAATCATTTTTGGGGATGCTATTATCGTAGTATAGAGTCACTACCCTGCCGACTTCACCCTTTATGGCGTCGTATTCGGCTTGTGTGGCATCTAATTGCAATTTGTAGTCACGAGAATCTAGGCGAGCAACCACTTCGCCCTCCTTCACAAATTGACCTTCACGAGCCTCAACTTGCTCGACTACTCCTGCCACTCTAAACGATAGGTTCACATCTGCAGCTGCGGTGACTTTGCCAGGGTATGAGACCGAAATTATCATGTCACACACACTTTTCACCTCTTCGCATTTCACTCTCTGCACTCTATTTTTCTGCTCTGGAGTCGAGGTGCATGAACTCAAAACAACAATAGCCAAGAGCAAAAAAGATAATCTAAATTTCATATTTTTTGATTTATTATTTTTAACATCGTAAATTGCTCTACAAAAGTACTATATATAAATCGACTACGAAATATTAATTTTGCGCAAAAAATGTTGAAATTTGGGTATTTGTAGCTAAATATCTAAAAATTATATATAAATTTGCGATTATGAAGGTAAAAAGGCATGTTTTAGATAGCGTAGAGCAGTTCGATAAAATCGAGCTGAGTGACGACACATTCAGCACCCCCACGATGATACTCGGCGGAGGGTTGATGTTGTGCCGCCAAGGGGGATGTAATATATCTATAAATGCTAAATCTTATGCTGTGCACAAGTGGGATTTAATTGTGGTGTCGCCATACTCTATTATAAAGATGGAGAGCATAACCCACGACTTTGATTGCATAGTTATGGGAGCAGGAATTGAGCTATTTACGCAGGTAAAACTTCCCGACAAGGGCAAATATTTCGTGGATATAACTGCTCACCCCTCGATTACTCTCACTCCCAAAGAGGCCGAAGATATACTTTTGCTAAGGGCACAACTGCAACGCGAAGAGGCTAATAGCGACCAACCATTCTATGATGATATTCACACATCTATCCTGCGTATCATAATCCTCAAAATATTTGCACTATACAGCAATCGCAAGCCAAACCAAGAGATTAGTTTGAGTCGCAATCACGAGATATTAAATGCCTTTATTTTGGATTTGCTAAAGTATAGCCACAGAGAGCGCAAATTGGAATTCTATGCTCAACACCAATCCCTGACGGCGAGTTACCTGTCGAGATGTGTGAAATCTATGACTGGCAAGAGTGCATCCGAAATGCTCATAGAAATTGTTGTAAACAGCATAAAGTCACGACTTTTGGAGAGTAATAAACGGATATCTGAGATTGCCGAAGAGTTTAATTTTTGTAGCAACTCCACTTTTTCGCAATACTTCAAAAAATATACATCGCTTTCGCCCAAGGAGTTTCGAGATAGTTTTATTCCGTAATCTCAAACATATCTCTTTGGGGCCACTCCTTGACTTTGGATATGGCCGTAGATACTCGTGATGATATGTATCGTGTGATTTTGGGTCCAATCCACGCAGAGTTATTAACTATGAATACCCATGTGTAGCCATCACCTTGTCGCTTAACCAGAGCCGAGGTTCCTGCCATAGAGCCACTTCTGAGCCACTGCGATTTAGACACCGAAGCCCACCCTATGGGGTGACCTCCAACATTTCTGGTCATTATTTTTATAGACTCTTCACTCAATATACTCTCTTTGTTGGAGCAGTCGTTTATGGCCGCCACAAATCGGAGTAGCTCCACCGAAGATGCCACCCAGCCTCCCGCGCTACTAAGCAGTATGACATTATTTCCACCATCGCTTTTCATGGTCATGCGTCCGCTACCATCATATGCTTCGACCTTTGTAGCCTCTTTAACTTCGTAGTACTTAACTTCGTTGGGAGCCGAATGTTTGCTGAAATTTTCACCAATAAACATGTCGTAACACCCCGCAGGCTCTAGGATTGAGCGACGTACGTAACTCTCATAATCCTCACCCGAAACACGCTCTATGACTTTGCCTAAGATTATGTAACCCAAATTAGAGTAGTCATATCTTCCGCCTGGAGCATATCTCACTCGACACTTGGTGGCATACTCCACCATATCATCCACACTTAGCGGCAGGGGTTTATCCAATACTCTCGATACGCTATAATTAGAAAATGCAGGGTCTCCCAGCGGAGAGTATATTCCAGAGGTGTGACGCAACAGATGTTCTACGGTGATTTTGGAGTGATTCGACCCTCTGAAGTTCATAAATATGGAGTCATTAAGTATCCCCGACTCTCCAAATACACAATCAGACAATGAGAGCTTACCCTCTTCACGGAGCTTCATGATAGCCGATGCCGTGATGAGTTTAGATACCGATGCAATTCTAAAAACATTGCCCACATCGCACATCTTCTCCTTCTCTTTATTTGCGTAACCATACCCTTTGGCATATATCAAACTGTCGTTGCGCATGAGAGCAAAACTTACTCCTGTCATCTCCCATCGACGCATGAAAGATTCTATATCTTTGTCAAATCTTCGAGTCTCGTCCAATTCACTCATTTCGTTGGTTATTAGCTTGTTGAGCGATACGAACTCCTTTGAGGATGTTTTGTGCGATTTTTTTGATTTTGAGGGTCTAGAGTGACAACGAACTATTAAAGTGGTGACTACACAAATCACCACCAATATAACTATAAATACTCTCTTCTTGCGCCAGAACTCCATGCTTAACCTCTAGCTTGAGCAAATGCTTGAGCTACACCCTCCGCAATTTGGTCGAGTCCATCTTTGAGCTTGCCACCCACCATCATCTTCATCATCATGTTCAGCTCGGCGTGCAACACCAATCTAAAACGAGTGTCGTATGGAGCTACGGATTGCAGTTGAATCCAAAACGAAAAATCAATAGGTGCACCACCCTCGTCGCCCACGATTTTGACATGTTTGTTCTCTACGCGCTCATCTATGCGTAGTTTCAGGGTGAATCCTTTGGCTTTGAATGAGCATCTATCCTCGTCCGCTTGCCAATCCTCTACCTTGTCGGCTACGGCTGGAGTGAGGTTGTCGAAACGACTAATTAGGGTGTATAGTTGCTCTACGGGCAAAAGTATTTGGTGTTGTTTTGATTCGTATTTTTCCATTTTATTCTATTGTAAAAACTCTTTGGGTTGGTGATATAACTTCTATTCTTACGTTCATTGCATCTTCGGGGAGTAGCTCCTCGATTTTCTCTGCCCACTCTATGAGGCACAACTCTCCAGAGCCAAGGTACTCCTCGACTCCAAAATCTAGAGCCTCCTCGATTTTGTCTATTCTGTACATATCGAAGTGGTAAATCACCCCATCGTTGGGTGTGAGATATTCGTTTACGATTGCAAATGTCGGGCTCGATACACCATCTTCGGAGCCAGCCACACGAGCAATAGCACTAACTAGAGTTGTTTTGCCTGCCCCCATTTCGCCACGTAGCAACACAACGGTGCGACCATTCAATGACCCCAAAATAGCCTTAGCTACCGAAGGAAGTTGCGACAAGGAGTCAATCTCTATTTTTTTCATCTATAACAATTTGGTTTTGTAGGCTACAAAAGTAGTTATTTTTTTGACTATTTCAACTTTGGTTTCAAAACAATGTATGGCACAATCATCTCCTCCATTGATATGCCGCCGTGTTGGAATGTGTTTTTGTAGTAGCGTATGTGGCGATTCGCATCGTTGTTGTATACCAAGAAATCTGAGTCATACGAAAATATATAGCTCGAAGTTATGTTTGACGACGGCAATTGAATATCTTCGGGCTTGGTAACTTCGTACACCTCCTTGCGGTTGTAAGACAAGTTGCGACCTGTTTTGTAGCGCAAATTTGCCGATGTCTGTCTGTCGCCCGTAACCTTCACGGGGTTGTCCACCCTCACCGTGCCGTGGTCGGAGGTGATGATTACGGTGTGCCCCCTCTCGCTTAGGAGTTTGAGGATTGTGTATAGCTCGGAGTGTTCGAACCACGAACGTGTGAGTGAGCGGAACGAAGCTTCATCCTCGGTGAGTTCACGGATGATATCGGTTTCGGTGCGTGCGTGAGATAGGATATCGAGGAAGTTATACACAATGACCGAGAAATCGGCATCGTAGACCCTAGATATATTGTCCAACAATTTGCGACCATGCTCTGGGCGAATGAGTTTGTCGAATGTCATCTTGTAGCTCTTGCCACTCATCTGCATTAGGCGACGCAAGAAATCCTCCTCGTATGCGTTTTTTGCACCTTCGTCGCTGTCGTTCAACCATTTGTCGGGCATGAGTTTAGATATTGCCAGGGGCATAAGTCCTGCGAATATTGCGTTGCGAGCGTATTGTGTAGCTGTGGGAAGTATTGCGCAGTAGAAATTATCTACCTGCACATCGTAATAACCTCTGAGGTAGCCACCTATAGCTCGCCATTGGTCATATCGGAAGTTGTCTATGAGCAGCAGCGTTGTCTTTTGGGACTCATCCACCACGGGGAATATATTGTTGCGCATAAGCGTGTGTGACATCACGGGCACATCCTCTACCCTGCCATTAATCCAATCGTAGTAGTTTTTGCGCACAAATTTGGAGTATGCTTGTCGAGCTTCGGTTTTTTGGTATGCCAACACTTCACGGATGCTCTCGTCGCTAGACTCCGCAAGCTCTATCTCCCACGATGTAAGGCGACGATACAAATTGCACCACTCCCCAAACGACGATGCCATTTGGAGCGAAGTCGATAGGCGACCAAACTCCGAACGATAGTCGGCCGTGGTCTGCTCGGTGACTAATTGTTGGGAGTGTACGCACTTTTTGATTGATAGCAGGACTTGATTTGGATTTACGGGTTTTATAATATAATCGGCAATCTTGGAACCAATAGCTTTATTCATAATATCCTCCTCCTCGCTCTTGGTGACCATAATCACGGGGGTTGTGGGTCTCACCTCTTTGATTCTTGGGAGTGTTTCGAGTCCTGTCATTCCAGGCATCATCTCGTCTAGAATTATGAGGTCGTAAGCCACCTCTGTTGCCATATCTATAGCGTCGTAGCCATTGTTGCAGGTTGCCACATCGTATCCTTTACCTTTGAGGAATAGAACGTGAGGTTTTAGAAGTTCTACCTCGTCGTCTACCCATAATATCTTTACCATAGTGTTGTGTTATTTTCGTTTTTGCAAATATAATACTTATCCACATATATTAATGATATTATACTCACTTTTATTGCTCTGTGAATTATTTTTTGTTAGACAATAATAGATTGAAAAATATGTTGTATATTTGCAATTCAGGTGAGTAAATTCACCATGATAAATTTAAACACTGTTATGAGAAGTAATATATCAAAGAGTTTGGGCGGAATGATTGCTCGTGCCACATTCACCACCACGAAGCAAGGCGAAACGCACTCCCTACTCGATCATCTTTTTTTGGAGATTATATCTTTCGAGCACTCTCACGCATTCCAAACCCTTGCATCTATTATGGAATCGTGGCAGCTATACCAACTCCGACTAAAGGTGGAGCAGAGCATAAAAGCAAAAACTAGCGAGGGTGCGCAAAGCGACACTGACCCAGAGTTGTATTACAGCACATTTCTAGAGCGACTAATGGATAAATATCATGATGCCGATCGCATAACTTCGCTACACGCTCTATATCTAATAGCTACAGATTCCACAACTGCAACTGCCAAATATTTGACCGAGCTCAGAGTTGCAGCAGAGCAGATAGAGGTAGCAATCGCAGAGTTAGTAGGCGGAGGAGAGTCTACCACTTCGCAAGGAGTTCAAACAACTCAAACTCAAACAACTCACCACCCCGTCGAAGATGTAAAACCCACCATCCATCCACTTAGCAAATTTGGCACAGAGCTCACTCTACTGGCTCGTGAGGGCAAAATAGACCCCGTAATTGGTCGTGAAGTCGAAATTGAGCGAGTGACACAGATTTTATCACGACGCAAAAAGAATAATCCTATACTTATAGGCGAAGCTGGCGTGGGCAAAAGTGCGATAGTCGAGGGTTTGGCTCTAAGGATGGTGAGCGGTGATGTGCCCCACACCATAAAAGATAAGAGACTCTTTTCGCTGGATATTGCAGCACTTGTAGCTGGCACCAAATTCAGAGGCGAATTCGAAGAGCGCATGAAACAACTTCTCGACACATTGCAGAAGTCGCAAGATGCCATAATATTTATAGATGAGATTCACACCATAGTTGGCGCAGGAAGCACCACGCAGGGCGGTATGGATGTGGCAAACCTCCTAAAACCACCCCTCGCACGTGGCGAATTGCAGGTGATAGGAGCTACAACATTGGACGAATATCGCCAAGATATTGAGAACGATGCAGCACTTGTCCGCAGATTCCAAAAGGTGGTGGTTGAGCCCACTACCGAAAATCAAACTCTTTTGATTCTGCAAACCATAGCTCCTCACTACGAAGCTCACCACCGCGTGAAGTACTCTCCAGAGGCTCTAGAGGCGTGTGTGTCGCTATCCGTGCGCTATATTCCCGACCAACAACTTCCCGACAAGGCGATAGATTTGTTGGACGAGGCAGGAACATTGGTACACATACCTGCACACTCCGAATTTGCAAATATTGGCGTTGCGGAGGTTGAAAAGGTTGTGACAATGATTACGGGAGTACCTGCCGAGAGAGTGACAGCAACAGAGAATAATAGACTGAAAGGGTTGGCGGAGCATCTGCAATCCAAGGTCATAGGACAACAAGCGGCTGTTGAGAGTGTTGCACGTGCCATAAAGAGATCGAGAACAGGCATAAGGGATGAGAAACGCCCAATTGGAACATTCCTGTTTGTGGGTGCTACGGGAGTTGGTAAGACATTACTAGCAAAGGAGTTGGCTAAGTGGATGTTTAATCGTGAGCAATCGTTACTTAGGATAGATATGAGTGAGTTTAGCTTGTCACATAGCGTGTCAAGGTTGATTGGTTCGCCTCCAGGGTATGTCGGGTATGGTGAGGGAGGTCAGCTCACTGAGCCTGTGCGCCGAGAGCCCTACATGGTGGTGTTGCTCGACGAGATTGAGAAGGCACATTCGGATGTATATAATTTGTTGCTGCAACTCCTTGACGAGGGGCAGCTAACAGATGGAGCGGGTCGCAGAGTCGATTTCCGCAACACCATAATTATTATGACCTCAAATGTCGGAGCTCGCAAAGTTGCCGACACCCCACCACGCATTGGTTATGGCGCAGCAAAGGAGCAGACGGACAATAGCGGAGTTTACCAAAGCGCATTGCGAGCAACATTTTCGCCAGAGTTCCTAAATCGCATAGACGACATTGTGGTGTTCAATGAATTGGAGCTCGCGGACATAGAGAAGATTGTGGGTTTGGAGCTGGATGCAACATTCGGAAGAGTCCAAAAAATGGGTTACAACATAACTATAACCCCCTCAGCACGCAAAGAGTTGGCAAACATGGGATATAACAAAAGCTACGGGGCACGCTCTTTGCGCAGAGAGTTGATAAATCAGATTGAAGAGCCTATATCTAATATGATAATAGATGAAGAGGTGAAGGTTGGCGACTCAATCTTAGTAGAAAAAGATGAAACACAAAATGGCTTGCGACTCAAAGTGTCATAAAAAAGCCATAAAGTTATGACACCATTGTCACCCATAGAGTAACTACAAACCCCAAAACATGACAATTTGACACCCGAATGTCATGTTTTGGGGTTTGGTATATGATTTGTTATAGTACTGGTCGAAAAGGGGCTAAGAACTCCCCCTTAAAACAGAACAAATATTACAAATTATAAAAAAACAAAGTTATGGGAAAGATTATTGGTATCGATTTAGGTACAACAAATTCGTGCGTTTCGGTAATGGAGGGTAATGAGCCCGTGGTTATTCCAAACGCTGAGGGACACAGAACAACTCCCTCAATCGTAGGTTTCACAGGTGATTCGGAGCGCAAGGTGGGTGATCCTGCAAAGCGTCAAGCTATCACCAACCCAAAGCGTACGATATTCTCTATCAAGCGTTTCATGGGTGAGTCTTACGACAAAGTAGGTTCAGATATCGCTCGTGCTCCATACGCAATCGTGAAGGGTGACAACAACACTCCTCGTGTGGATATCGACGGTCGTCAATATACTCCACAAGAGATTTCGGCTATCATCCTCCAAAAGATGAAAAAGACTGCTGAGGATTATTTGGGTCAGGAGGTTTCGGAGGCTGTTATCACAGTGCCTGCATACTTCTCTGATTCACAACGTCAAGCGACTAAGGAGGCAGGTGAGATTGCTGGTCTTAAGGTTAGCCGTATTATCAACGAGCCAACTGCTGCTGCACTCGCTTATGGTTTGGACAAGAAGAAAGAGGACTCTAAAATCGCTGTATATGACTTGGGAGGTGGTACTTTCGATATCTCTATCCTTGAGTTGGGTGACGGCGTATTCGAGGTGAAATCTACAAATGGTGACACTCACTTGGGTGGTGACGACTTCGACCACGTACTCATCGACTACATGGCAGAGGCATTTAAGGCAGAGCACAGAATCGACCTACGCAAAGATCCAATGGCTCTTCAACGCCTTAAGGAGGCTGCTGAGAAGGCTAAGATTGAGCTTTCGTCTACAGCATCTACAGAGATTAACTTGCCATATATCATGCCAGTAGATGGTATTCCACAACACTTGGTGATGACTCTTACGCGTGCTAAGTTTGAGCAGTTGTGCGACCATTTGATTCGCAACACTATCGAGCCTTGTAAGTTGGCTTTGCGTGACGCTGGTTTGTCGGCTAGCCAAATTGATGAGGTTATCTTGGTAGGTGGTTCTACTCGTATTCCTGCAATCCAAAAGGTTGTAGAGGAGTTCTTTGGTAAGGCTCCAAATCGTTCGGTAAATCCAGATGAGGTGGTAGCTTTAGGTGCTGCAATCCAAGGTGGAGTTATGACAGGTGAGGTTAAGGATGTATTGCTACTTGACGTTACCCCACTTTCACTAGGTATCGAGACTTTGGGCGGTGTGATGACTAAGCTCATCGACGCTAACACTACAATCCCTACACGCAAGAGCGAGACATTCTCTACTGCTGCGGATAACCAACCAGAGGTTGAGATTAACATCTGCCAAGGTGAGCGTCCACTTGCTCGTGACAACAAATCACTCGGTCGTTTCCACTTGGATGGCATTCCACAAGCACCACGTGGCGTACCACAAATCGAGGTTACTTTCGATATTGACGCTAACGGTATCTTGAACGTTTCGGCTAAGGATAAGGGCACAGGCAAGGAGCAAAAGATTCGCATCGAGGCTTCATCTGGCTTGACAGATGCCGAGATTCAACGCATGCGTGACGAGGCTAAGGCAAACGAGGAGGCAGACAAGGCAGAGAAGGAGCGTGTCGAGAAGATTAACGCTGCGGATTCAAACATCTTCGCATCGGAGAAGCAGTTGAAGGAGTATGGCGACAAGATTCCAGCAGAGAAGAAGTCAGCAATCGAGTCAGCATTGGAGACTCTAAAAACCGCTCACAAAGCTCAAGACATTGCCGCTATCGACTCAGCAATCGAGGCGTTGAACGCAGCATGGCAAGCAGCATCTGAGGATATCTACGCACAGCAACAACAAGCTGGGGGACAACCTCAACAAGAGCCTAACGCAGGCGCACAACAAGGCGGCGCAGAGGCAGAGGATGTAGAGTTCGAGGAGGTGAAATAGGGTCGGTAAATAACGACAAAAAACTAATAGTAAAGAGGTGTGGCACTTTTGTGTCACACCTCTTTACGTATATATTGAATTAGGGATACATCTCTTTTTTTTGAAATATAAGTAGGGTAAAATAATTATTGGTGTGTTTTTAAGAGTGCTATTGGAGATGAGATTTTTTGCTATTGAATTGAAA
>JBCQUV010000070.1:0-3465 GCA_047173765.1 Rikenellaceae bacterium
ATTTTATCGCTTAGGCGGAATAAATTTGAGCCTGGCTCCGATTTGTTTCGCCTTTTCTTATGTCCCTATAGTTTCTTGACCTCAATTCAGTTGCATTTGCAGGTTGAATTCAGCAAATTTATCCTCTAGTGTGAACAAAGATAACTTTTTTTTGTGGTATATACACAAAAAAAAGTGAGGTAAATCGGGGGTATTCAACTTTTGACTGGGTAACCACTCCCTTTCAAAGTCTTAGTAATGATAATCATTACAACCTGCCGATCTCCTCAACCAACCTAAAACTAACCTAAAAATAAACCTTAAAACTTCACTGCAAAGATAAGGCGATTAATCCGACTGTGCAAATTATTTAGGAATTATTTTTAATTTATTAATAGTTTTTTAACATCATATTTTGTAATTGCTTAATAATCAAGATGTAAACATTTTAGGTTATTTTTAATTATTCTTAATATTTTTTAAAATATCACCTTGTAATGTTGTATACCTCTACAATTTTACTACACATTTCTCTCCACGAAAAGCGTTTTCGCTCCGTGTGCATGTTTTGTGTGTAGCGAGTTAAATTACCTTCGCTCCACATTGTTTCGATTGCCAAGGCAACATCTGCGGGTGTAGGATTGCATATTTGCCCCACTAGGTCGTGGGGTACAATCTCGGGAAGTCCGCCCACATTTGTGACAACTATAGGCAGCGAAAAATTATATGCTATCTGAGTCACTCCACTTTGCGACGCTGTGCGATAGGGTAGCACTACGAAATCTGCCGCAGAGAAGTAGTTTTTCACCTCTTCGTCGGCTATGAATCGACCATGTAGAACTACATCGTCGGCAATATTACATCTTTTGATTAGTTCTGTGTATTGCTCTTCGGCGGTGTAGAATTCGCCCGCTATAAGTAACTTTTTACCGCCTGTTTTACCCTCTTTTTTAAGTTTGCTCCACGTCTCAATCAAAATATCGAGCCCTTTGTAATCACGTATAAGCCCAAAGAACATAGCATATTTATATGTGGGGTCTAGCCCTAAATCATGGCACGCTACATCTTTTGCAACCCTCTTGCCAAAGTGTTCGAACATTGGGTGTGGCGAAAACACTGCAGGTGCAGAGGTGTAGTGCTTAAGTTCGGAATTGACCTGTTCGGACATATATACGAAACCATCTACCGCACCCAGGAAGTATCTGTTGCAAGGGCGGTCGATGATGTGGTGCTCGTGGGGCTCTACGTTGTCGATTTGGCATATCACCTTGGTGTGCCCATTTTGCTTGGCTATGCGAGCGATGGTTCCGAAGCAGGGAGCCATGAATGGAGTCCAATATTTGAGGAGTATAAAATCTGGGCGTTCCTTTTTTATGCGCCTTCCAATCTTAATCCAGTTCAGCGGATTTATGGTGTTTATGCACCTCTCTATCTTTAGGTCTGAGGGTGGTGTATCCTCTACTACTTGGCTCTTGCCTGGGAACAAAAACTCGGGGTATTGTAGTGTGAATGTCTTTATATTCACCTCATTACCAGAGTTTTGGTACTCACGAGCCATGCTCTGCATAATAGATGCCAATCCTCCTCTGTAGGGGTGTGCAGGTCCAACGATTGTAATTTTCATAGGTAAAATTTTGTAGTACCTACAAATATAGCAATAAATTTGGTAAACCATAAATTTATTGCTATATTACATTAACCACTTAAAACTTTAAATCCTATGAAACTACTAACCCGACTCTTGGTGTTATTGTTAATTCTCATCCCTGCTGTGGAGTCGTGGGCGGCAATTACTACATTAGACTCAATCGCCTACAAACCCCTCGTGCAGTTAGAGGGTCGCCAACTCAAAAAGGTGCAAGTCTTGGAGCGTGAGGCACTTTTGAAGATATATGAAACCAATGGCGGTAAAAATTGGAGCAGAGAGTATCAAGATTCATGGCGTACGGACAAACCGATATCCGAATGGGCAGGTGTCGCGGTGAAGTACGACAGAGTTGTGGGGTTGGGATTGGATGAAGGTGCTGTTGGGTTTGTCGATTTGAGTGGATTTCAGGAGTTGGTGATGTTTGCTTGTTGCAACAATGAAGTGGAGGGGGTGAATCTTTCGCAGTCGTATAATCTGTTGTGGTTGATTTGTACAAATAGCAAGATTGCGGAGTTGGATTTAACCTCGAACGTAAATTTGTTGTCGTTGATTTGTAGTGATTTGCCTATCTCTAAGTTGAGTGTTACTCACCTTAAAAAATTGGTAGGATTGACTATTTCGAAGTGCGATTTCTCGTCACTATACCTTGAGGGTATGCACTCGTTGCGCCATCTGACAGTGTCGGACAATAGACTCTCGGCGTTGGATATTAGGGGTGTGGATAGCCTCGAAACTCTCTATTGTGAGCGGAATAAATTGACGGCTCTAGATTTGTCTCAGCATCGTATGGTTAAGACTCTATGGTGTCACGAAAATCAGCTATCGTCGCTTGTTGTACCACCATCTCTGGAGCGTCTAATGTGCGAGAAAAATGAGATAAAGGAGTTGTCGCTAGGGGAGTGTTGTGCGCTTGCCTTTTTGGACTGCTCGGAGTGCAGACTCACGGAGTTGAAGCTCCCCAAGAGTGAATCGCTGTATAGTATTGATTGTTCCAAAAACGATATTGTGTCTCTGGATGTGGCGGAGTTGCCGGCTCTGAAAACTTTGCGTTGCGCAGAGAACTCTATTCGTGAGCTAGACCTTCGCAAGAGTATGGAACTTAGTTATTTGAGTTGTTACACCAACAAAATAGAGACCTTGCTGTTGCCTTTGTCAGCATCATTAACTTCATTGATTAGCGGCGGAAACAAAGTCACACAGATGGATTTGTCGCCATACACAAAGCTCACCACTGTAAATCTTAACAACTGCGAACTCACTGCCCTAAAACTCCCCCAAAGCGATGAACTCACAGATGTAAGATGTGGAAACAACCATTTAGAGGAGTTAGATTTGAGTGGTCTACCCAATTTGTCTTATATATATTGTGCCGAAAATAGTATCGAGATTTTGGATTTGAGAGGCAAAGCAAAACTCACCGATATATATTGTCAAGAAAATAAAATCAAGCATCTGGAACTCTCTGTCGCTTCTAAACTTAGAGAGTTAAAGTGCAGCGATAATCAGATTGAAGAGCTCAATGTGTCGGCAGCTGAGGGGGTTATAGAGGAGCTGTATTGTTATAGAAATAATATTTCGCACCTTATGCTAGGGTCACCCAGCGAACTCACTGACCTATATTGTGCGAGCAACAGTATCGTATCACCTTTGGATTTGTCGGCGTGCGAAAATCTCAAAGCTATTAGTTGCGGCAAGAATTTAATCCCTGCGTTGAAACTTCCACGTGGTGAGCGTATAACGACCTGAATTCAACTTGTAAATGCAACTGAGGAATTGGGAAGTTGCAGAGAATGAGATAAAATATTTTTTCAGAGAGGAAAGAGAGGTAAAACTCTCCT
>JBCQUV010000020.1:0-1741 GCA_047173765.1 Rikenellaceae bacterium
CACTAAATATTTGATAGCCTGATAACGGTTGTATGTTAATCCATTCTGCTCGTTACTTAGATAGTACATAGTATCATCATACAGTGCATCTAACTCTGCATCTAACTGGTAGTAAATTTTCTTAGGCCCTTTCACTTCTGGAAAAACAACACCTTGACTATCTAAATCTTTTCGATATTCTTCGTTCTCTCTAAGGTCGGTACGAGTACGCCTGACAATAAGAGGTTCTACAACTTTGACTCTTATCTTCTCATATATAGACTTTATTTTAGATGCGATAATAGCTATGTCAGTCTCTTCCTTTAATTTTTTATATTCGTCAATAATTTCTCGTCTAAAAAAGTGTTGTAGATTACCAATCTCCAAACTACTCTCTTTAGAATCTTGGAAAAGATATACCATATTAGCAATATCCTCTGGTTTGTTATTAAGAGGGGTTGCAGATACTAAAATTATCTTTTTATCGTGATATGTTCCATCAGGTCGCTTGTGATCAGTTTTGGTTTTACACAATTTTTGGAGTTCTGTGTAAGATATAGCACTGTCACTTCTAAACTTGTGAGCCTCATCAACAATTATCAAATCGTATTTCTCTGGATTCTTGACCTTGTGGATACTTCCGTTTGTGATAACGTCATAATTATCCAACTTAAATTGCTCTAAAGCCTCCCCCCAGTTCTCTTTTAATGCTGGAGGTGCTATTACAAGTGTATGTGAACGATGCGATGGGAAGTCATTAGAAAAATAGAATTTCTTAGCGATAAGTGCTGAAACGATTGTTTTACCCAATCCAACAACATCAGCCAAGAAGAATCCATTATGCTTCATCATCTTTGCATAACCATCATTTACAGCATCAACTTGATACGATAGCTTCTTAAAACCTTTCGGCAGGTCTGATACAGAGTTAGGGTCGAACTCTATGCTTTTTCCAAAATACTCTAACAAGAACTTTAGATACACTTCATACGGAGTGAACTCTGAATTTAGATATGATTCCTTCTTTATTTTATCTATGTGTTTTATATCTATCTCTACAGATTCATTCCATAGTTTTTCAAATGTATCGGTCGCAAACAATATATCATCATCATTGCGCAACTCTACATTAAACTCGAAATTCTTCTCTAATCCAGCTTCCGTAAGATTACTTGAACCTGTAATAACAGATCCATATCCGTGAGGGTGGAAACTCTCCTCTCTAAATATATATATCTTAGCGTGAATATTCTGTTTAGGATGTATTTTGATGACGATCTTCTTAGAGGCAATATCCTCTATAAACTGATACATACCATCTTCAACCTCCTTATCATACTTTGCACTCTGTATATTATCTTTTACCCCTTTGAAAAACTCTTCTTGCGTTTGAGCTTCATTAGGATTAAACAACAAACCATTACGATTAGCTTCATATGTTAGCTTGTCTATATTGATACCAACAAGTATTCTAATTTGAGGCGTTTGCTCGATAAACTTTCGTATTCTGAAATAACCAGATGCACGGAAATAACCAACAAGAGCATCGAAAAAATGCACTTTGCGATGTTCAAATACTCCTTGAATCTTCTCAAGTAGTGTATTGTCCTTTTCGTTTGTGAAAAAGTTTGTACTCATACTACTTACTCTTATTTATCAGTTCAACTCTATCTACTCCTATTAGCTGTGCTATTTTATCAATCATCTCCAACGATGGTTGTACCTTATTAGTACACCACAATGAAACAGTTGAAGGATCTTT
>JBCQUV010000020.1:1751-30446 GCA_047173765.1 Rikenellaceae bacterium
CTTTGCCTTAAACTCGGCGGTGTGGCGTTTTCTCATTTGTCCCTGTTGTTATGACACAAAGATACGAATTATTTCTATCTTAACTTGCTGTCTTAATTTGGGGTAGTATTATACCAACGATGGTTGTACCTTATTAGTACACCACAATGAAACAGTTGAAGGATCTTTTCCTAACTGTTTTGACAGCCAAATACTAGTGCGCCCTTGCTCATTAAGAACCACTTTTAATCTATTGAGTTGTTTTTGTTGCATTCCAATATATATTTGAATTTCACACAAAGTTAACGAGAAATATTTTATTGACCAAATTTTTATGACTTCCATTTTCTCTCTTCCTTCGTACCTACTTTTCTACTGTTGCTACCACAATATGTTCTGTATCAAGATCCCGAAGGAAATAGCAGAATCTTATATGTATTCTTGCCATATTAAGATATAACAAATACTTAATGTTTTTTATTACTACATTGAACTTTAACATCACTGCAGCTAGTTATTTTTGCAGCCACTCCTGTTCATACCTTTTGCATAGCTCGCCGATTTTCTTCTGCTCTATCACTAAATTCCGGGTCTCATTTTCGAGTTTATAGAGCATTGCCATCGCCTTGCGCTCCGAGAAATGGAATTTTAATTCTCTTACTACTTGGTTGTAGTTGTTGCCGATTCTGCGCATTTGGGCGTGTGTATCGGAGAGTTTGGCGTAGTATTCGGGGACGGCGTTGTTGATGGTTGTTACCTTGAATTTCCCCTCAAACAATCTCTTTTTGATGAATACGGCTTTGGCTTTGCAGCCTGATTTCTCGCACATACGCAGCATTCGATCGTACTCGAAGTCGTCGAAGCGCACAGTTAATCTGTGAAATTTGGGGTTTGCCCCTGATTTTTTCTCTTTTGGTCTCATATCAATCTAAAATTTTAAAGTTTCGTAGCGTAAGCTATCCAAATTACAACATCTACCGCAAGGTATTGAATCCCCAGAAAAGCCGACTTCGGAGGCTTTTCATCCCCTTTAGGGGCGAGGCTTGGAGGGTGACTCTTATGAGTTACTCTCCGACCTTTGAGCATCTCAAAGGACACCTCGCTATCTTCTGGAGAAGATAAAAATCCATCGTTCGATGGATTGGAATTTAAGCCCTATAACAGGAGTCAATCTCGAAAAATTCCGAGAGTAGCTCTGCTATATCAGCTCGCAACATTGCGATAGTTGTAATAAAATGGATTATCTCCGCTACTTGGGTGCAAAGGTATGGGGTATTCTCGGTCAAACCGCACCTCAGAAAGAGCCAAACGCTGCCATTTCGACGCCAATCTGTGCCACGTTAGTTGAAAATTATAGACAGATTAGAGGGTATCTATATATTTGTATGGTCGTTTGGATAAGGGCTTATCTAACAATGTGAATGATGGGTATCAAGACACGTTTTCTTATGTCCACGAGGTTGTATCCATTTTTGGAAAAACGGATACTTTTTTACGTAAATACGTGGATACGTTTCTTGAAAAGTTGATTTATTTCTACTTATCTTATTGATAAGCAAGATGTAAGAATAGATGATAAAATATGTACAAAGTCACAAATCGTGATGTTTTTGCATACTTTATGCTGTTCAGAGTAGAGGGAGTTGGTCGCACAAAAAAAACGCTACAAGCGGAAGATTTCAACTTCTGCTTGTAGCGTCATAAGATTTTATGCTTATCATCGTGTCGGTCGTCTTTGTCGTAGTGGCTTTTCTCTGCTTGGGTGGGGCGAAATAGGCAAGCCTTGACCGCACGGTCAACCGCAGGCTTGGGCTTGAATATCTCGGCACGCCTAAGCTACCTTTGCCACTGAGATAGAGATGAGCGACACGATTAGTTTAGAACGTTTCCTTGTATCTTATCCATATTGATGTAGATTGGTTGGGTGTGTTGTGAGGATCTGCGGAGTATGTAATTGCGAAATACCTCCGCTTTATGACCATCAAGTTGAAACGCAACAGCAATCACAACCTCCAATCCATAATACTCTGGCACGACTCGATTATCCATTACGATACCGCCATTCCTATCACAATCCACATTGGCACGACCATTCATCAGCGTTTTGATCTTCCCCCGAACCGTCGGCAACATCACTTCAAACAGCAAGGCAATCTCATCGTCAGTCATTCTAACAACTCCACTCGGTATAGTCACCACACCGCAGTCACTTATTGTTATAACACCTCTTTTCATAGCATCTACAATCTAATATTACTTGCCGAGAGAGTGCGCTCTACACTCTCCATATCTCGCATAATTGAACTATCCATCACCTTGGCGTAGCGTTGTGTCATTCGAGTAGTCGTATGACCCAACATTTTGGCAACATTTTCCATCGAAACTCCATTGGCTAAGCAAGTTACGGAGGCGAATGTGTGGCGGGCTGTATGCGTGGTCAGCCGCTTCGTAATTCCGCATAGATCAGCGATTTGCTTTAAATACACATTCATCGTCTGATTCGGGTAAACTGGCAGTAAAACACCTCGTCTGGCGCATATAATATTGTCCGTGTATCGTTCCAAAATCAGCTGCGGAATCTCCAATAATGGGATGTTACACATATTATTTGTCTTTTCGCGTGCCTTGCGAATCCATACCTTGCCACGATTGTCGGTGAAGATATGTTCAGCGCGAAGTTGGTAGACATCGACATAGGCAAGTCCTGTGAAGATTTGGAAAGCAAAAATATCTCGCACGATGTTGAGCTTCTCGGCAGGAAACTCCGTCTGAATCAGCCTCGCAATCTCCTCCTGCGTGAGGAACTCTTTGTTGACTGGCTCTTCGTGAAATTTGATGCCTGCGAAGGGGTTGCGCGTCATCCACTCATTGGCGATGGCGAGGTGGATCACCTTCTTAAAACACTTCATATAGCGGATCACGGTGTTCTGCGCACAGCCACGCTCCACCTTTAGATAGTGTTCGAGGTTGCGCACCAACTCGCCATTGATCTCACCGAGCAGGATATCATCCTTGCCATACTGTTGCCGCACAACTTTCATTAAATATTTCAGGCAGTTGTCGTACCTGCGAACCGTTATCAGTTCGTAGTCGATACCTATCAGCTCACGGCAACGGTCATTATGCTCCTTGAAAACCGAATATAGGGTCTTTTGTTTGATACCATTACCTTGATATACATCTTTGATTGTTTTGACTGTGTAGAGTCCGCCATCACGCTCTAACTCCTGTTGGATGTTGTAGAGCTTCACTCGCACCATCTCTATATATGCGTTGGTCTCCCTTGCCATTTTATCACGACCCAAGGAGCAGCCACGTGTGGGTGACCATAGCTGAGGTGGCACAGTGCGCCCAATTTGCAACTCGACACTCTGGCGGTCATAGGTGATGCGTAGCGTGATAGGTGCTTCGCCATTCTTGTTTAGCTTAGTCTTGCGGATGCAAAACAATACTGAAAATAATTTTCTTTCCATAACTTTTCGTTTTTAAGGGTTCAAAATTAGAAAAATTATGGGATGATTCTTCGAAGTAAAACACTGCAAATCAACGAGAAAGAATCTAAATCGTGGGAATTTTTCGACACTTTGAAAATTTCCCACGAATAGGTGCGTGAGATACTCCGAAAAGTGCCCTGTTTTGCCATATTGCCAAAAACAAAAATCCCTAAAACCGTGTGAGTTTCAGGGATTTGCGACGTTTTACATCTTTTTTTCGTGGTGCCACCAAGAATCGAACTAGGGACACAAGGATTTTCAGTCCTTTGCTCTACCAACTGAGCTATGGCACCTTACCTGCTTTCTTGAGGTTGCGTCGAGTGTTTGTACACTAGGCGTTTCCCCTTGATTGCGATGCAAAGGTAGTGCTTTTTTTTAATTCTCCAAAGAAAAATGTAGTTTTTTTATTTCTATTTATGAAAAAAATATGTGGCTCTTTTTGATTATATTGTGGTTCAGGTAGTTATGGATGGCGTGGAAGTGCGATTTTGTTTAATGAAATAATTATGAGCATATTAACCTTTTTCAGTTATCCTGGATTTGATTTGTAATTGTTCGTTAGTTGTTGATAAATAGATAGTTAAGAAAATACATGGAGATAGATGTGATAACTTTGATGGTTTGTCGGGTGGTGATAAATTTATTTTGGGTGATATGTGGCGATGTATGCTATGAGTAATTTATTCCAAAAGATAAACAACCTCCATGTTTACATATTTGGTGTTATTCTATACGCAACATAACAACGCACACACACGTTAAACCAATAGCGTATTAAGTTATATCGCAGAACTATGAGCGTAAAAATATTAAACTCGCAATGGTTATAGTGTGTTTATTTTAAATATAAAATCAAAGATTGCTTTGAGTTTTGTTTTATTGTAGCCTCAAAACCCCAAAGAAATTAAAAAAACTTAATATATTGTTTGTTTTTTAATTTTATTTAATTAAATTTGCAATTAAAATGGTTATTGCTATGACAACACTTAGAGATTTTTTCAACAATACAGAGCATGATACACTAAAAGGTATATCGCACAAAAATAATATAATAAAACGAAGCATTATTGCTCACATGGCTTTGCATGGTGAGTGTACTCTTTCGGAGCTCACTAAGGAGTTGCATATTAGTGTGCCCACCATCACTAAGTTGGTGCAGGAGTTAGCTGACGAGAGTATTGTTTCGGATTTTGGTAAGGTAGAAACACCTGGTGGTCGTCGTCCAAATGTCTTTGGTCTCACCTGTTCTGCGCTCTATTTCGTGGGTGTGAATGTGGGTCGTAGCAGTTTGTCGTATGTGATTACAGATATCCAAAATAATATCATTGTCGAGGAGTTAGACTCTTCGTTCGATTTGGTTGATCGTCCTCAGTGTCTTGACAATATAGCTGAAAATATAGATAATTTTATTAATAATTGCGGTGTCGAACGCAATAAAATCATGGGTTTGGGTGTGAGTATCACAGGTCGTGTAAACCCTGAGGCTGGTCGTAGTTACAAATATTTCACTCAACTTCCGCTTTCGGTTAAGGATGTTATTGAGCAAAAGGTTGGCATTCGTACCTTGGTCGAAAATGACACACGTGCGAGGTGCTATGCAGAGTATTCGTGCGGCAAATCTAAGGATGAATCAAATATATTATACCTCCACTTGGGACTCGGAGTTGCGGTGGGTATCGTGATTGATGGCAAGTTGTACTATGGTAAGAGCGGCTTTGCTGGTGAGTTCGGTCACATCCCATTCTTTGATAATGAGAAGATTTGTGCCTGCGGTAAGAAAGGATGTTTGGAGACCGAGGTGTCGGGTTTGGCTATCGAGGAGAAGATGACAATGTTGATAGAGAGTGGTGTGAATACAACCCTTAGGGATAGATACGACCGCCACGAAAACATATATATAGGCGATATTATCGAGGCTGCCAAAAATGATGATATCCTCTCCATAGAGCTTATCGAGGAGTCGGGTGAGAAGGTCGGTAAGGCAGTTGCTATATTGATGAATCTATTTAATCCAGAGACAGTTATAGTGGGTGGAGCACTTTCGGCTGCGGGCGATTATATTATGTTGCCACTGAAATCTTCAACCAATAAATACTCTCTGAATTTGGTCTATAAGGATACTAAATTCTGCCTTTCGACACTCAAAGACAATGCACACGCTTGGGGTGTGGCAATGCTTATTCGCAACAAAGTATTGGGTATCTAATTTCATATGTGCAGGGTTGTGCTCCGAGGGGTCACTCTCGAGGATTTGGACACTATATATATATGGGAAAACGACCCTTCACTGTGGGAGTTTGGTACGTATGGTGCGCAATACACCATGGCGGAGTTGTGCAGCTCTTTAATCTTAGAATCTCAAAGTCTCATCTTGGATGGTCAGTTGCGTAAGATGATTTACTGCGAAGATGTGGCGGTTGGCGTGGTAGATTTGTTCGAATATAATCACAATCTCAATAGTGCAGGCGTCGGGATTCTTATAGACTCTGCTCATAGAGGTCGAGGTTTTGCTTCGGCGGCTCTTCGAGGTGTAGAGTTGTTGTTGGCGTCGGAGTATGGCATCGAAAAGTTGTGGAGTAATGTGGCGCAGAGTAACCTGTCGAGTGTGAATTTATTTAGAGGTTGTGGATACGAGGAGTCTGCGCAAGAGGGTGAGTTGTTTTTGTTTCAAAAAAATATCAAAAAAAATAATATTTGAATATAGCGATACGTTAATATAAAGGTAAAATTTTAAAATTTAGAAAATAAAAATATAAATTCTTATGAGCGAAGTAATCAACATTAAAGAGTTGAATGAATTAATCGAGCGCGAAAGTGTCTTTGTGGATACTCTGCGAAGCGAGATGGGTAAAGTAATCGTGGGTCAGGCACACTTGGTGGACACACTTTTGATTGGTCTTTTGTCGAATGGTCATATCTTGTTGGAGGGTGTTCCTGGTTTGGCTAAGACGCTTGCTATCACTACTTTGGCTAAGGCTGTGGATGCGGATTTTTCGAGAATCCAATTTACTCCCGACCTTCTTCCTGCCGACCTTTTGGGTACGCTTATCTACTCTCAAAAGAGTGAGGAGTTTATGGTAAAGAAGGGTCCAGTATTTGCGAACTTCGTGTTGGCAGATGAGATTAACCGCTCTCCAGCCAAGGTGCAGTCGGCACTTTTGGAGGCGATGCAGGAGAGACAAGTGACTATTGGTGACGAGACATACAAATTGCCACAACCATTCCTAGTGCTTGCAACTCAAAACCCATTGGAGCAGGAGGGTACCTATCCACTTCCCGAGGCGCAGGTAGACCGATTCATGCTGAAGGCACGCATCCACTATCCTAAGCGTCAAGAGGAGCGTGAAATTGTGCGCATGAATCTCTCGGGAGCAGGTATGCCCGAGGTTAATAAAGTAATCTCACCCGAGGATATTATCCGTGCACGCAAGGTTGTGGATTCTGTGTATATGGATGAGAAGATAGAGAAGTATATCGTAGATATAATCTTTGCAACTCGTGAGCCAGGGGAGTATGGACTCTCTAAGTTGCAGAACCTCATAACTTATGGTGGTTCACCTCGTGCTAGTATCTCGCTTGCTCGTGCATCACGTGCTTATGCTTTCATCCGTCGCCGAGGATATGTTATTCCAGAGGATGTGCGTGCTGTGTGTCACGATGTTTTGCGCCACCGTATTGGACTTAGCTACGAGGCTGAGGCAGAGAATATCACCGCAGAGGAGATTATTACAGATATTCTAAATAACGTTATAGTACCTTAATTACTATGCAAGAGGCAGAGAACGACATCTTACGTCGAGTCCGCAAAATAGAGATTAAAACCCGAGGGCTCTCCAACCAAATCTTTGCAGGCAAGTATCACTCTGCCTTCAGAGGTCGCGGAATGTCATTTTCGGAGGTTAGGGAGTATCGCCCAGGCGATGACATTCGTGATATTGATTGGAATGTCACGGCTCGTTCACGCTCTCCTCACATCAAAATATATGAGGAGTCACGTGAGCTCACAATGATGCTTATGGTCGATGTGAGTGGTTCGAGAATGTTTGGTACTACCTCACGTCTCAAAAAGGGCGTGATTACAGAGATTGCTGCGGTGTTGGCATTCTCGGCAGCTCAAAACAACGACAAAGTGGGGTGTATTCTATTTTCGGATAAGGTCGAAAAATATATTCCGCCCAAGAAGGGTAAGAGCCATATATTGATGATTATCAGGGAACTCATAAGCTTTAAGCCATCGTCAAATGGCACCTCTATGGGCGAAGCTGTGAGGTTCTTGACCAATGTCATCAAGAAACGATGCACAACATTTATATTGTCCGACTTTATAGAACCTAAGCGTGGCGAGAAGGATTTGAACGATGCACTCAAAATAGCACGTAGCCGTCACGATTTGGTGGGGGTAAGAATCTATGACCCTCGTGAAACGGAGCTTCCAGATGTTGGCGTTGTGGAGCTGTGCGATGCCGAAAGTGGCGAAAAGGTGTGGGTTGATACCTCATCTAGAAGCGTGCGAGACCACTACGCTACTAAGTGGCAGGCTCTCAGCGACAAGATTGTATCGACTCTCAACCAAAATAGAATCGACACAGCCACCATCTCCACAGATTGTGACTATGTTGTAGAACTGATAAAACTATTCAAACAACGATGATTCTTAAACGACTTAATTTTTTCACCCTTTTACTATCATTGGCTCTGTGCGCTACTGCATTTGCGAGTGATGGCAAGCCAACGGTCGAGTGTCGTATAACTCCCGACACCATAATGATTGGCTCACCATTTGAGCTGGCTATAGATGTTGAGGGTGATGTGATGCAACAGATTGCCTTCCCAGATTTCGATGTCGAGGGGCAAGATAAAATCGAATATGTAGAGGAACCCAAGATAGATACTATCAAAACGGAGGGGCGACGTGTACACTTGCGTAGACGATACACTCTTCGCTCTTTTGACGAAGGTAACTACAATCTGGGTCGCATGGCGGTGTTATGTATGGACAAAAATATTGTCGATACAATATATAGCCGTGACTCTGTGCGCCTGACCATATCTACGTTTCAAATCGACTCTACCGCTTTGGCTAATGGAATTGTGGATATTAAGCCACAGCGTGATATGCCATTCAAGTTCGCAGAGATTTCGACCTATGTTATGTGGGGGGCTATAATCTTTGTGTTGCTTTTGGTATTGGCCTATGTGGTGCTGAGAGTGTTGGCACACTATGGCAAAAATGTCGGTGGATTCTTCAAATCTCCACCGCCTGTTCCGCCTCACGTGCGAGCAATCGAGGATTTGGAGCAGCTGCACAACAAAAAATTGTGGCAGAGTAATAAGCACAAACTATACTACTCTGGACTCACCGACATCCTGCGTACATATATCTCGGGCAGATACTCTATTGCCGCAATGGAGATGACCACAGACGAGATTATCGAGGCTATTCGCTCGTTGGATATGCCCCCTAAATGTGCGATGGATTTGCAAGCATTGCTTCGTGATGCCGATCTTGTGAAGTTCGCAAAGTTCACCTTTGAGTCGGAGCAGAATGAGGCATACTATAACAAGAGCTACAATTTTGTGGAGGAGACCAAAATAGTGGAGCAGACCAAAGATGAAGAGGAGGATAGATTATGAGAAAGCTATTTATAGTAACACTCTTGGCATTTGTAGGGTTTAATGTTTCGGCTCAAAATCTTCCCGAAAGAGGGGTAGTGCGCAAAGGAAATAGATTGTTCGATAAGGAGAAATATGAGGAGTCAGTGGAGAGTTACTCCAAAGCATTGACCTTCTCTCCCAACTCATTCGACATCAACTACAACCTTTCGAATGCCCAACACAAGCTTCAGCAGTTCGACAAAGCCGAGGAGTCCATGGCAAAACTAGCCGTAGACTCTCTGCGTAGTGCAGCCGACAGAGCCGACGCCTATTACAATCTGGGCAACAGCCAGTTTCATCAACAAAAGTTGAAGGAGGCATTGGAGAGCTACAAATCCTCTATGCGCCTAAACCCCACGGATACTGCGGCTAAGTACAACTACGCCATCACCAAACTGCTGTTGGAGGCTCAACCTGAGCAAGAGAATCAGGATCAAGAGAATCAAGAGAATCAGGATCAAGATAATCAGGATAATCAAGACCAAAATCAAGACCAAAATCAAGACAATAAAGATCAGGAACAAAACCAAGGCGAGGATGAGCAAGAGCAGCAACAGCAACCTCAAGAGGGCGGCATGTCGGAGCAGGAGCAGCAACAAATCCTAGATGCGATTCAAGCCCAGGAGGATAAGACCCAAGAGAAACTTGATGAGCAGAAGGGGCAGGCAATCCTTGTTCCAGGCGGAAAGAATTGGTAAAAATAAAAAGTAACACACTATGCACTTTGCAAATCCATATCTACTTTGGCTACTACTTGTGATAGTTCCCATCGTAGCGCACTACATTCTGCGCACTATGCGTGGGGGTGCAACTATCAATATATCGACTGTGGAGGGTGTGCGCAATGCACCACGCACCTTCAGATATTGGTTTCGTCATGTGCCAATAATTATGCGTGTCGGAGCTGTCGGAGCGTTGATTATAGCTCTAGCGCGACCTCAATCTATTGAGGAGAGCCGCACAACATCGTCGGAGGGAATCGACATAATGATGGCGATAGATGTGTCGGGTTCTATGTTGGCAAGGGATTTCGAGCCCGATCGTATCACTGCTGCCAAGCGTGTGGCGAGTTCATTTGTGGCGGATAGGTATGGCGACCGCATAGGTTTGGCAGTATTTGCTGGTGAGGCATTTACCCAATCGCCACTCACTACCGATCAAGGAACTCTCCAAACACTATTGGGGCGTATAAGAAGTGGACTCATTGAGGATGGAACAGCTATCGGCGATGGTCTTGCCACGGCACTCAATCGCCTGCGCGAAAGCGAGGCAAAGAGCAAAATCGTAATTCTGCTCACGGATGGAGTCAGCAACCGAGGTTCAATCACTCCACTCACCGCTGCGGCAATTGCCAAGGAGATGGGTGTCAAGGTATACACAATCGGTGTGGGAACAGAGGGTACAGCCCCCTATCCACGTGTCGATGCCTATGGCAAAATCGTAGATTATGTGCAAGCTAAGGTTGAAATAGACGAAAAGGTTCTACGCCAAATTGCTAAGGAGACTGGAGGTGAGTACTTTAGAGCCACAAACAATGAGGCGTTGGAGTCCATATACAAACAAATCAACACCCTCGAAAAGAGTAAAGTTGAGGTCACAGAGCGCACCATATATCACGAGGAGTATCTCATGTGGGCACTTGCCGCAGTGGTGTTGTTGCTCCTAGAGTTTGTAGTTAATATGTTTATACTTAAAAGATTACCCTAATGTTTCGTTTTGCAAATCCACAATATCTATATCTCATTTCCCTTCTTCCAATCTTTTGGTTACTCTTTGTGCTGGCATCCTATGACAGGCGTCGAAGGTTGGCGAAGTTCGGAAATATGGAGGTCATCAAGACGCTCATGCCCAATGTGTCACGAGGTCGTGTGAGATTCAAGTTTATACTCTTTTTGGTCGCTCTATTGTTTGCGATTTTGGGTATTGCACGTCCTCAATTTGGTTCTAAGCTGCGTGAGCAGAGGAGTCAAGGAGTGGAGATGATGTTGGTTGTAGACCTTTCGAACTCTATGTTGGCGGAGGATTTTGAGCCTAGTCGCCTAGAGAAAACTAAGTATGCCATAGGTCGTCTATTTGAGCGTATGAATCAAGATAGGGTAGGGTTGGTAGCCTTTGCTGGCGAGGCGGAGGTGCAGCTGCCTATCACAACCGATTATCGTATGGCTCAAGCGTATGCTTCACGACTATCAACCTCCACAATTGCGGTTCAAGGTACAGATATTGGTAAGGCGATAGATTTAGCATTGCTCTCATATTCCGACCAAAAGGATGTGTCACGAGTGATGATTCTAATCACAGATGGAGAGGATCACGCTGGCAAGGCTCGTGCAGCCGCCGAGAGAGCCAAAGCTCAAGGTGTGAAAATATACGCCATAGGAATTGGAACTCCCGAAGGAACTCTCATCACAATCGGAGGCGATACCGTGCGTGACGAAAATGGAGACATGGTGGTGTCGAAGTTGGACGAGGAGATGCTCAAAGAGATATCTACCGCAACCGAGGGAGCATATATACGTGCCTCTAAACAATCTTTGGGTCTTACGGAAATTATATCCGAAATAAACGCTATGGAGAAAAAGGAGCTAACCATAGTGCAGTTTGAGGAGTATAATGAGCAGTATCAGTGGATGTTAGCTATAGCTCTAGCATTGCTGCTAATAGAGCTGTCGGTTTTGGGATACAAGAACCCGGCCTTGGAGAGATTCAATATATTTCGTTCGAAATAGGGGTTTGTCCTAACCCCTATATTCCCCAAAAATGATCTACTGGCCCATGCCCACCACCAATTTGGTACGCTGCACCCGATATTATCGCCTGGCGGATATACTCCTTAGCCTTTGTCACAGCCTCTGTGGGTTGCATCCCTAGTGCTAAGCATGTTGCTACTGCGGAAGAAAGTGTGCAACCTGTACCGTGAGTATTGGGTGTGTGTAATCTTTGTGATGATAGCTCTGTGATTGTATCATCTTCAGCGTTGTAGAATATATCGGTTAGGGTATCCTCGGTTAAGTGCCCAGCCTTGAGCAGCACCGAGCATGATTTGTTGGGTGATAGTTTTTTTGCCAATGATGTTAGTTGCTCTTGTGCTGAAATTGCCTCACCGCCGAGTAGTATCTCCGCCTCGGGAATATTGGGCGTTATGATTCTAGCCCTTGGAAGCAGCTCCGTGCGTAGTAGCTCTATGGCACTATCTTCAATGAGTTTGTGCCCCGATGTTGATACCATTACGGGGTCTACAACGACATTTTCTATTCGGTAGAAATCCAATCTTTTGATAATCATCTCAACAACCTCAGCGGAGTGTAGCATACCTATTTTCACAGCATCAGCCCCTATATCACTAAGCACAGCATCTATCTGCCCACGGATAATATCAATAGGAATAGGGTGCACAGCAGTCACTCCCAGTGTATTTTGCACAGTCACAGCAGTAATTGCCGAAGCAGCATATCCTCCGAGTGCCGATATGGTTTTGATGTCAGCTTGAACTCCTGCGCCACCTCCAGAGTCGCTACCTGCTATTGTTAGAACACGATTATATTTCATAAGTAAGAATCTGTTTAAATTTCTCTCATCTATTTTGCTAAGGATCTGCCACTTCGCTTTTCTCTTTTTGCACTGCGTTACATAGGCACCGCTATGCGCCTTATGCAAAGAGAGAAAATCAAAGCATCATCTCTCTTAGCAAATATAGCGAGAAAAACTTAAACAGATTCTAAGTATCAGTTATTTTCAAATAAGAAAAAAGTCCGATGAATTTATCATCGGACAAAGTAGTAGCCTCGCTGCGACTCGAACGCAAATCTAAGGTTTAGGAAACCTTCGTTCTATCCCTTGAACTACGAAGCCCTCAAAAGTTGGACAAAGATAGTAATTTTTTGCGATTACTAACCTGTCCAACCTAATAATTTATGGAATTATTTGTCTCCGAATACCTCGTCTATGTTCCATCCCTTGCCTTGAGTCACCTCGTTAGCACCCTTATTCAACTCTATAACCTTACCCACAGACCATATCTGGTTGCCCGTAACATTCTCATTCACACGGATTGGGAGTGTTGTTTCGTTAGCTATATAACTGCTGGTGAGTGCCGATAGCTTATCTTTATTGACAGTCTCTGGAGGGTTTGCGCCATCCTTTGTGGTTTTCCATATATTGCTTATGATGCGTATGTGACCACCCAAGTCAAAGGCGCAGAACTTTATGCTCTTGTCGGCGCAGTTGGTGTATATCTCCTTCTTTTTATCCTTCACACGTCCCTCGCGGAATTTGATTTGGTGTCCGCTACCTTGGATGTATGCTATGTGAGCCTCGCCATTGTTGGTGCGGTATTTTTTGCCATCGTATGGCGATGTGATGTAGTCGTCGCTCTGCTCATCTATGATTGTGATGTCGATAATGTTACCCTTGCTCGAAGGGTAGTCCGTACCAAATGCTGGGCCGTGTTTAGCATCCGACGAGCAACCTCTAACTATGGCGTAATCATTCACTGCATATCCACGCTCCGTGCCCAAAGCTGTGCAATTCTCCACTAGTGTGCGACGAGAATTGTTGTTGGAGTGAGTGAGTGTCACACCCACACGGGTATCCTTCACGAAGTTGCCTGCAATGTATGGACCATCGACACTCTTGCGCCTATATCTCACACCATCAATCATTGTATTACCAGAGCTATATGCACGTATTCCAGCCTCGCAAACAGCCTTTGTATAGTCCAAATTCTCGGTCATTTGATAGCCCCATGTGGTCATAAAGTTTAGACTATTAGCCTTAGATTTTGGGTCTCCCTTCTCGGCCAATATCGCAAGTGTGGTAATCATCTTGGAGCTGATGTGGTTATTGATGATGTTAGGTCGCACGGCACCCTGCATAAATACGCAGTGACCATAGGCGTTGTGAAACACCGTGCTGTTTTGGAGTGTGTTGTCGTCGCCACGCACCAATATTCCGCAGTGTTTTTTGAGCTTTACTAGCGAACCTCGACCCTTGCCGAATATATCACCATAGCCATAAGGCATAGAGCCAATCGACTGCAAACCAATATTATCGACAATATTTTCACGTCCATCAACTATGATATTGGTGCATCCCTTAGGCGGAAAATCATGTATGCCAGTTTTGTCGTCAATAAACGTTACGCCTGTTACCACGTTGTTGTTGCCCAGAATATGTAGGTCACTAAGCTCACCGCTTAAGAATTTAGATTTGAAAATTTTAGCCGCCTCAATTCTAATTGTTGAGCCTCCAAAGTCATAAGTGCTTCCATTGCCCGACACCAAAAATAGCGCATTGGATGTGCGACCCTCTACCACCTCTGTCGTCGAAGGATACTTGCCTGCATCTACCTCCTTGGCAGTGATGTAGTAGTCACCTTTTTTGAGAATAACGTGCACGTTATCCTTTTTCATATACTTCTGCATATCGTCTAAGGATGACACATTGATTACTTTGCCCGACCGTTGAGGAAGTGCAATTCCAGTTTTTGGATCGACCGTTGGGTAGGGGTCATTGCCAATTTTTGGTGCACCTTGTGCCACTACAACAGCAGTAAGGAGCATGAAGCTCATTAGTGGTTTTAGAAGTTTCATTTTATTTTAAGTTTTTGGTTTGTGTGGTTATCTATTTTAGCATCTTATCAATCAAGGCCTGCGGTTGTGGCTTATGACCACGGAATCTTACGTACAACTCCATTGGATCCTCCTGTCCACCACGCTTTAGGACATTCTCCTTGAAACTTGTGGCTGTTTCGGTGTCAAAAATTCCACGCTCCAAGAAGAGTGCAAAGGCATCTGCCTCCAACACCTCAGCCCACTTATAGCTGTAGTATCCTGCGGCATATCCTCCATTGAATATGTGGCTAAACGATGGCGAGAAACATGTGCCCTCAACCACGGGCAAAATCTGTGTAGGTCGAACAGCATTCACCTCAAAAGACTCTACATCACCCTCATACGGTGTTTTGAGACTGTGCCATGCCATATCGAGTAGTCCGAATTGTAGTTGGCGCACGTGAGCATAGAATGTGTTGTAGTTTGCTGCACGCTCAATCTTTGCGATTAGTTCGGCTGGAATTTTCTCGCCTGTGAGGTAGTGTGCAGCCCACATATCGAGGAACTCCTTTTGTGTAGCCCAATTCTCCAACAACTGCGAAGGTAGCTCCACGAAGTCACGATATACATTTGTGCCATTGAGTGAACCATACTCTCCCTCACCCAATATTCCGTGCAGTGCGTGACCAAATTCGTGCAAGAAGGTCTCAAACTCCGTGAATGTGAGAAGTGAAGGTTTCGACTCTGTGGGCTTGGTGAAGTTCATAACCAGCGTAACAAGTGGTCGCACCTCATCCTTGCCACTGCCCGAAGCTCCTCTGAACTCTGTCATCCAAGCTCCTGCACTCTTCGACGAGCGTGGAAAGAAATCGAGATACAAAAGTGACATAAATTTACCATTCGTATCGTGCACCTCAAACGCCTCGACATCGGGGTGATAAACCTCCACAGAGTCTAGAGCAGAGAACTTTAGCCCATATAATTTTTCGGCTAGCATAAATATTCCCTCTCTCACGCTGCCTAGTGGTAAGTATGGTTTCACCTCCTCGTCACTAATCGAGAACTCTGCATTTTTGTATTTCTCGGCATAATACGCAAAATCCCACGCTGCAAATTCCCCCTTGAATCCGCTCTTTTGGGCAAATTCCACTACTCGATTATAATCTGCACGTCCATGCTCAATACCCTTGTCGAGCAACTCCCCAAGGAATCCTTCTACTGCTTCAGCACTCTTAGCCATGCGGTTTTCGAGCGCGTAATCGGCATAGGTCTCAAACCCGAGCAGATTGGCGATTTTGAGTCGTAGTTCTGTGATTCTCTTGATTTTAGAGGTGTTGTCCCATTCGCCACCCACAGCACGTGTGCTATACTCTCGCCACAACTGCTCTTTGAGTTTGCGGTTCGATGAGTATGTCAAAAATGGGATGTAGCTGGGGGCTTGGAGTGTCACTGTCCATCCCTTCTCTTCTCGCTCTGCAGCCTCCGCAGCCATTGCGTCACGCACCCCCTCGGGTAGCTCTGCCACAACCTTTGGGTCGGTGATATTGAGCGAAAAGGCATTTGTTGCAGCCAATATATTTTGCCCGAACTCTATCGTGAGGCGACCTAGCTCGGCTGTGTATTCGCGATATGTTGCCTTATCCTCCTCGCTAAGTGCTGCACCGCTGCGTGCAAAACTTTTGTAGCTATCCTCAAGCAGAGTTTTATCCTCCACGCTCAACTCTTTGGGTGGGTTTTCGTATACGCTTTTCACACGCTCAAAAAGCACAGGATTAAGCGAAATATCGTTGCCCAACTCCGTGAGTTTGGGTTGTACACTAAGCGATATAGCCTCCATTTCGGGTGAAGTATTGGCATGAAGAAGAGGGTAGAATACCCCCGACACACGCTCCAGGAGTGCACCTTGACGCTCCAACGCTACAATCGTGTTTTGGAACGTGGGCTTTGCAGGGTTGTTTACAATAGCCTCTAACTCCGCACGTGAACACTCTATGGCTGCATCAAATGCAGGCTCGAAATGGGCTGCCTCGATTTTCGAAAATGGAGGTGCCTCGTATGGCGTGTTCCACTCTCCAAGTAGTGGATTTGTGGTGTCAATTTCGGGGTAGTTTACCTTTGGTAGTGAATCGCCTGCGCAAGCGATATTCAATGCAGAAATTATCATTGCTGTCAAAAAATTATTTAGTTTCATCTGTTTTTGCTTTTTTTGTTACGACTTTACTCGCTGTTGGAATTTCATCTTCGGAGAGAACAATAATTTTATTATCCTCCTCTATTTTGCTATCCTCTATTTGATTATCTTCATCTAAATTCTCCTCGTTTTCACTCTCAACTTTGGGAGGTTCTATGAGCCCACGAGACAAAAGAAGCGGATCTCGTGAAGGTGCTGCACCCCTAAAATTACGATACATAACTGCTCCATCTTCGCTACCTCCACGCTCTAATATTTCGCGGCGGAATTTGTTTGCTATCGCGCGGTTGAATATGTCGCCCGACTCCTTGAACACTTCGAAGGCATCCTTATCCAACACCTCAGCCCACATATAAAAGTAGTACCCCGAGGCGTAGTCAAATGTGAATAGATGGCTAAATTGCGGCAGGTAGTATCGAGGGCTAATTTGTGGTATTAGTCCTCTCTTTTCGCGAAGTGAGGTTATTTCAAATTCATTGACATCGAATCCATCAAGTGAATCGAGCGTGTGCAAATCCAAATCTAGAAGTGCTGCTGCGGTGACCTCTAGAGTCATAAACCCTTGATTGAATTTCATGCTGCGCACAATATTTTGAATGTGACCTTCCGCCAATACCTCTCCGTTGTTGTTATTCACAGCATACAATCTGAGCAATTCTGGTTGGAAAGCCCAATTTTCCATGATTTGTGATGGTAACTCCACAAAGTCACCCTCCACCTCGCTGAGTCCTCTGTACTTCACGTCCTGAAACAAAAAGTGCAGAGCGTGACCAAACTCATGAAATATAGTCTCCACCTCACTCATTGTGAGGAGTGTTTTGTTGTCATCCTCGGGTATAGCAAAATTGCACGATATAGATACAATTGGCGCAACTCTCTGCCCATCTTCATATCTCTGCTCACGCAGATATCCACACCATGCACCCTGCCCCTTAGTGTCACGAGTGTATAGGTCAAGCTGCAATATTCCGAGCAATTTGCCATCCACATCTATCACCTCATAAGCCGAACAACGCTCCTGGTACTGTGCAATTACGATAGGTCTAAATGTCAAGCCATACAATCTGTTAGCCAACAAGAACATGCCACTTCGCACCCCCTCTACTGGGAAATAGTTACGCAACATATCCCACTTCACGTTGTACTCATTTTCTTTGACTTGCTCCGCAAAAAACCACCAATCCCAAGGCTCAAAAGTTGCATCTTTGTACGCTTTGCTCCTTTGCATAAGAGCCTCCAATGTCTCCAACTCTTTTTGAGCAACACTAAGTGCAGGAGTCCACACGCTCTCCATGAGTTCGTATGCCGCTTTGGGTGAACCAGCCATCTGTTGTGATGTCACATATTCGGCGTAGTTGTTGTGCCCCAGTAGTTTAGCCTTCTCTTGTCGTAGGCGAGTCACCGTTTCTATAATCTCTCTATTGTCGTACTCGTTGCAATTTTTACCCCTATTTATATACGCTTTGTATATCTCTTCTCGTAGTTCTCGTTTTTTGGAGTATGTCAAAAATGGAATTAGCGATGATGGTTTTAGGGTTATGACCCAGCTATTTTCCAATCCTCTATCTTGAGCTTCACGGAGTGCATTGTTTCGTGCCGCACCTGTCACGCCATCCATCTGCTCACGCTTCAAAACCATTATGTAGTCATTGTTCTCGGCCAATAGATTTTGTGAAAATTCAACTCTTAATAGGGCAATAGTTTCGTTTATAGTTGCTAATCTCTGCTTGGCCTCGTCATCCAAAAGTGCACCTTCACGTACAAATTTGTCGTACGTGCGCTCTGTGAGCCTAATTTGCTCACGGTTTAGTTTCGATATTTTACGAGTGTCGTATATCACTTTAACCCTCTCAAAGAGTGCTGTGTTGTGCAATACATGATCTTGTTGCGCACTTAGCCTAGGCATCATCTCTGCGCTAACTTTAGCCATGTCGGGGGTGGAGTTTGATGCCTCAATCATCGAGAATATATTGAATATGTCTGCGATTTTGACGTCTGAGTTATCTAGGCGCAGAATCACACTCTCGAACGTTAGCTCCAAGGTGTCGGTTGTGATGGCCTCTATAATCGAATTTTGGTCACTAATAGCCTCTTCAAAAGCTGGCATATAATCTTTAGCCGAAATTTTGTCGTAGGGTATTATATTGTGTGGATTATCCCACTTCTCAACCAAAAGCGGGTTGGTGTGATAGGAGCTGCCTCCCTCGCACGATGATATTAAAACCATAGTCGTAAGTAATAATAAGTATGAAAATGCTCTACGCAATCTAAAATTAGCCATTTATCTATTTCTTAGGATTGTCTGATAAATCATAAATTTATATCTTTGCAAAGTTAATAAAAATAAGTTAAAATTCAACCCTCTTATGCAGCTATTCTACGCCCCCAATATCACTCCACCTCATTACACACTGGCGGAGGAGGAGTCAAAACATTGCATCCGTGTATTGCGCATGGGGGTGGGTGACACCCTACATATAACTGATGGCGTGGGCAATTTATTTTGTTGTCGCATAATTGATGCCAACGCAAAACGTTGCTCAGTAGAGGTTTTCGATACTTTTTTCGACTACGACCGCCTGCCCTATGAGCTAACTATGGCGGTAGCTCCCACCAAGAGTATTGAGCGTTATGAGTGGTTTTTGGAGAAGGCAACCGAAGTGGGCGTGGCGGAGTTCGTAGCTCTGCAAACTGACCACAGCGAGCGCAAAAACATAAAGTTGGAGCGTGAGCAGAAGGTTATAACATCGGCGATGAAACAATCCCTCAAAGCCTACCATCCCACACTTAAGGGTATGACTCCATTCATGGATTTGATAGCCCAACCATTTGATGGTCAAAAATTTATAGCTCATTGCGCAGAGCCTGTTGCGCAGAGTGGTAAACCTCACTTGGCGGATGTTGTGCGCAGAGGAGGGGCATCTATTATATTAATAGGTGCAGAGGGCGACTTCTCACCTCGTGAAATCGAGGCAGCTGTGGCTCAAGGTTTTGTGGAGATAAATCTAGGTACTCAACGCCTACGCACCGAGACCGCAGCAGTGGTGGCAGTAACAATTGTAGCGACAGCAAATAGAACTTCCCTAGACTAATGAAACATACAAAATATATATCACTCTTGGGCTCATTTATGAAGATTGGAGTCTTTACCTTTGGCGGTGGATACGCAATGATTCCACTCATCGAGGCGGAGGTTATCGAGCGCAGAGGGTGGATTAAAAAGGATGAGTTTATAGACCTGCTCACTATTGCGCAATCAATCCCTGGTCCCTTGGCACTCAACACTTCGGCTTTTGTGGGCTACAAAATGAGAGGCTATTTGGGGGCTGTGACTTCGGTGTTGGGGGTGGTGTTGCCATCTTTTGTGACGCTGTTGTTGGTGGCACTATTCTTTTCGACTATTCGTGATAATGCGATTATTGTTGCGGCATTTAATGGCATGCGACCTGCTGTGGTGGCACTTATGGCAGCTCCGATGTTCAACCTCATGCGGGGTGTGCATCCTGCGTTAGTGGTTGTGGCGGTGGCTACCATGTTTTGTATGTGGTGGTGGAGCATATCGCCTGTATATCTGATTGTTGCAGCTATGATAGTATCTGTCGTGTGGGGCACAAAACTTAAAAGAGAGCTTAAAAAATGATACTTATACAACTCTTTGTCAGCTACCTAAAGATTGGATTCTTTGGCTTTGGAGGCGGATACGCTATGTTGTCGCTACTCCAAAACGAAATCGTGATGCAGAATGAGTGGCTGACCAATGCGCAACTAGCCGATATAATCGCCATATCGCAAATGACTCCAGGGGCTATTGCAATCAATTCGGCAACTTATGTGGGATTTACCATAGCAGGATTTTGGGGCTCTGTGGTTGCCACAACTGCGGTCTGCACACCAGCACTCACACTGATGATTGTTGTGACCAAGTATTTCTTGAAACTCAAGCATAATATCTTCATCAACGCCTTTATGCAGTGCATGCACCCCGTGGTTATTGGTATGATTGGAGCAGCTATTCTGTCGTTGATGTTCCCTATGGTGGGGTCAAATGACAACTTTATAGATACGTGGAGCTGGGTGTTCTTTGGTGTAAGTTTGTTTTTATCTATGAAAAAGGTTAGCCTCATAACTCTTATTTTGTTGTCGGCTGTGGGAGGTATTGCCGTATATTATCTGCCGACGTTGTTCTAGGGAGAGGGGCGAAAAGTGGGGATTTTATGGCTGTTATCATATTGCCTGTAATCTTTGATGATATAATAAAAATGTAATAGGCTAATTTTGTGATAGTTGCGAATTGTATAAATGATATATTAAAAATAGAAATTCTAATTTATAAAATGTAATTTTGCGGTAGGATAAACATCAACCTCGGATGATATAATAAAAAAGACTACAGAGTAACCTCGCCATGCGCCAAATATGCCTATTGATACTACTGATTATCACCACCACAATAAACAACATTGTGGCGGCAGATAGTGGCGACTACAAAAGCAGGGTCATAAATCGCTTCTTGGAGTTCTACCAACACGGCATAGATGAGAAACTGTACCTACAAACCGATAAACCACACCACTATAGCACTGCCGACACAATATGGTTCAAAGGATTCTTGGTCAATGCCATAACCCACACTCCAATGGCAAAATCAAACTTCATATATGTTCAATTCGTAGATGAAAAGGGGTTCCTTGTGAAGGAGATTAAGGTTAAGCGGCAGGAGGATTCGGGGTTCAATGGTTACATCCCTCTTAGCTCCGATTTGGAGCCGGGCAACTATTCGATTAGAGCCTACACCAAGTGGATGTCGAGCAGTGATAACGACCTATTCTTCCAAAAAACACTCAAGGTAATAACCCCACTCGTAGATTTCAGCGCAGAGAAAGAGGGTGTGTCGCAGCGTGATAAAACTCGTGAGGAGAAACGAGAGATAAAGGCGGAAAAGACGCAGAACAAAGCACTCGAAGCGCGCTCTGGGAGGTTGGATTTTCACCTCTATTTCTTTCCCGAAGGTGGAGCGTTGGCAGCAGGTGTAGCACAAAACGTAGCATTCAAGGCCGTTGCCCAAGATGGATTGTCGATAGAGGTCAAGGGATACCTATACAACTCCAAGGATGAGCGCATTGGGCAATTTGAATCTTCGCACCTCGGAATGGGAGTTATGCAGATTAATCTACCCTATGGCGAGGAGTATTACGTCAAAGTTACATCATCGGAGGGTCTCACCAAAAAGATTGCACTCCCCAAATCATCGCTTACGGATGTGGGGCTTACAGTTAAGCAGGTGGGGGAGTATGTATATTATCAACCTATCTCTCTGTTTGCGCAAGTTGTAGAGCCTCTCAGGGCGGTTATTCATTCACGTGGAAGAATTATCACGGTCGATGAAGGTGAGCTAAAAAACGGTCGTCGCATATCTCTAAGGAGTCTATACCCAGGTGTGAATGTAATCTCGCTGGTAAATCTTTCGGGCGATGTTGTGGCAGAGCGTATATTCTTTAAAAGACCAACTCTTATGCCCTCGGTCGATATATCCCCAGACCGCAACAACTATCCATCACGCAGCAAAGCCACAGTGTCGCTAAATATTAAGTCAAGCAATGGCAAACCTGCGCAGGGGCAATTTGCAGTTTCGGTGGTAGATGACAATGTCGTGGAGAGTGACCCCGCGCGAGATAATATATTGTCGTACTTGCTGTTGAGCTCCGAGATTAAAGGGCACGTAGAGAGTCCAGGGCTCTACTTTGCCGACAACTCACGACTCACAGACCACAAGCTCGACCTGCTGATGATGACTCAAGGGTGGCGACGTTTTGATTTGGAGCGGATTCTCGACCCCAAAGCTGACCTCATGCGCAACGAGATGTATGAGAGTGTGGTAAATATCACGGGTCGAGTCAAGAGCTTTTGGGGTACGAATGCTCGCAAGACTCAACTGTCGGTGTTGAGTCTAAACGAGGATGCTCAATTTTTCAATATCTACTACTTGGATACGACCAATGTGTTTAATATCAAAGGTGTAGATATCCCAGAGCACACCAGCTTTATGATTAGGGTAAAGGGTAATAATAATGGAAAATATTTCACGCTCAAAGTCGATGAGGAGACACTCCCCGAATCCAAGGCTGCACAATTCTCGCGCGAGGAGGAGGTTGTGCCATTCAATTTCGTACATCAAACGGTGGAGAAATTCTACGATATCGACAACCTGCGCAATATAGAGATTAAGAGCGTGATTGTCACAGCCGACGAAGCCGACGGAATGAACTATAGCCGACCTCCACAATATGTCGAGACACGTGCCGAGCTGCGCCCATTTCGCAAAAAGAGCTTCTTTAAACTCCTGCACACCTATCCCGACATTAGCGTAGAAGAGTATGCCGTATATTATAGGCGTGGCACAGATACAATTCCTCCTCGAGCTGTGAAATTTATCGTCAATGGTAATAGAGAAAATGCCCCCGATGTGTCGCTACTAACCATGGATATGATTGAGAGGGTGGAGTTTTATGATGAATACATATATAGTGACCCATTTGGTATTTCGTCGGGTCAAGATACAGGTACATTCCAAATTACACTTGTCGAGGGGGCTGTTATGCCATTTTGGGATATGCCCAACTCTGTGCTCTACTCACCTCTGGGTTATCAGCGAGTCAAAAAGTTCTACCACCCCCAATACGACACACCCCAAAAACGAGAAAAATCGCCTAAGGATTATCGTATGACAATCTTCTGGAGCGGAGACATTACCCCCGACCAAGATGGCAATGCAGAGTTTGAATTCTACACCGCCGACAAAGATAGCTCATACCGCATAGTGGTGGAGGGAGTCACCACCCAAGGCGAAATATGCCACACCGAGGCATTAGTGAAAAGAGACACCAAGTAGCGATTATTCTGCTCCAGTAGATGCACGTAGCTTAATCTCAGCATCCAACACTATTGACCTAGTGGGAGAATCTGGGTTTCTAATCTTTTCGAGTATAAGGTTTGCAGCCTCGCGACCCATCTGCTTTAGAGGTGGTTCTACGGACGACAGAGGTGGGGTGACAACAGTAGCCAATATTGTGCCCGAGAAACTTGCCACAGCTACGTCACTTGGCACATCTATACCTGCTGCTCGTAGCCTATTGAGCGCACCAATTGCTAGGGTGTCGGTGAATGCAAATATAGCATCAAACTGAATTCCATTATTTAGGAGGTGCTCCACAGCCTCTGCGCCCTCGTTGAACTCCACACCGCTCCTAACTATAAGCTCCTCACGCACTGGGATATGGAACTTTTTGAGTGCATCCTTGTAGCCTCGTGCTCGCTCAAATGAGTTGTAGATTCTATCCGACCCATGGATATGAACTATGTTTTTGCGCCCAGAGCGAATAAGCTCCTCGGTGAGGAAGAATGATTTGATGTAGTCATCGACTATGACCTGCGACACATTCATCTTGTGGGGTATGCGGTCGTAGAACACCACGGGCATGCCATTTCGTTGTAGGCGCATATACTCCTCGCTATTTTGTTTGTAGTCGCAAATTGAGGCTATGACTCCATCGACCATAAATCCCTCAAAAGTGGCTATATTTTCACGCTCCAACTCCCACGATTCAGACGAATCGGAGATTATGACCTTTATTCCCTCACGATGCAGCACCTCTTGAATACCCACAATCACCTGCGAGGCGTAGGGGGTAATCATCTCTGGGACTATCACCCCCACGGTGTTTGTGCGCCCAAATTTTAGGTTTGTCGCCACGGGGTTTGGTTTGTATCCCAACCTCTTTGCTGCATCCAACACCTGCTCACGTGTTTCGTTTCGGATATTTTTATCGCCCGATAAGGCACGTGACACTGTCGAAACCGATATTGTCAAATATTCGGCTACATCTTTGATAGTTACTCGCTTCATATAAGTAATAAGATTTTATACAAATATACACAAAAAATCGAAGTGTGCAAACGTTTGCAGATTTTGGGAACGTTTGCAGAAACGTTTGCAGGTGTTTAATTCATAAAAATATTTGCGCTATGTGAGTTGGTTTTCTAAATTTGCAATAACACAAAACAATAACCATAAAAAATTAACTATTATGAATACAAAGAATTTCACCTACGATCGCAACGAGGTACAAGCAGGAATCCTACACTTTGGAGTTGGAAACTTCCACAGAGCTCACCTCGAGAGTTATACAAACTCTTTGCTTAATGTGTGCAACACCAAAGAGTGGGGTATATGTGGAGCAATGATAATGCCACAAGATGAGGCTTTATACAAAAAGCTAAAGAGTCAAGATGGCGTATATAGCCTTACGGTTTGTGGTCGTGATGGCAAAAATGAAGTAGAAATAATCGGGTCTCTCGTCGAGCTACTATGGGGTGGTGAGTGCACAGAGGAGATAGTGAACAAAGTAGCTGACGAGAATATCCGAATCATCACAATGACAATAACCGAGGGTGGTTACAATCTCGACACCGAGGCTGTGAGGTTTGACCTCAAAAATTCAGCATCTCCAAAGAGTATTTTTGGAATTATAGCTGAGGGTCTACGTCGCAGAGCAGAGGCAGGCAATGGCCCTGTGACAATCCTTTCGTGCGACAATTTGCAACACAATGGTGACACATGTAAGCGAGTATTTATGGAGTTTTTCGCAACTCAAGATTTGCAATTAGCGGAGTGGGTGACCGAAAATGTGACATTCCCCAACAGTATGGTCGATCGCATTACCCCAGCTACAACCCCAACGGACGTAGAGCGTATAAATGCCACTCTTTTGACTCCAGATGTAGCTCCTGTATATTGTGAGGATTATCTGCAATGGGTTGTAGAGGATAATTTCATCGCAGGTCGCCCAGCTTGGGAGGGTGTAGGCGTGGAGTTCACAGATGATGTTGCTCCGTTCGAAAATATGAAACTTTCACTGCTTAATGCATCACACACACTGCTTTCGTACCCATCACTTCTTAGCGGATATCGCAAAGTGGATGAGGCAATGAAGGATGAAAGAATCGTGAAGTTCGTGCGTGACTTTATGAATGTAGATGTAACACCTTATGTTCCAGCTCCTAAAAACACAGATTTGACTCTCTATAAGCAAATCCTAGTGGAGCGTTTCGCAAATAGCGCAGTGAGCGACCAAATATCACGCTTGTGTGGCGATGGAGCATCTAAGTTCCCAGTCTATGTTATGCCAATCGCAAAGCAGATGATTGCAGCCAAAGATAATATGATTCGCATAGCATACCTCATAGCGGCATATCGTCACTACTTGAAGTATCGCATAGATGATAATGGTGTTTCGTTCGATATATTTGAGCCTGCAATCACCGACTCGGATATGCAAAAAGTTATGTCAGATGATGCAGCATTGTTCCTTTCGGCTTCACCGTTTGTGATGGTAGATTTGTTGGCAGAGCACAGATTTGTGGATTTGTATTTGGAGATGGTGGATAATATCAAGGAGCGTGGTGCAATGGAGATTTTGGAGTCTATAATCTAAAAACTCCCCTCTCTCCATGAAAACATCAAACAACTATGGGTTAGCTCCATTTGTGATTCTGACCTTTATATATTTTATCGTAGGATTCCTGACAACTGTCAATGGGCAGTTTCAGGGTCCCCTACAAATCGCTTTTTTGTCCGACGTAGAGGCTCTGCGCAATACACTGGTGACTTTGATTCCCTTCTTTTTCTTTCTTGGGTATCTTCTAAATAGTTCACTTGGAGGTCGTTGGATTGATTTGTTTGGTTACAAAACTACACTTATGAGAGCTTTGCTCTTTATGATTGGAGGTTTGGTATTCTATTTGGTATCTTCGTTAATAGCGACATATTATGTGTCGTGGGGTATCAATATCGGGGCAGATTATGTGCCCTACGGATACTTTATATTCCTCATAGGTTCTTTCTTAATGGGTACTTCGGCAGCGATTTTGCAGGTGGTTATAAACCCCTATGTCAATGCCTATGAACTACCTGGTACGCAAGCTGTACAACGTATGAATATTGTGTGTGCAATAAATTCATTTGGTACAACCATCGCCCCGTTCTTCGTTACGGGAGTGATGTTTGCGGGTGTCGCAATGGCCAATGTTGAGTCGCATCAACTCATACTGCCATTTGTGTTGATGACTATCTTTATAGCCATTGTGACACTTGTTACTGCTCGTCTGCAACTGCCCAACATAGAGGGTACTTTCAGCAAGGAGGGCGAGAGTAGCAAGCGCAGTATTTGGTCATTTACTCACCTTAAGTTGGGTGTTGTAGCGATATTTTTCTACGTCGGTGGCGAAGTTATGATTGGCGTGAATGTCAATTTGCACGCCATGGAGCTTATAGAGCAGGGGCGACCATTGAGTTTTTTGGGAAGTGATAACCTGTCACTTGGTGGTGTTGAGTTGGGAATCCCTGCACTATTAGCTACTCTCTACTGGGGAGGATTGATGATTGGACGCATGTTGTCTAGTTTCGCAAGCAAAGTATCAGCTCGCAGGCAATTGATTGTGACCGCTGTAGCTGCTGTGGCGATGACGATTGTCGCAATATTTAGCGAAAATTTGTGGGTACTTATTTCGGTTGGTCTCTGCCACTCAATTATGTGGGGAGCAATATTTACACTATCGGTCAAGGGGCTTGGAGAGTACACCTCTAAGGCGTCGGGAGTATTTATGATGGGTGTGTTTGGTGGTGCTGTATTCCCTCTTCTCCAAGGCTTCTTGGCGGATAGTTTAGGCTCTTGGCAATGGACTTGGGCTATGGTGATAGTGTGTGAATTGGTGATTTTGTACTACGCATTGTGGGGATCACGAGTTAATGAAAATGAACTTATAACAAAATAACTTAATATGAGCAAATATATAGTAGGAGTAGGTGAGGCACTATGGGATGTGCTTCCCGAAGGACGAAAAATAGGTGGTGCACCTGCAAACTTTGCATACCATGTCTCTCAATTTGGTTTCGACTCTAAGGTCGTGAGCGGTGTGGGTGACGATAAACTGGGTGCAGAGCTACTTCAAAAGTTTGATGATAATGGACTTCAATACCAAATCGAAAAGTTACCCTACGCCACGGGTACTGTTCAAGTGGAGTTAGACCCCAATGGAGTTCCGATGTATGATATAAAAGAGGGTGTTGCGTGGGATAATATTCCATTTAATGCCGAGTTGGAGACTTTGGCTCACAACACCCGAGTAGTTTGTTTTGGTTCGTTGGCACAGCGTAGTATCGTTTCTAGGGATACTATACGCAGATTCTTGGAGGTGATGCCCGAAGGTGAAGGGTGTTATAAGGTGTTCGATATTAATCTTAGGCAAGGGTTCTATACTCGTGAGATTATTACCGACTCCATAGAGCGTTGCAACATCCTCAAAATCAATGATGAGGAGTTGGTTGCTATAAGTCGCATGTTTGGGTATCCGGGCATCGACCTTCAGGATAAGTGCTGGATTTTGCTTGCCAAATACAAACTCGAAATGTTGATTCTCACATGTGGAGTGAATGGAAGTTATGTCTTTACTCCTGGCAATGTGTCGTTTGTGGCAACCCCCAAGGTTGAGGTGGCCGATACTGTGGGCGCAGGAGATTCATTCACCGCAACATTCATAGCCTCAATCCTCAAGGGTGAGAGCGTGAAGGCTGCACACATGAAAGCAGTGAGGGTTTCGGCGTATGTATGCACCCAACATGGTGCAATGCCAGTGATTCCCGAAGAGTATAAGTAACGAGAGTCGTGAAAAGTAACCGTCTCCACGAAAACGCATTGACTTGCACACCCAATAGCCATAATTTTGCACAGGATTAAAAAGTGTAAATTATGGCTATTGTTTTTAACCTCGA
>JBCQUV010000071.1:0-3379 GCA_047173765.1 Rikenellaceae bacterium
ATGGATTGAAAACAAGCTAAATAATCGTCCTCGTAAAAGACTCGGATACCTCACACCAAATGAAAAATTTAAACAAATTATTAATATGAATTCAGTTGCATTTGCAGGTTGAATTCAGCTATTTTAAATGATAGGTTTTATGATAATCACAAAATTATAAAAAAAACTCGCCATAAAAAATTTTATGACGAGTTTTTACACTTTTATTCTTTTATCCAACAAGACTCGATAACTCCCATATATAGTATATGGTCGCCACCATGCCCTGCGCCATACCATTTATTATATATATCCTGGTCTACGAAACTACCCTCGGGCATTGTTTGGGCAAATATTTTGCGACACTCCAAAACCACTCGCCCTTGCGCAAATGTGGGGTTTCCCAACTCGGTGAATATTGGGGTTAAGCCTGCTTTTTCGGCTTTGTCGCAATCCCTACCCGACATTTTGCCAAACACGGAGTGTGCACTCTTGTACTCATCCTCCAACACTGTGAGGGTGAAGTGTGTGTGGCTCTGCACAAAGTCGTTGGTGTGACGCTCTGGGCGAATATATACTGTTGCCATAGGTTGATTGCTGTAGTATCCTATAGCTCCCCAGCTTGCGGTCATAGCATTTGATTTTTCGGCGTTGCCTGCACCTATCAACATCCAATCCTTACCTATTAATTTTATAGCGTTATCGGCCAACTCTGCTGGCTCAATTCTCTTAAATCCTTTCATTTTTCCAAAATATATATGTTATATCCTCTAATTCTCCATCTGCGACTTTGTACATTCGCTGATTTGTCGTTCGCTGGCTCAATCCTCCGCACTCCTCTCGATAGTCGCCTAGTTTGATGTAGTCAAATGAATTTAGCTTTAAAGGCATTACCTCTCGCCCCGAATACCACGCACTCCTTAGTCCAAATGCAGAGTGCACAAACTCCGCCAAGCTCTCTATTAGTGCTGGCTCTGCATCGCCACCCATAAAACATACGCAGGTTATGGAGCTTCGATACCTCTCCACGAGCGATGTGATATTCTCCACGGATAGCTCCTCGCCCACATCCTCCATCAAGTGTGCTGAGTGACATCCGGGGCATCTGTTAGGACACCCCGAGATATTGAGAGCCAACGACACTTCGTCGGGTACCTCCTGAAAAACTACATCGTAGCTTACGAACTTCAATGCCATCTACTCCTGAGCGTAATATCGTGTAGCCGCCTCCTTTTGACGAGGTGCCGAGAAATTGCTCACACGCTTCATGTAGCCGATGATACGAGTCATGAAATCTATATTCTTGCTTTGGCAGTGTGGGCACTCCTTCAGGTATCGCTTGTCGATAGTTCCGCACTCGTTGCAAATTGTGTTAGGGATATTAAATGTGAAGTAGTTACACCCCTCAACCGCTGCCGTGCGAAGCAAAGCACGATATTGAGGTTGCGACAGGTGCTCCGACAAGTTCATGTGCAGTGCAGAACCTCCTGTGAGGTGGTCTATGTATTTGCGACCATGCAGGCGGAATTTGTCGGCAATGTTACACTTCTCATCCTCCACGATGTAGAAGTAGCTGTTGTAGCAGTCACGAGGCACAACAAATCCATCCTCACGATCCCACTTAGCGTGTTTAACACCCACATTCTCGGCAGGAATCATCTCGCAGTTGAACATCACATCCTTCGAACGATACTTCTTGTTGTATGTCTCGATAAGTCCCAAAATATCTTGTACGAACTTCACGTAGCGGTCATTATCCGAAATCTCGATGCCCATGAACTCCGCAGCCTCCACCAGTCCATTAACTCCAATGGTTAGGTATTGACGCTTCATGTTGATATATCCAGCATCGAACAATGGCAACATACCCTTGGCGTGCAACTCCTTGAGGTTTTCGTTGTAAGACATCTGTACTTTGTGCACCAAATCAATAGTCTCCTCCAAGGCTTGGAGGTATGGGATATTGGTGCGCACGGCGTGTTGTATGCAGCGATTGAGGTTTACGGTAAGTACACTCTTAGAACCCGTAGATACTCCTCCAGCACCAAGTGTGTAGCTAAAGCCATTATCTTGGATTTCGTTGCGCAAGCGGCAGCAGCTACTTAGCGAATCGGCATTGTCGCTCATGTATGTAAAGAATGAGTGACCTTCGGATAGCATCTCTGCCACGAAGTCGCCATAATCCTTATCCTTCACATCACCCTCCTCTGCTAGTAGAGCCATAGTCTCCACTGGGAATGTAAGCATGGTTTTGTTACGCTCAGCGTTAAACCACTTCATGAATCTCTTTTGCAACCACGATAACGACTCCCAATCTGGTTTAGAACCGTCAGGGAAGAGGAACTCACCAAAGAGGCTCTCGAAGTAGAATTTGTCGTAGTATGCTATGTTCCAGAACACTGCTTGGAAGTTGCGTGCTCCCGTAGGTTGGTTGATAGAGTATACGATTTGCTCGAAGCAATCGGTAATCATCTTATCAATTGTGCGCTGACGAGAAGATAGGTCTACCACCCTATCTGCCTCCTTGTAGTACTCTGCGCCATACTCCTTAGCTACGAAGTAGTTGAAGTACATCAAGAACTCGGGCGTAGCACACGCTCCGCTCAACATGCTCGACACGATGAACACCATATTTACAAAACCACCGCAAAATGATTTGAGGTTGGTTGGAGCTTTAGAGTTTCCACCAATAGATATAGTTCCGCTCAACAACCATGGATACATAGTGATTGATGCACAGTAGTTCGCAAGGCTCGTCTCGTCATTCTTATATATGAAGTGGTTATCCAACATATTTACATATTTGTCGGCTACCTCCTTGCCATACATATCTTTGATGCGGTCAGTGAGCAGGCGACGATTTAGGCGAATGAATCCAGATTTGGGGAGCTCGCCAATGAGTGTAGCGATATTCTTCTTATCGACATTTGCATTGGCGTCGTACTTGCTACCCGTAGCGGCATTCTCGGCGTTGCAATAGTTGATAAGGAATTGCAATCTGTCACGAGTGTCACGATCCTCAGTGTGTTGTTGGCGATAGAGCATAAATGACTTAGCCACAGCAAAGTACTTCTCTGCCATAAGCGAAATCTCCACTTGGTTTTGAACCTCCTCAACGGTCATTCCGCTTTTGAGCTCCACACGGCTTAGGATTTGTGCCAAGTCGTCGTTGGTGGCATATCCTCCTACCGAAAGGAACGCTTTGCGAATAGCATTTTTGATTTTGTCAATCGAAAAATCTACTCTCTCGCCATCTCGTTTGACGATGTACATCTCTTTTTTCTTCTCCATAGTTAGTTTGGGCTGAATTCAACCTGCAAATGCAACTGAACTCAAGCTGTTAATTGTTTAAATTTTTCGTTGGGTGTGAGGTATCCGAGCCTTTTGCGAGGACGATTAT
>JBCQUV010000072.1:0-3241 GCA_047173765.1 Rikenellaceae bacterium
AATAATCGTCCTCGTAAAAGACTCGGATACCTCACACCAAATGAAAAATTTAAACAAATTATAAATATGAATTCAGTTGCATTTGCAGGTTGAATTCAGCCTTTATTAAACACCCTGCGTGTGTTTAATCCCAGTTCGAGGGTAACTTATCCGAGTAGTGACACATTGAAATTGATTACATATATATGCGAATTAAGGTTTGAAATTTCAAACCTTAATTCGCATTATATATAAATATAAATAACGTTAGGGACGAAAATTCGTTCCTAACACCTCTTTAGGGAGCGGAAAGCGACTAAGCCCACTCCCCAAGGGAGGGGGTTTGGGGGTGGGGTAAAATATGAATTAACTAAAAAAATAGGTCTCACGTTAATTTCAACAAGTGTAACCTCGGTGGGGTTCAAATGGCATAGCCATTTGAAAAATATTGATTGAAAGAAGATTGTCCAAATTTATTTGGTAATAATCTTCTTTCAATCAATATTATAGAGCAGCAAGCTCTATACCCCATCCGCTAGCGGACAAACTGCCCGTGCGGCTTCGCACCGCCCGCCTGGCGTAAAGGCAGTCCAGCCTTCATCAAATACTTTGCGACTCACCCTTTAAATACCCTTGAAATAACATACTCCACAGCCCAGGTATATGCTCGGCGTGCGGCGGATGCTACTTCGTATATTGTTGTGAGTTGTTCCTCGGCACGTTTGATTATGGGACTTAGTGATGAGGAGTATATAATCCACGCCACCACGCCACACACGCCACCAACCAAAACCATAGCTAGCAGATGCGAACCTATCATCTCGCCCACCCAAAACACAAATGCGGAGATTAGCAAAATAGATGCCACGAGTGCTGTGACTACAAATGCCACGGTTGTTCCAATGGTTGAGCGGGGCATTATTCGTTGCCTTGGTTCTCGCCTGGCATATCCATTGAGCAGCTACATTCGCCCGACTCGGAACATTTGCACATGCCATTTGAGAGGTGTGCATGGAGGTGATGAAGCTCTTTGATGATGCGCTCGTGTGCCTGTGCACGAAGCTCCTTGCCCTTTTTGGAGTGTATGAGACAAGTTATGGCAGAGCCTAGGATTGCACCGCCAAGAGCCGAAAAAAGTAAACCTGTGTTTTTCATAGTTGTAATGTTTAAAAAAAAAGTGTAATATTAGGGGAGAAATTAGAACTCCCCTATACTTTTTGCAAACATCACGCCAAAGGCAAGGTGTTGAAACTATCCTTTTGCCATAGCTCTAAATAAATCTTCGCCATAGCTGCGACCTACGGGTATGCTCTTGCCGCTATGCAGATGGATGTTTTGTTTGGTGAAGGTTGAAATTTGAGATTTAGCAACTATGAATGAGCGGTGAACACGTATGAAATCTAGTGCAGGGAGCAACTCCATGAGGTATTTGATACTCATCTTTGTGAGCAGAGGTTGCTTGTCGGAGGTGTTGATTTTGACGTAGTTATCCATTGCTTCTATATATATTATAGAGGTTGTGGGGATTGTGACATTTTGGTAATCAACCTTGATTGTTATTGAGTTTTGAGGATTTTGCGTGGCAGATTTGGCACGTTGTCGAACCTCCAAAATTTGTGTGGCACGAGATAGTGCAGCGTCGAATCTCTCCAACGAAAACGGTTTGTGTAGGAAATCTACGGCATTGACTTCATATCCATTTAGGGCATATGATGCGTGTGCGGTGGTGAATATAAGTATGGAGTTGAGGGGGAGTTCACGTGCGAGTTCTAGTCCCGAATAGTCATTCATCTCGATGTCGAGAAACACTACGTCGGGTCTCTCCGCAGCAATTGCCTCCATACCCTCCACGGGGTTGGTGTATGTGCTAAGTGATATGTGGGGGTAGTTTTGGCAGTAGCTGCTTATGATTGATAGAGCAATAGGCTCATCGTCGATTGCGATACACCTCATAATCTTATTTTTAGTGTTGTTTTCCATTGGTTTAATCCCTTCTCTTCGCCAAAAGTTAGAGTGTGTGAAGAGGGGTAAAGAAGCTCTAGTCGCTTTTGACAATTCTTGATTCCAACATTTGTCGAGGTGTGGTTTCTCGAAAATATGGTGTTGGAAGTTTGGAATTCGAACATGCTGCGACACAGTGATATAGATATTTTTATTTCGCTCGGCGTCGATGATGATACTCCATACTTAAATGCGTTTTCGACAAATGTGATTAGCATCATCGGGGGTATAGTTTTACTGTCGTCGTCTATGTTGCAATCAAACGACACGGTGGTTTGCTTGCCTAGGCGCAGTGTGTGCAAGTCTATATATTCGCGCAGGTAGGTCACCTCGTCGCATATCATCACTTTGTCTTTGTCGGAGTTAGATAGGGTGTATTTTATCATATCCGAAAATTTGAGAAATACATCGCCCGTTTTCTCTGATTTTGTGACATATAGTCCATACAGAGTGTTGAGCGAATTGAGCATGAAGTGGGGATTGATTTGCGATTTGTAGAGCGAAATTTCGGCTCTATTTTTCTCCTCTTCGATGTTTTGTCGCGATTTAATCTGCTTGAATAATTCCAGCACCAAAGCTAGCATCATGGTGAAACTAAACTCAATAAAGTAGAGTGTCCAAATGGCTCGCACCTTCATATCGGTGGTGCGTGTGGGGTGGTCGGAGTAGCGGTTGATTTGGCGCAGATCTATGAACTCCATTTGCGACACCACAAGAGCTAGTGTTAGAGTTGTTGCCACAACTATTGCTGCCCGTTTGTGGTTATCTTCGAACACGGCAGATAGGGGGTTGTATCGGCGATTGATGTAGTGAGTGATAGATATATAGAGCATCAATATAACAAAGAAAAGGGGGTCAATCTCAACAATGCGGTCTGTTGGGATTAGGAACAAAATCATCGGCACAAAGATAGCGTAGAAGCCGATGTCCATATATCTGAATAGTCTCTTTTCATCTATAACCATAATGCAAAGATATAATAATTTATTGAGATTTGCTGTTTACATACAAAATTATGCAGTCTACGACCAAACTATTTGAAAGCCCAAAAAATATATTTAATTTTGTTCATCTATGAAATTATAAAAGCTGAATTCAACCTGCAAATGCAACTGAATTGAGGTCAAGAAACTATAGGGACATAAGAAAAGGCGAAACAAATCGGAGCCAGGCTCAAACAGGGCAAACGCACGAAAAAAATTAATCAACCTCCATTCCCATCATAGCGATCAAGTGTTTATCTGACCAACCGCCGACATTG
>JBCQUV010000021.1:0-28079 GCA_047173765.1 Rikenellaceae bacterium
AATAATCGACCTCGTAAAAGGCTCGGATACCTCACGCCAAATGAAAAATTCAAACAAATATTAACTATGAATTCAGTTGCATTTGCAGGTTGAATTCAGCCGACTATATATTGTGCGAGCAATAAACTCTCGGCACTCGATGTGTCGGGGTGCGAGAGGTTGGAGAAATTTAATTGCTCGAACAACCAAATTGCTCTGCTGGATGTTAGTCGTGCAGATAGGTTGCTGGAGTTCTATTGCAGTGGGAATTTGATTGGCACACTTGATTTAAGGGCATCACGTAGGCTCAAAAAGGTGAATTGTGCCAATAATCGACTCACCGAGTTGCACTTGCCGTCGTCGTCGGACGTCACCTCGCTTATGTGCGGTAAGAATCTCCTTGCGGAGTTAGATGTTTCGGGGTGTCGAGATTTGGAGATGCTAAATTGCTATGATAACAAACTCACTCGACTAGATATCACGGGGATTAAGGGTCTGAAAAGTTTGATGTGTCGCCAAAACGAAATCAAAGAAATTTACTACTCCAAGGGGTATATGCCCAAAAAGTACTCTACGGATATAGCCGCGCGCACCAACAAATTGACTACCCCCTCATTTGTGGCTAAGTAAGTAGTGTAAAACAATTATTGCCATATTTTTAAAAGCACTCTTGGAGCGATATTTTTCACTATTAAATTTCAGTATAGAACCACTATATTTTCAATTCAATAGCAAAAAATCTCATCTCCAATAGCACTCTTAAAAACACACCAATAATTATTTTACCCTACTTAGTGTGCTGTTTTTTTAGACTTTATGTTTGGTGCATAACGTATAAAATACTATTTTTGCGTGGTCTTAAACCCCACCTTATCATAAATGGCAAAAACTAAAACTGCGGGCTGTAGCGAAACACCGCTAATGAAACAATACTACTCGCTCAAAAACAGATATGAAGATACAATCCTGCTCTTTAGGGTGGGCGATTTCTACGAAACTTTTGGCGAAGATGCCGTACGTGCAAGTGCCGTGCTGGGTATCACTCTCACGGCTCGTGCAGGCGTAGAGTTGGCTGGATTTCCTCACCACTCCATAGATACATATCTGCCCAAATTAGTCAGGGCTGGGGCTCGTGTGGCGGTGTGTGAGCAGCTGGAAGATCCCAAAAAGGTAAAGGGTCTGGTCAAGCGTGGTGTGGTGGAGCTGGTGACCCCAGGAGTGGTGTTGTCGGATAGTGCTCTCACTGCCAAGGAGAATATATATTTGGCATCGTTGTACTTCTCGCCCAAGGGTGGGGTTCTGGGTGTTGCATTTTTGGATCTATCCACGGGTGAGTTTTATTGCGCTGAGGGTAGCCGCTACTATATCGAACGCCTAATAAGTAGTTTTGATCCCAAAGAGGTGGTATATCCACGTGGTAGCGATGAGCAGTTTCGCGAAATATTTGGTGCTAAGTATAAGCTTTGCACCTATAAACTCGATGATTGGAATTACACCCCCACGACCAACTATGAGCGTCTGTGCAAACAATTCTCTACACCCTCGCTCAAAGGTTTTGGAGTGGAGGGTATGAGCTGTGCAATTATTGCTGCGGGTGCTACGCTTAATTACCTAGAATACACGGAGCACAACCTCAATGGTCACATAAACTCTATTGCGAGGTTGGATGAAGATGAATATGTGTGGGTCGATAGATTCACAATCCGCAATTTGGAGCTATTTGTGTCGAATGGAGGAGGTACGAAGGGTAGTCTCATAGAGGCAATTGACCGCACTGCAACACCTATGGGTGGTCGTTTGATGCGTAGATGGGTGTCGTTGCCAATCCTCGATTGCGACAGACTTAGGCGCAGGCAAGATGTCGTGAAGGAGTTTGCCTCGAACAGAGAGTTGGCGGAGAGTGTTGGTGGTTACATATCGCAAATTAGCGACCTGGAACGCTCCTCAGCACGCATTGCATCGCAGAGAGTTTTGCCTCGTGAACTCTTGCAGCTCAAAGCATCCATAAACGCCATAAAATCAATCAAGAATCTGTTCGAAACCTCCTCGTCTGAGACCCTGCAAAAGGAGGCAGCCAAGTTAATTCACCTCCCAGACCTATATCGTCGCCTAAGCGAAGAGATATATCCCGACCCTGCGCACAACCAAATATCGAAGGGTGGCATCATAGCTTCGGGAGTTAGCCCAGAGTTGGACGACCTTAGGCGCATAGCTCGTAATGGCAAGAGTGTGCTCTTGGATATCCAAGAGCGAGAGATACGTCGCACAGGAATTTCGTCACTCAAAATTAGTTATAACAACGTCTTTGGCTACTACATCGAAGTACGCAACACCCACAAAGACAAAGTCCCCGAGGAGTGGATTAGAAAGCAAACTTTGACTGCGGCGGAGCGATACATAACAGCTGAGCTCAAGGAGTACGAAGATAAAATTTTGGGTGCCGAGGAGAAGATTTTGGCAATCGAACAGCGTCTGTACGCAGAGCTAGTAGATTACGTTGCGGAGTCACTATGCGATATTTTGCACAATAGCCGCTGCATTGCGAGGCTGGATGTTTTGCAATCATTTGCACGTGTGGCAGTTGAGCGTAGGTATGTATGCCCCGAGCTCAATGACTCTCAAACCATAGATATAAAACTGGGTCGTCACCCCGTGATAGAGACCCTGCTGCCTGTGGGCGAAAGATATATACCTAATGATATATACCTCGACCATGAGGAGCAACAAATCATTATGATTACGGGCCCAAATATGTCGGGTAAATCGGCACTGCTCAGGCAAACTGCCCTCATAATATTGATGGCTCAAATTGGTTCGTTTGTGCCTGCGGCGGCGGCATCTGTGGGTGTGGTGGACAAAATATTTACACGTGTGGGTGGCTCGGATAATATCTCCCAAGGCGAATCAACCTTTATGGTCGAGATGTTGGAGTCGGCATCCATACTCAACAATATTTCGAATCGGAGCGTTGTGTTCCTCGATGAGATTGGTCGTGGAACAAGCACGTATGACGGAATTTCGATTGCGTGGTCTATCGTGGAATACCTACACAACCACCCCTCGGCACGTGCCAAAACACTATTCGCTACCCACTATCACGAACTCAACGAGATGGAGCAGTTGTGCCCACGAGTTAAGAACCACCACGTCAGCGTCAAAGAGGCGGATGGTAAGGTTTTGTTTGCTCGAAAATTGGAGCGTGGAGGTTCGGAACACTCATTCGGAATTCATGTGGCTAGATTGGCAGGTATGCCTAATAAGGTCGTGAAACGAGCCGACGAGGTGTTGTTAGGTCTAGAGCGAGACCATAGAGCTGGAGGAGGGGTGACAGTTACTGCGCCAAGCGAGGTGCAATTATCAATGTTTCAATTAGATGACCCTGTGTTGATTCAAATACGTGACCAAATCAAGGGGCTTAATATCAATGACCTCACTCCACTCGAAGCACTCAATAAGCTCAACGAAATAAAGAAGATTACGGGATTGTAGCGAAATTTGTAGAGTATATTTTTGATACTCTTGAATATATTTATATCTTTGTGTATTAAAACTACCTAAAACCAAAATTATGTATAGCTTAGGAATAGATATAGGTTCATCGTCGGTCAAAGTATCGTTGATGGATATTAAAACAGGCGAAGCGTTGATATCTTCAACTAATCCATCTGTTGAGATGCCAATCGAGGCACTTCAAAGTGGTTGGGCAGAGCAATCACCCGAGATGTGGTGGGAGTATGTCAAGGAGGGAATCCGCACAGTTGGCAAATCATTTGAAGTCTCTAATATTAGCTCTGTTGGTATCACTTACCAAATGCACGGACTCGTAGTGGTCAATAAAGATGGTCGTCCGCTTCGCAAATCTATAATATGGTGTGATTCACGTGCTGTGGAGATTGGTGCCGAGGCTTTGGAGGCTTTGGGTAACGATTTCTGCTTGGAGCACTTACTAAATTCGCCAGGAAACTTCACAGCCTCGAAACTTGCGTGGGTTAAGCGCAACGAGCCAGAGGTATTTGCTCAAATACACAAAGCTATGCTGCCAGGCGACTACGTAGCATACAGACTCTCGGGCGAGATGTCTACCACAGCATCTGGTCTCTCGGAGGGTATCTTGTGGGATTTCAAGGAGGAGCAGATTGCATCATTTGTGGCTGACTACTACGGTATTCCGTTGGATATGTTTGCCGACGTGAAACCTTCAATCGGAGTTCAAGCCTTCACTAGCGCAGCTATGGAGGAGGAATTAGGACTAAAAGCAGGTACTCCTATATCATATAGAGCAGGTGACCAGCCCAACAACGCATTCTCGTTGAATGTTATGGAGGCTGGCGAGATTGCCGCTACGGGTGGTACAAGTGGTGTAGTGTATGGAATTATCGACACTCCCAAAGCAGATCCACTTTCGCGTGTGAATCCATTTATACACGTTAATCACACGGCTGAGAATCCACGCTATGGAGTGTTGTTGTGCATCAATGGCACGGGTATCGCTAATGCGTGGGTACGTCGCAACTTTGCACCAAGTGTGGGTTATAGCGCACTCAACGACATGGCTGCAAGTGTCGAAGTTGGTAGCGGTGGAGTAGTGATGCTTCCGTTTGGTAATGGTGCAGAGCGCATGTTGGAAAATCGCTACACTAAGAGTGAGTTTGTGGGTATCGACCTTAATATCCACTCTTTGGGTCACATTTTGCGTGCCACACAAGAGGGTATCGCATTCTCTATGCGCTACGGAATCGACATCATGCGCGAGATGGGGCTTAATGCCAATATCATCCGTGCAGGTGAGGCAAACTTGTTCCTTAGCCCACTCTTCCGTCAAACATTATCTACATTGTGCAACGTGACCATCGAGCTATACAACACTGACGGAGCACTCGGCGCAGCGCGTGGAGCAGCACTCGGCGCAGGGTTTTATGCAGACCGCGAGGAGGCATTTCGCTCACTCAAAAAGTTGCAAAGCATAACTCCAATCGAGGAGGATAAAGCGGCACTTGAGGAGGCTTACACAAAGTGGAAAGAGGAACTATTCAGACAATTATCAAAGTAATAAACTAATTATAAACTTTAAAACATATAAAATTATGGCACAGAAGGAGTATTTTCCATCGGTAAAAAAGATTCAATTCGAGGGCGTAGAGTCTAAGAATGCAATGGCGTTCCGTTATTATGACCCAGAGAAGGTCGTTTACGGTCGCAAAATGAAGGATTGGTTCAAGTTCTCAATGGCTTGGTGGCACACATTGTGCGCTGAGGGAGGCGACCAATTTGGTGGTGGCACCAACAAGCAAGAGTGGAAAGTTGAGGGTTCAGCTTTGGAGCAAGCTAAGGCTAAGATGGATGCAGGTTTTGAGTTCATGCAAAAAATCGGTATCGAGTATTACTGTTTCCACGACATCGACCTTATCGACGAGGGTGCATCTGCTGAGGAGTATGAGGCAAACTTGAAGGCTATCGTTGCTTACGCTAAGCAAAAGCAAGCCCAGACAGGTATCAAATTGTTGTGGGGTACTGCAAACGTATTTGGTAACGCTCGTTATATGAACGGTGCATCTACAAACCCAGATTTCGATACAGCAGCTCGTGCTATGTTGCAAATCAAAAATGCTATCGACGCAACTATCGAGTTGGGTGGCGAGAACTACGTATTCTGGGGTGGCCGTGAGGGTTACATGAGCCTACTTAACACAGACATGAAGCGTGAGAAGCAACACCTTGCTATGATGTTGGGTATGGCACGTGACTATGCTCGTTCAAAGGGATTCACAGGTACATTCCTTATCGAGCCTAAGCCAATGGAGCCTACAAAGCACCAATATGATGTTGATACAGAGACTGTTATTGGTTTCTTGAAAGCAAATGGTTTGGACAAAGATTTCAAGGTAAACATTGAGGTAAACCACGCTACACTTGCTGGTCACACATTTGAGCATGAGTTGCAATGTGCAGTAGATGCAGGTATGTTGGGTTCTATCGACGCTAACCGTGGCGATGCTCAAAATGGTTGGGATACTGACCAATTCCCAATCGACATTTGCGAGATTACACAAGCTATGATGGTTATCCTTCGTGGTGGTGGTATCCAAGGTGGTGGTACTAACTTCGACGCTAAGGTTCGTCGTAACTCTACAGATTCAGAGGATTTGTTCATCGCACACATTGCAGGTATGGATATCTTCGCTCGTGGTTTGGAGTGCGCAGCTGCACTTTTGGAGCAATCTCCTTATGAGTCAATGCTTAAGGAGCGTTACGCATCTTATGATTCGGAGATGGGTGCTAAGTTCGAGGCTGGCGAATTGACATTGGAGCAAGTTGCAGATTACTCTCGTGCTGCAGGTGAGCCAAAGCAAATCAGCGGAAAGCAAGAGCTTTATGAGGCTATGGTGAATATGTATATCTAGTCGATAGCGTATTTCATTTTATATTGCGACTTACCTTTTGGGGTAGGTCGCTTTTTTGTTTTCGCTAGGCTAGCGTGTGGTTACGTAATTACTGGTGTAAAATTAAAGATGTCTATCTGAACTGAGAGTTTACTCTCAAAGTCAGATAGACATCTTTAATTTTATGTAATTACGCTAGTAATTGCGTCACCGCACGCTACTATAATAATTATTGTAGTTTCGCCAATACGTCAGAAATTCTCTTCATAGCCTCTACCAAGTTCTCGTCCGAAGTAGCGTAAGAGAAACGTAGGTACTCTGGAGAACCGAATGCGTCACCTGCAACAGTTGCCACGTGACCCTCCTCAAGGATGTACAAAGCCAAATCTGTCGATGTATTGATTACACGCTCACCAGCCTTCTTGCCGAAGTAGTAGCTAACCTCTGGGAATAAGTAGAATGCACCCTCTGGGTTGTTTACCTTGAAACCCTCAATCTTGCTGGCCAACTCTACAACCAAGTTCTTGCGACGAAGGAACGCTGTACGCATAGTCTCCACGCAAGATTGATCACCCGAGAATGCAGCAACTGAAGCCTTTTGAGCGATAGATGAAGCACCCGAAGTGTATTGACCTTGCAAGTTATCACAAGCCTTAGCAATCCAAAGTGGAGCAGCGATAAATCCGATACGCCATCCAGTCATTGCATAACCCTTAGATACACCATTTACGATGATTACACGGTCACGAATCTCCTCAAATTGTGCGATACTTTGGTGTGCACCAACGTAGTTGATGTGCTCATAAATCTCATCAGCAATAACATAAACTTGCTCGTGACGCTTCAAAACCTCAGCAATTGCAGAGAGCTCCTCCTTAGAGTATACGCTACCTGTTGGGTTTGATGGAGAGCAAAGAACCAACATCTTGGTCTTAGGGGTGATTGCGGCCTCCAATTGTGCAGCTGTCATCTTGAAGTTATCCTCGATACCAGTTTCAATGATGATGTTCTCACCCTCAGCAAGTTTCACCATATCAACATAGCTCACCCAATATGGAGCAGGTACGATTACCTCGTCACCTGGGTTAATCATAGCAAGGATTGTGTTACACAAAGATTGCTTAGCACCACCCGAAACAACGATTTGTGCTGGAGTGTACTCCAAGTTGTTCTCACGAAGAAGTTTTTCGCAGATAGCCTTACGCAAATCGAGGTATCCTGGAACTGGAGAGTAGAACGAGAAGTTGTCGTCGATAGCCTTCTTTGCTGCCTCCTTGATGTGGTCTGGCGTGTTGAAGTCTGGCTCACCAACGCTAAGGTTGATAACGTCTACTCCTTGAGCCTTCAACTCATTACTCTTTTGCGACATCGCCAAAGTTTGCGATGGTGTCAATGCTGCTAAGCGATTTGATATTTTAGTCATTTTTTTAGAAATTATTTTAACATTTTAGACCGCAAAGGTAGTCAATAATTTCGAGAATACCAAATTGCTGTTATAAAAATAACAAAAAAATATACGCTTCTACTGCAAGATTTCTCTATCTATTTCGTCTCGGCGAACCATATCTTTCAGGTGACCATAGTATCGTTGTATAATATTTCGTATTTGGCTAAGTCTAAGATTATTAGGATTCTTTTGGCACACTTGACTCATCTCTTCGTTGAATCTATGCAGGTCGTTACACAAGCGTTTGCGCAGAGCGTACTCTTGGTAGTCGGGAGTTCGCTTATATTGATATACAAATAGTGCGTGGGTTGTGTACATTCGCCTCATCTCTTCGGGCGACACATCGTAGACAGTGCGTGTTGTGAGCTTAATTTTTTCGTCCATTGCCATAAAGTTTTAGTTGGTTAAAGTTAAGTGAGCAGACGAAAAAAAGAGGTGATTTCGCCTGTCCCGTTACTCTACACCGCACAAGGCAGTGGGCACATTAATGCTCCACACGGGGGTGCGAAACCACCGTATAGAACAAGACCCAAGCATACTATGTTAAATATGCTCGTCTTGAATGAAGGTAAGTTTCCTTACCTTGTGCTAGTATGTAGAGTACCACAAAAGTAATAAAAAAATATAAGAATCAAAACCAATCTCTTTGAGAATACTCCGCTTGGTACATTTTTTGATTCTATACTATTAAATATCAAATTCTCAAAAGAAATGGAAAATAACAAAAAACTAACTACCACATCTGGGCGCAGAGTTGCCGACAACGAAAATGTACAAACCGCAGGGGTCAGAGGTCCACTCCTAGTTCAAGACCCATGGTTCATCGAAAAACTTGGACACTTCGACCGAGAGTTAATCCCCGAAAGACGTATGCACGCCAAGGGTTCAGGGGCATTTGGTACTTTCACCGTGACGCACGATATCACGGAGTACACCAAAGCATCAATATTTGCGGAGGTGGGTAAGCAAACGGAGTGCTTCGTGAGGTTCTCGACCGTGGCAGGTGAGCGTGGTGCTGCCGATGCCGAGCGAGATATCAGAGGGTTCGCAATGCGCTTCTATACAGACGAGGGTAATTGGGATTTGGTGGGCAACAATACTCCCGTATTTTTCTTGCGTGACCCTCTGAAGTTCCCCGACCTAAACCATGTGGTGAAGCGTGATCCACGCACCAATATGCATAGTGCCAATAGCAACTGGGATTTCTGGACTCTTCTGCCCGAATCTTTGCATCAAGTAACTATAACTATGAGCGATAGAGGAATCCCCAAGTCATTTCGTAATATGCACGGCTTTGGTAGCCACACATATAGTTTCATAAACAAAGATAACATGCGCACGTGGGTGAAATTTCACATGGTCTGTATGCAGGGCATCGAGAACATCACCGATGAGGAGGCTGCAAAGATTATAGGTATGGATAGGGATTCTAACCAGCGTGACCTATATATGGCAATCGAGCGTGGTGATTTCCCACGCTGGGAGATGAAGGTGCAGGTAATGAGTGAGGAGCAGGCGGAGAACTATCGCATAAATCCATTTGACATGACTAAGGTGTGGTCGCACAAGGAGTTTCCTCTCATAGATGTGGGTGTTATGGAGCTTAATCGCAACCCCGAGAATTACTTTGCCGATGTGGAGCAGGCGGCGTTCAACCCCCAGAATATTGTTGATGGCATAGGTTTCTCACCCGACAAGATGTTGCAAGGACGATTGTTTTCGTATGGTGATGCACAGCGTTATAGGTTGGGTGTGAATCATCACCTGATACCAGTGAATAAACCACGGTGTCCAATGCACTCATATCATCGTGATGGTCAGATGCGTGTGGATGGTAATTATGGCTCTACAATAGGTTATGAACCAAATAGTTATGGTGAGTGGAGTGATTCTCCAGAGCTCAAAGAACCACCGCTCAAGATTATGGGCGACGCCTATAATTATAATGAGCGTGAGTATGATGATGATTACTACTCGCAACCTGGAGACCTATTTCGCTTGATGTCGCCTGCTCAGCAACAAGTGTTATGCGAGAATACTGCAAGGGCGATGGGCGATAGTGAGATATTTGTGAAACAAAGACATATACGCAATTGCCATCGTGCGGACGAAAACTACGGCAAAGGGGTAGCCATGGCTTTAGGACTCTCACTAGAAGAAGCCCTGGCATAAAAAAGATGCGCAGCATCTAAGCCCGTGCGGCTCGCACCTTCGCCCGAGCAGGGCAGTCCAGACACAACCGCCCTCCACTCCTGAGCACTTTTTCAAAAAAAAAGTGCTCAGGAGGGCGCAACCCCAGAGGGGTTGGATATGAATTATCAAAAATAAAGTGAGTTCGAATTTTCGAACTCACTTTATTTTGTGAAATTTACATTAAATACCTGAGATTATAGCTCCCTCTGACAACACTCAATCCCCACACGCTCAAGGAGTTCAATCCCTTCAGTAGAGTGATACGCATCGCAAAATACCACACGCTTAATGCCAGCCTGAATAATGAGCTTAGAGCACTCTATGCAGGGCGAAGTTGTGATGTATAGAGTAGCCCCTTCGCAGTTGTTGGCACTCTTGGCAACCTTTGTTATAGCGTTTGCCTCGGCGTGTAGCACATACGCTTTGGTCTTGCCGCTCTCATCCTCGCAGATGTTTTCGAATCCCGAGGGTGTGCCATTATATCCATCCGATATAATCATCTTATCCTTCACGATTAGTGCACCCACCTGCCTACGCACGCAGTATGAGTTCTCTGCCCATATACGAGCCATGCGCAGGTATCGCATATCGAGTTGTCGGAGTTTCTCCTCTTGGTATCCCATTGTTATTTACCGTGACAAGCTTTATATTTTTTGCCACTTCCGCAAGGGCAAGGATCGTTGCGACCAACCTTCTTTTCGGATATAGCTGGTGCGGCTTTACCTCTATCGGCAGCACCTGCTTGGGCAGCGGCTGCGGTGCGAGATGCTTGGAGTTTAGAGACATCAACCTTGGGTTTTTGAGGCTCCGCTTGTTGCTTAGCTTGAGCGGCACTGCTATCTCTAACGGGGATGTAACCCTTGTTAATGACAGCCAACACATCGTGGTTTACCTTGATAAGCATCTTTGAGAACAACTCAAATGACTCGAATTTGTATATCAACAATGGATCTTTTTGCTCATAAGTTGCATTCTGAACACTTTGGCGCAAATCATCCATTTCACGCAGATGCTCTCTCCATGCGTCATCTATGCTAGTGAACATCACCACCTTAGAAAACATTTTGTGAATCTCCGCACCATCGCTATCCTTGCAACGTTGCAAATTTACGGGGACATTGAATCCGAGGTGACCATCGGTGATAGGGAAGTACATGTTGTTATCCAACTCATCTTTTCTATCCTCGTATACTCGCTCCATAACTGGGCGCACGGTGTCGGCTATCATCTTAGATTTGGTCTCTTGTAGCGCACGAAGATCAGCAATGATGTGGTCGATAATCTCACGCATAGATGCTTTTTTGTAGCTCTCCTCACTCATCGAGAACTCCAATGCAACGTCTCGCATAAGTTCCAAGCGGAAATCCTCGAAATCAATTCCCTCGTTTTGCTCCACAAATGCCTCGGCATAGTCGCAAATTATATTGTTAAGGTCAATCTCGATTCTCTCACCATATAGTGCGTTGCGACGACGTGTGTATATAACCTCACGTTGCGAGTTCATCACATCATCATACTCCAACAACCTCTTACGAGTACCAAAGTTGTTCTCCTCGACCTTCTTTTGAGCACGCTCTATGGTCTTGGTCATGAGTGATGATTGGATAACTTCACCCTCCTCGAGACCCATCTTGTCCATAATATCGGCAATACGACCCGAACCAAATAGGCGCATCAAATCATCCTCCAACGACACAAAGAATTGCGAAGAACCCGGATCTCCTTGACGACCTGCACGACCACGCAACTGCCTATCCACGCGTCTACTATCGTGACGCTCGGTACCGATTATCGCCAATCCACCAGCCGCTTTGACTTGGTCGGTGAGCTTGATATCCGTACCACGACCGGCCATATTGGTAGCGATTGTAACCTGCCCAGGGTAACCTGCCTCGGCTACGATGTGCGCCTCCAATTGGTGTTGCTTGGCATTGAGGACATTGTGCTTAATCTTGCGAAGTGTGAGCATACGACCTAGGAGCTCCGAAATCTCGACCGATGTAGTACCCACCAATACTGGGCGACCTGCATCCACCAACTTCACAATCTCCTCTATCACAGCGTTATATTTCTCACGCTTGGTTTTATAAATCAAATCCTCCAAATCCTTGCGCAAGATAGGACGGTTTGTGGGGATTGATACCACATCCAACTTATATATGCTCCAGAACTCCGAAGCCTCTGTCTCGGCAGTACCTGTCATACCTCCCAGTTTGTGATACATGCGGAAGTAGTTTTGCAGAGTCACGGTAGCGAAAGTTTGCGTTGCAGCCTCCACCTGAACTCGCTCCTTAGCCTCTATGGCTTGGTGCAAACCATCTGAGTAGCGGCGACCATCCATGATACGACCCGTCTGCTCATCGACAATCTTCACCTTGTTGTCCATCACCACATACTCCACATCCTTTTCGAACATTGCGTATGCCTTAAGTAGTTGATTTACTGTGTGTACACGCTCTGTTTTTATAGAGTAGTCGCTAATCACGGCACTCTTTTTCTCTGCTTTTTCCTCTGCCGTGAGAGTAGATTTTTCGAGCTCCGCAATCTCCGAACCGATATCTGGAAGCACAAAGAAACCATCCTCATTGAAGTACTTAGACAACGCCTCGTGCCCCTTGTCGGTGAGCTCAATAGAGTTCATCTTTTCGTCAATTACGAAGTACAAATCATCCGTAATTTCGTGCATGCGGCGGTTGTTGTCCTGCATATACTCATTCTCGGTCTTTTGCATAAGGCTCTTCACACCCTGCTCCGAGAGGAATTTAATCATAGGTTTGTACTTGGGTAGACCCTTGTGCGCACGATACAACTTAACTCCGCCATCTTCACTCTTATCTCCCGATATAAGCGACTTGGACTCTGCAAGCAGTGATGTCACCAAGTTTTTTTGGAGGTTGAATAGAGTCTCGATAGCTGGGCGATATTGCTCAAACATCTGGTCGTCGCCACGTGGCACAGGTCCCGATATGATAAGTGGAGTACGAGCATCATCAATCAACACAGAGTCCACCTCATCGACAATAGCGAAGTGGTGCTTGCGTTGTACCAAATCTTCGGGCGAAGTAGCCATATTGTCGCGCAGGTAGTCGAAACCATACTCATTGTTAGTACCAAATGTGATGTCGGCGGCATAAGCCTTGCGACGCTCCTCCGAATTGGGACGGTGTTTGTCTATGCAATCCACCGATAAACCATGGAATTGATAGATTGGACCCATCCACTCCGAGTCACGTTTTGCGAGGTAGTCATTCACAGTTACGAGGTGTACACCTTTGCCAGCCAGTGCGTTAAGGAATACAGGTAGGGTAGCGACAAGTGTTTTACCTTCACCCGTAGCCATCTCTGCAATCTTACCTTTGTGGAGTACCACACCTCCAAACAACTGCACATCGTAGTGGGTCATCTCCCATTTTAGGTCATTACCACCCGCAATCCAGTGTGTGTTATATATAGCATCATTGCCATCTATTGTTACGAAATCTTTTTCGGCAGCTAGGTCTCTATCAAACTGTGTTGCAGTGACTGTAACTGTCTCGTGCTCAGAGAATCTGCGAGCTGTGTCTTTCATTATAGCAAATGCTTCGGGGAGTATTTCATCTAGCTTCTCCTCGATTTTTTCGTCTATTTTTTTGGTGAGAGTCTCTACCTCTTTTGAGATTTGTTCCTTCTCTGAAAGTGCTATATCGTGAAGTTCCAAACGTTTTTTGAGCTCTACGATTTTTGTCTCTTCGGGAGCTATATAATCAGCTATAGAGAGCTTTAGAGCGGCACTTCTGCTACGAAGTTCATCGTTCGAAAGAGCAGCAACAGCAGGGTATATAGCCTTGATTTTTTCTACATAAGGTTCAATCTCCTTACGATCTTTGTCGGCTTTAGAACCGAATATTAGTTTTATTAAACTTGATAAGATATCCATTATATATGTTTTATTATTTTCTACTTTACAACCGACAAAGATAAAAATTTAATAGCGATTTACGAATTTTATGCCAACAATTTTTAGTAATATAACGTTATTATAAAAAATAATCGTATCTTTGCGGTCGCATTGCTTAACAGTAAGCAGTGTGATGTGGAAAGATTTGGACTGATTGCTACCACAATAAAAAATCGCTAAAACAGCTTTCTTTTTATCTGCGCCCGTCAATTAGCCCACTTTTCTTTTGGAAAATAACTATTTAAAAAAGGTATAAAATGGGATTTTTATTTACATCTGAGTCAGTGTCGGAGGGGCACCCAGATAAGGTTTCAGATCAAATTTCAGACGCTATTCTAGACGAATTTTTGCGTCACGATTCACACTCAAAAGTCGCTTGCGAGACTCTATGTACCACAGGCTTAGTGGTGGTTTCGGGCGAGGTGCGCTCCGAAGCGTATGTCGATGTGCAGAGCGTTGCACGTGGAGTAATCAACAAAATCGGATACAATAAAAGTGAGTATCAATTCGATGGTAACTCATGCGGAATATTGTCTGCTATCCACGAGCAATCGTCGGACATTAACCAAGGAGTTGTGCGCCAAGAAGAAGCAGAGCAAGGTGCTGGAGACCAAGGTATTATGTTTGGTTACGCATCTACCGAAACTCGTGAATTGATGCCTGCTACGCTAATGCTTTCGCACGTGATTCTAAAGGAGTTGGCAGTGATTCGCCGAGAGGGTGAGGTGATGACATATCTGCGTCCAGACTCTAAGAGCCAAGTGACAATTGAGTATGGTGATGACCGCAAAGCACAACGAGTGCACACCATAGTGGTATCTACACAACACGATGAGTTTATTTTGCCAAGTGACTCATTGTCAGAAAAGCAAGCTGAGGAGCAGATGCAGGCTAAAATCAAGAGCGACGTAAAAGATATCTTGATTCCACGCGTGAAGGCTCGCTTGGAGCGTGCTGGCGACAAACTCTCGGAGCTTATTGGTGAGGAGTATATCTTGCACGTAAACCCAACAGGTAAGTTTGTGATTGGTGGTCCTCACGGAGATACAGGACTCACAGGTCGTAAGATTATTGTTGATACTTATGGCGGTCGTGGAGCACACGGAGGTGGAGCATTCTCGGGCAAGGACTCTTCGAAGGTAGATCGCTCGGCAGCTTATGCAGCACGTTATATCGCTAAGAATATGGTTGCGGCTGGCATAGCCGAGGAGGTACTTGTGCAGTTGAGTTATGCTATTGGTATTGCGCAGCCATTGTCGGTTTATGTTTCGACTTATGGTAGCAATCGTCTCTCGATTTCGGAGGGTGAAATTGCTGAGCGTGTGGCTCGTCTATTCGATTTGCGACCTGCGGCAATTGTCAAGAAATTTGGACTTAACAACCCAATATTCGAAGCTACGGCATCGTATGGTCACTTCGGAAATCGCCCATATACTCGCACCGAGAAGGTGTACGAGGGTGGTGTAGCCACAGAGCGTGAGATTGAGTTCTTCGGATGGGAGAGACTCGATGCGGTGGAGATGCTTAAGGCAGAATTTGGAATTTAATTAGTCCGATTAACAAGGCGATTTTTGGCACATCCCACGCCTTTCAAATCCTCACGTACTTTTAGTACGATGCGGTTTAAGGAGGCTTCACGATGCCCCAAAACTCATTCTTGTGAATCAAACTACCTCAAATATAAAACATAAAAAATGGAGATTAGCTTTAAACAAATCTCCATTTTTTATCTCTTACTCTTTTTATTACTTCGTTACTTTGTTTCCTGTACCGTTGTCGGTGACCTCTGCATCGCTACTTGTCACGGTGCAGTTTTTAGATAGGGCACTTAGTGCTACTGGCATTCCTGATGTATTGGTGAGGGTGACTCCCGATGCTGCGGCATCGCCAAATGGCGAGTAGCCGTTGTTTGCGGCTGGGCGACCCGAACCAATGAGTATTGGTAGCTCCTTAGAGCGAGTCTTGCCCTCGAATTTTGTGAGTGTAACAGTGTGTCCTTCGCCAGCTACTGTGCCTAGGCTGTGGATATTATAGTTAGACACAGCAGGCATAACTTCCAGCTCCAAAACGCTCGATACCTCATTTTTGTTGATATTGAATAGTGGGCCAACCTCGGCATCTCCACGGCTCGATTTCACAGTAGCACCTGCAAGTGAGTAACCCACCTCGCAACCTTGAGCATCGCAATTCTCAACCATGATATCACCCTGCATACGTGTGAGTGCAAATCCGATGCGGGCATTCTTAGCTCGGCAATTCACAAATGTCATAGCACCAGTTGCGTGCTTATCGACACCGCCCGAACCATAGTTTCTAAAACCACACTCGCTCAAAGACTTAGCATATCCAGGAAGAATCTTATTATTACCCTCGTGGTTGCCATATCCACCCACGAATCCAGCATCAAACGCAGGGCCTTTCTTCTCTGCCAACATCTCATCCGTAGAGCGAATCACCGCCTCGGCATAGCAATTCTCGAAATATACATCCCTTCCACCTTGTATAAAGAATAGGTGACCAAAAGATTTTGAGTATATCGAGCAGTTTAGAATAGTATCTGCAAGTCCCTCAATCAACATTCCACTATGTTTGTTGAGTCTCACAACGCTACGCTTACCTTTGCCCAAAAGATCGCCATAGCCATAAGGCGAAGAGCCATTCATGTGGAGTGTCACGCCATCAATCTTGCAGTTTGTGCCCGAAACAACAAACGAACGAGCACCCTTGCCTGGAGGAGGGTTGTTGCCAATATCCTTGATTGTTAGACCTTTAATGTAGTTATTTGAGCCCGTAACATATATTTCGTTTACAGAGACTTTGAATGCTCCGAGTAGCTTGGTGTCGATTTCGATTGTCACATCCGTAAAGTCAAATGTGTTGTTGTCGCCACTAAATAGTAGCATCGCTTTGCGGTTTACTCCGTCCAAAGGGGCTTGGTTTATCACGGATGAGTTGATGTAGTCGCTCATCTTGTAGACTCCAGGCTTCATCGTCACAGCTTGGTTTGATTTGGAAATCACAGCTGCGAGCTCCTTTACGGATGCCACTTCTACAGCTTTGCCCTTTGCGCTGAGCATAGTTGTAGCGCAGAGCATCATTGCAATCGATAGGATTGCCATCGAAATAATGTTTTTCATAGTTTATTTTAAGTTTTGGTAATTTTCTACAAGTCTTAATATAGTGAACAACCCAGCTAGGATTGCCACAGACCATATCGCGTTAATATATATCCGCAAGAACAGAGCGAAGTAAACTCCCAGTAGAACTCCAACAGAAATCATATATATTTTAAAGCAGGCATAATCCACCACAGTGAACTTATTTGCAGCGCGCTGCATCTTTTCGATAAATTTTTTCATATGGCAATAATTTATGGATGCTTCAAAGATAGTAATTTTATGCGAAATAATCTTTGCTCAATAACAATAATTAACGACAAGGCGTTATATTTGCAGATGATTCACAATATACATAAAGTAAAATGGAAAAAATAGCAAAAAAATTGACCGACCTAATCGGTAACACTCCGCTTTTGGAGCTGGAGAATTTTCAAAATAATAATGAAGTAAAGGCACATATCATTGCCAAGTTGGAGTATTTCAACCCCGCAGGAAGTGTCAAAGATAGGGTAGCACTCTCAATGATTAGAGATGCCGAGCAACGTGGCGTTTTGGCACAAGGAGGAACTTTGATTGAGCCTACGAGTGGAAACACAGGTGTAGGTTTAGCATTGGTTGCAGCGGCTAATGGCTACAAACTAATCCTCACTATGCCCGAAACTATGAGTATCGAGCGTCGCAGATTGCTCGCCGCTTTGGGTGCGGAGATTGTTTTGACCCCTGGCGCAGAGGGTATGACTGGTGCAATCAATCGCGCTTATGCTCTACAAAGCGAGATTGAGGGCAGTGTGATACTCAATCAATTTGGCAACGAAGCTAATCCCGAGGTGCATTACCGTACCACAGCCGAAGAGATTTGGCGTGATACGGATGGCAAAATAGATATCCTCGTGGGCGGAGTAGGCACGGGCGGTACAATTAGCGGCAATGGCAAGCGACTCAAGGAGTTGAACCCATCAATAGAGGTTGTAGCAGTAGAGCCAGCCGCATCACCAGTACTCTCTGGAGGTAAAGCAGGGGCGCACAAATTGCAAGGTATTGGAGCAGGATTTGTTCCCAAGATTTACAACTCGGAGGTGGTCGATAGAGTTATCACTATCACCAACGAGGAGGCTTTTGAGGCGTCTCGCAACGTAGCTACTCAGGAGGGTCTGCTAGTTGGTATATCGTCGGGTGCAGCACTCTCGGCGGCGTTGAAGATTGCTCGTGAGCCACAAAATGAGGGTAAGCGAATAGTTGTTATTTTGCCCGATAGTGGCGAGAGATATCTATCAACAGAATTATACGGTGTAAATTAGAGTTGCAGAAGTTACTATTTTTTTGTAAATTTGCCACAATAAACAACCCTATCAGATGAAAGAGTTAAGTCAAATCATAGAGAAGAATGCCGAATTGCTATCGGAGCACAATCGTGACTACCTTAAAAAACGTAGTTGCGCACTCCCCACTGTGGAGATAATGAGCGAGATTGTGACCCTAGTATCCGAGACTATATTCCCAGGCTACTTGGGCGATAGCTCCATAGCTGGGGTTGGTGTGAAGCACCATATAGCCATCAATTTGGAGAAGATTCACGCGTTGCTGTGCGACCAAGTGGGTAGAGTTCTAAAATTTGACGACAACTGCACAGTGGAGCGAGATGCCGAAGATATCGCAATTCAATTTATAGAGTCGATTAACGATATCAAGATGATGCTCATAACCGATGTGGAGGCTATGTATAAAGCCGACCCTGCCGCTACAAGCATGGGCGAGGTGATATTTTGCTATCCCTCAATAGTGGCGATGATTCACCATCGTATTGCTCACAAATTGCACCAGTTGTGTGTGCCGATTATCCCACGCATCATAGCCGAGATAGCGCACTCTCGCACAGGAATCGACATTCATCCAGCGGCACAAATTGGCAGATACTTCGCCATAGATCACGGTACGGGTGTGGTGATTGGCGAAACCTGTATAATTGGCGAAAATGTGGTTGTGTACCAAGGTGTTACCCTTGGAGCAAAGGGCTTTAGATATGACGAAAATGGTAATATCATAAATGTTCCTCGCCATCCGATTATTGAGGATAATGTCAAGATATACTCTAACTCTTCGATTTTGGGGCGCATAACTATTGGACACGATTCAGTAATTGGCGGAAATATGTGGATAGACAAAGATGTTGAGCCATATTCAAAGATGATTCAAATAAAGTAGATGGGATTTCAAGCTATTGGGGTTCGCCCCGACATCATAGATTCACTGAACAAAATAGGCGTAGTTAATCCTACGCCTATTCAGTTGTGTGTGGTGCCTCGTGCTGTGGAGGGTGAGAGCGTAGTGGCTCGTTCGCAAACTGGAAGTGGTAAGACGCTGAGCTATCTAGTACCTATGATTCAGAGGTTTATGAGTGGGCAGCGAGGGTTGATACTTGCTCCAACTCGCGAACTTGTGCAACAAATCGCTGAGGTTCTCAAATCCATATCATCACTTAGCGTAGCTGTTATATATGGAGGCGTGGAGTATGCTCCGCAGTGTGAATCGTTGGCTTTATTGCCCGACATTATTATCTCTACGGTTGGTCGCCTAAAGGATTTAATGGCGCAGGGTGTGGCGGCTATTGACAAGGTAGATTACTTTGTTTTGGATGAGGTCGATCAGATGCTTGACCTTGGGTTTCGGGATGATATATTGCAGCTCTCTGCTCTTCGTTCCGAAGTGTGCCAAACCCTATGTTTTTCGGCTACACTACCTTCGCAGGTCAATGACGTTGTCGAAAATCTACTCGATAAGCAATACTTCAAAGCTGAAGTCGAAGATGAATCGTTGGCAGTGGAGCGCATAGAGCAAGTGGGGTACTACGTGTCACGAGATATGATGAGTCATCTGCTTATTCACACGCTCCAAACCTCACCACCCCAAAAAGGAATAATCTTCACTCGTTCACGCAGAATGGCCGACTCTCTCACAAAACTTATTGGCGAAAGGGGTATCACTGCCGAAGCTATCCATAGCGATAGAAGCCAAACAGCACGAGAGCATATATTGTCGAGATTTAAAACAGGTGAAACACCCATACTCGTGGCTACGGATGTGATAGCTAGAGGTATAGATGTGGATGATGTGGATGTGGTATATAATTATGGCATGCCTCAAGAGTCTGAGCAATACATACATCGCATAGGTCGTACCGCACGAGCAGGTCGCAGTGGCAGGGCTGTGAGTTTTTGTGACCCAGCCGAGAAGGTGTTGGTAGATAATGTGTGTAAACTTATGCGTCGTCATATCATAATGTCTACAAACCACCCATACGCCACCCCCGACATCCTAAAAGTGCTCGCTCCGACGAAACCAACCTCCAAGAGAAAAGCTCGAGCAAAAAAATAGGGATATACTTTATGAAAAGCATATCCCTATTTTTTGTAGTTAAGTAGGGTAAAATAATTATTGGTGTGTTTTTAAGAGTGCTATTGGAGATGAGATTTTTTGCTATTGAATTGAAAATATAGTGGTTCTATACTGAAATTTAATAGTGAAAAATATCGCTCCAAGAGTGCTTTTAAAAATATGGCAATAATTGTTTTACACTACTTATTAGCTGCAATAATCTTAACCCTCGATAATTGCGCTCAACTTCTCAAATGTTGCCTCAAGTGCATCTTCCATCTCGGCGTGCAATGCAGCGTAGTGTTTGCGTACGAGTGAGCGATTCTTAGGCTCCGCAGGGTTGTTAGCCTTTGCGTATAGCGAATTGCGAGTATTAACAGCCTCTTTTATAAGGTCTAAAATCTCCTGCCCTTTCTTAGGTTGGAGGCATATTGCCATATTACAATCGAAAAGTACCTCTTCCAAGCAGTAGTCGATTTTCTTCTTTAAAATTCTTAGATTTGCCATAATTGAATATTATTCGTTTGTGTGTCGGCAAATGTAGTTAAATTATTTTGAATTAAAAAATATATTTGTGGTTTATAAATAGTTTCGTATCTTTGGCGCAGATTTAACTCTGTGGAGATGTATAAAAAGTTTATAAAGCCGTTGCTTTCCGCTCTAAGTGTCGAGCAAATACATAATATAATAGTGTGGGTACTACGCATATTTGGAGCAATTCCAGGTGCTAGAACCCTACTAAAGATTAGGCATAGAGTGGAGAGTGAATCTTTGGAGAGAGAGGTGTTTGGTCTGAAATTCAAGAACCCTATAGGTCTGGCTCCAGGCTTTGATGCCAATGCCGATATTATAAACGAAGTGGGCTCATTGGGCTTTGGTTTTGTGGAGGTTGGAGCAATCACACCCAACCCACAGATTGGAAACCCCAAACCTAGATTGTTTACTCTCGAAGAGGATTCAGCCCTCGTAAGCCGCATGGGGCAACCAAACAAGGGTTTGAAATATGCAATCAATAATCTGCGCAAGAGTCGTCAAAGTGAAATAATCGTGGGCTGCAATATCGCTCGCAATAGCTACTCGCCTGCTGCGGAGCATCCAAAGGAGTATTTGAGTGTCTTTAGGAACTTGTACCAATATGTAGATTACTTCACCGTAAATGTTATATCTTCGAATAGTGCAACCGATGGTGTGGTATTCGATGAGGAGGCTCTGCGCAAAATTATAGAGCCACTTTTTGAGTTTAGGCGTGGGCAGAGTGACTATCGACCAATATTGGTGAAGATTTCGCCCGACCTTAGTGATGAGCAGATAGATGTGGTGACGGATATTATGATTGACACCCCGTTGGATGGTTTGGTCGCAGTGTCTGGAACTCTTAGGCGTGACGATTTGAAATCAAGCGGTGTGAGTGTTGCACGCATAGGAAGTGGGCGAATGAGTGGTGCACCAATTCACGCTAGAGCACTGGAGGTGGTTAAAAGAGTGTATACACGCAGTCAGGGAGCATATCCGATTATAGGTGTGGGTGGAGTGATGTCGCCAGAGGATGCACGTGCGATGTTGGATGCAGGGGCAAGCCTTGTGCAAATATATAGTGGATTTGTGTATGAGGGAGCACGCCTCGTAAAGGATATATGCAAATCCTTAATCAAAGAGTAAATAGAATAGTATATGAAAGCAACGATTATAACTATCGGCGATGAGATTCTAATAGGTCAAATTGTCGATACAAATGCGGTATTTATATCCCAAAAACTTAACGACATAGGCTGCGTGGTAGTGGAGCGCAGAACCATTGGCGATGGAGCAGATCAAATCATAGACGCCATAGGTGAGGCACTCTCAAAGAGCGACATTGTGATTATCACGGGCGGTCTAGGTCCTACCAAAGATGATATAACCAAGCACACCCTTGCCGAGATGTTTGGCAGCAGACTCATAAACGACGAGCGTGTGGCTCGTCACGTGCAAAACCTCGTGGAGTCACGAGGTATGATATATAATATTCTCAATCAACAACAATCCCTCGTGCCAGAGTGTTGCGAAGTGCTGTTTAATGCTCATGGCACAGCTCCAGGTATGTGGTTTAACTCTGTCGAGGGTGGGGTTGTAGTGTCGCTTCCTGGTGTGCCATTTGAGATGAAACATTTGATGGAGGATATGGTGTTGCCACGACTAAAAGAGAGATTCTCATTTTCTCAAATTGTGCATCGTACGATGATTACCGTGGGGGTGCCAGAGTCGCAGTTGGCAATCAAAATCGAGGAGTGGGAGAGTGCATTGCCTCCATTTTTGAAGTTGGCATACTTGCCCTCGCCAGGTCGAGTGCGTCTAAGATTGTCTGCCTATGAGGTGGATGCAGAGAGTGTCGAGGAGCAAATCAGCAAACAATTTGCGGAGCTGGAGATGATTCTTGGCAATAATGTTTTGGGGTATCAAGATGCTTCGGTGGAGGAGATTTTGCACGAAAGGCTTATTGGTAGTGGATTGAAAATCGCTGTGGCAGAGAGCTGTACGGGTGGAGCTATAGCTTCGAAGTTTACGGCTATGGCTGGAGCTTCGGAGTACTTTATGAGTGGCGTGGTGTCGTATAGCAATCACTCCAAGGAGGTTATGCTGGGTGTTTGTGCTCAAGATATTGAGTCGTATGGAGCTGTTAGCGAGCAGGTTGCAATACAAATGGCAGAGGGGGTTCGTGAGCGTTCGGGTGCCGATTACGCAGTTTCGACAACTGGCATTGCAGGTCCTTCGGGAGGCTCTGCCCTAAAGCCTGTGGGCACAGTTTGGTTTGGTGTGGCAACACCTTCGGGGAGTTACGCACGCATGAAAAATTGCGGCACAGATAGGGAACAAGTCATAGCTCGTGCCACGCTCGAAGCAATTACGATGCTAAAAGATGAAATAATTGGCTAAAAGTGTTGTTATTTGCAAAATAATGAGTATATTTGCGCTCCCTTGTGCATGTGCTAAGGGTTAATTAACAAAATAAAGTAAAATGAAAGTTTGCGAAATCACAGGTAAAAAGGTGATGGTGGGTAACAATGTTTCTCACTCGCACCACAAAACCAAGCGCACATTTAGCCCTAACTTGAGGACTAAGCGTTTTTGGTCTGAGGAGGAGGGTCGCTGGGTAACCTTAAAGGTATCAGCTGCCGGAATGAAAACAATTAACAAGAAGGGTTTGGCCGTAGCATTGCGTGAGGCAGTAGCACCCAAGAAGGTTTACTAAAAAGCAGAAAGTAAAAAATGGCTAAGAAAGGAAACAGAGTTCAGGTTATACTAGAGTGTACTGAGCAAAGAGAGAGTGGTGTTCCAGGAATGTCTCGTTACATCACAACAAAAAACAAGAAGAATACCCCAGATCGTATGGAGCGTAAGAAGTACAACCCATATTTGAAGAAGGTAACTTTACACCGTGAAATTAAATAATTTTAGCGACACATGGCAAAGAAAGTAGTAGCGACCCTTAAGACGGGTACAGGTAAGCAACACACAAAGTGTATCAAGATGGTAAAGTCAGACAAGACTGGAGCTTACACATTCAAAGAGGCAGTAGTTCTTAATGACGACATCAAAGGTTTCTTCGAGGGTAAGAAATAATTTGAGCATTAAGTAGTTAAGAGAGGGAGGCAAAGTAATTCTAACTCATTCTTTTAATTTGATACTTAATACAAAGGGCATCCAATAGGGTGCCCTTTGTGTGTATTATTATGTTTATATTGATTTATTTTTGTGGTGCTATTTGGAATAGTGAATATAATACTATATATTTGACAGTCAATCTCAAAACAAACTATTTATTTGCGTAATATTAGAATATAGTTCAGCGTTATAATAACATTATAGTTGCTGATTGTCGTATTTTTGAGAATATCTACAATGCGAATAGTGAATTGTGTGGTCTGCAAAAGGCACATTGGTTTGGTGTGTTTTTAATTAATGTAAATCCTAACCCTGATATACATTAAAAGTAAAAGAAGAAATTATGTACGAAAAAAAATATATAGGATTAACAAATCAAGAGGTGTCACGTAGCCGAGAAATACATGGCGACAACACCCTCACTCCACCGCCCAAAAAGTCTCTATGGGTTAAGTTTATAGAGAAGTTCTATGATCCAATAATTATAATTTTACTTGTTGCTCTAGCCCTTTCGGTTGGAGTGGCTATATATCAATATGTGTTGGGATTGGAGGGTCTCTACATATTCTTGGAGCCTGTGGGTATATTCATTGCCATAGTTTTGGCTACGCTTATTGGATTTTTGTTTGAGGTGAAGGCTAACACAAAATTCGAGGTGTTAAACAAGGTGAATGATGACACATTGATTAAGGTCGTGCGAGAGGGTGAAATCAGAGAGATTCCCAAACACGATATTGTTGTGGGGGATACTATTTATTTGGATACTGGTGATGAGATTCCTGCTGATTGCGAGCTCTTGGAGGCGGTGTCACTGCGTGTGAATGAATCAACGCTCACGGGCGAGTTGGTAGCACGCAAGAGTACTCGTGAAGAGGAGTTTAAACACAATGCAACATACCCCACAAATCACATATTGCGTGGCACAACAATCATGGAGGGGCACGCTGTGGCTAAAGTTATAAGGGTTGGAGATCACTCCGAATATGGCAAAGTATACAGAGGAGCGCAAATTGATAGTAGCGTAAAGACACCTCTAAATATGCAACTCGATAAATTGGCAATGTTGATTACGAGGGTGAGCTATGTGGTGGCAACAACTATTGTAGTGGCTCGATTGTGGATATACATGTCCGAGATGGTGGTCTTTGATTGGTTGGAATTTGGCAGTTTTCTGTTGTCCACAATTATGATTGCCGTAACTGTGATTGTTGTCTCCGTGCCCGAGGGGTTGCCAATGAGTGTTACGCTTAGTTTGGCATTGAGCATGCAGCGAATGTTGAAGGCTAATAATTTAGTGCGCAAAATGCACGCTTGCGAAACTATGGGGGCGGCAACAGTTATATGCACAGATAAAACAGGCACAATCACACAAAATAAAATGGTGGTTTACGAGACTCAATTCCTACCTGATAGCGACAAAATCGTCGAGGAGGGTATCGCCATAAACTCCACAGCTCATCTCGAAAGAGGCGACAATATAGCATCGAAGGTATTGGGTAATCCAACAGAGGGCTCATTGCTGTTGTGGCTTGAAGGTCGTGGAGTGGATTATCTAAATATTAGAGATGAGCACGAGGTGGTTGATCAACTGCCTTTTTCGACAGAGAGAAAATATATGGCAACAGTTGTGAGCTCTGAGTCTGAAGGCAAAAATATATTATATGTGAAGGGAGCACCCGAGATTATAATCTCACTGTCGAAACATGTTGCCGATAGCGTTTTGGAGCGTTTGACAATCTATCAAAATATGGCTATGCGTACCATAGGGTTTGCCTATGCTGAGGTGGATAGTGATGTGGAGTGTTTCGAAAATGGACGATTGGCAGATTTGGATTTAACATTTTTGGGAATTGTAGCCATATCAGATCCTATCCGTAAAGATGTATCTCAAGCAATTGCGAGTTGCCAAAATGCTGGCATAGTGGTCAAAATTGTGACTGGTGACACACTCGCAACAGTAAAACAGATAGCAAACCAAATAGGGTTGTGGGGAGACGAAGATTATCAGTATAGTCACATGACAGGTGTTGAGTTTGAATCTATGTCGGATGAAGAGCTTCGCGGTAGAGTTCAAGATTTAAAGGTGTTGTCACGGGCTCGACCTATGGATAAACAACGCCTTGTGCACCTGCTGCAACAACAAGGTGAGGTTGTTGCAGTGACGGGTGATGGCACAAATGATGCTCCAGCACTCAAAGCTGCGCAGATTGGATTATCTATGGGTGATGGCACAACGGTGGCAAAGGAGGCTAGTGATATCACTATTCTCGATAATTCGTTCAACTCCATATCTCGTGCTGTGATGTGGGGGCGTTCGCTCTACCAAAATATTCAGCGATTTATACTTTTTCAGCTCACAATCAATGTTGTAGCGTGTATCATTGTTTTGATAGGGGCCCTATCGGGCGGAGAGTCGCCGCTTACGGTTACGCAGATGTTGTGGGTGAATCTTATTATGGATACCTTTGCTGCCCTAGCCTTGGCGTCGTTGCCATCCGAAGAGAAGGTTATGCGGTCGAAACCTCGCCGAGCGGATAGTCACATCATAACACCTCAAATGGCTGTGAGTATAGTGGGTGTGGGGGTGATGTTCGTAGCTTTTTTGTTTGGTCTAATGCAGTACTTCAAGAGTTGTGATATAACCTCAATAATGGATTTTTCTATATCTCAATATTGCCACAACTACTTTAATTTCAGCTCTCTGCACAATGATTTTTCGGTTTATGAACTATCTCTGTTCTTTACTATATTTGTGATGATGCAGTTTTGGAATATGTTTAATGCCAGAGCATTCAAGAGTGGAGACTCTGCATTGCGAGGGTTGCAGAGTTGTGGCGGATTTATAATATCTATGCTGCTAATTCTAGTAGGTCAATGGTGTATAGTGACATTTGGAGGAGATATGTTTGGCACAACACCTCTCAAGGCAGAAGATTGGTTGGCGATTATAGTTGCCTCATCATCTATTTTGATTGTTGGTGAAGTTATTAGATTTGTAAAAAATCATATTGTTGCAAAGAGTTAATTGTTTTACACTACTTAAGTTCTGAAGTATGACATAAAATAAGGGTTGGTTTCCAAAAACGGAGACCAACCCTTATTTATTTTATTTAAATTACAGCTTACGATTATCTATAACTCTCTTAGATTTACCCTCGAAACGTTGCAAAGTTTTAGGCTCTACGAGTTTGATTTCGGGGTTAAGACCTAGCATGCTGTGTAGCTTAGATGCCACCTTTTTCTTGATAGCCAACATCTTAGACATATTGTCTGACATAAACGCTGGGCGAACCTCTACCTGTACTTCGAATGTGTCTTGGTTGTTTACACGGTCTAGATATATCATATAGTGTGGCTCCAATTCCTCGATTTGGAGTACGACCTCCTCGATTTGCGATGGGAACACATTCACACCCTTGATGATAAGCATATCGTCGCTGCGACCCACGATGCGTGTCATACGAACATTGGTGCGTCCACACTCGCAAGGCTCTGTTATGAGCGAACATAAATCCTTGGTGCGATAGCGAAGTAGTGGAATACCCTCCTTGGTGATGGTGGTAAACACAAGCTCTCCCTGCTCACCATAAGGCAGTTGCTCCAATGTGTCGGGCGATATAATCTCGGGCAGGAAGTGATCCTCGGCGATGTGCGAGCCACATTTGAATTGACACTCGTGCGACACTCCAGGCCCCATAATCTCGCTAAGACCATACAAGTTGTAGGCATTCACGCCAAATCTCTCCTCGATTTCGGTGCGCATAGCCTCTGTCCAAGGCTCTGCTCCAAGCATCATCGTTTTGAGGCTAATATCATCTTTGGGCGATAGACCCATCTTTTCGATTGAGTCAGCTAGGTACAACATGAATGAAGGAGTTGCAGCGAGTGCCGTAGCTCCAAAGTCACGAAGCAGCTGAATATGTTTTTGAGTGTTGCCCGTAGAGGTAGGAATCACCGTGCCACCCAAAGCCTCGACTCCGTAGTGTGCACCTAGTCCACCTGTGAATAGA
>JBCQUV010000022.1:0-27391 GCA_047173765.1 Rikenellaceae bacterium
GACCCCAATTTCGGAGCTGTTTGCCGAACCAATATCAAATCAAAATGTCAATGAACAGTTAAATTTATTTTAGGCTGGGGTTTTAACGCACCAGCAGTATTTGTGAAAAATAAACCTAAAATAATATAAACGTATGAAAAGAACCTTTTTAACTCTACTTATCCTCTGCGCTGTGGCAGCGCAGGGCGTAGTAGCACAATCAGTCGTGAAAAAGAGCGTTACGAAGCTCAAATCACCAGACAAGAGTTACGAATTCACATTCTACCAGAAGGATAATCAGCAGATGTTCTTCACTGTGTCGTTCGACGGCAAGGAGATTGTAGAGGAGAGTAAGTTCGGATTCGATGTAGATGGCAAAGCTTGGTGCGACGACTTCGCATTTGTGGGCACTAAAACATCGTCGGTGGATTCATCGTGGAAACCTGTGTATGGTGAGCGTTCAACAATCATCGACAAATACAACGAGGTGATAATCTCTTTGGAGGGCACAGGCAAGAAGATGAACATCATCGCTAGAGCCTACAACGAAGGTGTGGCATTCCGCTACGATATGCCCGAGAGCGGCAAGAAGATGAAAATCACAGCGGAGAATACAACATTCTCGATGCCTAGCAAAACAAAAGCATACTACTCAACTTGGGCGCAAGGTCCCTATGAGGAGGTGTCGTTGGAGGGGTGGGAGAAAGATTGCGAGCGTCCTGTAGTGATGAAGTTGCCTAGCTCAGTTTCAGTAGCTGTGGGTGAGGCTAACATGGTAAACTATGCACGTAGCCGCTTTAACTTGTGCTCACAAAAGGCTAATACACTCGTAACTAAACTCGCAGGCGAGGTGAATATTAAGACTCCATACTCGACTCCTTGGCGTACGGTTATGGCTGGTCGAAAGACAGTTGATTTGATTAACAACAACGACCTATACCTAAACCTTAGCGACCCTTGTAAAATCGAGAACACATCGTGGATTAAGCCTGGTAAGGTATACCGTACAGGTCTCACAATGGCTGAGGGTAAATCTGGTGTGGATTTCGCTGCAGCACGTGGTTTGCAATATGTGCACTTCGATGCAGGATGGTATGGTCCAGAGCGTGCTCGCACTTCGGATGCTCGTATAGAGTTTGCGGAGAAGGATCTTAAATTGAAGGAGATTTGCGAATATGGAGCAAAGAAGGGTATTGGCGTATTGGTATACGTTAATAAGATTGCACTTGCAGAGTGGATTGATGAGATTCTACCTATATACAAAGAGTGGGGAATCAAGGGCATAAAGTTCGGCTTTGTGGATGTTGGCGACCAACGAGTTACCAACCTCGTGCATGAGTGGGTCGAGAAGTGTGCTAAGTACGAAATGATGGTTGATATACACGATGAGTATCGCCCAACAGGTTACTCACGTACATATCCTAACCTTATGACCCAAGAGGGAATACGTGGAAATGAGGAGATGCCCGATCCATTTAACAACGTTACACTTCCATTTACTCGCTTCTTGTGCGGTGCTGGTGACTACACATTGTGCTACTTCTCGAACCGCATAAAGACTACACGTGCTCATCAATTGGCTATGGCTGCTGTTTATTATAGCCCACTGCAATGGATGTTCTGGTATGACAAAGTAACCATGTATCGTGGTGAGAAGGAGTTAGAGTTTTGGGCTAATGCGCCTGCTGTGTGGGATGATTCTCGTGCTATAGATGGTGAGATTGGTGAGTACATTACCTTTGCACGTCGCTCGGGCAAGGAGTGGTTTGTGGGAACTATGACAAATGGAGTTCGCACGGTAGAGATTGACACCAACGACTTCCTCGAGAAGGGTAAGACATATGAGGTTAAACTATATCAAGATAACTTGGAACTTAAGAGTCGTACAAACGTAGAGATTACAACTCGTACGGCGGTTAAGGGAGATAAGATTTCATTGAAATTACTAGAGAATGGTGGTGCGGCTATGCACTTTGTAGAGAAGTAGCAATAGCAATCAGAGCGACAAACAAGGCGATTTTTGGCACTTCCTTGTTACTCACTCTGCCACTCACGGAGTAAAACATAATACAGCCTCCAGAATCTAACTTCTGGAGGCTGTATTGTATTCGTATGTGAATTCGCATTAATACCTAAAACTACTACCCCCGATAAACTCACGAAGTATCGACATTTGAGGAATCTCCTCCTCGGGGATGTGTATAAAGTGGTCGAGGAATTTCAGCAATCTGCGAGCCTCCTCAAACTCCTTGACTGTGTCGGGCACATACCTGAGTATAGCCGAAGCGTAGTGTTTGAGCACAGGGATTTCGTAGAACAGAGATGTGTTGAACATGGCGTCGGCATTCTCTTGGTATGGGAATATATGCTTCTCTTCGCCACGTCGTACGCTACCCCAGCGTTTGAGGGTCGCCAGAGCATCTGTGCCTCGGGTCATTGAGTCACGAGTTAGGCGGCGAAGTAGTCGATTGTCTGACGACGATATGCGTGAGGTGTTGTCCATAGCCATAGTTGTGAAACACGAAACATATATTTTGAACTTCAGCGACTCCTCTATGCGTGGCGTGAGGCTAGGGTTGAGGCCATGTATACCCTCGATTATGAGTATAGATTTGTCGTCCAACTGCAACGGTTGCGAGTGTATGGTGTGTCGTCCTGTGATGAAGTCGTAGCGTGGAATATTGACGCTCTCACCTCGCAGCAGATGTTGTAGATTGTCGTTAAATAGCTCGATGTCGATAGCCTCCAGACATTCGAAGTCATACTCTCCGTTTTCATCTTTGGGGGTTAGCTCTCGGTCGATGAAGTAGTCATCTAGGGATATCATCACGGGGTTGAATCCAAGTATGCGGAGCTGAATACCCAATTTCTTGGATGTCGTGGTTTTGCCGCTCGACGAAGGTCCCGAAATCATAACCATGCGCACACCCCGACTCTCCACCGCCTCAGCCACAGTGTCGGCAAGCGTCGAGAGATTCTTCTCGTGAAAAGCCTCGGCAATCTTTATGAGTTCGCTGGTGTCGCCACTCAATATTTTGGCATTTAGGGTTCCGACATTGGGCACACCCATGACATCTATCCAGCGTTGATACTCCTGGAATATCTCGAACATCTTCTGCTGATGTGGTGAGTTGTTGAGCGACATTGGGGCATCTCTGCGTGGCAGGGCTAGGTACAATCCGCGGTAGTAACTCTTGATGTCGAACAGGTGAATGTGACCTGTGGAGGGTGCTAGCGAGCCGTAGTAATACCCTAGAGCATTGCCCAAGGTGTAGAATTCGCTATATAATCTGGGTCGAGTATCGAGGAGTTGAATCTTGTCGGAGTAGTTCAGCTCCTCATATTTTTCACGTAGCTCGGAGGTCAGAATCTTGCTGCGCACAATAGCCATGTTGGCATCCACAATCTCCTGCACTTTGTTGTACACGACATCAACCTCCTCCTTTATGAAGTGCTCTTTTCCCTCCACTTCGCAGTAAAATCCATTGTCGCCCATAGAGTGGCGAATGTGGAATTTGTAGTGTGGATATATCTCCTCCACAGCCTTTTGGAGGATTAGGAACATCGTGCGTTGGTATGTCCTCACGCCAGCAAACGATGTGTAGTCCACGAAGTGAATCGTCACGGGGGAGTATATGCGGTACTCCAACTCACGAATACGATTATTGACATAGGCCGCCAAGAATGGATATTCGCCCTTGATATTTAGCTTTTCTGCAATTTCGACAAGTGTGAGCCCCGAGGGCACTTCGCATGTTGTCGCATTGTTTTCGATTGTAATCTTTATATCCCTCTCCATAACTTAAAAATTTGGTTGTGAGGTAAAGATATAAAAAAGATTTTATAAAAGCAACTCCCTAAATCATTAGTAGTGACGAATCTCCGTAGCTCAAAAATCTAAAATCGTTCTCCAAGGCAAAGCTATATACTCGCCTCCAATCCTCGCCAATGTATGCCGACACCAATAGAAGTAGCGTCGATTTGGGCTGGTGGAAATTGGTGATGATATACTTCACAACTCTAAATTTGTAGCCTAAGGGGGTAATCATAATCTGCGTAGATGCCGCAATGCGCTCCATGGCGTTGGACTCCATATACTCTATGAGCGTGCGTAGAGCCACCTCGCCGCTAAACGAGTGTGGGATATCGTATAGCTCCCACTGACCCACGGGTCTCTGGGCATCGAGAGTGGAGGTACTAAATATTCGATACGCTAGGGCTGTGAGGGATTCCAATGTGCGCACGGAGGTTGTCCCCACAGCCACTATGCCGCCATATTTCGATAGCAGAGAGCGCAGCGTGGATAGCTTCACATCGAAGTGTTCGGTGTGCATAGGGTGTTGCGTGGCATCCTCCTCCTTGACTGGCAGGAATGTCCCTGCGCCCACGTGCAGAGTCACCTCTTCGAACTCTATATTCTTGGATTTTAGGGAGTCGATAATCTCATTCGAGAAGTGCAGACCTGCTGTGGGTGCCGCCACCGAACCCTCCACTTTGGAGTATACTGTTTGGTAGCGAGTGTAATCCACCTCCTCGGTGTCGCGGTTGAGATATGGCGGAATTGGAATCTTGCCCAGCAGCTCTAGTAGCTCTCCGAAGCTTAGCTCTGCACTCCACTCAAAGCGGATTATGTGCTCTCGACCTCCGTTTTCGACCATATATGCCCTTAGGGAGTGAGCCTCGCCATTGTGCTCGAAATTTATCTCCACATGTCCGCTCTTCCACTTCTTGAGATTGCCCACTATGCAGCTCCATTCGCAACTGCTCTTCATGGCAAATGCTCGCTCATAATCGGCTGGCGAGTGTGGCTCTAGGCAGAATATCTCGACACGTGCACCTGAGGGTTTGTGCATGATTATGCGTGCACGTATAACTTTGGTGTTGTTGAATACCAGTAGGCTACCCTCGGGTATATACTCCCCAATATCTTTGAATTTGCGCTCCGAAATCTCGCCTTGACAGTAGTGCAGTAGCTTAGAATCTGAACGCTGAGCCAGTGGGAATTTTGCTATTCGCTCCTCGGGGAGAGGGTAGTTGTAGTCGTTAATATCTATCTTTTGCATCTTTTTTGTTCCATTTTTTTAATCCCCACTCATACGCTTTGAGCATCACAAACCCCGAGAATACGCCTACGCCCACGCCCAAGATTATATCTTGCGGAAAGTGATAGGCTAGGTATATGCGTGAGTAGCAGACCAGTGCGACCTGACTCCACATCACCACACTAAACCACCTGTGACGAATTATCTGCGACGCAATAACTCCAATAGCCACCGCAGTTGAGGCGTGCGCCGAAACGGTACCATATCGTCCGCCCTTAGTTATTACGTGTATCAATCCCTCCAATTCGGGGGTGTGCATGGGTCTAAGGCGAGCTGGGAATGACTCCCACACATGCTTTAGCAGACCCGTATGTTTGAAAATTCCAGCCACCATATCCGAAATGCCCACAGCGCAGCTAATAGCCACAACTGCCAAAATAACACCTCTCCATCCCGATTTGCGGTATACAAGCCATAGAATCAGCAGATACAACACCACCCATGACACTCGCCCAGATGCAAACAACATCAGCGAGTCTAGGAGTGTGCCACCATCGAAGTTAAGCCACAGAAATAGTTGCGTGTCCCACATCATAGCCTATCTAAACTTTTTATTATGAGTTCAATACTTTTTTCGACCTCCTCCGAGGTGATAGTTAGCGGAGGCGAAATCCTAAATGCCGTGTCGCAGAACAAGAACCAGTCGCTCATGATTCCCTCCTCCTTGAAAATCTCCATTAGGCGATATAGATACTCCGATTTGCCTAGCTCCACTGCCATGAGTAGCCCCGAACGACGTACCTCCTTGACTCTAGGGTGCGTGAGCATAGCTTGTTCGTAGCGCAAGCCTTTACTCTCCACGGATGCCACTACACTGTTATCTACTAGGAAATCGAGTGCTGCCAAACCTGCCGCACACGACACAGGGTGCCCACCAAAAGTTGTGATGTGACCCAACACAGGGTTGTGTTGCAGAGTGCCCATAATCTTGGCACTCGACACAAAAGCCCCCAGCGGCATTCCTCCGCCAAAAGCCTTAGCTAGGCATACGATGTCGGGTGTGATGCCATACTTCACAGATGCGAACATATTGCCCGAGCGACCCATGCCAGTTTGAATCTCGTCGAAAACCAGCAGTGCCCCCACTTCTGTGCATCGTTTGCGTAGAGCCTCCAAATATCCACTTTGGGGTAGTCGCACTCCCCCCTCGCCCTGCACCACTTCGCTAATTACGCAGGCTGTGTTTTCATCTATGTGGTTGAGTTGCTCAAAATCGTTGAACTCTATGGCACTTACGCAGGGCATAAGTGGTCTGAATGCCGACTTCCACTCCTCACCCTCGGGCGAACCCATGAGTGTCATAGCACCCATTGTTGAGCCGTGGTATGCTCGGCGCATAGATATTATATTGCGTCTGTGCGTATATCTTTTGGCGAGTTTAATGGCACCCTCCACCGCTTCGGCACCAGAGCTCACGAAGTAGACCGACTCCAGGGGGTCGGGTAGAAGCTCTGCCACTTTGCGAGCATACTCCACTTGTGGGGTCTCGACCAATTCGCCATAGACCATAACGTGCATGTACTTAGCTGCTTGCTCCTGCACAGCACGAACCACCGCAGGGTTGCAATGCCCCACGTTGCTCACAGCCACACCTGCCACTAAATCAAAATATTGTTTTCCTTCGGGAGTGTAGAAGTATACCCCTTCGGCTCTTTCGACCTCCACCAACATTGGCGAGGGTGATGTCTGCCCCACGTGGCGCAGAAACTGTTTACGCAAAATCTCCATTATATATCACTGAACTTGCGCCTAAGAACACTTTCAGAATCTTTGACGCTTGATTTCATCCATCTATACAGCAATCTAGTTTGCTCAATCTCAGGGAGTTGCCAATCCTCTGTGGAGAGTCTCATGCGCTGAGAGAGCATATATATGAGTATCGCAGCCGATGCCGACACATTGAGGCTCTCGACCATGCCGCACATCGGAATTTGCAAGAATTCATCTGCCTCGGCAATTATCTCATCCGAAATTCCTGCGTGTTCTGTGCCAAATACCAACGCGAATTTGCCTGCCGTCACATCAAATGTCTCGGGGGTGCAATCTTCACGGTGTGGTGTTGTCGCCACTACTCTATACCCCTCGCCTTTGAGTTGTGCAATAGCCTCGGTGGTGGTGTGGTAACGCTTAATATCTACCCATTTATCTGTGCCACGCACAATGTCGCGGTGGGTGGTGAATTTGCACAGGGTCTCCACAGCGTGCATCTCCTGCAATCCAAAAGCCTCGCAGTGACGCATCAATGCACTTGCATTTTGCGAATGAAAGGTGTTCTCGGTGAGGATTGTCATGTTGCGAGTACGCTTCGATATGGTGTTTTGCAAGGTCTCTTTGCGCTCGGGGGTCATAAACTCCGCAAGGTAGGTTATTCGTTCATGCAACCACTCCTGCTCGTGGAGGTTATTTTCTGTATTTGTCATCTTCATCTAAGATTTTAAGATAGCTTTCGTAGCGTGGGTATGCAATCTCACCACGCTCCACAGCATTGCGCACAGCGCATTTGGGTTCGTGCGTGTGTGTGCAGTTATAGAATTGACAATCTGCGCCATACGCCATCATCTCGGGGTAGTAGTGCCACAACTCATCGTCATCTATGTCGAGCAATCCAAACCCTTTGATTCCTGGGGTGTCTATGATGTAGCCGCCACTGGTGAGTGGGTACATTGTCGAGAATGTTGTGGTGTGTTTGCCTTTGTTGTGGCTTGCCGAGATTTCGCCTGTGCGGATTTCGAGGGTGGGTTCTATAGCCTTTATGAGGGTCGATTTCCCCACGCCCGAGTTACCCGAAATTAGGGTTGTGTGGTTGTGTAGCATATCTGCGACTCTATCGACCCCTATGCCTTGTGTGGCAGATACCTCTAGGACTTCGTACCCTGCACTTTCGTACACCGCGCGGAACTCCTCCACAGCCTCGGGAGCTGCGGCACGTGCCAAGTCAATCTTCGCTAGAATGATTGTTGCGGGGACTTTGTATGCCTCGCAGGTGACCAGAAATCTATCTATGAACTCCGTGGGTGTCTCGGGCGAAAATAGCGTTGCGACAATCACCGCGCGGTCTATATTGGCTCCGATGATGTGCGACTCCTTGGATAGGTTCGACGCTCGACGGATGATATAGTTGCGACGAGGTTCAACCCCACAAATCACAAATGATTCATTTGATTCATCCTCCGCTTCGCAATTCACCATATCGCCCACCACCACTGGCGAAGTGGAGCGCACACCCTTCAATCTTAGGCGACCTCTAATTCGGCACTTGTGAGTAACTCCTTCGTGTAGAACGTTGTACCAGCTGCCCGTGGCTTGGATGACGACACCTTGAAAACTGCTATAATTTTTCAAGCCCACTATTTATTTGCTTTTTAGTCCAATCCAATGCTGGGAATATTTTACCTGACACATCAACCATAGGTTGATAGAGTGTAGAGTTGTCGAGGGTGGTTTGACTCACGATTTTCAACTCCTTGTTGATGCCACCAAAGGCATTAAACAACAAACTAAGAATGAGTGCGTATTTGCAAACCGAGAGAGCGACACCCAGCAAAGTGTCGATGATACCCAACCCCACAAAACTAAAGAGGTTTTTGATTATACGCGACAAAATAGCTGCTGCAATAACCACAAGCACAAGTACTATAATGAACCCCCCTATGGGTGCATAATCACTACTCATACAGAGCATTTCGCCCACTGCGCTACCATAAATTTTAGCAAACCAAATACCTACAAAGATAGCCACTAGAGAGCACACCTGAACAATTAATCCTTGACGCCAGCCGCTAAAGGCCGCAATGGCAAGGACGATTAAAACGATTAAATCTATTATATTCATCTTTTACAGTTTTTTAAGTAGGGTAAAATAATTATTGGTGTGTTTTTAAGAGTACTATTGGAGATGAGATTTTTTGCTATTGAATTGAAAATATAGTGGTTCTATACTGAAATTTAATAGTGAAAAATATCGCTTCAAGAGTGCTTTTAAAAATATGGCAATAATTGTTTTACACTACTTATCCTCTACAAAGGTATGAAAAAACTTTAAATTTTACTATTCATAAGTATAGATATGCTATTTGGTCCCTCATTAAAAAGCAAATCGAGAATAGACAAATTGCTAACAAAGGGTTCTCGGTCATAGAAAACTTGGATGTATGGTGGGTGTGCAAATGTTCCCTCGTCTCGTTTTTTGGGGCGTAAATCTTCATCTGAAGGCTCTGCCTGCACATATTGCGCAGCGATTTCTGGCTTGCGAGTTATGCCTATGAGTTTGATGAGTAGATTGATGAGGGCACTATTCAAATCTACTAATCTCTCGTAAGAAGTCGAGAAAATCGGCTCGAAATATGATGCGTAGTGGTCAAAGAATGGCGAAGATTTATAGGCCGAAAGTATCGCCAACCAATGTTGATGTTGCCACCTTTTGGTGTAGTCAATCATAATTGAGCTCATGGGAGTGCGTGGTCGATTGGCGTTGCATATATTCACCGATATCATCATCACTCCGCTTGCGGTCATTATGCGTGTGCGGTTGCGCTCAGAACGTTTTATGTAGTGCTCGCCTTGGTCTATTATGCACTCTCGTTGGGCTAGGTGCGCAAAGTACTCTATGGAGGGTAGGTATGCCGAGGGTAGTATTGTCATCTAGATTATCTATTTAGCCTTTTCGTCGTTGCTGTTGATTAGCTCTAAGAGTTTGCGTATAGCATCCTCTTGGGGTATATTGCGCTCCACCACGGTGCGACCTTTGTATAAGGTTATGCGACCTGGGGCTGCTCCCACATATCCGTAGTCGGCATCGGCCATCTCGCCTGGTCCATTTACTATGCACCCCATGACTCCAATTTTGAGGTGTGTGAGGTGCGATGTTGCCTCTTTGATTTGGGCGAGTGTGGACTCTATGTCGAAGAGTGTGCGGCCGCAACTTGGGCATGCTATATACTCGGTTTGGCTCTGTCTGACACGTGATGCTTGGAGTATAAGCAGCTCTATGCGAGCGCATTGCTCCGACGACAGGGCTGGTGCATCGACCACAATGCCATCCGCCAATCCATCCAAAAACAGAACTCCCAAATCTGCGGCAGCTCTTAGGGCAATATCTGTCATATCATCTCCATCGTATCGTCGTTTTACCACCACGGGGCGGTCGCTGCGCAGGTTCAAAATCGCTGCACGTAGCTCTGCTGAGGGGTTCGATGAGTGGCTCTCGATGGTGAGGAATTCGTCGGAAAGTTCGGTGTGTATAATTGGGATTGTGACATTCGAACGCCTGCGGTACTCCGTGGGCGAATAGCTCGAAGAGTCCGCAATCTTGAACTCTCCCTCTCTGGATGCAAAGTGCTCAACCAACCTCAATGCCACGGGCACCTCGTTTTGGGGTGGCTCGGTGAGCGAAACTCGAAGTGTGTCGCCTATACCATCGCCCAAGAGTGCTCCGATTCCTACGGCACTCTTCACTCTGCCTTCGATGTCGTTGCCCGCCTCGGTCACTCCCAGGTGGATGGGGTAGGTCATACTCTCCGCCTCCATAGCTTGGCATAGGAGTCTGTATGCGTGCAACATAACGCGAGTGTTGCTCGACTTCATGGATACTACAACATCCCTAAAATCTGCCACTTGGCACCTGCGCAGGAACTCCATGGCTGCTTCGACCATGCCACGTGGAGTGTCGCCATACTCGTCGAATATACGCTTAGACAGTGACCCGTGATTCACCCCCACACGCAATGCTACACCACGCTGGCGACACTGCTCCATGAGTCTCTCGAAATCATCCCCCTCGAAACGATAATTTCCTGGATTTATGCGCACCTTATCGACCGACTCGGCAGCTATTGTGGCAACTTCGGGGGTGAAGTGAATGTCGGCAACGATTGCGCTTTTTGAGCCATGTTTGCGAAGTTCGGAGATTATATTGCGTAGATTTTCGCCCTCCTTGCGACCCTGTGCTGTGAGGCGAATGATGGGAGCTCCAGCACTCTCGATAGCTAGGATTTGCTCCACGCTTGAGGCTGTGTCGGCTGTGTCGGTGTTGGTCATAGATTGCACCGCTATGGGGTTTGTGCCCCCCACTTTGTGCTCTCCGATACGGACCTCGTGGGTTGTGCGGCGTATGTATTTGTTAAGTATCATAACTTGATTTCGATAGATGCTCCTCCCCATTGATTGACTTGGTGCTTGGAACTATATATGTTTTTGAGATCCTTTGTTATGGTTACATCCACATCGAAAGGTGGATTTTCTTTCACTTCACGACCTAGTGGCAGGGTGTGAGGGGTGATGTATATTATGGTGCGTATATGCTCTGCGTCGTCGGCATTTAGCATAACGCTGCGTGGTAGAGTGAAATCTGCTGGAGCGGACTCTATTGGGTTTTCCATATCTGAAATTATATCTTTGGTCGATACCACATATAGTAGTTCGTCGTCAGGGGAGAATCCTCCGCACATAATAATGGTGTTGTACCTCCAAAGTTGCTCGAAAGAGCTCTTAACTTCGATTGTGTACATTACTCCTCGGTGTTAAAATATCGCCATTGAAATAGCAGTAGGTAGACCACAGCCACCGATATGTAGCTATCTGCTAGGTTGAATATAGCCCCAAAAAAGTAGTTGTTGGAGTCCACCAAAAACGATAGGAACTTGGGTACTCCATTCCACTGAAATAGCGGAAAGTAGAACATATCTACCACACGCCCCATCATGAAATCGGCATAACCCCCAGCTCCAAACTCCGCCACCGTATATGGTGTGGATTCGGAGAATATGAGCCCATATATTGCACTATCAATCATATTGCCCACAGCACCAGCAAATACCATAGCCATAGCCACAATCACCCCCTTGGGAGCTTTTTGTTTGACCAGGTGGCAGATGTAGTAGCCTAGTGCGCAAATCATGCACACCCTAAATCCGCTGAGAGCCATTTTGCCCCAATCGAAAGCACCGCCCGAGGCTATCTGCATGCCAAATGCTGCGCCATTGTTCTCGACAAAGCGCAGTTGGAACCAATCGGGGAATACGATTATGGACTCCCCGATTCGCATTGTGGTTTTGATTACCACCTTAAGAGCTTGATCCACGAGGAGGAGTGCTCCTACGAGGATTGAAATATTGCGTAGTTTCATGCGAGCAAAGGTAGTGATTTTTATTGAATTAATGACTACTCCATGTCACGAATTCTCACTTCGCACACCCCCTCTAGCCCTGCGGACAGAGCCTCCACATCCGTAATTTCGTCTACACACCCTGTGTGATAGGGGTAGAATATGCGAGGGCGGATATCCTTCACCACGCTTATGGCTTGTTCTACGGTCATTGTATATGGTTGATTAGCAGCCAAAAAAGCGATGTCGATATTTTGCACACCCCTCATTTCGGGGGTATCCTCGCCATCGCCAGATATGTATATCCGAGTGCCACCAATTGTGAGTATGTATCCGCAATCCTCCCTATCCTTGGGGTGAAATTGCAGGCAGTCGGGCGATGTGTTGTATGCCGCCACACCCTCTACTTTGACTCCATCCAGGGGTTTGACCTGCGACCCGTGCGACATCATGAGCACTTCGCGCTCCAAAATATCGGCTGATGTTTTGTCGCATATAATTGGCATATCTACACCCTTCACGGCATCAATAGCCTTGGCATCCAAGTGGTCGTAGTGCGAATGAGTCACCACTACTAGGTCGCCTTTGGGCAGTGTGTCGTATGGTGCAAAGACCATCACGGGGTCTATATATATAATGTACTTGGCGGTGGACAATGCAAATGAGGCGTGAGCAAAAAAGATGAAATCAATCTCCTCGCCATTTGCGGCAACGATTGTGTCGATTTTGTAGTCGGCTTGTCGTTGTAGGGCATTTGTGAATTTAGACATATTAGTAAATTTTGGTAAGGCTGTGACATATTAGCAAATATAGTACAAATTTTTGTTTTGTGCCAATCTTTGAGCAAAAAAAAGAAAGATGAATTGAATGATGACTAAAGAAATAGCGATTATCAGAAAAAAAAGATTACCCCACACAATATCCCAAACATAGCCGCCGTTATATTACCAAACAAACACTATTTGAGATGCCTATGGAGGATATTGACACTACAAAAGATTTCAGCTCATACACCGATGAAGAGCTTATGCAAGAGGTAATTGGTAACAACGCAGATTTATGTTTTATAGATTGCTGCCTCGCAGAACTTCAAGGAGTGTTGGTTGAAGCTTAAGAAAAGAAAAACAGGTTTAGTTTAATGGTTGGTTAGTCGATATAGGAGTAGTTTACCTATATCAAAAAGCCCTGACAAGAGTGGTTACTTGTCAGGGCTTTTATTTGTGTATGTATGAGATTATCTATTTGCCGAGCAGGTTGTTCACTGCCTCGTCATATTCGCGTTTGAGCGTTGATATTAGCTCCCTTACCGATTCTATCTTCTCTATGCGCCATGCGTTGGCTCCAGCAAATGCGTAGCCGTTGTTGAACTTGCCTTTGAATGCGTTGTATAGTGCCAACATAATGCAGTATGGGCTGCGCTCCACTTTGCATGTTTTGATACAGTTGAATGGGCAACTCTTGGGTTTGGTCTCTCCAGATTTCACCTTGTCGAGGAATCCATTGTGGATAGCTCGCCCAGGCATACCCACAGGGCTAAGGATAATCTCCACATCCTCCCTCTTGGCATCCACATAACTCTGCTTGAACGCATCGTCGGCGTCGCACTCGTCGGTGGCTACGAACCTTGTGCCCATCTGCACAGCCTCTGCTCCCAGAGATAGAATGTTGTTGATATCGGCACCTGTGTACACGCCACCACCTGCGATAATTGGGATGTGGCAGTTGTGTTTTGCTTCGAACTCCTGCACAGTCTCCACGACCTCCGAAAGCACACTCTCCAAAGAGTACTCTGCCTCTTCGAGTTGGTCGGCTTGGTAGCCTAGGTGACCTCCTGCTTTGGGTCCTTCGACAACGATTGCGTCGGGGATATAGTTGTAGTTCGAGAACCACTTTTCGCATAGTAGCTTTGCGGCACGTGCCGACGACACTATGGGTACGAGTTTGGTGATACTATCCGAGCTCAAAAACGAGGGTAAAGATAGCGGAAGTCCAGCCCCTGAGAATATGATATCAGCCTTTTCTGAAATAGCTGTCTTTACCATATCGGCGAAGTTCGACATTGCCACCATGACGTTTACTCCTATGACTCCTTGTGTAGCCTCACGAGCTTTGCGTAGCTCCTCTTTGAGTCCGAAGATGCTAGCTTCGTTGTAATCTTTGGAGTAGTCATTGTATATGACGCCAAGACCAGCTGCCGAAATTACACCTACACCACCCTGATTTGCAACTGCCGAAGCGAGCTTCGAAAGAGATATGCCAACCCCCATACCGCCCTGAACGATAGGCAGATTGATTTGGAGATTTCCAATCTTAAATGATTTCATCTGTTTTATATTTTGGTTAAACGATAACATTTTCGGGGTCAAAGTTATAACTTTTTTACTAAAAGCCTGCTTTTTTATAATGAAAAGGAGAAAATATTTTGGAGGGAGGGAATTATTTGAATGTAAAATATTGAAAATCGAAATATTCTTCGTAACTTTGCATGCAACAAATTTTCTGCCTACTACGTTGTTAGGGTAGGTGTATTATTTCGATAACTCTTGAACATTTTATATTATGTCTTTTATTGAAGAAAAGGTGCAGATGGAGGGTCTTACATTCGACGATGTATTGCTCGTTCCTGCATATTCAGAAGTGTTGCCACGTGAGGTTAGTGTACAATCTAATTTTTCGCGCAATATCAAACTCAACGTTCCAATCGTCTCGGCGGCTATGGACACGGTAACCGAAGCCCCTTTGGCTATTGCACTCGCACGCGAAGGAGGAATCGGAGTCATCCACAAAAACATGTCTATCGAGGAGCAAGCTGCCAACGTGCGCAAAGTTAAGCGAGCGGAAAATGGAATGATTAGCGACCCTATCACAATTAGCAAGGAGCAAACCGTGGGGGATGCTTTGCAGATGATGAAGGAGAATAAAATCGGTGGAATCCCAGTAGTGGATTCTGAGAACATGTTGATTGGTATTGTCACAAATCGTGACCTTCGTTTCCAACGTGATATGGATCGCAAGATTGACGATGTGATGACTAAGGATAATCTTATCACTACCCAAAACACCGATTTGGTGCATGCTGCCGAGGTTTTGTTGGTAAACAAAATCGAGAAGTTGCCCGTGGTGGACAACGACGGTAAGTTGGTGGGTCTCATCACATATCGTGATATCACCAAAGTAAAGGATAATCCACTTTCGTGCAAAGATAGCTTGGGTCGTCTGCGTGTAGCGGCTGGAATCGGCGTTACGAGCGACACTATGGAGCGTGTACGTGCACTTGTTGAGGCAGGTGTAGATGCTGTAGTTTTGGACTCGGCGCATGGTCACTCTAAGAATATCGTAAATACACTTAAGGCTGTGAAGGCTGTATATCCAGATTTGGATGTCGTGGTGGGTAACATCGCAACTGGCGAGGCTGCCAAATACCTCATCGAGGCTGGTGCAGATGCCATAAAGGTGGGTATTGGCCCAGGTTCAATATGTACTACTCGTATCGTTGCGGGTGTGGGTGTTCCACAGCTCACCGCAATTTTTGAGTGTGCTAAGGCTGCTAAGGGTTCGGGTGTGCCAGTTATTGCGGATGGTGGTTTGAGATACTCGGGTGACATTGTGAAGGCACTTGCTGCTGGTGGAGACTGCGTGATGGTGGGCTCTATGTTTGCAGGAGTGGAGGAGTCTCCAGGTGACACTATCATATATAACGGTCGTAAGTTTAAATCATACCGTGGAATGGGTTCTATCGACGCCATGAACAATGGTTCGAAGGATCGTTACTTCCAAGATAGTGAGTCTAACTCAAACAAGTTTGTGCCCGAGGGTATCGTGGCTCGTGTGCCTTACAAGGGTTCTTTGTCGGAGTCTGTGTACCAACTCATCGGAGGATTGAAGGCTGGTATGGGTTATTGCGGAGCTAATACAATCGAGAAGTTGCAGACAGCGAAGTTTATTCGTATCACTACTTCGGGTGTGACGGAGAATCATCCACATGATGTGACTATAACTCAAGAGGCTCCGAACTACTCTAGATCATAATATTGCAAAGCGGCGAAATTTTGACCATACCAAGCCCTCTACTTCAGTCACATACTTTTTAGTATGCTCCTTCAGCAGATGGCTTGCCATAATCAAAATTTCATCCACTTATCAACATTATGCCGAGGTTTAGTGCCGAGGGTAATGTTTCTGACTGAAAATTATTAAAATACATATAGTTGAGGTGAAAGTCGAAATTTCGGGTTTCACCTCACAATTATTTAAAACATGGAAAAAATCCTTATCTTAGATTTCGGGTCTCAATACACCCAGCTTATTGCGCGCAGAGTGCGTGAGCTCAATGTATATTGCGAGATTCACCCATTCAATAACCCTCCTGTCATCGACGACAGTTTCAAGGGTGTAATTCTTTCGGGTAGCCCCTACTCGGTGCGTGACGAAGTTGCTCCGCAACCAGATTTGTCGCAAATCAAGGGCAAGATGCCACTTTTGGGCGTCTGCTATGGTGCGCAATACCTCTCGCATGCATTTGGTGGTGAGGTGATGCCAGCTCCAAGTAGAGAGTATGGTCGTGCAATGCTAACTATTGGCGACGTGGAGAACCCACTTCTTAAAGATTTGCCATCTACAACACAGGTGTGGATGTCGCATGGTGACACCATAACTTCAATCCCCGAGAACTATCGTGTGATAGCTAGCACCGAGCAGGTGAAGGTTGCAGCATACTGCGTGGATGGTGAGCCAACATGGGCTATTCAGTTCCACCCCGAGGTGTACCACTCAACAGATGGCACACAGCTACTCAAGAACTTCGTGGTGGGTATCTGCGGATGTGAGCAGTCGTGGACGTCGGAGAGTTTCGTGGAGAGTACCGTAGCGGATTTGAAGGCTAAGTTGGGCTCAGATAAGGTTGTGCTTGGCTTGTCGGGAGGTGTCGATTCTACCGTTGCGGCGGTATTGCTACACAAAGCTATTGGTCAAAACTTGTACTGTATATTCGTAAATCCTGGAGTTCTTCGCAAGAATGAGTTTGAGGAGGTGTTGGAGTCATACAAGGGTATGGGTCTCAACGTGAAGGGTGTAGATGCTGGCGATAAGTTCCTAGGCGACTTGGAGGGTGTCAGTGACCCCGAGACTAAGCGCAAGATTATAGGTCGTGACTTTGTGGAGGTGTTCAACGAGGAGGCACACGCAATAGAGGATGTCAGGTGGTTGGCTCAGGGTACTATCTACCCAGACGTTATTGAGTCATGTTCGGTGAATGGTCCTTCGGCAACTATTAAGTCGCACCACAATGTGGGTGGACTTCCTGAGGAGATGAACTTGAAGGTTGTAGAGCCTTTGCGCCTATTGTTTAAAGATGAGGTGCGTCGTGTAGGTTTGTCGATGGGAATCTCCAAGAAACTCATTGGTCGTCACCCCTTCCCAGGTCCAGGTCTTGCAATTCGTATCCTTGGTGAGATTACCCGCGAAAGAGTCGAGATTTTGCAAAATGTGGATAAGATTTATATTGATGCTCTGCATGCTGCAGGTCTATACGACAAGGTGTGGCAAGCTGGAGCTATCCTATTGCCTGTGAAGAGTGTAGGTGTTATGGGTGATGAGCGTACTTATGAGAGCTGCGTGGCGTTGCGTGCCGTATCATCTACGGATGGTATGACTGCTGACTGGGTGCACTTCCCACATGAGTTCTTGGCAAACCTTTCGAACGAGATTATAAATAAGGTTAGAGGCGTAAACCGTGTAGTGTATGATATATCCTCTAAGCCACCAGCGACTATCGAGTGGGAGTAAAGTTCGACTTACAAGGCGATTTTTGGCACATCCCTCGCCCCTCAAATCCTCACGTACTAGAGTACGCTGCGGTTTGAGAGACTTCACGATGCCCCAAAACTCATCCTTGTAACTCAAACTTTAGGGTAACCTTGCTATATACTCTCTGTAAGGCAAAGTGATGTTGCCTTCGGGTGGGGGCAAAAACCATAGGTTTTTGACTAAAATATAAATATTTATATATGAATCGAAAGTTCACTTTCGAGGCAGATGTAAATATTTATATTTTATGCAATAGCATCGCTATTGCGTACCCACACGCAATAATAGGGCAGCTCCCCGGGGAGCACCCCGGTGCCGCCCGCACAGGGCAGTCCACAACATTAAAAAGATAAAACAATGAAAATATCAGTTATAGGCGGTGGAAATATGGGTGGAGCCGTTGCCGCAGGAGCTATCAAAGCTGGAATCATAGCACCCGAAGATGTAGTAATTTCGCACCTAGAGCCAAAGTGTCACGACTTGTTTGGTGAGTACCTAGACAAAATAGTCATTGAGGATGATAACGCTAAGGCGGTTGAGGGGGCAGACCTGATTGTTGTGGCAGTAAAGCCATGGATGATGAGCGAGGTGTTGGGTGAGATTTGCCCAGCGGTCAATCGTAAAACACAGGCGTTGGTCTCTATCGCTGCAGGTATCGACTTCGAGGCTTTGTCGCAGATGATGAAGTGCGAGGAGGCAGGTGACATGGGAATGTATCGCATTATCCCTAACACAGCTGTCGCTATTGCGCAGAGTACCAGCTTTATATGCAAGCACAATACCTCCGCAGAGCAGGATGAGCAGTTACTCAAAATCTTCGATTCATTGGGTATGAGCTTCGTGATTGAGGAGTCGCAAATGACACCCCTCACATCGTTGTCGTCGTGCGGAATCGCCTTTGCATACAAATATATGGATGCCTCAATTGAGGGCGGAGTAGAGGTTGGTATCGACCGAGATTTGGCTCGTAGCGTGGTGTTGCAAACTGTGCGTGGCGCACTTATGATGCTGGAGACCAATGGCACAATGCCACAACCCGAAATTGATAAGGTTACAACCAAGGGCGGAATTACCTTCAAGGGTCTGGCTGCAATGGAGCGTAATGGTTTCGTTGAGGCGGTAAAGAGTGGAGTACGAGAAAGTAGATAGGTCGATGAAACGAGTAGTAGTAAAAATAGGCAGCAACGTCCTCACCCGTAAAGATGGCACTCTTGATACCGACCGCATGGCATCGCTCACCGACCAAGTCGCAAGGCTTAGGGCAGAGGGCATAGAGGTGATTTTGGTGTCGTCAGGAGCTGTGGCTTCGGGGCGTGGAGAGGTTGCGCCTGTGAGGAAACTGGACTCTGTGGCGGCTCGTCAGTTGTTCTCGGCTGTGGGGCAGGCGAAGTTGATAAATATATACTACAACCTATTCAATAAATACAATATCGTTTGTGGTCAAGTACTTACCACCAAGGAGTCCCTCTCGACTCGTCAGCACTATCTCAATCAGCGTAACTGCATGAGGGTGATGTTGGAGAATGGTGTGGTGCCGATTATGAACGAAAATGACACTATATCTGTCACGGAGCTAATGTTCACCGACAATGACGAATTGTCGGGTATGGTCGCTACGATGATGGATGCCGATGCACTCATAATTTTGAGCAATATAGACGGCATATATAGCGGTGACCCCTCTTCTCCCGAGTCGGAGGTGATACGCACTGTGGGTGGTGATATTGAGGATTTGAGCCAATACATCAGTACCACACGCTCGTCGTTTGGTAGGGGTGGAATGCTCACCAAGTGCCGCATAGCATGCAAGGTGGCAGATGAGGGTGTGGAGGTGATTATAGCCAATGGCAAGCGAGACGACATACTTTGCGACTTGGTACTTAGCGACAAGGATACTCTCTGCACACGCTTTACACCAGCTCAAAAGCAGATTTCGAACCTCAAAAAGTGGATTGCCCACTCGGATGGTTTCTCCAAAGGGGAGCTACACATTAACGAGGGGGCTTATGAGGCACTCATGCAGCCCCAAGCGACAAGTCTATTGCCTGTGGGGGTGGTAAGTGTTGAGGGAGAATTTGAGAAGGATGATATTGTGACAATCGTAGCCCCCAGTGGCGAGCATATAGGCGTGGGTCGAGTAGCTATGGATAGTGTCACATCGAACGAATCAATCGGAGTCAAAGGGCTTAGGGCAATTGTGCATTATGATTACTTATACATGGAATAACGATATGGATTTAACATCAGTTTTTGAAGGTGCACGTGAGGCGTCGAGAGCCTTGGCACTACTCACCAAAGAGAAAATTAACGCAATATTGCGAGATGTGGCAGATGCTGCGGAGGCAAATGTCACAAAGATTTTGGAGGCGAATGCTCTAGACCTAGCGAAGATGGAGCGTACGAATCCATTGTACGACAGGTTGCTACTCACGCCAGAGCGAATAAAGGGTATAGCGGATGATTTGCGCAGTGTGTCGGAGTTGTATTCGCCTATTGGTGAGGAACTGGCGCAGTTTACTCGCCCTAATGGCATGACAATTCGCAAGGTGCGTGTGCCATTTGGAGTGATAGGTGTGATATATGAGGCTCGCCCTAATGTGAGCTTCGATGTCTTTGGATTGTGTTTCAAGACTGCCAATGCTTCGGTGCTTAAGGGGGGTAGCGATGCTCATAACTCCAATTCGGCTATTGTTGAGGTTATACATTCGGTGTTGGAGCGCAATGGGGTTGATACTCGTGTTGTGACTCTTCTGCCTGCGGAGCGTGAGGCTACGGCTCAACTATTGGCAGCTGAGGGATTTGTGGATTTGTTGATTCCTCGTGGAAGTTCGTCGCTCATAAACTATGTGCGTCACAACGCTTCGATTCCTGTGATTGAGACGGGGGCTGGAATTTGCCACACCTATGTGGATGCTGCGGCAGATGTTCAGAAGGCTGCGGCTGTGGTTGCGAATGCTAAAACTCGTAGGGTAAGTGTATGTAATGCGTTGGATTGCATGGTTATACACTCGGCTCGCTTGGTAGATATAGCGGAAATTTGCGCACCTCTCGCAGAAAAGGATGTGGTGATATATGCCGACCTAAGAGCTTACGCTGCACTGGGTGAGAACTACCCTGCGCATCTTTTAAAATCTGCTACGGACGAGAGTTTCGGTACGGAATTTATGGATTACAAGATGTCAATTCGCACGGTCGATACCCTAGAGCAAGCCACAGAGCATATAACAAAATATTCGTCACGCCACAGCGAGTCGATAATCACGGAGTCGGCTGAGGCTGCCGAGATATTCCAGCAGGTGGTGGATGCTGCGTGTGTATACCATAATGTATCGACCGCATTCACCGATGGTGGGCAGTTTGGATTTGGTGCCGAGATAGGTATCAGTACCCAAAAATTGCATGCTCGAGGACCTATGGCATTGCCTGAGATTACTACCTACAAATATCTTATTTGTGGAGATGGGCAGGTGAGAAGTTAATATTAAGGGGAGAAAATAAGTAGTGTAAAACAATTATTGCCATATTTTTAAAAGCACTCTTGAAGCGATATTTTTCACTATTAAATTTCAGTATAGAACCACTATATTTTCAATTCAATAGCAAAAAATCTCATCTCCAATAGTACTCTTAAAAACACACCAATAATTATTTTACCCTACTTAGAACTCCCCTTAAGAGCCTAGGTAGCGAACCTACAGGTTCTAAAACTATAATAGTCTATATTTTGGTCGAATTTATTCGAAACCAAAATATAGACTATTTTTGTTAAAATAAAATATTTTGTTTATATTTGAGACCAGGCCAACTTTATAGCTGTAAAGTTGTTGTCGCATAATTATTTAACCAACTCAAACTTCACACACAATGGGTATATTTTCTACAATTAGAGGAATCCCTCAAAGAATTAGACAGAGTGATCCGCATGGCACAAAACGCATGCAGTTGTTTTTAGGGACAATGGTGTTTATAACGATTTTCAATCTGCTAACTTTTGATAATCTGCCGAAAAATATAGAGGCGCAGAGTACAGGTCGTTGTGATTTGATATTCTCTAAATATAGCGATACGGTTAAACTCAGACGAGGTATTAAGGTCAATATAATTGGCTATAATGAAGCTACAAGCGACTCTGCTCCTACCTATTGGGTCGATACCGAAGATGGCGAGAGAGGAGAGGTTCCGCAGGTATATTTTGATAACGATTTCTTGTCGCTCGCAGATATTGATAGCCTAAATCTCAAAATCGCCGACAAGGTAAAAATCGCTCCAAATCCAAGAGGTGGAGATACCTACATATTAACTCTCGAGAGTGGGCAACGCCTCGAAATCACAATGAAGGATATGAAAAAATTCACCTCCGAGAGAGTTAATAAAAAACTTGCGAGCTACGAGCGAGGTGAGATGTGGACACTTATGAGTAAGCATCGTTTCGAGAGAAAGTTTATTGGGCGCAAGTTAAAACGTGATTACGCTGATTATATTAGGAATTACGGTGAGGATAGTACTGTTGTGCGCTATGGCATTAAGGTTATATCGAAGGCGGAGGAGCGTAGGGGAGTCTTTTATCCTGTTGTTTGCTTCGGCAAGGATGGCATCGCTCAAAGTTATAGGCTCGAGCAGGAGTGTAAAATGAATGGAAATGGTCGCTATTTATCATATATACCGCTATCGGGTGTTATTATTGACCACTTAGGATTTATCATTAGAAGCAAATATGGATTTATTACTAAACTAAAACCAGTCACCCTTGCTAAAGATAGTACGATTGTCACTACTTTTACCATTATAGTAGCATTCTTCGTTATTGTGCTGGGTACTCTGTGGGCTTTATATTCAAACCATATATTCTTAGCCGTAGTGTTCTCTCTGCTGCCTTATCGCAAGCCGCTCTATATGTTTAGTAATCGTGGGCTTTATCTGTTGCTTACGCTTCTGTATTGGGTATCGACCTATGTTTGGATTGTACTTCTTTTGGCCTATGGTGCTATATGGTGGATTATTATACCATTGATAATATACACATCTATGCGACTCAATGATAACTACTATTCAAAACTAATTCAAAAGCCAGTATTTAGATGCGATAAGTGTAAGGATTTGGGCACTAAATATCAGGCGTCGCGAAAATATGTTAGGACATACATATCTACAGAGGTTTCGAATGTTCTAGACGACATCACTCGTGGCAGCAGATCTGTGAAAACAACCTATACGGATGCGAGCGGACGTAGCAGAGAGGGAAGTAAATCTATCAGCACAGAGACAAGGCATTATAAAAAGATGAAATATACATATAACGTAGATGTTTATCATGCTACCTACGTATGCTCTACATGCGACAATAGTGAATGTTTGGAGGAAGAGGATCGCACTCTTATATCAAAGGAGCATTTGTCAAGTCACAGCGAAACGAGAGATCGTTAAGTATCAATAAAAAAAGAGTCTAACTTGTATAAGTTAGACTCTTTTTAAGAGCGAAAAACGAGACTCGAACTCGCGACCCCAACCTTGGCAAGGTTGTGCTCTACCAACTGAGCTATTTTCGCATTTGTTGTTTGCATCGGCGTTTCCCCCTGATTGCGAGTGCAAATATAGGGCAAAAAATTATATCTGCAAATTTTTTTAACCACTTTTTTTACAAAAAATCACCCTATTTAATGTAAATACATAAAAATCAACCATATATATTTGCAAAAAAAATGCACTCGTTAATAGCCTGAAATAGCAAAATAATAAATTCGGCGATATAAAACCTCCCAATCTTCTGAAAATAAAGTTTTTTTTATTACTTTTGTAGGTTAGATAATAAAATGTAAACATGAGCAAAAACTATAAACGCTATCTGGTCACTTCGGCATTGCCCTACGCTAATGGTCCTCTACACATCGGTCACTTGGCTGGAGTGTATGTTCCATCCGACATCTACACACGCTACCTGCGACTACGTGGCCGTGAGGTTATATCTGTGTGCGGAAGCGACGAGCATGGAGTGCCTATCACTATCAAGGCTAAAAACGAGGGTATAACACCACAGCAGGTGGTCGATAGATATCACAACATAATTAAGGAGTCGTTCGTGAAGTTGGGCATGTCGTTCGACATATATTCACGTACATCATCTCCCACGCATGCCGTAACAGCATCAGAGTTTTTCAAGAAGTTGTACGACGAGGGTAAGTTCATAGAGCGCACCACAGAGCAATTTTTCGACGAGGAGGCGCAAACATACCTTGCTGACCGCTATATCACAGGTACCTGCCCACGTTGCCAAAACGAAAAGGCGTATGGCGACCAATGCGAGAAGTGTGGTTCGACACTCTCTCCCGACGAGCTCATTAATCCACATAGTGCACTTTCGGGCTCTGTGCCTATCAAAAAGGAGACTACGCACTGGTACTTGCCACTCGATAAATATGAGCCATTCCTCAAGGAGTGGATTTTGGAGGGGCACAAGGAGTGGAAGTCAAACGTATATGGTCAATGCAAGAGCTGGATTGATGGCGGTTTGCAGCCTCGTGCGGTGAGTCGTGATTTGGATTGGGGAATCCCAGTGCCTGTGGAGGGTGCTGAGGGTAAGGTTCTATATGTGTGGTTCGATGCCCCAATTGGCTACATATCGGCAACTAAGGATGCTACGCCCGAGTGGGAGAAGTATTGGAAGGATGAAGATACCAAGATGGTGCACTTCATCGGCAAGGATAATATTGTGTTCCACTGCATAGTGTTCCCGTCGATGTTGAAGGCTCATGGTGACTATATCTTGCCTGAGAATGTCCCAGCAAATGAGTTCTTGAACTTGGAGGGGGATAAAATATCTACTTCGAGAGGTTGGGCAGTGTGGTTGCACGAATATCTGGAGGAGTTCCCAGGCAAGGAGGATGTGCTAAGATATGTGCTCTGTGCAAATGCTCCCGAGAGCAAGGATAACGACTTCACGTGGCGTGATTTTCAGGCTCGCAACAACAACGAATTGGTGGCAATCCTTGGTAACTTCGTTAATCGTGCATTGGTACTCACCAAAAAGTACTACACGGGGGTAGTGCCAGCGTGCGGAGAGCTCACAGATTATGACCGTGAGACCATCGCCGAGCTATCGACCATAAAGGCGTCGTTGGAGCAAAACATAGAGTCATACAAATTCCGTGAGGCACTCAAAGACGCAATGAATGTAGCGCGTATCGGAAACAAATACCTCGCCGACACAGAGGCGTGGAAGGTGATTAAAACCGACCCTAAGCGTGTGGAGACAATCCTAAATATCGCACTTCAAATCACAGCCAATATCACAATCGCTATAGAGCCATTTATGCCATTCTCGGCAGATAAAATCCTAACTATGCTGGGCGTCGAGAAGTATGACTGGGAGCGTTTGGGTGCAATGGATTTGATTGCTGCGGGTCACACTATTGGCGATGCTACACTCCTGTTCGAGAAGATTGAGGATAGTGTAGTAGATGCTCAACTCGAAAAACTAGCCAAAGCCAAGGAGGCAATCCTAGCAGCCGAGGCGAGCCAAAACGTAGAGCCTCAAAAGGAGGAGATTTCGTTTGACGACTTCTCGAAAATGGATATCCGTGTATCGACAATCCTAGCAGCCGAGAAGGTGGCAAAGACCAAGAAACTACTTAAGCTCACCGTGGATACAGGAATCGACACTCGCACCCTAGTATCGGGCATTGCAGAGCACTACACCCCCGAGGAGCTTGTGGGCAAGCAGGTATTGGTACTCGCCAACCTTGCACCTCGTTTGCTCAAAGGCATTGAGTCCAAGGGTATGATACTTATGGCAGAGGATGCAGGCGGCAAACTACGCCTACTGAGTCCATCGGATGCAACTATAAATGGTGCGCAGGTGGGATAGATAACAAACAAGACTAACTAAACAAACACATACAACTATGCAAAATATCGATTGGTCAGACCTCAAGGGGTTTGGATACCGCAAGTGTAACTGCAACATCCGCTTCACATACAAAGATGGCAAGTGGAGCGAGGGAGAACTCACAGAGAACGAGTATATTCCGCTTCACATGTCGGCACCATCGCTTCACTATGGCACACAGGCGTTCGAGGGTCTCAAGGCGTTCAAGGGCGTGGATGGCAAGGTGAGAATTTTCCGCCCATACGACAACGCTCGTCGCATGAACTCCTCAGCTCGCCAAATATGCATGGCGCAAATCCCAGAGGATATGTTCGTGAAGGCGGTGGTAGAGGTTGTGAAGGCTAATATTGAGTTTGTTCCGCCTTATGAGTTGGGAGCATCTCTCTATATCCGTCCTATGCTATTTGGTTCGGATGCGGTGTTGGGCGTTAAGCCTGGCAAGGAGTATATGTTCATAATCTTCGTGTCGCCTGTGGGTGCATACTTTCCTGGCAAACTCTCACCGATGAATATCATCATCGACAAGGAGCACGACCGTGCAGCACCACGAGGCACAGGTCACGTGAAGTGCGGTGGAAACTATGCAGCGAGCATCTACGCAGGTGAGGTGGCTCACGGAGCAGGATATTCGGATGTTTTGTATGTAGACTCTGTGGAGCGCAAATATGTCGAGGAGTGTGGCTCTGCCAACTTCTTCGGAATCAAGGATGGAGTCTACGTAACCCCTCAATCACACTCTATACTCCCCTCAATCACCAATATGAGCTTGCGCCAAATCGCAACAGATATGGGTCTTAAGGTGGAGCAACGCCCAGTGTCGTTGGAGGAGCTACCCACATTTGAGGAGTGTGGAGCATGTGGAACAGCAGCCGTAATATCGCCAATTGGTGACATATACGATCCACTCACCGACACACACATAAACTACGGCACAGAGGTGGGTAAATACTCACACGAGATGTATGACCGACTTCGCGATATACAGTACGGACGTGCAGAGGATACACACGACTGGACAATTATCGTGGAGTAATCAATATGGGTTTTCAACGAGCCATATAACCACTCGCTTCAGGGGTGGGGTTATATGCTAACACAATTAACGTGAGTTCGGGTTTCTGAACTCACGTTAATTAATTTTAGTATATATTGATTTTGATTTTTGGGCACACGCTTTCGCTGTTGTGCTCAAATTTTGTTTTTAGGATGATTGAATTATTTTTAATGGTGGGGGAAATGTAGGGAATTAAGTAGGGTAAAATAATTATTGGTGTGTTTTTAAGAGTACTATTGGAGATGAGATTTTTTGCTATTGAATTGAAAATATAGTGGTTCTATACTGAAATTTAATAGTGAAAAATATCGCTTCAAGAGTGCTTTTAAAAATATGGCAATAATTGTTTTACGCTACTTAGTTCAATGTTACTGGAGTTGGCACGCGTGGTGCTACCCGAAGAGTTTGTGGATAATTTTAAGATAGTCGGCATCAATCGACTCGAAACGATTGTGGAGTTCGAGATG
>JBCQUV010000023.1:0-27329 GCA_047173765.1 Rikenellaceae bacterium
GCGGAATAAATTTGAGCCTGGCTCCGATTTGTTTCGCCTTTTCTTATGTCCCTATAGTTTCTTGACCTCAATTCAGTTGCATTTGCAGGTTGAATTCAGCTAACTCTTTAGTGCGAAATATCCAAACTCGAGTCTAGCCCAGCCACATATTAACGACTAAGCACCCAAAGAGCAACACATATATAATAAACGACATTTTACGACCAAAAGATAGCAGCGTGATAGGTATCAATATTGATGCAGGAATAGCCATAATCGCAAACACGACACTATCCGACGATGGCATAGCGAGCATCGCCGCAATCGCCACTGCATATATAGCCACAATCTTAAGCCTGCGACGAGCCTTTATAGTATTTTCGAGCAGCGAGATAATCAACGCCGAATTTATAGTCAAACAGAGCACAATACCCACTACGCAGATAGCAACCACACTCAGCGACGCCCACACAGAGTAGCCACTATCCACCACTATAAGCCCCACAAATCGACTCAACTCGCAGCCAAAATCACCACCCATAACCCACAGCGAATATATGTATGCAAATGGCACTATCAATAGCGACACCATCGCCACAATCACCTCACGTATAGTCCTTTCGAATATCACCAACACAAACGGCACTACCCCCCACAGCACTATGGCAGGCGAATACAACAACACCGCCACACCCAAAGCCACCGAACCACTAAGCAACACACCCACACAGTTGGCGTTGCGATACGAAGAGGCATACCGAATCAAACTATATGTCACAAGCATAGCCACCAACACACCCCTAAGCGACGCCACATTCACCGCCAAACCCACACTCAACATAGGAAAAAACTCCATTGTGAGGTATGATTTCGAACCATACAGATCATACCTAGAGACCAACTGCCCCAGCTTCACGGAGAGATATGTAATCAAAAACCACAAAAAAATCGACGACCACACAGGATGCGCCACCTGCCACCCATCCACTGCACTACCCCAAACCGAGGGCGAAACAATAGACTCAAACCCCGAGCAGGGCACGAGGCTAAGGTACAACACAGCGACTATCGAAAGAGTGGCAGCAACAATCACAGCACCTAGGCGTGAATGTCGTCTAACTTCGAATATTGAATTTTCTACAATCATCAAGGTGAGATTTATACCACAAAAATAACTAATTCTGGGGGAATTTACTAATTTTGCTCAATTATTTATTTGGGGGCGAGAAATTATAACTCTCCTTACATAATATCCATATTACGCAATGTTAGAAAATAGCTACCAACACATACTCCTAGAGGCTGGCTGCGACGAGGCTGGACGAGGATGCCTCGCAGGGTCACTCTTCGCAGCCTCGGTGATTTTGCCGCCCGACTTCTACCACCCACTACTCAACGACTCCAAACAGATGAGCGAAAAGAGCCGCCACACACTACGCCACATAATCGAACGAGAAGCCGTAGCATGGGCTGTGCAGGAGATATCGGCCGAGAGAATAGACCAGATAAATATCCTCAACGCATCGTTTGAGGGTATGTCACTCGCAGCCGAGAGACTCAACCCCACGCCCCAAATGTTGGTGATAGATGGCAATAGATTCAAGACCCACCTCACAATACCATACGAATGTATAGTCAAGGGGGATGGCAAATATGCCAATATAGCAGCAGCATCGGTGCTAGCAAAGACTCACCGTGACCAATACATGGAGCGCATAGCCGAAGAGTACCCCGAATATGGATGGCAACAAAACAAGGGATACCCCACCAAGCAGCACAAAATGGCGATTCTCGAACATGGCATATCGCCCCTGCATCGTAAAACATTCAATGCACACTTAGAGCAATTAAAGTTGTTTTAGAGGAGCTTCCCTAAAAAAAGCCCACATAAAGTTGTTTGTTGCAAAATATTTTTTTATATTTGCACTAATTGGAAAAAAGTGGCAAAAGTGCCAGGACGTGACGACTGCGAACATTGGGTTCAAAGGTCGTATATGTTGTTATATGCCTATCGTAATGGCTCATGCTTAATCGTAATTTATTGGGATAAATAGATTAAATTTGAGCAGCGTAAGTGCCTATGTGCACGCATTATGAGGATTAGGGCATAAATAGCTTTATTATAAAGCGTATTGTGCAAGGTTAGTACTCTTTCGTTGAAGAAAGATCTTTGCCTTGGCTATTTGAGTAACGGTTGGGGTTATTGTACCCTTATGCGTAGAGTATTCAAGACTCCACCGAGCAGGGGAGCTACTATTTTCCTATTTATACATATTTCACTTGGTGCACCTTGTAGTTTGGGGATTGCTGTGTGCGTATGCCCCTTTTTAAGCAGCACCAAGGCATGGATGAGATTAAGAAATATTAAAATATAAAATAGTAAAATTATGCCCATAGAGAAAAGATGGGTAGTGAAGCCTTCGGGTGACGAAGGTTTAGTAGAGAAGTTATCTTCTGCGCTAAACATCGCCCCCGTATTGGCTAATCTACTTATTCAGAGAGGCATAGACAGTCCCGAGAGAGCGAGAAACTTTTTCAATCCTCACCTTTCGATGCTGCACGACCCATTCCTGATGAAGGATATGGATTGCGCAGTCGATAGAATCCAGCATGCTGTTCGCACAGGCGAGCGAGTGATGGTGTATGGTGATTACGACGTGGATGGCACAACTGCCGTAGCGTTGATGTATAAGTTTCTGCGCCAGATAGGTCACAAAAACCTATCGTTCTACATCCCCGATCGTTACACGGAGGGGTATGGCATCTCGGTTCAAGGTATTGACCACGCAGCCAAAAAGGGTGCGACATTGGTTATAGCCTTGGATTGCGGAATCAAAGCCATGGAGAAGGTTGCCTATGCAAAGAGTAAAGGTGTGGATTTCATCATTTGTGACCACCACCTGCCAGCCGACGAAATCCCTGCGGCTGTAGCTGTATTAGACCCCAAGAGGGTTGATTGTACCTACCCATTCGACGAATTGTCGGGATGTGGCGTGGGGTTCAAACTTGCGCAAGCGTATGCCATGCGTGCTGGGATTCCGTTCCACGAGATTGAACCTCTGCTCGATTTGTTGGTGGTGAGTATCGCTTCGGATATTGTCCCCTTGGTGGACGAGAATCGAGTATTGGCACACTATGGTTTGTTGCGCCTAAACAACAAGCCCTCACGTGGTCTACACACCATCATCAAAATTTGCGGATTGGACAGAACATCCATAACCATAGATGACATAGTGTTCAAAATTGGACCTCGCATAAACGCCGCAGGGCGCATGCGTATGGACGAAAATGACGAAAACGCAGCCCCTTCGGGTGGCTACGCAGTAGTGAACCTCCTAGTCGAGGGTAACGAGAGTGCTGCCGCAGAGTCGGGAATCCAAATAGACGCATTCAACCAAGATCGCAAAAGCATCGACCGCAGTGTAACACAAGAGGCTCACGACTACATCGAGAACAACCCTGAGCTAAAAGCACGCAAGAGCACCGTGATATTCAACCCCAAGTGGATGAAAGGAATTGTCGGAATCGTAGCATCACGACTCATAGAGACATACTACCGCCCCACGGTGGTGCTCACCCAAAGCAATGGTTTTGTGACGGGTTCGGCACGCTCAATACCTGGCTTCGACTTGTACCAAGCGGTGGAGTCATGTTCGGATTTGTTGGAGAACTTCGGAGGTCACATGTACGCCGCAGGTCTCACCATGAAACCCGAAAATGTGGAGGAGTTCACACGCAGGTTTAATGACTATGTCGAGGAGCACATAAACCCGCAGATTCTTATTCCGCAGGTGGATATAGATACCAATCTCCTATTTTCGCAGATAACTCCTGCATTTAGGCGAGACCTCAACAAATTCCAGCCCTTTGGCCCAGGAAATAGTGCACCCGTGTTTGCAACATACGGAGTGTGCAACTATGGCGATGCTCGCCTAGTGGGAGCAGAGGGTGAACACTTGCGCATGGATTTAACTCAAAGGCAAAAGCCAAACACTAAGATTTCGACCATAGCATTTAGCCAACCCACACATTATGAGTGGATTGCGCAAGGCAGACCAATAGATGTATGCTACCAAATAGTCGAGAATCACTATCGTGGAACCGTAACGCCACAGCTACGAATTAAGGATATAAAGCCCGTAGTAAAGTAGTAGTGGGGATATTAAATGTTTATATTATGAGTCCGACTAACAAGGCGATTTTCGGCACTTCCCTCGCCACTCAAATCCTCACGTACCTTGGGTACGCTGCGGTTTGAATGACTTCACGAAGCCCCAAAACTCATCCTTGTTAGTCAGACTCATAGTATAAATTTCTTTTTTTCTACAACCAATGATTAAATTAGAACTATTAGCTCCAGCACGTGACTACACTTCGGCAATAGCCGCAGTGGATTGTGGCGCAGATGCACTGTATATTGGAGGCAGTAGTTTTGGAGCTCGCAGGGCCGCAGCAAATAGCGACGAGGATATAGCCAAAGTTGTGGAGTATGCTCACAAGTTTGGCGTGAGAGTCTACGCCACATTCAACACCGTGATTTTCGACAATGAACTGGACATAGCCCAAAAGGCGGCCGAAGGGTTAGTTGCTACGGGGGTCGATGCACTCATAATCCAAGATATGGCTGTGGCTCGCATGGGGTTACCCGTGGAGCTGCATGCCTCTACTCAAATGTGCAATATGACAGTCGAGGGGGTGAAGTTCTTGGAGGATGTAGGATTTAGTCGCGTGGTGTTGGAGAGGGCACTCTCTGGGGAGCAGATAGCTACTATCGCCGCTGCCACGAATGTTGAGTTGGAGGCTTTTGTGCATGGGGCAATATGCGTGGGGCATAGTGGGCGATGCCTGCTTTCGAGGTCTATCTCTAGCAGAAGTGGCAATAGAGGGGAGTGCAGCCAATCGTGCCGCATGACCTACGATTTGTGCGATACTAAGGGTCGTAAGATACTAAGCGAGAAACACTTATTATCTGTCAAAGATTTGAATCTTTCGGCTCGTCTAGGCGATATGATTGATGCAGGAGTCACTTCGTTTAAGATTGAAGGCAGGCTAAAAGAGATAGGTTACACCAAAAATATAGTTGCGCACTACCGCAAATTGTTGGATGCGGAGATTGCTCAACGCCAAGGCTATGAGAGAAGTTCGTGCGGAGTCTCAACTGTGGAGTTTGAACCCAACCCCTCCAAGAGTTTCACACGTGGCGAGAGCGAATATCTGTTTAGAGGTCAAGCATATAACCTAGCATCGTTCGACACCCCCAAATCCCTAGGCGAGGCACTCGGCGAGGTGAAGGAGATAAGACGAGGTGAAGCGTTCAAAATAGAAAGCGAACTCTCGGCAGGAGATGGCATCTGCTTTATGACCCCCCAAGGATTGAGAGGGACAAACATAAACCGCGTGGAGGGGGCATGGGTCTACCCCAATCGCATGGATGGAATTGCGAAGGGAGTGAAAATATTTCGCAATTTCGACAAAAAGTTCTCGGACGCCATGGAGAGTAGTCGCACAAAGCGCAAAATTGCGGTGCGTGCAAAATTCTCAGCAAGTGAGAGTTGCGCAACCATGACATTTGTGGACTCCGAGGGGCACAACGCCACCGTAAGCCTATGCGATGAGTTTTCGCTCGCCCAAGCACCTCAAAAGATGAGAGAGGTGATATATGCCCAGATATCTAAGTGTGGCGACACGATATTTGCGACAGAGGATATAAACATTGAGCCTCATAGCGAGAACTACTTCATACCCTCGTCACGCCTAGCGCAACTTAGGCGAGAGGCTCTAGGCGAGCTACTTATGCGCAGATTATCATCCACGAAAAAGGGCGGACGACACTTCACGGAGAACCTCACAGCACAATACCCCCACCACGAAATATCGGCCGAGGGTGCTGTGACAAATCGCATAGCTGCGCAGTTCTACCGCGACCACGGAGTCCAGAGCGTAACCCCCAGTTGGGAGTGTGCCACAGATTTAACGGGTGCAAAGGTTATGGAGAGCTCCTACTGCCTGCGCCACGAAATCGGGGAGTGCATAAAGGAGGGGTCACAGCTACGTGGAGAGTTGCTGCTGCACCATGGAGCAGATAGATTTAGATTGGAGTTTGATTGCGCCAAGTGCCAAATGAATATATATAAAGTATAGATTATGATAGAGAACCTAACACCCCAATTTCACGACTACGAACTCATAGATTCGGGCGACTACGAAAAGCTAGAGCGATTTGGCAAATATATCACACGCCGCCCCGAACCACAAGCCGTGTGGGCGAAGAGCCTCGACGACGCGGAGTGGGCACAGATGGCCGATGCTTCGTTCATGCGCACATCCAAAAGCGAGGAGCGTGGCGAGTGGCGTACAAAACCATCATGCCCCGAAAAGTGGACAATCAACTACAAATATAAGGAGATGAAAATCACCATGCGCCTAGGGCTCACATCATTCAAGCATGTGGGTATATTCCCCGAGCAGGCAGCAAATTGGAACTTTATATACGACACGTGCAATGACCTGAAATCCAAAGGTATAACACCCAAGGTGTTGAATTTATTTGCCTATACTGGGGGCGCAACATTGGCCGCTGCATCGGCTGGGGCACAGACCACGCATGTCGATTCTGTGAAGCAGGTGGTGTCGTGGTCCAAGGAGAATATGGAGCTCTCGGGGCTCAGGGATATACGTTGGATTGTGGAGGATGCCATGAAATTTGTGCAGCGTGAAGTGCGCCGAGGTAATAAGTACAATGGCATAATATTAGACCCCCCAGCCTATGGGCGTGGAGCAAATGGCGAGAAGTGGATTTTGGAGGATGACATACGTGATATGTTGAGCTGCTGTGCCGAGCTTCTCGAAGGTAAGGATAGCTTCCTAGTATTTAATTTGTACTCCATGGGACTGTCATCGACACTAGCTCGCACGGCTGTGACTCAGATGTTTGGGGCACAAAGCGACGAGGGGCGTGGCGAGTTGTTATTCACCGATAGAGCTGGTAAGGAGTTGCCGTTTGGTACTTATTATAGGTTTTGTAGGTAAGGGACTGGAGAGGCTGGACTGCCTTAACGCCAGGCGGGCGGTGCTTGCAGCACGGGCGGTTTTTGTAGCGGATGGGGCATAGAGCTTTACAAGCTCTATGATTCTAAAAATGCAGATAAAAGGTGGTACAAATAAATTTGACCATCTTTTATCTGCATTTTTAGAATTTATCGAACTTATTATATATTTATATTTTACCCCACCCCCAAACCCCCTCCCTTTGGGAATGGGGCTTAGTCGCTTACGCTCCCTTTGGAGGTGTGAGTTCGATTTCTCGAACTCACGTTATATTTAAATAGAACAGTTACGTTATAATTGCATTATGGTTGCCCTCGAACTGGGGTTAAACACTCTTGGGAGTGTTTAATAAATTTTTATGGTCAATATTTCAGCCAAGTTCACTTGAGCTGAAATATTGACCATAAAAATTTTAGAGCCGCAAGGCTCGTACCCCCAGTGCGCTACAAAAACCGCCCGTGCGGCTTCGCACCGCCCGCCCGGCGTGAGGGCAGTCCAGTCTCCAGCTCCAAATTTAGCACATCACCCGTTGTAGATAACAAATATTTTACCTATATTTGTATTAGTAAGAATATGTTTAAATTTTAAAATATAAAGAGTATGAAACCAACACTTTTTGTGCTTGCTGCAGGCATGGGTAGCCGCTATGGCGGTCTAAAACAATTGGATGGCGTGGGTCCAAATGGGGAGACAATTATGGATTTTTCTATCTACGACGCTATACGTGGTGGATTTGGAAAGGTTGTATTTGTTATCCGCAAGGAGTTTGAGGCAGATTTTCGCGAGAAAATCCTATGCAAATACGAAAATCACATACCCGTGGAGCTTGTGTTCCAAGCTATTACAGACCTCCCAGAGGGGTTCTCAGCACCCGAGGATAGAAAAAAACCGTGGGGTACAAACCACGCTGTGCTTATGGGCAAAGATGTTATCGCAGAGCCATTTGCGGTAATCAATGCCGATGATTATTACGGACGCGATAGCTTCTCAGTATTGGCTCAAGAGCTAATGGCGGTAGAGGGTAAGAAGGGTCACTACTCAATGGTTGGCTACCGTGTGGGCAACACACTCTCTGAGAGTGGAACCGTAGCACGTGGAGTATGCGCAACAAATGAGGATGGATTCCTAACCGACGTTGTTGAGCGCACATCTATCGAGCGTGTGAATGGTGACATTGGATTCACGGACGAAAACGGAGAGTTCCAAACCCTAGATGAAAAGAGCCCAGTGTCGATGAATATGTGGGGATTCACACCCGACTATTTCGCATACTCGGAGGAGATTTTCAAGGAGTTTTTGGCCGCCGAGGTAAACAACCCCAAATCGGAGTTCTTTATCCCAACAGCCGTAAACAAACTCATAAATAGCGCAGAGGCTACTGTAAAGGTTCTCGACACCACATCCAAATGGTTTGGAGTGACTTATGCCGAGGATAGAGCTGGCGTAGTGGCTAAACTCAAAGCATTGGTAGACGCTGGAGAGTACCCCTCACCACTATTTAAGTAATCGCTTGAATAGTGCCACGGACTCACCTCCGCTCAGCATAATAAGCATATCGCCATCCACCTCGAAGTGGGTGACTTTGCCTAGCATCTGCCCAAATTCATCTTCGTGGTCGTCGCCTGGAGGGCACATCATGCGGGTCATGCCCATGTGGTCGAACTTCAGGATGCGACTATCCGAAGTGAATGTGTAGCTGCCTGTTATGCGGTTGCACGATGCCATGCCCGACACCTTGCCATCATCGCCCAAGGAGAGAGTGTATTGATTCTCAGCAGGGGTGATGCTACGAGAGTAGAGCTGCGAGAGTTGCCACGATGTAGCGTTCAGGTCACGGCTAGCCGAGTTGTCGATTTTGCGACATGGGCAGCATGAGATTGCCAAGAGTGCGGTAAGAAGCACGGCAAATGTAAATTTTTTCATAACAATGTAGTTTTATTTCTTGGGGGACAAAGATAGCCCTTTAATATAACTACACAACAGAGACAATTATTATTTAGATTTATTTTTTATACCATGAAACGAGTTATAAACACCCCCCTAGCACCCAAACCTGTGGGTCCATACTCTCAAGCCATAGAGGCTAATGGCACTCTGTATGTGTCGGGTCAAATAGCAATAATCCCCGAAACAGGAGCAATAGCCGAAGGTTTCGAGGCTCAAGCACACCAAGTATTCAAGAATATTGGTGCCATACTCACCGAGGCAGGTTACACATACGACGACGTAGTAAAGGCGACTGTGCTGCTGGACAACATTGCCGATAGTGCGCAAATGAGTGAGATATATGCTACATATTTCACATCACTACCTGCTCGTGCTTGTTTCGAGGTATCGAAACTTCCTCTTGCGGTTATGATTGAGGTGGAGGTTGTTGCGGTTAAATAACCTAAAACTTTTACATAAAAATAGCCTTCGTTCCAAATGAACGAAGGCTATTTTGTTACTATTAAGTTAGATACTCTATCTTACAGTAGCACCGCACTTAGTCTCCAACTGCTTTTGGATATTTGACATCACCTTCTCGATGGTTTTGTCGGTTAGAGTCTGAGTTTTGTCCTCTAACACGAAACCTAGGGCATACGATTTCTTGCCCTCGGGGAGTTTGTCACCCTCATATACATCGAACAGCGACACGCTCTTAAGCAACTTCTTGTCGGCTGCTAATGCCACGCTGCGTAGTGACGAGAAACTCACGCCCTTATCGACCAACAGAGCCAAGTCACGCTTCACCTCTGGGTACTTAGATAACTCCGACACGGTGATTTTGTGCTTGCGAGTAGATTTCACGAGTGCATCGAAATCAATTTCGGCATAGTATATATCTTGCTTAATATCAAATACTTTGCGAGTTTTAGGAGATACCATACCCATCTTTATGAGCTCCTTGCCATTGAGTGCTAGGGATAGTCCCTCGCTCATCAAATCACTCGAAATCTCCTCCGCTTTGAGTGCGTAGATATCGATGCTGAATCTGCGCAACACCTTCTCCACGATTGCACGCAGGGTGTAGAACGACGACGACTCACCCTTCTGGTTCCACGACGCAGAGGTTGCTAGACCTGTCACGGCAATTGCTAAGCGGTAGTTCTCTTTGTATGGAGCTAGGATGTTTTCGGTGTTGTCGGCCTCGCTGTTGTAGGTATATACATTTCCGAACTCATATATTTTGAGGTCACCATTGCGGCGGTTTGCATTTAGCTCGATAGCCTCCAATGTGTTGAACAACAAGGTCTGACGCAATACATTAAGGTCGGCACTTAGTGGATTGACGATTCGCACGCACTCCCCCAGCTTATAATCTGCAATATCTTGATAATAAGAGGCTTTGGTGAGTGAGTTAGACATAATTTCGGTGTAGCCATTCGCTGTGAGGAAATCCGCAGCCATATTCATGAGCTTGTTGCGGTCTGGGCGTGGAGCATACGAAATGGTAGACTTCACGTGCGTAGGAACCTCAATATTGTTGTAGCCATAGATTCTCAAAATATCCTCAATCAAATCCGCTTCACGCTGAACATCAACACGATATGGAGGCACAGCAACCATCATCACACCCTCCTCGTCGCTTAGAATTTTCACCTCCAAAGCGGTGATGATAGTGCGAATCTCCTCATTTGAGATTGCCTTGCCAATGAGCGAACGAACTCTGTCGCACGAAACCTCGAAGCTAAAATCTGCAATTGGTGAGGGGTATATATCGGTAATCTCCGACGAGATTTCGCCACCTGCTAACTCCTTGAACAACAACGCTGCACGCTTTGCTGCATATACCTGAATATTGGGGTCGATACCTCTCTCAAAGCGGAACGAGGCATCGGTGTTGAGTCCAAATCTTTTGGCAGATTTGCGAATAGATACGGGGTTGAAATATGCAGACTCGATGAAAATATCGGTTGTGTCGTCCGAAATTCCAGAGTCCAAACCGCCATATACTCCAGCCAAACACATAGGTCTTGTGGCAGAACAAATCATGAGGTCTTGAGCCGTGAGAGTACGCTCTGTACCATCTAGGGTGATGAACTTCTCACCCTCGGCTGCACACTTCACCACAACTTTGCCACCCTCAATCTTGCGCGCGTCAAATGCGTGGAGAGGTTGCCCAAGCTCAAAGAGCACATAGTTGGTGATATCGACCAAGTTATTCTTGGGGTTGATTCCCGCAGCACGCAATCTGTTTTGCATCCAATCGGGCGATGGTGCAACCTTGCAACCCTTGACCGTAACGCCCACGTAGCGAGGAGCTGCGGCAGAGTTTTCGACCTCAATATCTATCGTAAGGTCGTGATTATCAACCTTGAATTCATCTACCGCAGGGAGAGTCAATGTGTATGGCATACCCTTACTTTGAAGAAAAGCAACCAAATCCCTTGCCACGCCATAGTGCGACGCTGCATCCACACGATTGGGGGTCAATCCCACCTCTATGAGGTAATCATCCTCTATGCCAAAGTACTCCTTAGCGGCTTGACCCACTCGAGAGTCTGCGGGCAACTCCATGATTCCTTCGTGGTCTGTGCCCACTCCTATTTCATCCTCGGCGCACAGCATACCGTATGACTCCACGCCGCGGATTTTAGACCTCTTAATCTTAAATTCGCCCTCACCATCTGTGGGGTACAACACCGCACCTACGGTTGCGCATACGACCTTAAGCCCTGCACGGCAATTTGCTGCGCCACACACGATTTGGAGTGGAGCATCTGCGCCGATATTTACAGTCGTAACATTCAAGTGATCTGAATCGGGGTGTGGCTCGCAGGTCACAACCTCGCCAATCACGACCCCTGAGAGTCCGCCCTTTATGGTCTCAATCTTCTCGAAACCCTCGACCTCCAAACCTATCTCGGTGAGTGTGGTAGCGACCTGCTCTGCGGTGAGTGAGCAATCGAGGTAGCTCTTAAGCCAATTGTATGAAATGTTCATATATATTATGTTTTTAACTTTTTCTAGTAAGATAACTCGCAAAGTTAATAATAATTTCACAATACACCGCAAAAAATTTCGTTTGTTGCGATATATTCCATAAATTTGCCGATAGAAGTTTTTTATAAATATAAAATGACCATGAATATAATTAGAAATTTTTGGGTGCTTTTCATTGTATCACTCACTGCTGTAGCTTTTGTTGGGTGTAATGACGACGATGAGGAGGAGACCAGATATATATCTACAGCAGCCCAACTCGTGCAGCTTAGCGAAGATGTGAACGACGCCGACGACACGGGCTACGCCTACTCATACATAAACGTCGTGCTCACAGCCGACATAGATATGGCAGGCGTGGAGTGGACTCCCATAGGTCACAACCAGATTCAATACTACTCGGCAACATTCAATGGCAATGGTCACACCATAAAAAATCTCACCATAGATGCTGCCGACCAACCATACAAGGGTCTAATCGGATTTTTGTATGAGGGCGAAATCAAAAACCTCACACTCGAAAATCCACAACTTGCGTGTGGTGAGCGTGTGGGTGCAATATGTGCCAAAATGGTCTATGGCAGCTCTATCACAAATTGCAAGGTCGTAGGTGGTTCCATCAAAGGAACATCATACGTGGGAGGTGTCGTAGGCGACGCGTCGTGGAGCACGATTACAAATTGCTACAACGAAGGAACGACCGTAGAGGCTCTCCTGGCGGCTGGGTATAACATTGGTGGCGTGGCAGGTTCATCTACATCGTCGAGTGTGGAGGGGTGCTACAACACGGGCACAGTCTCGGGGTTGGGTAGCTACATGGGTGGCGTTGTGGGATACACATACCTGTCGTCAATCTTGGGCTCATACAACACGGGCGATGTGTCATCTTCGGGTGACCACATAGGAGGTGTCACGGGTAGTTCATCGTCGTATATTGTGGCTTGTTACAGCAAAGCAGATGTCAGCGGAGGGGACTTCGTGGGTGGAGTTGTGGGCTCTGTGGGTTCGCAATATACAGACCTAAATTCATACATCACAGCTTGTTACAGCGATGGTACGATTACAGGCACTGGTGCTCAAGTGGCAGGTGTAGCAGGCAAAACAGATTTGCTCACCACAACCCTTCTGAATTGCTACTTCACAGATTCAGCCGTGGAGGGAGTGTACGAATATGACAGCGACATGTCCACATACAACCCCGATAGCACAGCAGGCGAGGCGGAGCTAACGGATAACTTGACAGCGAAATTCTCGCTAATGAATATCGCCATAGATGGCTTCACGTACGAAGGCAGCAGCGTAAAAATTCCATACGAATATTACCAAACCAACGGTGAGTTGCTCCTGCGTGATGCGTAATCGCAAGAAAGGGTGACTGAATAATATATTTGAGGGGCAAGGGAAGTACCGAAAATCGCCTTGTTACTCAAACTAAAAAAACGGAAGGGAATCTCACGATTGCCTTCCGCCTCTCAAGTGAAGTGGTAGATCTCCACTTGAAACTACTAACCCAAACTTAAATAAATGAAGAAACCTGACTTGCGAGGATTAGAACAACCCCGAAGTCATAGGTTACATCGCAATATGCGTGCCATTATTGTTTGGGTAAAGATTTTAGGGGAAAATAAAAATCCCCTATATCCCTAACCTCTCATTTCGTAGACCTTTTGACGCACAAATTCACATTGAGCATTAGGGTCTCCCACAGCAGATAACTCCTCAAGCGATATTGGATTGCCAACTCTAATCTTTATGTCACGCCCCTTTTGGCGGAACATGCCATCCACGAGCAGCAGCATCTCCAAATTTGCCTTTATGCCCAACGCTTTGCGCAGGCGATAGAGCCTATAGAACCCCTTGTGCAGCGTACCATCCACATACAGAGGCACAACCGAACGCCCCGATGAGTGGGCTCTACGGATAAATGTATTCTTCCACTTGGGGTCTTGCACCTGACCATCAATATATCTGGAGCACAAACCCGCAGGGAATGTCATAATTGGCATATTGCCAGCTAGTTCACTATCAAACCTCTTGGCATATTCGGCATTCTGCCTACCGAGCGTATTCACTGGAATCCATAGCGGAGCCAGAGGTTTTAGGTTCATCAATATATCATTCACCACAACCCGAGCATCGCCAAAGTGAGCAATCAGCAGGTCGGCAACCATCATTCCATCCATGCCTCCAAAGGGGTGGTTGGACACAAACATATACCTGCCCGAGGGGTCAATATCACTCAATCCTTGTGCAGAATATGTGATGTTTTGACGTGCAAAAAATGCACGCAAAAACTCCTGAGGTTCGTAGTCCCAACCAGCATCTATAATCTCATTAAGTTCCTCAATATGAAGCAATCCATTGAGCCAATTATATACAAATCCAGGAATATATTTTGCCAATTTTTGCGACTTTGAACCAATTATTTTGCGTAAATCTAACTGTCCCATACTTATACTTTTTTTGAAATAAAAAATTATCATACAAATGTAACACTTTTTGTTTATAATTCATTAACTTTACAACCTAAATATGTATTTTTGAAAACTATGTCTGACACGCCCTCATCATATCACACCCCCGTACTGCTTCACGAGTCGATAGAGCTCATGGATATAAAGCCTGGAGGGGTATATGCCGACCTCACATTTGGTGGTGGTGGGCACTCTCGCCACATATTGAGCTGCATGGACTCTACGTCGCAGCTATACTCGTTCGACCAAGATGCCGACACCAAAGCCAATGCGCCCGAAGGGGATGATAGGTTTCACTACGTGGAGAGCAACTTCAGGTTTTTGAGAGGAGCTCTTCGCCTAAGAGGTGTCGAGCAGGTGGACGCTATACTTGCCGACCTTGGGGTGTCGTCGCACCACTTCGATGCGGTGCATCGTGGATTCTCGTTCAGGGGCTCCGCACCACTCGACATGAGGATGAACCAACGAGGCAAACTCACCGCACGCGACATCATAAACAACTACTCCAACGAGGAGCTAACACGCATATTCCGTGACTGGGGCGAGATTCAAACTCCCTGGAAGGTAGCGAATTGCGTGGAACGTGCCCGTGGAACAACCCCAATAGAGACCACCGCAGATTTGGTTGCAGCAGTAGCTCCATGCACCCCCAAAAAGGATGAGTCTAAATTTTTGACCAAACTATTCCAAGCACTCCGCATAGAGGTGAATGGAGAGATGGAGGCACTCAAAATGGCTCTGGAGCAGAGTTTGAAGGTGTTGCGCCCAGGGGGTAGATTGGTGGTGATTTCGTACCATTCGTTGGAGGATAGATTAGTCAAGAACTTCATGAAAAGCGGCAACTTCGAGGGTCGCTGTGACAGAGATTTTTATGGTCACAGCTCCACTCCATTTAGCCTCATAACTCGCAAAGCTCAACTCCCCACACCCGAGGAGGTGGAGCGTAATCCACGTTCGAGAAGTGCAAAACTAAGAGCTGCCACAAAACTATAACATCACCGCCATGGAAAAGATATACTTTGACACCGAGGAAGAGGAGGCAAGGCGAGCCGAAGAGGAGCGAGAGGCGGAGCTTGCACGCAAAATTAGCCGAGAAGTAATACATGTGCAAGAGGATGAATACCAAGATTATACAAGCCAAGAAAAGGCCAAGGAAGAGCACGAGCGCAAATTAGCCGAGCGCATGGAGCGCAGGCGCAAAAGAGGTGCTTTTTGGTTGCTCATATCGGGCAATATATTGGTTAATCAAGGGGTCTCTAGGTACTATCCGCACATGATAGCGGTGGTTGCAATGTTCTTTTTGAGCATTATGGTCATGTTCTATTCGCTGCATCAAGATATGCGATATTCACGCCTAGATCGTGAGGTGCAGCTCCTCAGAGAGCGTTCGCTAAGGATGCAGTCCGACAGATATCAACGCAGTTCGCACTCCGCAATCATGGAGCAGCTCGAAAGGCGAGGTATAAAGTTGGAGGAGGCGGTAGCTCCTTCGACACTAATTGATTAAGTATACGCATTAAGTACAATGGCAGAGTCAAAAACAGATATAAAAAAGGATATATTAACACGTGTGAGGGCACTCTACGTGTTCTTTATCGTCCTGTTCGTAATAATATTTGTGCGCCTGATTTGGATACAAGTATTCTCCAAAGAGGTGGCACACAATGCCGAGAGGTTGGAGGGCAGAATATTTCAGCATCAGGAGGTTAAGGCTCACAGAGGCTCTATACTCTCTCGTGATGGCGAGCCGCTAGCAACCTCCATTTTCAGATACCAAGTCGAGATGGATTTCGGCTCCGAGGGTTTCGATTCACTTCGTATTTTCCACGAGCAAACCGACTCCTTGGCAGAGCTGCTATCCATATACTTCAAAGATAAATCGAAGGCTCAATATCGCAAATTCCTACGAGATAGCAGAGCCCAGAAATATAAACTCACATACAAAAAAGATTCACTCGTAAGGCGCAGCGAGGGGTGGTGGAACAGACTCATTGATCGCATACGTGACGAGGAGTTCAAGACAGTAAAGATATACGACACCCTGCGAGACCACAAACCAATACCCATTCTGCCGCGCGAAATTGACTACACCGAGTGGCAAACCCTACGCAAATTCCCGATATTGAATTGGAACATGGGCATGACATACAACCTGACATTCAGGGACGAGAGGGTCTACCCCCAAAACGGAGTCGCAGGTCGCATAATCGGCAAGCTGCAGGGCGACAGAGGCGGCGACTATGGTATAGAGATGGTCATGAGCGAGGCTCTGGCAGGGCGTGACGGCATGGTCAAACGACAACGCATAGCACGTGGGTTTTATGGTCGTGTGGTCGATGGCGACAACGTAGATGCGGAGGATGGATTGGATGTGGTCACAACATTCGATGTGGAGCTAATGGATGTGGTGGATAGAGCTCTGCGCAAACAGCTCACGGCACACAATGCGCTGTGGGGCACTACGATAGTGATGGATGTCGAAACAGGCGATGTGTTGGCTATGTCGAACCTCGGATTGTCGGGCGGCAGATACTCGGAGAGTCAATACAACTACGCTATAGGTTCTCGTATGGAGCCAGGCTCGACATTCAAACTCGCTGCTCTGCTGGCACTACTCGAAGAGGGTGGATTCTCGGAGGATGAAATCATAGATTCGGGCGATGGAGGAGTTGTGATGGTGGGCAAAGCCAAGGTGCGTGATTCGCACAAGGGGCATTCGGAGGTCAATCTGCACACGGCATTTGCGCAGTCGCTGAATGTATATTTCGCATCAGCTGTATACAACACATTCAAGGATGACCCCACACAATACACCAACTACCTAAAGAGCATAAATTTGGACAAAACCGTGGGTCTGGACGCCTACGGAGAGCCCACACCCAGACTCCCCGAACGAGGCATGAAGGGCGTATGGACAGAGAATATCACACTCCCCAACATGGGTTATGGATATGCCGTGGAGCTCACTCCCCTACAAACCACCACACTATACAACGCCGTGGCAAACAATGGTCGCATGGTGGCACCACGCTTGGTGAAGGAGATTCGCAGAGGTAGCAAAGTGGTGGAGCGATTCCCGACCAAAACCCTAGTTCCGAAGATATGCTCGGGCAAGACTCTCGACAAAGTGCAGGAGTTGCTGGTGGAGGTTGTAGATTCGGGAACTGCAAATTGGTGGCTCGGCAAATTCGAGGGCATGAAGGTGGCGGCTAAGACTGGCACAGCTCAGGTGGCTCAAAATGGATTGAAGTACTCGGATGGATACTACCTCGGAAGCATGGTTGGGTATATGCCTGCCGACAAACCCCGATACACGGTTATGACTGCTGTATACACACGCCTAAGGCGAGGACCAACAATATATGGAGCAGGATTGGCAGGCCCCGTGATGAGGGATGTCATGCGCTACCTATACAACCGCGACCAAGAGTGGCTGTCGCCAATCGACACCATCCAAAGCAGCAACTACCCCCAAAGGGTTAAGGGTGGCGACATAGAGGCAATAAAGGCTGTGACATCGAAACTATCCCCTCGAACTGCCACATCCGACACCAACAAGGGGTGGGGTAAAACCTCCACAGATGAGGAGTCGAAGGTGAGTGTGACGGAGATTTCGCCATCGCACGATATAATGCCCAATGTTGTGGGCATGGGGCTTAAGGATGCCATGTTTTTGCTGGAGAGTCGCTCGCTGAAGGTGTCGTTTTCGGGGAGTGGACGAGTCACGCGGCAGAGTATCTCCGCTGGGCAAAAGATAACTAAGGGTGGATATGTTTCTATAACATTGAAATAACATGAAAATCAGAGATTTAATACAAAATATAGAGTCCGCAGAGATTGTGGGCAACACCTCCGCAGAGGTCACATCGCTGTGCTACGACTCTCGTCAAGTTGGCGCAGGGTCAATGTTCTTTGCGGTGGAGGGCACGGTTGTGGATGGTCACGACTACATCGCCCGCGCTGTGGAGAGTGGAGCTCGGGCGGTGGTGTGTCAGCGGTTGCCCGACGCCACGCATGATGGGGTATGCTTTATTCGGGTCGAGGATTCTACTTTGGCTATGGGGATTATTGCATCTACGTTTTATGGTCACCCCTCCAGAGAGCTTAAGTTGGTAGGAATCACGGGTACGAATGGCAAGACCACAACTGCAACGCTACTCCACGACCTGTTTGTGGCTTTGGGATACAAGGTAGGGCTCATATCGACTGTTGTCTATAAGATTGCAGGCAGAGATATAGCATCGACCCACACCACACCCGACTCCATAAGATTGGCGGAGATGATGCGCAGAATGGTGGACGAGGGGTGTGAATATTGCTTTATGGAGGTGTCGTCGCACGCCATATCTCAACACAGATGCACGGGGTTGGAGTTCGATGGAGCTATATTTTCGAACATCACACACGACCACCTCGACTACCACAAAACATTTGGCGAATATATAAAAGTCAAAAAACGACTCTTCGACGAGCTACCCAAGGGGGCATTTGCACTGACCAACATCGACGACCGCAACGGTCGAGTTATGGTGCAAAATTGCAAGGCTCAGCTATCGACATACTCTCTGCGCTCGATGGCAGATTTCATGTGCAAAGTTGTGGAGATACACTTCGATGGCATGCTGCTGCGCTTGGGCTCGGATGAGCTGTGGGTGAAGTTTATAGGCAGATTCAACGCCTACAACATATTGGCGGCATACGCCACAGCATCACTACTTGGGGTTGATAAGGATGAAACGTTGGTGGCACTAAGCACCCTGCAATCGGTGAGCGGAAGGTTTGAATACATAACCTCACCCAATGGCACAACCATAATTGTGGATTATGCCCACACCCCCGATGCGCTGGAGAATGTACTCTCCACAGTTGAGGAGATACGCTCGCCAAATCAAGATTTGTATGTGGTGTGTGGATGCGGAGGGGATCGTGACCACGACAAACGCCCCAAGATGGCAGCCATAGCGGCACGATACGCCACACTCAGCATATTCACGTCGGACAACCCACGCAGCGAAGCTCCCGAGGCGATACTCCAAGATATGATTGCAGGGGTGGCAGATTCGAGGTCTCGATACCTGAAGATTACCGACCGCGCAGAGGCTATAAAAACCGCAGTGATGATGTCGAAGAGAGGCGACATTATAGTCATAGCTGGCAAAGGACACGAGAAATACCAGATAATTGGCACACAGAAGCTGCACTTCGACGACAAGGAGGTGGCTCGTGAGGCTATCATAATGCAAAGCAAATAACAATTAAACTACAAAAATAGAGCATGTTTTATCATCTTTTCAAACAACTCCAAGAGTGGGGTATCGACCTGCCTGGTGGCGGCATGTTTAACTACTTGACCTTCAGATCGTCAATGGCAATAATCCTTGCACTGATTATTGTCATAACATTCGGAAAACACATCATTCAATTTATCAAAAGCAAACAAATTGGCGAGGATATTCGTGACCTTGGACTGGAGGGTCAGCTCAGCAAAAAGGGGACACCTACAATGGGTGGACTCATAATTTTGTTGGCAGTACTGCTCCCCACCCTGCTTTTTGGGCGACTCAACAACATATATGTCATACTTATGATTGTATCGACAATATGGTTGGGCATAATCGGATTCTTGGATGACTACATCAAGGTGTTCCGCAAAAATAAGGAGGGGCTCAATGGTCGTTTCAAAATCGTGGGACAAGTAGGACTCGGAGTTATCGTGGGTGTAGTGATGTGGTTCTCGCCCGAAATTTCGGTGCGTGAGAAGGTTTCGGAGCCTACGGAGCAGAGCATAACTGTTGATTCTCAAAAGATTGTAAAAACCACTATCCCATTCATCAAAAACAATGAGTTGGATTATGGCGATTTCACGGGGCACAACAAAATCGCTACACTTATATTGTATGTATTTGTTGCAATATTTGTGGTGACGGCGGTGTCGAACGGAGCAAATCTCACCGATGGTCTGGATGGATTAGTTACGGGAGTTTCGGCTCCTGTGGTGGCGGTGCTCGGAGTGTTGGCATATCTGTCGGGGCACGTTGTGTATGCCGACTACCTCAACATCATGTATATACCCAATAGTGGAGAGTTGGTGGTATTTGCGGCAGCAATGCTGGGTGCACTGATTGGATTTTTGTGGTATAACTCATTTCCTGCACAGATTTTCATGGGCGACACGGGGTCATTGTCCATAGGTGGTATCATTGCGGTGTTTGCACTCTGCATACGCAAGGAGTTGTTGTTGCCACTGCTCTGCGGAGTGTTCCTCATAGAGGCATTGTCGGTGATGTTGCAGGTGAGCTACTTCAAATACACCAAGAAAAAGTATGGTGAGGGTCGTCGCATATTCCTAATGGCTCCCATACACCACCACTACCAAAAGGAGGGGCTTTTCGAAACCAAAATCGCAGTTAGATTCTGGATTATATCAATAATGTTGGCCGTGATGACAATCGCCACACTCAAAATCAGATAGTTATGAAAAAGCGCATAGTTGTACTAGGAGGCGGAATCAGCGGTTTCGGCTCAGCAATATTAGCAAAAAAAATGGGATTCGACACCTTTCTTTCGGACAAGGGCAAAATCGCTCCGCACTATCGCAAATTGCTCGATGAGTGGGGTGTAGAGTTTGAGGATGGTGAGCACACCGAGGAGTTGATACTCTCCGCTTCGGAGGTCATAAAATCGCCTGGAATCCCCGACAAGGCAGATATCGTGCAGAAGCTTCGTGCGCAAGGCACACCCATAATTTCGGAGATTGAGTTCGCTGGCAGATACCTAGATTCATCACGCACGATATGTATCACGGGGTCTAATGGCAAGACCACGACCACATCTATGATATACAAAATTTTGTGCGACGCAGGGTATAATGTGGCTCTAGGAGGCAATATTGGCGAGAGCTTTGCATACTCCGTGGCAGTGGGCAATTTCGACTGGTATGTGTTGGAGCTCAGCTCATTCCAGCTGGATGGCATGTATGATTTCAAGGCAGATATTGGTGTGTTGATGAATATTACCCCCGACCACTTGGATCGCTATGACTATAATTTCCAGAACTATGCCGACTCCAAAATGCGCATAACTCGCAACCAAGGAGCTACCGAAAACTTTATATATTCGTCGGACGATCCCACAATTGTGAGGATGCTCAAAGGGCAAGATATGACCATGAACCTACTTCCGTTCATAGCCGTAGGAGAGCTACGCCCCACACAAGGCGCATACTTAGAGGATGAGACTGTGGTGGCACACTTAGCAGATATGACAGTCAAAATTGCCACTGCGGATATGAAAATTCAGGGTCTACACAACGCCTACAACGCCATGGCTGCGGCACTCGCTTCGCTATCGGCTGGCGTAGAGCCTCAAATCATAAAGCAATCAATCGAGGAGTTCGACCCTGTGGAGCATCGCCTAGAGCCTGCGGGAGTGATTGACGGAGTGACATACATCAACGACTCCAAAGCCACAAATGTGGACTCCGTGTGGTACGCTCTAGAGAGCATGCGACAACCCACAGTGTGGATTGCAGGAGGCACAGACAAGGGCAACGACTACGAACCCCTCAAGGAGTTTGCACGAAACAAAGTGCACACGCTCATCTGTATGGGAGTAGACAACAAAGCCCTAAAGAGTGCATTTAAGGGTGTGATACCCAGCATAGTATCGACCCACACATTCCAAGAGGCAATGAATGCGGCATACCGCTCGGCGGTGTCGGGTGATGTGGTGTTGCTTTCGCCAGCATGCGCATCATTCGACCTGTTCAAAAACTACGAAGATAGAGGTCGCCAGTTCAAAGAGTGGGTCGAGGCACGCAGAAAAAAATAGATATTATGGCAGCAGCAACACCTAAAGATTCGCACCATTCGTGGTGGTTCTCAGGGGATAAAGTCCTCTGGGTCATAATCGCTGTGATGGCGATTATATCGGTACTTGTGGTATATTCATCGACTGCCAAGATGGCGTACGATGCCAATACGATACGCTCCACATCGAGTTTTTTGAAGCAGCAATTTGTTATTCTTGGCATTGGATTGGTGCTTATATTTGTCACTCACAAGATTAATTACCAAATAGTTAGGTATTTCTCGTGGTACCTATTCGGGGCATCCATATTTCTCACTCTTTTGGCATACGTGTTTGGCACAATGACCAATGGTGCAGCTCGTTGGCTCCCCATTGGAGGGTTTCAGTTTCAACCCTCCGAAGCACTCAAAGTATCCACAATTTTGGTGTTGGCACACACGCTCACTATGCGCCAAAAGGTTATACATCGCCTGCGTATAATCCCCTCGCTCAACCCTCTGAAGTGGATGATGCCAGGGCAAAAAAAGATATGGCTAGAGGGTACACTCCCGATACTTGTGCCCGTAGTAGCAGCGTGTGCAGTGATTGTTTCGGCACACACATCATCGGCTATTTTGCTATTTGGGTCGTCGCTGGTGGTGATGATGATTGGTCGAGTGAGGTGGTCGGAATTGGGCAAAATAGTGGGACTTGCTGTGTTGGCAGGTGCAATATTTATGGGCGTGGGTGCAGGACGTAGCGACACCGCATCTAACCGATTCACAACATGGGTGGAGATACTCACCACCGACCGCACCAAGATAAATATACAAGATTTAACCGACACCGAGAGGTCGATGATTGCCATACACAATGGCGGAATATTTGGCGAGGGTGCAGGACATAGTGCAATGCGTGTGGAGATGATTCACCCCGAGAGTGACTACGCATTTGCATTTTTTGTCGAGGAGTATGGATTGCTGTTGTCGTTGGTGGTGGTGATGTTGTATTTGTGGCTCTTCTTTAGGGCTATGGAGATTAGTAAGGCGTGCAAAACGGCATTTCCTGCACTTATGGTGCTTGGTCTGGCGGTGATGATAACTCTCCAAGCGATGCTCCACATTATGGTTACGCTCAACATCACACTCGAAACGGGGCAGACACTGCCGATGATATCCAGAGGTGGCTCATCTCTATTCTTCACAGCCATAGCCCTGGGACTTATACTCAGCGTAAGTCGCCAAAACAGAGAAGCTTAATAACGTGAGTTATCGAATATAAAATAGAGTTATGATTGCCCGATTCCTGACATACATAGAGTCGCAGCGACGATACTCACCCCTGACATTGCGCAACTACAAGCGTGATTTGGAACTTTTTTTGCAGTGGTTGGATATGTCGCCAGAGGAGTTCGACCCCTCGAGTATCACACACCACACCATACGTGAATGGATTGTGGATAGGATGGATAGTGGCAAAATATCTGCCGCAACACTCAATCGTGAGCTATCGACACTACGTTCTTTTTTTAGGTGGGCACTCTCCGTGGGAGCCATCACGCACAACCCCACACGTGGAGTATCGGCACTCAAGAGCAGCAAGAAACTCCCCACATTCATAGCCGCCAGCAAAATGAATCGTGTGAGCGAGCAATCAATCGACAAAGCCGATAGCGACGATTTGCGCACACTGCGTGATGGACTCATAATTTTATTGTTCTACGTCACGGGCATGCGCTCGGCAGAGCTTGTAGCCATCAACGTTGATGACTTCTACGATGATTATCAAACGGTTAAGGTGCGAGGCAAGGGTGGCAAAGAGCGCATGATACCTATTATGGAGACGGTGCGCAAAATTATTTTGCAATATATTTCGAAAATTAAGGAGTCAAATATTTGTTTATCTCCCAATTTTCCTCTATTTTTATCTAAGAGCGGAGGGAGAATCTCCGCCAACATGGTCTATCGCATCGTCAGACGTGATTTGACCGAGGCTGGAGTTCAGGGTCGTAAGAGTCCTCACGTGCTGAGACACACCTTCGCCACACAACTCCTAAACGCAGGGGCAGATATGAGGGAGATACAGGAGCTACTAGGGCACAGCTCGCTAAAGGCGACACAGCTATACACCCACAACTCCATAGCCACGCTCTGCACCGCATACCAAACCGCCCACCCCCGAGGGGCAAAGAAAAAATAAATTATGGGGTGCGAAATATCACCCACAATATTAACTATAAAACCGAAAAGTTATGAACGTTCAGATTCAATCAGTAAAATTCGATGCAGACAAGAAGTTACTCGACTTCGTAGAGTCTAAGATGGAGAAATTAGATCGTTTTGCGGACAACTCCACAGGTGCGGAGGTAATCCTAAAACTAGACAAAGATAATGAAAAAGGTAATAAAGTCGCACTCATAACACTCCGCATACCAGGCGACGACCTAGTGGCAGAACGACAAGCCAAAACTTTCGAAGAGGCTGTAGATGAGGCTATTGACGCTATCAAAAAACAGATAGAGAAGGCTAAGAGCAAGAAGTAAAAAGCGAAGTTTTAAGATAAACAAAAGAGGTGTCCGAAATATTCGAACACCTCTTTTTTGGGGTGGATGATGGGTCTCGAACCCACGACCTTCGGAACCACAATCCGACGCTCTAACCAACTGAGCTACAACCACCATATACGAACTCAGAAACGGGAATTTCCTCATTTGCGTTTGCAAATATAGAAGAAAAATATTTAGGATGCAAGGATTTTAACGAAAAAGTGTTAATTTTGCCAAAATGTCACACTCCACATGTGCAAAACTGCCAAAAATGATTTGGCACGTGAATTGCGTAAATGGGGGCTAAACTACAGTAAATAATTACAAACAAATTAAAATATTGAAAACAATGAATGTAAAACCACTTTCAGACAGAGTATTGGTATTGCCCAATGCCGCAGAGGAGAAGACCGCAGGAGGTCTATTCATCCCCGACACCGCAAAAGAGAAACCATTGCAAGGCGAAATCGTAGCCGCAGGTCCTGGAACTAAGGATGTGACTATGGAGGTTAATGTTGGCGACCAGGTGTTGTATGGCAAGTATGCTGGGCAGGAGTTGAACATCGACGGGGTTGATTACCTTATAATGAAGCAGGCGGATATTCTAGCAATAATCTAATACAATTAAAGTTCCCATAGCGAGCCATATTTTGCTCTTCCCTTGAAGTTGAAATGCTCACATACCTAAGTATGCTCCGCTTTCAACTCCTGCACGAAGCCCAAAATCTGACTCACACTGAAAACTTTAATACGGACGAAGAATAATAAAAAACAAAAAAAGAAATGGCAAAAGATATTAAATACAATGTAGAGGCACGTGAGCTTCTCAAAGAGGGTGTTGATGCACTATGCAACGCCGTGAAGGTAACACTTGGCCCTAAGGGTCGCAACGTAATCATCGACAAGAAGTTCGGTGCTCCACACATCACCAAGGATGGTGTGTCGGTAGCTAAGGAGGTTGAGTTGGAGGATTCGTTCGCCAATATGGGTGCACAAATCGTGCGTGAGGTGGCATCTAAGACCAACGACGACGCTGGAGATGGTACAACCACAGCAACAGTCCTTGCACAATCAATCATCACCGTGGGACTCAAGAACGTAACCGCTGGAGCTAACCCAATGGATTTGAAGAGAGGTATCGACAAGGCGGTAGCAACCGTAGTAGGTTCACTTCGCGAGCAGAGCCAAGAGGTGGGTAGCGACTTCGCAAAAATCGAGCAAGTGGCAACTATCTCGGCTAACAACGACAACGCAATCGGCAAGCTCATAGCAGAGGCTATGGCAAAGGTAAATAAAGAGGGTGTAATCACCGTAGAGGAGGCTAAAGGTACTGAGACTCACGTAGATGTGGTTGAGGGTATGCAGTTCGACAGAGGTTACATCTCGGCATATTTCATCACCGACACCGAGAAGATGGAGGCACAACTAGAGAAGCCATTTATCCTAATCACCGACAAGAAGGTATCGACAATGAAGGAGTTGATGGGTATCCTAGAGCCAGTAGCTCAAAGCGGACGCTCACTACTTATCATTGCTGAGGATGTGGATGGCGAGGCTCTTTCGGCACTCGTAGTCAATAAGTTGCGTGGCGCATTGAAGGTTGCAGCATGCAAAGCTCCAGGATTTGGAGATAGAAGAAAAGAGATGTTGGAGGATATTGCAGCACTCACAGGTGCTACAGTAGTGTCGGCAGAGAAGGGGATGAAGTTGGAGGATGCAACCCTTGAGTGGTTGGGTTCTGCGGAGAAGGTGACCCTCAACAAAGAGAACACAACCGTAGTGGATGGTGCTGGACAAAAGGCAGCTATCGACAACCGTGTAGCGCAAATCAAAGCAGCTATTGAGGTATCGACTTCGGACTACGACAAGGATAAGCTCCAAGAGCGTTTGGCTAAGTTGGCAGGTGGTGTAGCGGTGCTATACGTAGGTGCTGCTACGGAGGTCGAGATGAAGGAGAAGAAGGATAGAGTGGATGATGCTCTAGCGGCAACACGTGCTGCTGTGGAGGAGGGAATCGTCCCTGGAGGTGGTGTGGCATACATCCGTGCGGTGTCGTCACTCGATGGACTCAAAGGCGAGAACGAGGATCAAACCACTGGAATCCAAATCGTGCGCCGTGCAATCGAGGAGCCATTGCGCCAAATCGTAGCTAACGCAGGTGGCGAGGGTTCGGTAGTAGTAAACAAGGTGCACGAGGGCACAGGAGCATTTGGCTACAACGCTCGCGACGACAAATATGAGGATATGATGGCAGCAGGAATCATCGACCCTACGAAGGTGTCACGTGTGGCTTTGGAGAATGCAGCATCTATAGCATCTATGTTCCTCACCACAGAGTGTGTGCTTGCGGAGCAGAAGTCTGATGCGCCAGCTATGCCTCCAATGCCAGGTGGCGGAATGGGTGGCATGATGTAGTATCACGCAGACTTCATAAATAAAAATCCTATATCTCACACGATATAGGATTTTTTAAGTAATGTGGACAAAAATGGTTGGTAATTTTTCAATATTTATCATTATTTTTGCATAGTAAAGCTGAAGAGGAAACAAGCTCTGCTGGGGAGCAACTT
>JBCQUV010000024.1:0-19251 GCA_047173765.1 Rikenellaceae bacterium
ATCATAAAGCTTATTTCTGACAAGTTGCTCCCCAGCAGAGCTTGTTTCCTCTTCAGCTTTACTATGCAAAAATAATGATAAATATTGAAAAATTACCAACCATTTTTGTCCACATTACTATTAATAAAGATGCGCCAGCATCTTACGCCCGTGCGGCTCGCACCTCCGCCCGAGTAGGGCAGTCCAGACCTTACATCTGAGCACAAATCTCATTCATCTCATCAATGAATTTATGGGCTAGAGCGTCTGCTTCGGCCTGTGATTTTGCCTCGGTGTATATGCGGATTATGAGTTCGGTATTTGATTTGCGGAGGTGCACCCAGCTATCTGCGAAGTCGATTTTCACGCCATCAATATCTGTGATTTGCTCATTGGCGTATCGCTCCTTGATTGTTGTGAGGAGCTTCTCCACATCCAATCCATCTCTAAGGTCAGCCTTTTTCTTGGCAGCGTAGTATGCTGGGTATGAAGCTCTTAATTCACTCATACTCACGCCCTTGTTTGCAAAGAGTGTGAGAAATAGTGCCACTCCAACTAGGGCATCACGACCATAGTGCAGTTCGGGAAGTATCACTCCACCATTGCCCTCGCCACCGACGATTGCATTGGTAGATTTCATCGCTGCCACAACATTCACTTCGCCTACTGCCGAGGCTGTATATGTGGCTCCGTGAGCAGCAGTGACATCACGCAGAGCCCTCGAAGAGCTGAGGTTCGACACGGTGTTGCCCTTGGTCTTGGAGAGTACATAATCTGCCACAGCCACCAAGGTGTACTCCTCGCCAAACATATCGCCATTTTCGCACACTAGGGCTAAGCGATCAACATCGGGGTCTACGACAACTCCCAAGTCGGCACCGCAAGAGCGCACGCACTCCGAAATCTCGGTGAGGTTCTCGGCAAGTGGCTCAGGGTTGTGGGTGAAGTTTCCATCGGGGGTGCAATTTATCTCTATGACCTCGCATCCCATATCACGCAGGAGCTGCGGAATAACTATGCCACCTACGGAGTTCACGGCATCGACTACGACTTTGAGTTTACGACGGCGCACAGCCTCCACATCGACCATCGAAAGCGACAAAACCTGCGCAATATGCGTGTGGTTGTAATCCTCACGGAGCACTACCTTGCCGATGCTATCTACCTCGGGATACTCCCAATCCATGTTATGAGCATAGGTTAAAATTTGGTCTCCCTCGGCAGCGTTAAGGAACTCACCTTCAGCGTTTAGTAGCTTTAGGGCGTTCCACTGCTTGGGGTTGTGTGACGCAGTGATTATGATACCTCCTTGGGCATGGTGATGTACCACTGCTAGCTCCACACCTGGGGTGGTGCAGAGACCTAGGTTTATGACATTCAGGCCACATCCGAGGAGTGTGCCTTCGATAATGTTGTTCACCATTTCGCCCGAAATCCTGGCATCACGACCTATGACGATTGTCGCCTGCGAAGAGCATGTTTGGAGTATGAAGCGTGAATATGCGGTTGTGAACTTTACGATATCTAGGGGGGTGAGATTTTCGCCTACCTTGCCTCCGATAGTGCCTCGTATTCCTGAGATTGATTCTATAAGTGCCATGATATTAATTTCTCGATTAAATTTGTAAATCCGATGTAAATATATTACTTTTATGGCAATTATACGAAGTATAAAACAAATAAAATAAAAACTTTATGAGAATAATCCCCTCTTCGGAGTTAATTATCAATGAGGATGGTACGATTTTTCATCTTCACCTGTCGCCTGAGCAGATTGCAGATATTGTAATTTTGGTGGGTGACCCTGGTCGTGTGGCTATGGTAGGGGGGTATTTTGACAGCGTGGAGTGCGAAGTGGAGAATCGAGAGTTCCGAACTATCACAGGCACATATAAGGGTCGCAGAATGAGTGTCATATCAACTGGTATAGGTACGGATAACATAGACATAGTGGTGACGGAGTTGGATGCTTTGGCAAATATCGACTTCGAGAGCCGCACGGTTAAGAGTGAGTTTACTCCACTAACGCTTGTTAGGCTTGGCACTTCGGGCGGATTGCAACCCTCGATTAAGGTGGGGGATATGATTTTGGCTCGTACCTCGGTGGGGTTTGATGGACTTCTGAATTTTTATGAGGGGCGCAATGAGGTGTGTGATTTGGAGGTGGAGAGTGCCTTTGTGGCACACACAGGGTGGAGTGCACAATGCGCTGCGCCATACTTCATAGATTGCAGTACGGAGTTGGTGGAGTTGTTTGCCGACTTCACGACCCAAGGCATTACAATATCAGCCCCAGGATTCTACGCTCCCCAAGGTCGATGGGTGAGGCTGAAACCTGCGGACGCAGAGCTAAACTCTAAAATTGAGAGCTTTGAGTGGGAGGGGCGCAAAATCACAAACTACGAGATGGAGAGCTCCGCATTGGCAGGTTTGGCAACGCTCATGGGGCACAGAGCCACGACAATATGCACAATTATTGCGCAACGTGTGGCACTAGATGCTTGCACCAACTACCACCCATTTGTGGAGCGCATGATTGAGAATACATTAGATAAATTATCAAAAATATAACGGGGAGCTATAAATCCCCCTAAACTAAAATAAATATGAAGTTTACAATTTCAAGTTCTACGCTGCTATCAGTGTTATCTACCACAGGTAAGGTTATAAGCAACAAAAGCACATTCCCAATTTTGGACTACTTCCTTCTCGAGCTCAAAGATGGAGAGTTGAAGGTCACAACATCGGATTTGGAGACTACTCTCATCAGCACCTTGGAGGTGGAGAATGTGGAGTCGGATGGTGTTGTCGCGGCACCTGGAAAGTTGATGCTCGATTCGCTTAAGGAGTTTGCGGAGATGCCTCTAGATATTGAGGTGAATGATTCGACTTGGGAGATTACACTTAGTTGGAAGAGCGGTTCGTTGTCTATACCTGGAGCTAACCCCACGAGCTATCCTGCACTTCAACCCCTAGCCGAGGAGAAGAGAAAGATGGAGTTTGAGGCGTCGGTGCTCACAAACGGAATCGCTAAGACTCTCTTTGCTACGGCAGATGATGATTTGCGCCCGGTGATGAATGGAATATATTTTAGTGTCACACCAGGGAATGTGACCTTTGTGGCTACGGATGCACACAAATTGGTGAAGTATTCGGCGGATACGAATCAAGAGGTGTCGGCTGCGTTTATATTGCCTAAGAAGCCAGCTAATTTGTTGAAATCTATGTTGGCAAAGGTGGAGGATATGGTCATCATTACCTTCGATAGCCAAAATGTAGTTTTGGAGTTTGGTAACACCACCATGGTGTGTCGCCTAATTGAGGGTAGTTACCCTAACTACAATGCGGTGATTCCTACCCAAAACCCCAACAAAGTGTTGGTAGATAGAGTGGAGTTGCTAAATTCTATTAAGCGTGTGGCTGTATGTTCGAACCCAACCACAAACCTTATACGCATGGATATTGAGAACAACAAACTTAGCCTCAAGGCTCAAGATATTGATTTCTCGGTGTCGGCAAACGAAACGCTAAGTTGCAGCTATGACTCGGCAGCTATAACCATAGGATTTAAGAGTACATTCCTCATAGAGATACTCAATAATACGGAGTCGGCAACCGTTCTCATAGAGCTCGCAGACTCTACGCGCGCTGGAGTCTTTAAGGCGGTGAGCGATGAGCCAAATAGTGGTGACTCATTGATGCTTCTTATGCCGATGATGATTAATATGTAATAAGTATGAGACTAAACCTCAAACGCCCAATGGTCTTTTTCGATTTGGAGACCACAGGAGTTGATACCTCACGAGATAGAATTGTGGAGTTGTCGATGATAAAAATCATGCCCGATGGCGAGAAGATTATCAAAACTCGACGCATAAATCCGCAGATGCCTATCCCTGCAAGTGCTACCGAGGTGCATGGAATTTCGGATGACGATGTGAAGGATTGCCCGACATTTGGGCAGATAGCCAAGTCGTTGCAGCAATTTATCGCGGGGTGTGATTTTGGAGGGTTCAACTCCAATAGGTTCGATGTGCCAGTGTTGGTGGAGGAGTTCTTAAGGGCTGGTGTCGATATTGACCTCAAAAAGAGTAAGTTTGTGGATGTGCAGAATATATTTCACAAGTTGGAGCAACGCACGCTTGTGGCAGCATACAAACTCTACTGTGGCAAGGATTTGACCGATGCGCACTCTGCCGAGGCTGATACTATGGCTACATTCGAGGTGTTGGAGGCGCAGTTGGACAGATATCCCGAATTGGAGAACGATGTGAATTTCTTGGCGGAGTTTTCGACTCGTGCGCAGGCGGTGGATTATGCTGGGCGCATAGTCTACGATGAAAATGGCGTGGAGGTGTTTGGCTTTGGTAAGCACAAGGGTAAATCCGTAAAGGCGGTATTCGACAAGGAGCCAAACTACTATGCGTGGATGATGGAGGGTGATTTTCCGTTGTACACCAAGAAGGTGATTACGGAGATTCGATTAAGACAAAAGTAGAATGAAGAGAGTATTTTTGATGATTGCAATGCTCCTGCTGATTGTGGAGTGTGTGTGTGCGCAGGGGGCAAAGTCCGAAACTGTTGTATTTATCAATGGTCGTAAGTTCTATGTTCACAAAGTGGCGGAGGGTGACACTGTATATTCGCTGTCGAAGTTGTATGGCGTAACCCAAAACGACATATTAGATAATAATAGTAGCGTGAAACAGAATGGATTGCAGCTGACGACGAATATTAAAGTACCACTCAAAGAGGGTAGACCACAGAGGGTGGAGCTGGATAGAAAGGCTCGCAAAAATTTCGATGTGCACACTGTGGCTAAGGGCGAGACGCTATACGCAATATCTCGTGAGCATGAGATTTCGGTGGCTACTATAATCGAGGATAATCCTTCGATAGACCCCTCCTGCTTGGCAGTGGATCAACAGGTGCTAATCCGCAAAAAGGAGGTGGGCAAAACTTCGGAGGAGGAGACTATAACCGAACTTACAGAGTATAAGGAGACCTTGAATATGGTTGTTCCAGAGGGGTATACATACCATTTGGTTGCGCCCAAGGAGACTCTATATTCGTTGTTGCGTAGTACTCAAATGAGTCGCAAGGAGTTTTTCGAAATCAATAGCAAGGTGACAAGCGAGGATTTGAAGGCAGGAGATATCGTGTTGGTGCGCATACCCAAAGAGCAGACGGATTTGTTGGAGGCTAATGATGCGGAGGATGGAAATTATAATATAAACTTCAAGGCTCTTAGGGGTCGAGACACTCTGCATGTGTCGCTGTTGTTGCCACTCACATCGTCGTCGGGGGCTGTGGCTCCGATGTTTGAGGAGTTTTATCAAGGATTTTTGTTGGGTGTGGAGGATTTGAAGGAGAGTGGTCGCAATGTGAGTGTGTCGTTGTTTAACACCAAGAGAAGCTCTTCGGAGGTTGCGCAAATTGTTGCAGATGAGGAGTTTCGTCGTTCCGATTTGATAGTGGGTCCAGTATATGAGGAGCTTTTGGCAGATGTGGTAGCCTATGCCCAAAGGGAGTCTATACCCGTGGTGTCGCCACTCGCTACGCTCCAAAAAAGTGGTAGTGGAGTATTGTTTCAAATGGCTCCGATTGCAGACCATAGATATGACAAAATCGGTGATTTGCTATCCGATTCGGTAGATGTCACACTCATATACACCGAGCAAACCGACCGTCAATATGAGGCAGAGGTGAAGGCGTTGTTGGGCGAGAAACCATACAATACACACACATACGAGTATGAACACCCCTCTGTGGTGGCGGAGCGTGAGCGTGAAGCAAAGAAACTCAATGAGGAGGTAGAGCCCTCTCCGAGCGATTTGTCGCCACTTATTCACGACACTGCGCCAACGACATTTTTTATTATGTCGGACAACGAAACGGATGTCGATAGAGTGTTATCGGCATTTGCATCGGCTCAAATTGGGCTACGTAGCAAGTCGCTCACGGTCTCTAAATTTTCGATTGTGAACAACTCTAAGTGGAACAGATACACAAATATAGATCGTGCGATGTTCTTCCGCAACAATGTCACAGCATTCACCTCATACCACGCTAAGCGTGATAGCGATGTAATCAAGAAGTTTGATAGCCGCTATGCCGAGGAGTTTGGTGCGCTGCCTTCGCTCTACTCATACAGAGGCTACGATGTGGCAAAGATTTTTGGACGTGGGCTATACTCCGACATCGAGTATGGCATGGAGGGTCGCACATTCACACCTCTGCAAACAACATATCGTTTCCAAAAAATGAGAGGCAAGGAGAGCCGAGCAAACCAAAATTGGATTAGAGTAAATTACAAAAATAATTTCACCATAACAACAGAGTAACTATGGCGGCAACATTGGTAGGGGGAATTCCCGAAAAGACTGTGGAGCGATTGAGTGAATATCGCCGTACGCTTGTGGCGAGCCATAAGCAGGGTATTACGCATATTTTTTCGCACGTTATAGCTGGTATTCACGGTATTACGGCGGTGCAGGTGCGCAGAGATTTGATGCTTATTGGATTCTCGAGTGACAACAAAAAGGGGTATGATGTGAAGGAGCTCATCGACTTCATAAGCTCAATCTTGGATGGTGAGACAACTACTAATATAGGTGTTATAGGTATGGGTCACTTGGGTCAAGCTATTACTAAGTACTTCAACGACAAAGGGTTGAAGTTGCGTATCACCGCAGCATTTGATGTAGACCCCACGAAGGTGGGCACGCAGATTGATAATATTCCGTGTCACCATATGGATAGCTTTGCGGAGGTGGTCGAGAGTGAGGATTTGAGCATCGTGATTGTGTCGTCGCCCACATCGGTGGCGCAGGGATTGGTGTTGCCGATTATAAATGCTGGAATCAAGGGTGTGCTGAACTTCACCTCCACGCCGCTGAACTTCCCTCAGGGTATTGCGGTGGAGAATTACGACATTACCACTCTGCTCGAAAAGGTCGCATACTTTGTGAAGGAGACTGAGGAGAATCAGGATAAATAGTGTTCGTGTAATGAGGGTTTTTTATGGGTTTGATGGGACATCACAAATCGAGAAGGCGGTGTGTACGGTCGGCTCTTATGATGGCGTTCATATTGGGCATCAGCGACTTATAGAGGAGTGTCGAGAGCAGGCGAAGGCGATTGGAGGCGAGAGCGTAGTGCTCACATTTGAGCCTCATCCTCGCATAGTGCTGGGTCGAGCAGAGGGTCTAAAACTGCTTACTACCCTCCCCGAAAAGATAGAATTGTTGAGTGGTGCAGGAGTTGATAATTTGATTGTTATACCTTTTGACGAAGAGTTTAGTAGGGTTAAGTATAGTGACTTTGTGGAGCAATATCTCATCGCAAAGGTGGGTATGCAGTGTATGATTGTGGGTTACAACCATCTTTTTGGTCACAAAAATGAGGGGAATTACACGTTGCTTAGCGAACTTAGCGAGCGTCTAGGATTCAGAGTCGTAGAGCTTGCAGAACAGCGATGCGATAGTCAAAAAGTTAGCTCCACGGTGATTCGCAGAGCCATAGAGAGTGGCGATGTGGAGAGTGCCGTAGAGCAGTTGGGGCATCCATATCTTGTGCTCAAAGGCGATAGTGAGTGGAAGCTTCTACCCCCCGAAGGTCGATATGTGGCACGTGTGGAGGGTGAGGTTATAGAGATAGATATCACACATAAGGGTGCAGAGTATTCGAGAGTTGAAATTTTAAAAAGTGTAAAGTTATGTTGATTTGCAAAGAGTTTAAGATGCGTGTGTGGTATGTAGATACCGACCAAATGGGGATTGTTCACCACTCCAATTACATACGTTACTATGAGGCGGCACGTTCCGATTTCATGCGTTCACTCGGCGGGTTCTCCTATGCCGAAATGGAGGCACGTGGAATTATGATGCCAATACTTGAGGTGCACTCTAAATATATGGCATCGGCACATTTCGACGAGATGATACGTGTGAAGGTGTGGGTGGACGAAATGCCCAAAGCCCGCATACGATTTGATTATGAGATATATAACCCTGAGGGTGTACTTCTCAATACAGGATACACTGTGCTCGGATTTATGCACTCCGATACTCGTCGCCCAACCCGTGCCCCAGAGTGGTTCACGGAGTTGCTGGGTTAGTTCATATCACTAATACTTAGGAATGTAATATCAATTGAAGATTGTAGCGTGAGCACATTCTCTTCAATCTCTACCACTCCTGATTTGATTATGAGGGTGCATGACTCGGTGTTGAATCCATCGAACGCATCTGCTGCAATATCTCCAATACCTGCGCCATCGGTGCCCAGAGTGAGGGATGTTAGGGCATCGCACAACAAAAATGCAGAGCCTTTGATAGATGATAGGGTGGGTAGGTGTAGATCAGAGAGTGTCGAGCATGACTTAAAAGCACTCTCGCCTATGGATGTCAATACAGGCATGTTCACAGAGCCGAGAGCTCCGCAATTAGCAAAGGCATCACGACCAATGGATGTGGCCTCGGGTGCATTGAGGTGAGCCAAAGCCGAGCACTCCAAGAATGCCTCGTCGGGAATGTCGGAGATGTTGAGTAACGATAGCTCGATTGTTTTATCCTCGGCAGCGGCAGATATTAATGCATCACGTACCCCCGAAAGGTCGTTTGTTGCACCCGAAACAATCCAGATGTTTTTGTCGGGATAGTTATCTGTTGTGATGCTCTCGATTGGAACGGCCGAGGCTAGAAGCTCTGCAGTGAGTTCTGTGGCACCTTTGCTCTTAGATTTTTTCTCTTTGGCAGGTTTTGCTGCGTATAGCGCAATGTTTGTTATTACAAAAAGTAGAAGTAGTAGCTTTCTCATGGTTTGATAATCGGTCGTGGATAATATACAAAGCTACTATTTTTTATGGTAATAATCAAGTTATTCGCCCTCTTTGCTTTGAAATATGCTGTTTTTAATCTCTGAAAGGTCTACGAGTTTGTTCACTATGGCATATATCGTGAGTCCCGAGGGGCTATGTATTTGTAACTTGTTGGCAATGTTGCGGCGGTGAGCAATCACCGTGTGGGTCGATAGGCTGAGTGTGTCGGCTATGAGTTTATTGGTCATGCCCTTTACCACGCATACTATAATCTCTTTCTCGCGGCTGCTAAGCTCCTTTTTTGATGTGGCATCTATATCCTCCTCCTTTACAATATCTATAATCTTTTCTAAGAGTGCCTCGGCACTGTCGTATAGCGAAATTACACAGTCGTAGTTTTGGAGTGTGTTAGGGTCTACAAATGTGCTTTGGAGAGCCACGATTTTCAACTTTTCGTTGCCAGTTTCGGCTTTGAGTTGCGACATGGATAGTTGCCCTGCGTATGAGGGGTTGATGATTAGCAGGTCGGGAGTAGTGCGCATGGTCATGGTCGAGAGTGCCGATATGTCGCTTAGTTCAGCAACTTCGACACTCACGCTTTGGAGTCTTTGCAACAATGCCGCCACTCCGCAACGTATGATTGCAGAGGGTTCAGCTATAATTACATATATTCTTTGAGCCATAATTATATGCGTTTACGTGATTCAACCTCCTTCATCGCTGGAACTAATAGGAAATCCTCAATATTGTTGTGCGCTGCCAAATCTCTTTCGCACGAAAAAATATCGTAGAGCACATTGTTTAGTTCGTTGGTGGTGGTGGCAGGATAGTACTTTATTATTATGTTCTTGAGTTCGGAGAGTTTTGCCTCGACTTTGTCGTGGTGTTTGCTGAACGCTTCGATGCTGTATGACGATGTGTCGGAGTCGCTAATCATGGAGCTGATGTAGGGGAATAGGGTCTCCTCTTCGTACATCATGTGTTTGTGCACTTCGGTGACATATTCGTCGTAGTAGTTCATTATCACAACCGACACGTCGTCCCCAGGAGCAAGTGCGCTACGTAGCTCTTGGCGAATTAGAGGCAGGCGAAACTCCAAAAAATAGGAGTGCGAGTTGTGCAGATATTTTATGAGCGAGGGTAGCGACACTTTGGAGTAGTCGATTTTCACGCCCTTTTTGTTCTCTGCAATCAATAAGTTTGCCACCGTGAGGAATGTGTATGTGTCTACATTGTTGCGCACACACGCCTCCTCAATTGAATCCTCACCAAAACCGAGGTCTATACCAAATCGGCTCATTACCAATAACATCGGGTAGTTATTGATTACAAGTTCACTCATCGAATCTGTCGGAAGATATTTTCCTGCTTTGTACATAATCATAATCGGAATAGCAAATAAAGGGTATCTACAAATTTACATAAATTTTTTCGAATAATAAGCGAGGTAAGAAAAAATATTTTACCCCTCCCTCAAACCCCCTCCCTTGTGGGCGTGGGCTTTGTCGCTGACGCTCCGAAAAGAGGTGAATTCGATGAATCGAATTTTATTTATGCTAGGAATATAACACTTTATTTGGAAATTTTTAGCTGAAATTAAAAAATTATCGAGGAGCCACATTGCACGTTGCGACTCTTCGATAATTTGGGTGAGGCGGATATTTCTTCTTGGCTTAATTCTAAAATACCCCGACCTCTAAAAAAATAAACAAACACATAATTCTAAATTACGAACGCAAAAAGGAAACCTCCTTTTCACAGATACAAAAGTAGTGGGTTCGAGACAATTACACAATTACCAAAAATAGGTAAAAATAGGTGGCGTAGTACCCATTTATAACTAAAGCCACGGTTTTGTATTATATATGGTATGAAATGCAAATGTGATATTGTTTTTAAATATTTTGAATAAGTATCATCTTTTTGGGTGCATTTCTCATTTTTCTATACCTATTATTAGGTATTGATAGCGATTAATAACTACTGCACACGTTTTCATAACCCTGTTTTTAGCTATAATTGGTGATTGTCTACTATGTTTGGTCGCCGTATCTTTGCACCAGCAACAATTAGTAAAAAAATCGAAGAATGAGAATATTTATTACACTACTTATATTTTTGGCAATGCCCCTTGGTGTGTGGGCAGCAGATGCAGATGCCGAGCGTGTGGATATGGCACTTTTGAGAGGAGAGGTTCTCTCGAGCGAGGATAATAGTCCAGTGCAATTTGCCACAATCTTCATAGATGGCAAAAATCAATATAGCACATCGAGCGACCGCAACGGACGCTTCAGAATGCGAATCCCCGCAGGCGAGCAGAAGGTTGTGGTGAAGTTCATCGGATATGACGACGCCACGCAAGTAGTAAATATCTCCGCTCGCGACGAGAAGATAGTAAATATATCACTTACCACCTCTTCAACCGACATAGAGACTGTGGAGGTGAAGGGCGAGAGTGCTGTGACTCGCATAAACAAGACGGCGTATAATGTGCAATCTTTGTCGCTAGAAGATTTCAAGAACTCATCGGCAACCATGACCGACGTGTTGGCAAAGATGGGAGGAGTCAAAATCCGCGAGGCTGGAGGTGTAGGTAGCGACACAAATATATCAATCAATGGATATTCGGGTAACCACGTCAAGATTTTTATAGATGGTGTGTTGTTGGATCAAAACAACTCGTCATTTTCGCTAAGCAATATGCCCACAAACTTTGCGGAGCGTATTGATGTATATAGCGGTGTTGTGCCCATTGAATTTGGTACGGATGCTATTGGTGGAGTAATAAATATCGTCACCGATAAGTCGCAACGTTTTCGCTCGATGACCCTCGATGCTTCGTACTCTTATGGTTCGTTCAATACCCACTCTACATACCTCAACTTTGGTCAAACATTCGAGAGTGGTTTGATGTATAGCATCAATGCCTACCAAAACTATTCGGACAATGACTACTGGATTGACGCTATGATGTGCGACCTAAATAGTGTTGGAGGTATAGCTTCGATGACAGTTAGTGGCGAGACTAAGCGCGTGAGGCGTTTCAATGATGCTTACCACAACGAAACGGTGGTTGGAACTGTGGGCGTAGTGAACAAATCGTGGGCAGACCTATTGACCCTAAAGTTCAACTACTCTCAATATTTTAATGAGGTTCAAAATGGAACAATCCAAGACCACCGTGCTTATGGGCAAAAGGAACGCAACGGATACTCTATAACCCCTACGTTGGAGTACTCCAAGGATAATCTATTCACCGAGGGGCTGGATGTGCGCCTTAGTGCCAACTTCTCTACGGGATACACTCGCAACTATGACCCAGGAGGTGTGACATACAACTGGTTGGGCGAGAGTGTTACAAACAACCAAATTTCGATGACCGACACCGAAATGGTGAACAATAGTTTCAATGTGAACTTTGTGACTAAGTATCACTTCAAGGAGCGTCACGAGATTGCATTTGCATCGACCCTTAGCTCTGCTGTGCGACAGACTCGCTCAATCATAGAGTCTACTTTGCAATACGATTTATGGAGTGACCCATTGACCAATCTAAAGAATATTGCAGGTTTGTCGTATCGTTTCAATGTTAGTGATAAGTTCGATGCTTCCGTGTTTGGTAAGAGCTATTGGCAACTTAACGAGGGTAATATTTACGATAGTGATACGGGTGATTATGAGTGGATGTCGTCGAATGATAACCTATGGGGATATGGAGCTGCGGCTACCTACTTCCCAGTGAAGGGTGCTCAAATCAAAGCATCTTACGAGAAGGCTTATCGCTTGCCCACGACGACAGAGATTTTTGGTGATAATGACCTCGAAAATGGAGAGTTTACGCTTAAACCAGAGTCGAGTGATAACCTTAACTTGAACTTTATATACACCCTAGAGTTGGGTAAACACACAATCACAGCAGATGCAAATCTGATATACCGCTACACGAAGGATTATATCTATCGTTCGACCACAAGTACATACAACATATATGTGTCGTCGGCATCGTACGAGAACTTCGGAAAGGTCGAAACCAAGGGCTACACAGCATCTTTGCGCTATAGCTACGACGATTTCTTCAACGTGGGAGGTTCGTTCAACCAGCTCAATGCTCGCAACGACGAGAAGAATGTGGTGTCGGCAGGTACAAGTTTTACGAGTGTTACTTATGGTGTGCGACTACCCAACACACCATACCAATACGCAAATATGGATGGAGAGCTCAACGTGTCGAAGATGTTGGATAGCAACTATAAATTCTTCACTAAGCACAACTTCGCAATCACTTACGACCTATTCTACCAACACGAGTTCCCTCTGCATTGGGAGAACTTAGGCGACCCATCGACCAAGGCTACCGTGCCAACTCAAGTGTCGCACAGCCTGATGCTCAACTACTCGCTCCAAAAGGGTAAGTACAATGTGTCGTTCGAGGCTCGCAACCTAACGGATGCCAACCTATACGACAACTATTCGCTTCAAAAGCCTGGTCGTGCATTCTATGCCAAGTTTAGGGTGAATATAAATAAAGCTAGAAAAGTAGAAGAATAACAACAAATAACAATATTAATTAAAACAAAAAATGATGAGAAATTTAAACGTTTCGAGACTCTTTGTTGCAGCCGCAGCAGTAGCAGTCGCAATGTCATCTTGTACAAAAGATGAGACAGCTGCAAACAGCACAGATGACGATAGCTATGATGCTTTCGCAAATGATTTCTATCCAACAGCGTTGTACTTCACTCAAATTAATCCAAATAACACGACAAGTGTAGAGTATTTTACCAACAAGTTTGCAGAGAATTTCTTGTTGGGTGACTACGTTGAGGCTGGTGAGAAATCTCCAGAGACTGTAAACTTCCCAGGTTTTGTGCAGGCTAACGGCAAGACTTATGTATCTGTAGCTACAACTGGTGTTACTGGTTACTCGGTAGCTTCGGATGATTTCGAGACAAATATGCAAGCTCTTCTCACTAAAGAGGGATTCGGTGGCGAGCCTTGGGATTATGTGTCGTTGAACTACTCGGCAGCTTACATGAGCTACGAGGGCGACACAAGCGGTTCTGGTTACTCTTCGGCTGGTTCATACACAAGTGGTATAGCATTTCCACTTACTCCACACAAAGCTCGTGTTGCGGTATATAGTCAAGCAGCTCCATTTGATTTGATGTCAGCTACTCCATCAAAGGTTCTCACCACAGAGCTTATCGGTCAAGCGTATGGTCGCTACCTTGGTAACCCATACAACACAATGATGACTAATTCTGATGAGTCTTTCGTATATGTATTCTCTCCAGGTACAACTCGTAAGTTCGACTGCGTGAGAACAACAAACGAGACAGATGGTACAGAGATTCTTCAAGAGTACACATCTAACACATACTCAACTGAGGTAGAGCGCACAGTCCGCAAAGTTGCTAACGGTGGTGCTACAGCAGGTGTAATCCGTATCAACACTACAACAGATGCAATCGACACTAACTTTGGTGCAAATGGAGTTGTTGAGTTTGAGGATACTTACTTCGACGGATGTACATTCTCACAAGTATGGCACATCACAGGTGACAAGTTCCTTCTTCGTGTGATGGATGAGGCTAACACTACTGCTCGCGGTTTCTACTACTCATTCCACAAGTCCCAACCTTGGGATACACGTTTCTACATCTTCGATGCTGCAACAGTAACTATGACAGAGATTTCGGGTCTTCCAGTATATGCTGATTTGATGGCTGCTTCAAACACTATCGGTGAGCCATTGTGCACATCGGATAAGGTTTATATCCCTTACTCTCTCGCTACGGGTGCTTGTGTTTACTACGTAGACATTACAGGCTCTTCATACTCTGGAGTAAAGGGTGCATCTTCGGACGCTAACTATATCTATGGTATGGGTAAGTTGAACAATGCGACGTATGGAGATAAGATTATCCTTGCAACTCGTGTTACCGACGGTGCATTCTACTACCTAGATGCAACTGTTGCAGAGGTTGAGAGATCTTCAGAGGTATTGACTATGCAAGGTGATGGTGTCGAGGTTAATAACGGTCAAGTTATCCACTTCATCGAGGATAAGTATCTATTCACAATCTATGAGGCAGGTGGTAGCGATGGTGTTCAGGTAAATGGTTACACCCTCAAAGATGATGGTGAGCTTAATCCATTGATGGGAACAGGTTACTGGTCGACATCTGGTTACCACGCAGAGGGAAACCTTGGTGACTACTTCACATATATGAGATGGGCAACTCTAAGCAGCGATGTGACTCCACGTCAATATCCTACTCAGGCTGAGATTGAGGAGTAATTAAACAACTAATTCAAAAAAAAAATAGATATGATAAATGCAGCATTAGATTTAATCACATTTCTGAAGTCTAACTTCTCAATGCTTTTTGCCCTTGCACTATACACTGTGTTGGCTATAGCGTTGGCTAAATCTATAAAGAAAAATTATAAGGTATATTACTGGCTCTTTGGCTTGATGTCGGCTGGTTTTGTAATCCCTGTGGTAGTGCGTCTGTGTGGTGGCACTATGCCATTTGATATGGGTAAGATTCCATTCTTTGGATTGTGTTTCTCGGAGCTATCGAGCGCAGGAAACTTCATCCACCCAGTACTTATTATTATTATGTACATGGGTGCGTTTAGCCCTAAGAATCAATATGTTGGTCGTCTGATGTCAATCCGTAAGGAACTTTCGATTATCGTCGGATTCCCAGTTATTGCTCACGCTATGAAGCGCATCTTCGGTTCATTCGTGAGTGGATGGAACTACTTCTTCGACCACGAGACATTTATGCAGAGTCCACGTGTTACGAGTGCTCTGGGTTCGGGAATTTCGAGCTTCGTATATGTTTTGGGTATTGTGATGTTTGTCTTGTTCCTAGTGTTGTGGATTACATCGTTTGACTCGGTGCACCGCAAATTGGGTACTCAAAAGTGGAAGGCTGTGCAGAAGTGGTCATACGGATTGTATGCTATGTTGTTTATCCACGCTATGGGTCTCAACTTGGGAGGTTACATCAGCGACAAGGCTCGTGAGGAGCAACAAGCTGCACGTGCTCAGGCTGCTGCCAAGGTAGAGGTTGTAGAGGCACGTCAAGATCGTGGTGAGCGTTCGGCTCAAGCACAACAAGGTCACGGACAGCAAGCTCAGGCTCAACAAGGTCATAGCCACGGACAGCAACAGCAACAACAACCTCAAGCTCAACAAGGAGGTCACGGACACGGAAATCGTCCACAGCCATTCAAATTTGCAGATATTGAGATTAGCCGCGGTGCTAAACGTGTGATGAACATGTTTATCTTGGTGTTGATTTATGGTTCATACCTATTCTTCCGTATTCGCAAATCTAAGGCAGACAAAGCTAAAAAGGCGGCAGCTGCTAGCAGATAATTTTTCGCAGTAGAGTAAAATATTTTTGGGGTCAATTATCCTTCGTATGAGGGTGATTGACCCTTTTTCGTGTGATAATGGTACAATAATTTCAGGAGAATTTAATATAAAAAATATGCGTATTAAAAAATAATTTATTACTTTTGCTGCCGATAATTGGAGCAAATGCTCTGATACAAAAGTTGTTAATCATCCATTTAATTTAATAATTCATGAAAACTATTTTCAAATCTGGAGTAGCGGCTATCTTTGCCCTCTCAATCTCTGCGGCTCACGCAGATACTACCCTATCCTCTATTCTTAGCTCTAGTGCCGTGCAAACGGTGGTTGAGGCGGTGACAGGTGGCGAGACCATATCTACGTCGAGTGTGGCAGGAGATTGGAGCTATTCACAACCTGCGGTAGCTCTCGAAAGCGACAATGTATTGACCGAGGCGGCAGGCACTGCCCTAACATCTAAGGCGGAGAGTACACTTAGCACCTACTGCTCAAAGGTGGGCATCACAGCAGGTAAATTCTCGCTTACCCTAGGTAGCGACTCTTCGTTCTCGTTTGTATTGAGTAGCAAATCCCTAAGCGGAACGTATACTATAGATGGAAGTAGTATCGCATTAGCGTTTCAAGCTGTGGGCACAGTGAACCTTGGTACTATCTCGGCTCAAGCCTCTTTGTCGGGGGATTCATTGTCGTTGTTGTTTGAGGCGGATAAATTGCTCGAAATCACTTCGGCTTTGTCGTCAAGTTCAAATGCTTCGATTAGTGCTGTTAGCTCTCTTTTGAGTAGTTATGATGGTGTCTCTTTGGGATTCCAATTTAGCAAGTCATCTACGACTGCATCGTCTACAACTTCTACATCTACATCTACTACAACCTCTACTTCATCGTCGGTGTCGTCGGCAGTATCGGCAGCATCTAGCTTGTTTAAGTAGGGTAAAATAATTATTGGTGTGTTTTTAAGAGTGCTATTGGAGATGAGATTTTTTGCTATTGAATTGAAAATATAGTGGTTCTATACTGAAATTTAATAGTGAAAAATATCGCTTCAAGAGTGCTTTTAAAAATATGGCAATAATTGTTTTACACTACTTAAGTAGGCTGCTGTATCGGATAATTTAAAATAACAAAAGGCGTCCTTTCGATTAAGAAAGGACGCCTTTTGTTTGTGGAGTAACTCCACTCTGGTGCGGATAAAGGGACTCGAACCCCCACGCCTCGCGGCACCAGATCCTAAGTCTGGCGTGGCTACCAATTACACCATATCCGCATAGTAGCTCTGTTTTCGTGTGGCAAAGATAGAAAAAAAATGTTAAATGCAAGTGTTTTTACAAAAAAATTATTGTTTACCACTAAAAAATCTTACTTTTGTGGGTATAAACGTAAATTATGCCGCAAAAAATAACTCTTGTTCTATCGCCACGTGATGCGTCGGATGACAAAATATATACCCCTCGTGCAGCAGCACAGCTCGGTGTTTCGGTAGATAACATCGCATTGGTGCGTGTGGTGAAGCGTTCCATTGATGCTCGCCAACGTCTGCCCAAGGTCAATCTCACGCTCGAATTGTACGTGGATGGTGATGAGCCACCAAAGTCTATTCACTTCGACTATGGCGATGTAAAGGGGGCTACCCCCGTGATTGTTGTGGGGTCGGGGCCAGCGGGGTTGTTCGCAGCACTTAGGCTCATAGAGCGGGGTTTGCGCCCAGTGGTGTTGGAGCGTGGTCGAGACGTCAAGGAGCGCAAGCGTGATATAGCCCAAATAAATCGTAATGGAGATATAGACCCCAACTCAAACTACGCCTTTGGTGAGGGTGGAGCAGGAACATTCTCGGATGGAAAGTTATTCACACGCAGCAAAAAGAGGGGCGATTACCGCAAAGCGTTGGAGTGTTTGGTCTATCACGGAGCCTCGGAGGAGATTCTCTACGAGGCACATCCACACATCGGCACCGATAAATTGCCACGCATAATGACTGCTATCCGCCAAACGATACTTGCGTCGGGTGGCGAGTTCTACTTTAATAGCAAGGTTAGCGACCTCAAAATTAAGGATAACAAAATCGAGGGCGTCTATTGCGGCGACCAACTATACGAGTGTGCAGCTGTGGTGTTGGCTACGGGGCACTCCGCCAAAGATATTTATGAACTCCTATATAACAAAGGGATTCTTATTGAGGCTAAGCCGTTTGCTATGGGTGTGCGCATAGAGCATCCGCAGCAACTCATAGACTCCATACAATACCACTGCGACGAGAGGGGTGACTATCTACCTGCCGCTTCATATTCGCTCGTGAGCCAGCAGCGTGGGCGTGGGGTATATTCGTTTTGTATGTGCCCAGGAGGCTTTATTGTGCCAGCTATGACGGCAGCCTCGGAGTCGGTGGTGAATGGTATGTCGCCTAGTAACAGAGGGTCGAAGTTCGCAAATTCGGGTATGGTGACAGAGATTAGACTCTCCGACTTTGAGCACCTACGTGAGCAGTGGGGAGAATTGGCAGGTCTTAAATACCAAGAGCAGTTCGAACACTTAGCACGTCAAAATGGTGGCGACAAACAGATAGCTCCAGCCCAAAGGGTGGCAGATTTCGTGGCAGGCAAGTCAAGTGGGTCGCTCCCTACGTGCTCCTATGTGCCAGGAATGGTCACGTCGAGAATGGACAAATGGATGCCAAAGTTCATAGCCGAAGGTCTGCGTGGAGGAATTGCGGAGTTTGGGCGCAAGATGAGGGGGTACAACACCAACGATGCTGTAATCTTGGGTGTGGAGTCTCGAACATCATCGCCCGTGAGAGTGCCTCGTGACCCAGAGTCGCTTATGCACACCCAAATTTCGGGGCTCTTTCCTTCGGGCGAGGGTGCAGGATATGCTGGGGGTATAATCTCTGCGGCGTTGGATGGAGAGAGGATTGCGGATAAAATATATCAGTATGTCAAATAAATTTTATATATTTGTGAAATAGTACTGGTGCGTTAACTTTTTGATTTTATTCGTAACGCACTGATATTATTGTATTTACAAGCGTTCTTTGATTTTTTGATTTGAAATGGTTTGTAACTTT
>JBCQUV010000024.1:19261-26716 GCA_047173765.1 Rikenellaceae bacterium
GGAGCGAAGGAGAGTTTTACCTCTCTTTCCTCTCTGAAAAAATATTTTATCTCATTCCCTGCAACACTTCAACTCCTCAGTTGCATTTACAAGTTGAATTTAGGTTTTGATTTGAAATGGTTTGTAACTTTGTTGCCGTTAATTTGGCAAAAGTTATGAATTCAGGTAAATATATCTTCACGCAGGTTCTGTCGTTTGTGAATCGCTACGAGTTTGACAAGTGTGTCTCTCGTTACAATGGCGACTTTCGCACTCGTGAACTCAATTGTTGGAACCAGTTTATCCAGCTCCTTTTCGGGCAACTAACGGATCTCGACTCACTCCGAGACATCTGCTTATGCCTCAAAGCGCATCGGAATAAACTCTACCACTTAGGTGTCAAACAGAGCGTTAGCCACACAACTTTGTCACGAGCCAATGAAAATCGAGATTGGCACATCTTCGCCGATTTCGGGAAGTATCTTATCTCGATCGTTCAGCCACTATATGCCAATGAGAAATTACCAAACATCTATGCCGACAACGAAGTTTATGCACTTGATTCTACGACAATCTCTATCAGCATTAAGCTCTTTACGTGGGCACTTGGTAAGCGTTCACGAGGTGCTGTTAAGATGCATACGTTGTTGAGTTTACAAGGTAATATACCTATATTTATCCACATAACTCACGGCAAGTATCACGATAGTAATGCAATGGATGAGATTGTGTATCAAGACGATGCAATCTATGTGATGGATAAGGCGTACGTTGATTACGAGGCTTTACGTGCTATTCACGATGCAGGCGCTTACTTCATCACTCGTGCTAAGATCAATATGCTATACGAGGTCGTCGAGACCAACTATAACATCGATACTACGACAGGGCTTGTCAGCGATCAGACGATAATTTTGACGGGTGTCAATCCATCGAAGTTATATCCGATGCCACTGCGAATGGTGGTTTATTGGGATAGTGAAACAGATGCAACGCTTACATTTATCACCAATAATTTTGAGCTTTTGGCACTCGATGTAGCTCGTTTGTATCAGCACCGTTGGCAGATCGAGATCTTCTTCAAGTGGATCAAACAGAATCTAACCATTAAGCGATTGTGGGGTCACTCGGAGAATGCCGTGCACATTCACATCTGGGTTGCAATATCTGCTTATTTGATCGTCGCATACATAAAAGCGCAGCTCAAAACGGAGCTTTCGATCTATGAAGTGATGCAAATTATTAAGGTCTCAGCCTTCGATAAGACCCCAATTTCGGAGCTGTTTGCCGAACCAATATCAAATCAAAATGTCAATGAACAGTTAAATTTATTTTAGGCTGGGGTTTTAACGCACCAGCAGTAATACTAAATGAAAAAATCGCTAAGAGTTGAACTTCAACTACTTAGCGATTTGAAAAGTACCCAGAGCCGATACATAACCGTATAAATAAAGGAAATTAAAAGAATACATAAGTGTTGATTATCAGTTATTTAGGCGTGTACCCATCTTTATTATTTTCCTTTAGTACACCTTTATTTTGTTATTTAGTACACTTTTAGTACACCTTATTCAAAAATAATTGTTATCTTTGTGAAACAAAGGCAAACAAAGGAATATTAAAGGGTTAAGGTTATGGCAAAGCTAACAGTTAAGACAAAGGAGAATCCAAAGCTACAACAGCATGTTTTAGCAGATGGGCGCATTAGTCTCTATTTAGAGTATTATTTGGGGCGTACTCAATGGGTGGACGAGATTACAGGCAAAACAAAGGTGAAACACGATAGGAAGAAAGAGAGCCTAAATCTATATCTTTTATCCAGCCCCAGAACCCCAGCAGAGCGACAAAAGAATAAAGAGATACTACAATTAGCTGGAGAGATAAGAACCGAGAGAGAACAACAACTAAAAGCCGATAAGACAGGTAAGCGACTTAAAACCAACCTCAAAAAGGTAAATCTATTTGATTACTTTGATGGCTATGTTGAGGCGTACACCAAAAAGGATATTAGAATGATACAAGCCTCTATCACCAAGTTTAGGGAGTATTTGACTATTAAGTACCCAATATATCAAAACACTCTAAAACCAGAACAGCTAACACACGAGGTGGTAGTAGGATATGTGGAGTATCTGGAGGGTATTTGTCGAGGTGAGGGAGCGAGGGGATATTTCCAGCGGTTCAAAAAGGTGATTAAATCAGCGGTTCAAAAAGATGTGATACTAAAGAACCCTTGTATAGATAAAGAGGGCAAAGTAGTGATTTGTAAGGTAGATGACCAGACATTAAAAAAGGATATTCTAAGCCCAGAGGAGATGTTACAACTTATATCCACTACCTACACAGGACAGAACCAGAATATAAGACGAGCATTTATATTTTGCCTATATGCAGGGTTGAGGTTTTGTGATGTGGAGGCATTGACATACAAAAGTGTGGATTACTCTAACCGCCTACTATCATTTGAACAGGCTAAGACAAAGGGGCACAGTGCCAATAGTGGCGTTACTATTCCCCTCAACGATGGGTTATTATCATTGATTGGCGCACCTCCAGAGGGGGAGGGTAAAGAGGCGTTAATCTTTGATTTGCCAAGCCATACGATGTGCCTAAAAGCGTTGAGGCGATGGACTGTAAGAGCAGGGATCGACAAACATATCACGTGGCATTGCGCCCGACACTCCTTTGCGGTTAATATCCTCAACAATGGGGCTAACATTAAGACAGTAGCGAGCCTATTAGGGCATAGTGGACTGAAACACACAGAGAAGTACACCAGAGCAGTAGATAGCCTTAAAGAGGCTGCAATTAATAGTTTACCAGAGTTAAAGTTGTAAAGGTATGAGTAAGACAATAGAGCAATTACAGCAGGAATATAGTGAGCTTGATAAAGAGGCAGGACAATATAAACGAGCTGAATTTGATGCGGTGTATAGCATAATATCAGAACTAACAAAAGACAACCCAGATGTAGGTGATGGTGGTAATTTGGGTTGCCCTTTGGTTGAGGGTGCAACAATAGACGAGGCTATGAAATTGGCTGGATATGCAGATGATGAAGCATTTATATCAGACTTCAAGAAGTACAGAGAGATAGAACAGCGAGCCAGAGAGGTGCAAATAGAGGGTTTAACTATAATATTGGAGGAGCAAGAATATGTAACGCCTCATTCTGGAGAGTGGTATTTTGTGCCTATTAGAATATTAACGACAGAGTCGATGCAATCAGCAGTAGAGCAAATAATAATAAATGATGCAAAAGATGGTAAAGGTTTGTTTGCCAACACAACATATATTCCATTAGAAGATGAAAATATAGATAGCTGGTTTGATATTGAAGAGTATGGACTTAAATGTAGTTTAGAGCCTATTTATAGGGAGTTACACCAGTGTGGTATAATAGACAGTATATTATCAAGTAAAGATATTAGAGATGGGTATTTAATAACCCTAAAAGAGCTAATTTGTTGTTTGAAAGACAATACCGACAAGCCTAACAAGGTGAGGAATTATATAACAAACACATTAAAAGCATTTGACAATGTGCCTATATATGGGCTAATCTTACAAATGCTACTACTGCAAGGATTTTGCCGATGGCTGGAATGTATAGATATAAACGAGGGTGATAGTGGCTATAATGAGGGTTGCTGTATGTATGATTGGTTATTGCTAAGATTGCTGGAAAAGGAGTTGTATTTCTGTTTTATGAAGTTTGGAGATAATGATCTAAAGCGATTAGAGCCGTTATGTAACTATCTTTACTCATCAGACATTGGCAAAATGGTTCAAAATGCTATAAAAGAGAAGTTTTACCCAGAGCTTCAGAGTGAGCAGTTGCAAGCCAATAAATCACAACAAGGTACTCAAACACCTCAACTACCAGAAGAACTTGATACCATATTAGCAAGAAAGATATTTGCCAAAGCCGTTGAGGTGGGTTTGATGAAGATGCAGGGCGATTATTATAAATGGCTGAATAAATCAAAAGCAAGATTAGCATATATGTTAGAAAAAATATACTGTATAGATGGTAGAGATTTCCCAGAGGATGCGTTAAACACCCTATTTCAAGAGGGTAGGTTAGGTAAAGCGAGAAGTCAATTAGCAAACAATAAAGGCAACGATGCAGACAAAAATAGCGCAGGCAAACCCAAAGGCTATCAAACGATAGATATTTTATTTGAAGATAAAGAGGCATAATTGCCTCTTTTTTTTTGTTAGCGCCTCAATCATATTAGTAGCACCATAGTAGCACCAAGTGACACTATTTTCTTCGCCTATATCCTCTACCTTTGCCCTTGAACAATAGGACGAGTGTAACCGCCTTGAAGTTCACAACAGCACAGGCGAGGAGCGTTACACCTACCTCAAATGGCATAACCCATAAATAATATATCAAGATGGGAACAATAGAGCAAAGAGTAGCCGACATAGAGCAAAGTGTAGCGATGTTGGGACTTGCACAAAAAGAGGTGCTAACATTTGACGAGGCGAGCCGCTACACGGGGTTATCAAAAAGTTGGCTGTACAAGCTAACTGCAAACAAGCAGATCCCGCACTACAAACCGACGGGGAAACTATGCTACTTCGATCGTGCGGAACTCGACGCGTGGATAAAGCAGAATCGGGTGAGTACCACCGAGGAGATCGAGACACAGGCGCAAGGGTTCTGCTTAAAAAAGAGAGGGGGCAAATAGTATGACACAACAAAAAAGGAGCGAGACCCCGACAGCCCCGCCCCCTAAGAGCAATCCTTACGATGGCAAAGATACTAAAATATCCCACGCCGTCCAAATGTACCAACCGCAAAATTACCGTGAGTTAGTCGATGCGGCACTGGGGCAGACGTTCCACCTCAATAAGACGATCACGGACAAACAAGGCAGAGGCGGCACCGCTACTTTGCGAGAAATCATCACCGAGAAATGCGATGATGCGGCAGTGGTAAGGGTGCAGGGCAAAGTGGATCGCCTCCTCAAAAAGTACGACGAGGATAGCCCGAAAATCAAAGCCGAGAAGATGGGCTTCTTGAACGCCAACTACTTCATAACTAAGGTATGGGGCGAGGCAGGTGCACCACTATCTGACATATTCGTTTTTGATATTGACAGCAAGCAGAACCCGAAGCTACGCGACAAGGAGACATTCAGTGAGTTCATTGCGCAAATGTATTCTATTGGAGCGTTTGCCGTGAAGCCGAGCTGCAAGGGTAACGGAGCGCACGTCTATTTTCTATCTGATGCTGGGGGTACACTTGTAACCTCTGGAAACTCCGAAGCCCTAAAGAGCCGAATTGCAGCTGGCGGAAACTACATCAAGGAGCTCACAGGGTACAGTATCGACCGAGCGTGCAACCACCCCGAAAGAGGCTTTTATATATCGGGGTATCGGGGCGAAATTAGCGCGGATAACGCCATTCGGATGGGTGAGGACTTCTTCGCCGATTGGGGCGATATATGGGGCGCAAAAGCAACCTCAACGGCGACAATAGACCGCAAAGGGGCTACCAATATAGCAGAGAAATGTGAGGAGGCTCTACGTTCGGCAGAATCTCGTGAGGGCTATGAACTTGCAGATGTTCTCGGTGAGGATCGAGAAAAAACAGGGAGCTGGCACAACCTACTACTTGCGTTTGCCGTGAGTGCCTCCGCAAGGTACGTTCCAGCAGAAGAGGCGAGAGAGTGGGCGCGTGAGAAGTTCGAGTTCATACCTGATGCAGATACGACCGAGAGGCTCTTTGCGAATATGTTTACTGATATGGAGACCAGCCGCACGGAGCAGGACAATGCGAAAGGGATTGATCGAGCCAAGGCAGAACAGGAACGACGCGATCGCCTCCATCGTTCTACCTTTAGGATACGAAGCACGGACACGATCAAGCCGCCGACCCCGGTACTGCTGACACCCGACGCAAAGATAGGAGTAAGTGAGGGCAACATAATGACGGTAACAGGGGCGGCGAAAAGCAAAAAGACATTCTATTTGCAGATGGTAGTGGCTGAGTACATAGCCGAGCGGGGAGACCTGAGAGAGGGCGAGATCCTTTGGTTCGATACAGAGCAATCAGCGTCCCACGCGCAGAAGATAACCCACAGGATCAAAGCTCTGGGCGATGGCGAACTTGACGAGGAGGGTTTTCAACTCTATATGTTGCGAGAGCTTATGCCGCTTGATCGTGCCGAGGTAGTCGAGCAGACTTGCAAGGAGCTGAAGCCGAGACTTTTGATAATAGATGGAGTGGTTGATCTTTGCGCCTCTTTTTTGGATCTGGAGCATAGCACCGAAACTGTACAGCTTCTAATGACATTATCGAGTGAGTTGCAATGTGCGATAGTTACGGTGGTACATGAAAATAAGGCAGATCGCCACGCTCGTGGGCACCTCGGCAGCCTACTGATGCAGAAGAGTGAAACGGTTGCGCAGCTTACCGCGAGGGAGAAATTCCCAAACTACGTGGAAGTCGATTTTCCATTTACCCGAAACGAGAAACCATCATCGTTCACGTTCACCATCGATGATGGTTTACCGAGGATTTCGGGGCACGCGTTACCCGCTATTCCCAAGGGTTATGAGTTATGGGAGAAGTGCCTGACTGCACCGATGCAATGGGCGGATCTTCGCGATGCTTATGCGAGGGTCAAGGGCATACAACCCAAGACGGCAGAGGCTCACATCAAGCGTGCAACCGATGCGGGATTGATCGCAAAAGGAGATGGCGATATGTACACTCTCATAGAGTTGCAACCCTCGATCAACCCTCTGTAACCCTTTGGCAACCCTCTGGGCTACGAGTTGTAGAACCCTCTGGCAACCCTCAAATGACCCTCTACAACCCTTTGTAGAACCCTCTGAACAACCCCCTAAATTACCCCCTATATATATAGGAATAGGGGGTTATGGGGGAGAGGGGGTAAAATCGAGGGTCGTGGAATATCGGAATACCGAGTCCACTACTATTTAGGAATCTATCTTTGCGATAGAATTATTAACACACTAAAAACAGAATTATGACATATTTAATAAATTACGCCGATGGATCTTCGATAGTACCCACAGCCGTGTATCTCTCGCTCGACGAGATAGCTCACCATCTTGCAAGCTCTGGCGTTATCTCGCGCAAGCGTATCATCGAGCACGCCTACAACTACCCTCGACTATACACGGTCGCAAGTAGCGTAAATAACACCCTCCTAACGGTCAAGGCGATCGAGTCTCTGATCCATTCTGTAGCCAACGAAGTGGCAACCAAGGATCGCGAGAAGTTCACCAAGACCGTCGAGCCGATCGCCTCCCTTTGCGAGAGGTTACGAGATTATAAGAGGCTAACTTGCGACAATATTATTGGGATCATTTCATCATCAAAAATATAGAGCTATGAAAGCAATTTACACAGTACCAGACAAGGTGCATATCTCGGTCGCCGATGTCGCGGGACATATCCACGCTATCACAGGACGCAGACCCTCGCTGATC
>JBCQUV010000073.1:0-2775 GCA_047173765.1 Rikenellaceae bacterium
AAAATATAGTGGTTCTATACTGAAATTTAATAGTGAAAAATATCGCTCCAAGAGTGCTTTTAAAAATATGACAATAATTGTTTTACACTACTTATATTATTATAGAGTTGGATATATGCAAAAAAAATAGTAACTTCGTGACTTTGAATCGAAACTAAAGTAAACATATAGATATCACAATGAATCAAAACGAAACACTTTTACTACTCGGTGACGAGGCTATAGCTCTAGGTGCTATTAGAGCTGGCATTTCGGGAGTATACGCCTACCCTGGCACCCCATCGACAGAAATCACCGAATATATCCAAAACTCTAAGGAGGCAACCGCAATACACAGCAAATGGTGCACGAACGAAAAAACCGCTATGGAGGCAGCTCTAGGCATGTCATTCATTGGCAAACGTGCACTCGTGTGTATGAAACACGTGGGCATGAATGTGTGTGCCGACGCATTTATCAATTCGGGAGTATCGGGCATAAATGGCGGTCTGGTTGTGTTGGCGGCAGATGACCCGTCGATGCACTCTTCGCAAAATGAGCAGGATTCTCGTTTCTATGGCAAATTTGCACTTATCCCAATGGTTGAGCCATCTTCGCAACAGGAGGCTTACGACATTATGCAATATGCCTTTGAGTTGTCGGAGTCATTGATGGCTCCAGTTCTGCTACGCATCACAACTCGTATGGCACATAGCCGTGCAGTGGTAAATGTGGGTGAGAGTCGCCCTCAAAACGAGATTAAATACTCCGAGGATGCTAAAAGGTGGATTCTACTCCCTGCCATTGCTCGCCGCAGATATAACGAAGTGATTGCTCAACAACCAAAATTGGTGGAGCTTGCGGAGCAATCTATATTTAACAAATACCACGAGGGTGAGGACAAATCACTCGGAATCATAGCATCAGGTATTGCGTGGAACTACCTCAATGAGAATTTCCCTGAGGGACTACCCCACCCAGCAGTTAAGGTATCGCAATATCCTCTGCCCAAAGCACTTATTGCTCGCCTTATGAGCGAGTGCGATAGAGTTCTCGTTATGGAGGATGGTCAGCCATTCATCGAGGAGCAGTTGCGTGGAGTGTTGGACAACGACAAGGTTGATGGTCGCTTAAACGGCAAACTTCCACGTGTAGGTGAACTTACTCCCGACAATGTGAAGGCTGCCCTAGGATTAGAATCTAAGCAGGTGTTCGCTCCAAGCGAGATTGTTGTGGGTCGTCCACCAGCAATGTGCCAAGGTTGCGGACACCGTGATGTATACAATGCACTCAACAAAATCGCTGCGGAGTATGAGAATGCACGTGTGTTTAGTGATATTGGTTGCTACACACTTGGTGCGTTGCCTCCATTCTCGGCTATTGATAGCTGTATTGATATGGGTGCCTCAATCACTATGGCTAAGGGTGCAAGTGACGGAGGTCAGCACCCTGCAATTGCGGTGATTGGCGACTCTACATTCACCCACTCTGGAATGACAGGTCTGTTGGATGCCGTAAATTCTAAGAGCCGCATGACAGTGATTTTGTCGGACAACCTCACCACAGCAATGACTGGAGGTCAGGATTCTGCTGGAACATACAAATTCGAGGCTATATGCCAAGGCTTGGGCGTTGAGCCAGAGCACATTCGAGTTGTAGTGCCATTACCCAAGAATATGGCGGAGATTGAAACAATCATGCGTGAAGAGTTTGAATATGATGGCGTTTCGGTAATCATCCCACGCAGAGAGTGTATTCAAACCATGAAAAAGCACGCAAAGAAGTAACCACTTTAAAGAGATTAAAAATTATGAAATGTGATATAATCCTCTCGGGTGTGGGAGGTCAAGGAATTCTATCTATCGCCGCAGTTATTGGCGAGGCTATTCGCACCGAGGGTCTACAAATTAAACAAGCCGAGGTTCACGGAATGAGCCAACGAGGAGGCGATGTGCAGACAAATCTCCGCATCAGCTCCGAGACCATAAACTCAGACCTCATAGCCCTTGGTGGTGCAGATGCCATAATCTCGCTAGAGCCTATGGAGGCGTTGCGCTATGCTCCATACCTCAAGGAGAGCGGATGGGTTGTAACCTCGTCTAAACCATTTATCAATATACCAAACTACCCCGCAGAGGAGGATATTGCGGCAGAGCTTAAGAAGATGCCAAAGCTCCTCACGCTAGATGTAGAGCAGTTAGCCAAGGATGCAGGTGTTGCTCGCTCGGCAAATATTGTACTCTTGGGTGCTGCATCGACAATCCTCTCAATCGAGCAAAAAGATTTGGAGGCTGGCATAGCACGCATATTTGCACGCAAGGGTCAAGATATTATAGACGCAAACATTAAAGCCTTGCGCATTGGTGCAGAGGCAGTTAAAGACCAACTATAAATAGTAACCAACCATGATTTGGAATAAATCAAAAGAGTGTATGTCTCGTGACGAGATGCACGCATTGCAAGGCAAACGCCTACACAAAACCGTTCACAACGTATACCACAAAGTCCAATTCTACCGCGAGAAGATGCAAGCGATGGATGTCACGCCCGACGATATTCAAACCGTAGAGGATATTGTGAAGTTGCCATTCACCACCAAAAATGACCTGCGAGACAACTACCCTTATGGTCTATTTGGAGTACCTATGTCGGAGATTATCCGTATCCACGCATCATCTGGAACTACGGGTCTACCTACGGTTGTGGGTTACACTCGCAAGGATATCGCTGTGTGGTCGGAGCTTATGGCTAGATGTATGACCGCTTATGGCACAAGTAGCAAAGATATATTCTCGG